>PBJL01000031.1 GCA_002721105.1 Acidiferrobacteraceae bacterium | reverse complement strand
AAGCGAAAGCCGCAGAAGAAGCAAAAGCCGCAGAAGAAGCGAAAGCCGCAGAAGAAGCGAAAGCCGCAGAAGAAGCAAAAGCCGCAGAAGAAGCGAAAGTTGAAGCTGTACGATCTTCTGAACATAAGAAAACAAAACCGTCGACATCAAGGGGTGCTTCAAAAAGTAAAACGCCGCTCGTAGATGCTCAAACAGTTAAAACTAAGGATCCAAAATCCTCAGACGATAGAAAAACAAACCCCAAGCGCGAAGAAAAGACAAAAAGAAAAAGGGGCAAGGGTGTTGATAGAGAAGAACTCCATGTTGTTGCAGGGACAGGCGGCAAAAGAAAGCCTAAGAGAAAATCTACTAAGCCAGGAAAAATAACTTTGACGACTGCGGGTCAGCATGGATTTGAAAGACCTACTGCGCCCGTTATTCACGAAGTGCGCGTCCCAGAAACAATAACCGTGGCAGAACTTGCGCAAGCGATGTCGGTAAAGGCGGCTGAAGTTATCAAGGTGCTTATGGAGATGGGAACTATGGTTACGATAAATCAGGTTCTTGATCAAGATACTGGGATTCTCATAGTAGAAGAAATTGGACATAAAGCGCTTGCTGTAGATTCTGAAGATCCAGAATCACTTCTTGTGAAAACCGAAAAAGAAGATCACTCAGAGAAACGCAGAGCACCAATCGTCACAGTCATGGGGCACGTGGATCATGGAAAAACTTCCTTGCTCGATTATATTAGGCAAAGTCAAGTTGCATCGGGAGAGGCGGGAGGTATTACCCAACATATAGGAGCATATAGGGTTGATACTGATCACGGTCAAATTACATTTATCGACACCCCCGGTCATGAAGCCTTTAGCTCTATGAGGGCGAGAGGTGCGCAAGTTACAGATATAGTAATCCTAATCGTGGCAGCTGATGATGGAGTAAAACCACAAACTATTGAAGCTATAAATCACGTTCGTGATGCAGGGGTCACTATGGTTGTAGCAATAAATAAAATGGACAAGGAAAATGCAGATCCAGATCGTGTTAAACAAGAATTAGCAAACTTAGATGTAATCCCTGAAGAATGGGGCGGTGATGTATTAATGACCAATATCTCTGCGCTCGATGGCAATGGAATTGAAAGTTTGTTGGAATCGGTTGCGTTGCAAGCGGATTTATTAGATCTTAAAGCGCCATTGGAGGGAGCTGCCAGTGGCGTGGTTGTAGAAGCGAGGCTAGATAAGGGGCGTGGAGTAGTAGCAACAGTTTTAGTTAGAAAAGGGATACTTAAGAAAGGTGATATCCTGCTTGTTGGGCGACAATTTGGCCGTGTTCGAGCGATGAGCGATGATCAGGGAAAGCCTATTCGGGAGGCCGGACCATCCTATCCAGTCGAAATACAAGGTCTCGGTGGCGTGCCTGCTGCTGGAGATGAGTTATCTGTAGTTTCTGATGAGCGGAAAGCGCGTGAAATCGCCATGTATCGTCAGGGGAAATTAAAAGACGCCAAACTGGCGCAACAGCAGAAAGCGAAATTAGAAAATGTATTTGATCAGCTAGATGAGGACGGACTTCGCACTTTGAATTTGATTGTGAAAGCTGATGTACAAGGATCTGTCGAGGCCCTCACGGATTCGTTGGAAAAATTATCAAGGGAAGAGGTGAAAGTATCCGTTATTCACGGAATGGTTGGAGGCATTAATGAATCTGATGTGAACCTTGCAGCAGCTTCAAATGCTATTGTTATTGGATTTAACGTCCGTGCAGATGCTACAGCACGACGATTAATAGAGGCAGAGAGCATTGATACGCATTATTACAATGTTATTTATGACGTGGTTGAAGAAGTCAAGGCTGGACTATTAGGGTTACTCACCCCAGTTATTAAAGAAGAAGCTGTCGGGTTAGCAGATGTGCGCGACGTATTTAGAATATCTAAGGTTGGTGCTATCGCTGGTTGCTTGATGGTAGAAGGCGAAGTAAGACGTGGCCTTCCGGTTAGAGTGTTGCGGGACAATGTAATTATCTTTGACGGTCAAATCGACTCATTAAGGCGATTCAAAGATGATGTTTCCGAGGTGAAAGCTGGAGTTGAATGTGGTATAGGTGTGAAAAACTATAATGACATCAAAGCCGGCGATCAAATAGAGATTTATCAAAAAATTGAACAGCGACCAACACTTTAAAATTAGCAGTTATCAAGAATATGCAACGCATTGACCGCACTCGCAGAATAGGAGAGCTTATCAAGCGAGCACTACCTGGAATTATTCGTGAAAAGTGTGCAGATTGGAATATGGGGCTTCTTTCAATTACGGCAACAGAAGTTACCAAGGATCTTAAAAGTGCTATTGTTTTCGTCACTCTTCTGGGTTCTAAAGATAATCAGGAAAATATTACAAGTTTATTGAACGCAGAAAGTTCTTATTTTAGAAAAGACCTAAGTTATGTTTTGGATCTTAGGCATACCCCAACCATCGAGTTTAGATATGATGCAAGCATAGAGAAAGGGGTTTATCTAAGCAAATTGATTGATAACCTTAAGACAGAATCTAATATAAATCTAACTCAAGATGAGTAGGCGTGCACATAATAAACGTGGTGATGCAGTTAATGGCGTGTTGCTTTTAGATAAACCCTATGGAATTACATCTAATGCCGCACTGCAAAAAGTGAAGACATTGCTTTATGCGCAAAAAGGTGGACATACCGGAAGCCTTGATCCAATTGCCACAGGACTACTTCCACTTTGTTTCGGAAGCTCTACAAAACTAGCAAGTTTCTTTCTTAATGCAGATAAAGTCTATTGGGCAAAAATAAAACTTGGTGAAACCACTGATACTGGTGATTCAGAAGGTCGAGTACTTTCCAAAAGAGAATTAAGGTCAAGCAAAGACTCTATACTGAATGCACTTACCAAATTTAAGGGAACAATAGAGCAGATACCCCCAATGTTTTCTGCAGTCAAAGTAAATGGACAACCGCTATATCGTTTAGCGCGCCAAGGAAAAGAAATTGATCGAGCTCCTAGAACAGTAGTAGTGAATCGGCTAGAGCTGTTAAGTTTGGAAGGCGAAGAAATGGAAATCGAGTTAGATTGCTCGCATGGTTTTTACGTTCGTGGATTAGCGCACGATCTTGGTGAATTACTAGGATGCGGCGCACATGTGATAGCTTTACGAAGACTCCGAGTTGCAAATATTGATGTGGATCAATCTTTGGGAATGGAAGTGTTGGAAAATCTAGAAACTCCATCTGAATGTCGAAAGAAGTTGTTGGATGGGGATAAGGCATTATCACATATACCAATGGTTGCTCTTTCGGTAGATGCAGCGTTCTATCTTTGCCGAGGTCAATCAGTTCGGGCTAAAGATTTGCCAACCAATGGATGGGTACGTTTGTACTCCCGCGATGCAGGGTTTCTCGGAATTGGGTCGGTTACAGAAGATGGTAAAGTTGCCCCTCAGCGCCTGGTAACCTCTGGTTAATTAAGCAATTTTCTTGAGGATTCCTTCTTTGGCAAGTAGAATCAACAATCATCAATCTAAAAAGTATATAGCGTTGGGTGGTTGTTGGGTGTGAAATAATAACCGCTTCACCAGTCTTATTTAATGTGAAACTGGTTTAGCAAAAATGCAGAGAGAAAGACGATGTCTGTAAAAGCAGAACAAAAAAGAGAAGTAGTGAGCCAATATCAAAGAAACTCTAAAGATACTGGATCGCCAGAAGTTCAGGTAGCGTTATTAACTACAAAAATACAAGATCTAACAGAGCATTTTAAAGTGCATACTAGCGACCATCATTCTCGTCAGGGATTGTTGCGTATGGTTAATCAGCGCCGAAAACTTTTAGATTATTTGAAAACAAATGATGTTGAAAGATATCGTGCCCTAATTGATCGGTTAGGATTAAGACGATGATGAAACTTTGTCATAAACTAGGAGCAGGTGCGTGAACGCGATATTAAAACAATTCCAATATGGAGATCATAATATTCATCTTGAAACCGGTCGAATTGCTCGACAGGCGTCTGGATCCGTATTGGCGAGTATGGGCGATACTACTGTTTTGGTTACAGTGGTCGCGGCGAAAGAGCCAAGTGATCGGGATTTTCTTCCGTTGACTGTAGATTATGAGGAAAAAACCTATTCGGCGGGCCGAATTCCCGGAGGTTTTTTTAAGCGCGAGGGACGCCCATCGGAAAAAGCTATACTCACTGCGCGTCTCATAGATAGACCAATTCGACCACTCTTCCCAAATGGTTTCCGGAATGAAGTACAGGTTATCGCGAGTGTCATGTCCGTTGATCCAGAAATAGATCCAGACATTGTTGCAATGATCGGCGCATCTGCAGCACTGACATTGGCGGGCACCCCATTTAACGGGCCGATAGGAGCCGCTAGAGTAGGTTATATAGATGGCGACTATATTCTGAACCCTTCAGCAACGCAGCTTAAAGAATCTAGGTTAAATCTTGTTGTTGCAGGTACCGAGAAAGCAGTTTTGATGGTTGAATCAGAAGCACAAGAACTGACAGAGAGTCAAATGTTGGAAGCTATTACTTTTGGCCATGACTCCATGCAGACCGCGATAGCATCGATAAATTCTCTAGCCAACGAAGTTGGAGTCCAGAAATGGGCATGGGAATCACCGAGTTCTGTGAGCACCTTAAGTAGCGAGGATATTGAAACTATCCAAACACAGGTTACCGATGGATATCAGGTGCCGGATAAGATTGAGAGGCAGAAAATATTATCGAATATACGTGACCAAGTGATTGAGCAGCATGCGAATCAGGATGAAGAGGTAAGCTCAAAGACCGTGGAAGCATTAAAACGAGACATCAAAGAGATAGAAAAGAAAATTGTACGAACAAGAATTCTCGATAACTTACCCCGTATAGACGGTAGAGACCGTGAAACGGTACGCCCCATTCATATCGAGTGCGGTATTTTACCGAGAACTCATGGCTCTGTTTTGTTTACCCGAGGTGAAACTCAGGCAATCGTTGTAACCACCCTAGGAACGGATCGGGATTCTCAAATAATCGATGCGCTTGAGGGCGAAAGGCGAGATCGGTTTTTATTGCACTACAATTTTCCACCGTACTCTGTTGGCGAAATTGGGAGAGTTGGGTCACCTAAAAGACGTGAAATTGGGCATGGAAAACTAGCAAAAAGAGCAGTAGAGGCAGTGCTACCTAATCTAGAAGAATTTCCTTATGTACTCAGGGTGGTGTCTGAAATAACAGAGTCCAATGGGTCAAGCTCGATGGCTACTGTTTGTGGGGCAAGCCTTTCTTTAATGGATGCGGGTGTAGCGATCAAAGCGCCCGTGGCAGGAGTCGCGATGGGTCTCATTAAAGAGCAAGATGACTTCGCAGTTTTAACAGATATTCTCGGAGATGAGGATCATTTAGGAGATATGGATTTCAAAGTGGCTGGCACTATGGACGGGGTGACTGCTTTGCAGATGGATATAAAGATCGAGGGTATAGATAAGGAAATTATGGATCAAGCACTTCACCAGGCAAAAAACGCCCGGATTCATATTCTTTCGGAAATGAATAAGGCAATCTCTAGCCCAAGGCAGGAAATGTCTGACTATGCGCCGAGAATCACTACTATTAAGATTCCAACGGATAAAATTCGGGATGTCATAGGGAAAGGAGGTTCAACTATCCGTGCGCTATCAGAAGCAACGGGAGCGACGATTGACATTGAAGATGATGGAACGGTGAAAATTGCGACCATTGATCGAGCTGGCGCTGAGGAGGCTAGGCGTCGTATTGAGCAAATTACTGCAGATGTGGAGGCCGGCGCTATATACGAAGGGCGTGTCGTACGGTTAATGGATTTTGGGGCGTTTGTAAATATTTTACCTGGCAAGGACGGGTTAGTTCATATATCTCAAATATCCAATGAAAGAGTTAATAACGTGAGTGATGTCTTGAGCGAAGGCGATTCGGTGAAGGTTAAAGTTTTGGAAGTGGATAAGCAGGGCCGGGTTCGTTTGAGTATGAAAGCAGTTGAAGACTCGAGTAGTTAGACTGAATATTTATTCCGCTCTTGACTCATAAAGCCTAGATGCCCAATTTAGGTGTTTAACGTAACCAAGTGAAACATTATGACAGATCAAAAATCTGAACGACTTGTTTGGATTGACTTGGAGATGACAGGCCTTAATCCAGATTACGATCGAATTATAGAAATAGCTACAATTGTTACTGATTATGATCTAAATATAACTTCTGAGGGCCCTGTTTTAGCTATTTACCAGAGTGATGAAACTTTGGGAGAGATGGATTCCTGGAACCAAAGAACTCACAATGATTCCGGGCTAGTGGAGAGAGTAAGAAAATCAAAGATCAACGAGGAAGTAGCTGAGAGTCTAACTTTGGATTTTATCCGCGAGCACGTAGCAGAAAAGAGTTCTCCTTTGTGCGGTAATACGGTGTGCCAAGACCGAAGGTTCTTGTTTCGCTACATGCCTCAACTCGAAAGTTGGTTGCATTATCGGAATCTTGATGTCAGTTCTTTGAAAGAGCTAGCGGTTCGGTGGAGACCGGATATTGCTGCCGGGTTCAGAAAAAAAGCCCGGCACCGTGCGTTAGATGATATTTTAGAGTCAGTAGACGAGCTACGATATTACCGAGACTGTTTTCTTAAAGTAGAAAAGAAGGAATTCTAATTTATATCGGGAATTAGTGATTATGTTGTTGCAATGCCCATGACACATGCTCGCGCACAAGTGCGGATGAATGATTGAGGCNTGATTGAAGTGCTTTAATTACTCGTTCCGAGCTAGAACTGTTACCCAACGCAACCGCAATATTACGCAACCAGCATTCGTATCCCACTCTATTCAGCGGGCTTCCCGCCGTATTCAATTTGTATTCCTCCGGGCTCCAATAGAATAATGTGATTAAGTCGATATTTTCTAGGAGATGTTTTGGAGCAAACTCCTGAACATCGGTTTCGGTTGCGTACTTGTTCCAAGGACACACGAGTTGACAGTCATCGCATCCAAATATACGGTTTCCTATTAAAGTACGTAAATGGGGTGGTATAGAAGTTTTATGCTCGATAGTCAAATAGGAAATGCATAGGGTTGCGTCGAGTTGGTAGGGCGCAACGATTGCATTAGTTGGGCATGCGGTCATACATTGGTTGCAAGTCCCACACAGATCTTTCTGAGCTTGATCAATTGGAAGCGGAAGATTTGTATATAGCTCTCCTAAAAAAAACCAAGACCCCGAATCTTTATCAATTATATTGGTGTGTTTGCCCATCCATCCAAGTCCAGCTTTAACGGCGAAAGGCTTTTCCATAACTGGCGCACTATCAACAAATGGCCGGAATTGATAACCTGGGATATGTTGACTAATTTTATCAGAGATTTTTTTCAATCTGCGACGCATAAGTTTATGATAATCTTTGCCTAAAGCATAACGAGATATATAAGCTAAGTTGTTATTTCTTAATATTTCCTCAGGACATTCCGTGTGCTCCTTCCAGTAATTCATTTTAAAACTCAATATACGAATCGTATCCGGTATTAGACTGTCAGGTTTAGTTCTTCGAGTGCCATGTTTCTCCATGTATTTCATTTCGCCATGCTGTTTCTTATTCAACCAGGAGAAGAGGTATTGTTCCGCAACTGAGATATCTGTATCTGTAACTCCAAAGTCACTAAAACCGAACTCCTCAGCCCAGCCTCGGATGTGGGATTTTAATTTAATTAAATCGGCCTTAGTGGGTGCGCTATATTCCATAACAGAGGTATCATACCGTGATGTATAGATTACCCCAAGAATTGTACACCGTCGCACAAGGACGGGAACTAGATCAGAGAGCGTTGGGTATGCCGGAATTTGCAGGCGGCAAGCTGATGGGCCTGGCTGGTAACGAGGCATTTAATGTGCTTAAAGATTTATGGCCGACTGCTCGATCTATCACTGTGTGTTGTGGACCAGGAAATAATGGTGGAGATGGCTTCGTGCTGGCTGCACTAGCGTTTATGCATGGTTTTGATGTCAATTTAGTTAAGTTCGGTGACCCAAAATATAAGCATGCTAAGGATGCTTTCAAAAAAGTTAAGAACTATGGGATTCGACAAATATCAATAAAACCAGCAATGTTTAAAGAAACAGATGTCATTGTTGATGCAATTGTCGGTACAGGTCTTACACGAAACCTGGATGGTTTAGTTTTGAAAGGCGTTCAAGAGATAAATAGAAGCGGCAAACCGGTATTATCTCTAGACATTCCTACTGGCCTAGATTCCGATACAGGAAGAATTTGGTCAGATGCTATCTCTGCGACAGTCACTATCTCCTTTATATCTTTAAAACTCGGCGCCTTAATTGCAAACGGAGTTCGAACTTGCGGCCATCTTTTATTTTCTGACCTCAATGTGCCTCAAAGTTTGTTCCATTCGATGGAGCCTATTTGTCGGCGAATAGATGCCTCTCTTGTAACTAAAAAAATTAGCAGCCTTAAAGAACCGCAACACAAAGGTGACGCGGGACGACTCCTCGTGATTGGCGGCAGCCCTGGGATGAGTGGCGCTGCTTATTTAGCAGGTCAAGCAGCTTTGCGTACCGGTGCCGGAGCAGTTACAGTTTTGACACATCCAGATCAACTTTATTATTGGAGTGCGTTTGCGCCCGAAATAATGGTGCATGCTATCAGGGATTGCCGTGATTTAGAGCCCTATCTAAAAACAGCAACTGCTGTCGTAATTGGGCCTGGCTTAGGGGTCAATAATTGGAGCAAGTCCCTAATGGCGACAGTGCTAGAAAATCAATTACCAACAGTTGTAGATGCTGATGCGTTAAACATATTATCCGCGAATAAAGTTTATAAGGACAACTGGATTTTAACACCACATCCTGGTGAGGCAGCTAGATTATTGGGTATGCCATCAGCAGAAGTGCAGAGCGATCGATTAACGGCGGTCACAAAGATTTGGAAACAATATGGTGGGCATGTTGTTCTTAAAGGCGTTGGCACATTAGTTCATTTAAAAAATGGCGATATGTATTTATGCGATCAAGGCAATTTTGGAATGGCATCTGCAGGTATGGGCGATGTGTTAGCTGGAACTATAGGAGGACTACTAGCTCAGGGTTTGATTGGTAGTTCTGCAAGCTTATGTGGTACTTGGATTCATTCAGCGGCTGGTGATATCGCAGCTAAGCAGGGGGTAAGAGGAATGATCGCTAGTGACCTGTTTCCATGTATTCGGCATTTGATGGACAATCCATCACTAATTCATGAATAACGACATTACCTTTAATAGTGAGGAAGCAATGTTAGCTTTTGGCTCTTCATTAGCAAATTACCTAAATCTGGGTAACGTAATGTATCTAGAAGGGGAACTTGGTAGTGGGAAAACTACAATAGCGCGCGGAATTTTACGCGGATTTGGTTATACAGGTAACGTACCAAGCCCAACGTACACCTTGATTGAAACATATAATTTACCAGTAGCTTTTATAGTTCATGCAGATCTTTACCGTATAAATAACTTCCAGGATATAGAGGGGATTGGTTTTCGTGACTACTTTGAGAAAAAAGCGATTGTTATAGTTGAATGGGCCGATAAATTCAATTCCGAGTTGCCACCTCCTGACCTAAGATTATCTTTACACTCTGCAGAAGAAGGCAGGATAGTCAGGATCGAAGAGGGCAAACTCGATATTTTGAACTTATGTAAGTAGGAAATAATGACGTATATCAGGCTTTGTTTTTTTGTTTGGATTTTGTTTTATTCTGCACCAAGTTGGTCAGCATCATCCATCACTAATATATCTGAGGTTGACGATGGAGAAATCAACCAAATAGTTATACATACTAATGGATCATTCAAGTTCAAAACGTTTTTTTTGGATGACCCATACCGCTTAGTAATTGATCTATATGGTGTGACCATCAGGACCGATATTCCGCGAAAAAGTAAAACACCAATGGTGTCAACTATAAGATTTAGTGAAAATCCTAATAGCCAACTACGTATTGTTTTAGATCTAAACATGCAGGTGGAAGCAGATATACAGCTAAAAAAAAGTTTAGCTTCAAAAAAGCATAGACTAATTATTAATTTGAAGCATGAGCCTTATATCGTGGTGATTGATCCGGGGCACGGTGGCAAAGACCCAGGCGCAATTGGTTATGGCGGTTTAAGAGAAAAGGATGTAGTTCTCGAGATTTCCAAACGGCTCGCGAAATTAATAAATTCCCAGAGCGGAATGACATCTATTTTGACTCGGGATAATGATCATTATCCTAGCCTAGATGAGAGGGTCAAAATTGCACGAGAGGCGGAAGCAAAAATTTTTATATCAATACATGCGGATGCTTTCAAAAAACAAGATGTGCGAGGAGTTTCTATTTATGCATTATCTGAAAAGGGTGCAAGTAGTGAAATGGCTGCCCTTCTAGCAGAGAGAGAAAATTCCGCTGATTTGGCGGGAGGAATAAGTTTGTCTCAACAAGAGACCGACGTAGCTGAAGTTTTGTTAGATATGCAGTTAGATTGGAAAATACAGGAAAGTCGACTTTTGGGGCAGGAATTACTGGCCCAAATGAAAGGAGTATCAGTATTGCATAACAGGAATGTTGCCTATGCCGGGTTTGTTGTTTTGAAAGCACCTGCTATACCATCGGTTTTAATTGAAACAGGATACATAACTAATTCCACAGATGCTCGAAATTTGCAAATTTCTAGATATCAAGAACATTTAGTAGCTGCAATCTTTCGTGGAATATATTTCTATTGCCAGAGTCGGCCAGGATGCCCAATTCAAAAAGCAAACTTAGTCCATTATACGGTCAAAAAAGGAGATTCGTTATCGAAAATTGCTAAGAGTTTTAATTCATCTGTGAACGAAATAAAATATTGGAACGGCTTAACTGGTGACCGTATTAATTTAAACCAGATACTTGTCGTTCCAAAAGATTTATCGGAAAACCATTATTAGTTTCCTTATAATTTTGAAATGTCATCTATACCGGTCATCTTTTTAACTGGACCCACAGCGGTCGGCAAAACGAATTTAGCAATTTCCTTAGCGGAAAAATTAGACGTAGGTCTGGTAAGCGTGGATGCTAGTCAGGTTTATCGTGGATTAGATATCGGTACTGGAAAACCTCCAGCGGAGATTCTGGATAAGCATCCTCATGAATTAATTAATATTAGAGAACCGAGTGATGTTTTCTCAGCTGGTGAGTTTTGCAGGGAGTCGATTCAAAGCATACGCAAAATTCATGAACAAAAAAAGATTCCGCTCTTGGTCGGTGGAACGATGTTCTATTTTGCAGCCTTAACTAATGGATTGGGAAGAAATGTTTTTGCCGATCAGAGCTTCCGGCTGAAGATACAGGCGGAAGCAGAATTGGTAGGATGGGAAGCTATGTATAAGAGGCTTTATAATCTTGCACCAGATATTGCCAGTAAGATACACCCTAATGACCGACAACGGATTCAAAGAGGGTTAGAAGTCCATCGGTATTCAAAAAATCCTGCTTTCGAATTTAAAACGAGTGCGACGTCGGTTATTCCGATTAAAAAAAATGTCATTAGATTGGGGCTTACTGTAGCTGATCGATCGGCGTTGCATGCTAGAATTGAGGAACGTGTTGACAGTATGTTGGATGCTGGGTTGATAATTGAAGTACAGAGTATATTAGCAAGGGGCGTCAATCCAGAATTGCCTTCACTTAAATCCTTGGGTTATCGCCAGGTATGTCAATATCTTAGAGGTGAACTTGATTATAAATCTATGAGAATGCGAATGATTGTAGCTACTCGGCAATTTGCTAAAAGACAATATACATGGATGCGTAACACACCAAATACCGTGTGGTTTAATAGTGACGACATCCACGTATCTCAACATGTTATGCGATACCTGCAAGCTATGTTGACTTGAAAAAATATGATATTTCTTGAGAGAAAGTTTAATTTATTGAATTATTTTTCTTCCTCCCCCAAAACAAAAAAACAACTAAAATAAAAAAGGAGAAATTTGATGCCACAAATTAAAGGAGCGGCACTACAAGATCCATTTCTCAACATATTACGCAAAGAGAAAATTCCAGTATCAGTTTACCTGGTAAATGGCATCAAGTTACAGGGACAAATTGAATCTTTTGATTCATTCGTAGTTTTATTGCGGAATCCGATAAGTCAGTTAATATATAAGCATGCAATCTCAACCATTGTTCCTTCACGTGCGGTTCGGATACCATATGAAATTAACCCCGCTGACGAAAAAGAAGTTTCTAGTGATGGAGCATCTGCTTAAAAAGCATTCTCCTAAACGCGATGGAAGCAAATTCGTTACTACTCAATTAGGTTAGGGTTGGCATGTTAGATCATTCTCAGATATTCAAGGAACGCGTTATTATCGTACATGATTATTGCAGAAATAACGATAGCTTCGAGTCTGTTAAGGAGTTAGTTAGGCTAGCGCAGTCTGCTGGCGCTAAAATAGATACCACCATCCGGCTCTCCCAAATTAGCACTAATCGAAAGACATATGTCAGTTCTGGTAAGGTAACTGCGATTAAGGAAGCAATTAATAAGTTCTGTTCGACACTGGTCATACTTGAGTCAACAATTAGTCCAATTCAGGAACGAAATCTAGAGAGAGAACTTAACACCCGAGTAATTGATCGGGTACGTTTAATTTTAGATATCTTTGCGATTCGGGCTAGAACCCGAGAAGGAAAACTCCAGGTAGAGTTAGCGCAGTTACAACATCTATCGACAAGACTTGTCCGTGGTTGGTCTCACTTGGAAAGACAAAGAGGTGGTATCGGATTGAGGGGCCCTGGTGAAACTCAGCTTGAAACAGATCGACGGTTAATAGGCGCAAGAATCAAGAGATTGAAGAAACAGCTGCATAAAGTATCTTCTCAAAGACAACTTCACCGCCGTCGACGTCAACGTGATTTAATTCCTTTGGTAGCACTAGTTGGTTACACTAATGTTGGAAAATCATTACTATTTAATAGATTGACAGGTGCAGATGTGTATACTGCGGACAAATTATTTGCAACTCTTGACCCTACAGTTCGCCGCATTGAGGTGCCAGAATTCGGACCAGTATTGTTACTTGATACCGTAGGATTTATCAGCAATCTTCCAACTAGTCTTGTAAAATCCTTTAGGGCAACCTTGGAAGAGATTACGGTTTCTCAATTACTGCTCCACGTTGTCGATTTCTCGCATGAAAATCATCAAGAGAGGATGTCAGAAGTAGATCATGTTTTGGATGAGATTGGAGCGCTTGGGATACCTAAATTAACAATTTTCAACAAAATTGATTTAACTGACAAATCACCTGTAAGATCTGCCTCAGAGGATCTAAATGCTAATAAAGTATGGTTGTCGGCAGAGTCCGGGGCAGGCATGGAGCATTTGTGGAAAATACTGCAAAAAAACTTAGGTGAAGCTCGAAAATCCCGAAAATTACTTCTTTTCAAGGGAGGGGGAAAATTCCGCTCTAAGCTTTATGATCTGGCTGAGGTTCAGGAAGAGCGAATAGATGAAGAGGGTAATTGGTTATTAGAAATATTAATTGATCCAGCGAATGAGGGCCGACTTAACAGCCTTCGTGGTCATGGGAAAGCATTTGCATGGCTAGATTGACATTATCATCACTAAAACTTATGTGTAATGTACGAAAATTTTTTAGAACAAGAAGCTAGCGTGGTAAAATTATTGCTAGTGACAAATTTTAGATCCATCGAAAAAAAAGGGGAAGTAGCTAATGGCGTGGAATCAACAAGGCCCCGGAAACCAGGACCCGTGGGGTCAGGGAAATGGGCAACAAGGACCTCCAGATTTAGATGAGGTCATAAGGGATTTACAAAAGAGATTTGGTAGCCTTTTCGGCAAACGAGGATCTGGGCAAGGAGGCTCCAGCGGAGGTGGTCGAAAAGCCAAAGGACGAGTGCCGAGGATTGGGCGCACAGGCGGCTTATTTCTGATAGTAGTAGTAGCTCTCATTTGGGTCGCTAGCGGCTTTTATGTTGTTGACCAAAGTGAGCAGGCAGTTGAACTCCAATTCGGAAAATATCAAGAAGTGAAATCAGCGGGCTTGAGATGGCATATTCCTTACCCAATAGAATCAGTGGAGCTCGTTAATGTCGAGAAGGTGCGAACAGTCGAAGTTGGTTATCGGACGCGAGATAACGCGAGCCAGTTAACATTGGTACCAAGAGAGGCGTTAATGTTAACAGCCGATGAAAATATCATCGACATCCAATTTGCTGTGCAGTACAACATCCGTGATCCTAGAGATTTATTGTTTAATGTCAGTGAGTCTGCCGATCAAGTCGTACGTCAGGCTACCGAAAGTGCTGTGCGAGAAATCGTTGGTAGAAATACCATGGACTTTGCTATCACTGGTGGTCGGACAGAAATCGCCCAAGAAACCCGAGGGCTGCTACAGCAAATTTTGGATCGATACCAGAGCGGTATAACTGTTAGAGCTGTTGAAATGCAAAATGCACAACCGCCAGCAGAGGTAAAAGATGCATTTGATGACGCAGTTCGAGCTCGCGAGGATGAAGAGCGACTTAAGAATGAGGCAGAAGCTTATGCTAATGACATAATTCCTAAATCGCGTGGTGCCGCAGCGAGATTGGTTCAAGAAGCGGAGGCGTACAAAGAGGGGGTGATTGCTACGTCTCAAGGTGAGGCGTCCCGATTTCTACAAGTGTTAGAGGAATACAATCGTGCGCCTAACGTTACTCGTGATCGCCTTTATCTCGAAGCCATGGAGGATGTCTTGAGTAGATCGACTAAATTAGTGATTGATCAAAATTCAGAGGGCAATAATGTTATGTACCTACCTCTGGATCAATTGATAAAGCAACGACAATCATCGTCAGATGACTTTGGCGCGGATAACCAGAGCGGTATCGTTACTCAAGGTTCTAGTTCGTCAGGTGCATCAGGATCTCGAGAGTTTGATCGCGGGGGGAGGGACTAATGAAAGCTAGAGGCTTATCAAGTTTAATTTTGGTGGTTTTTGCATTTATTGTAATCACATCATCTATCTACTATGTAGATGAGAGAGAAAAAGCGATTGTTTTCCAGTTTGGAGAAATAGTGCGGGCTGATGATCAGCCTGGAATTCATTTCAAAGTGCCTTTTATCAATAACGTCAGGAAATTCGATGCCCGCATCCAAACAATGGACGCAGAGCCAGAAAGCTACCTAACGAAAGAGAAGAAAAACCTCATTGTGGACTCCTTCGTGAAATGGAGAGTAAAAGACTCTTTCACATATTACACGACTCTTGGAGGACTTCCTGCGAATGCGAGAAATCGATTATCTCAACGTGTTAATGATTCATTGAGAAGTGAGTTTGGTAAACGTAATGTGACCCAAGTTATCTCCGGAGATAGGGTTGAAATCATGAATGTAGTGAGGCAGTCAATAGATAAAGAAACATCTGGGCTTGGTATCGAAGTCATTGACGTACGGCTTAAGCGAGTGGACTTAGATGCCGCTATTAGCGAAAGAGTTTATCAAAGAATGGAAGCAGAGCGTTCAATGGTAGCAAACGAGTTAAGAGCGCGTGGAGCAGAAGCCGCCGAGAGAGTTCGAGCGGATGCTGATCGACAACGTGCAATTATCCTGGCCAATTCTAATAGGGATGCCCAGGAAATACGGGGCTCGGGAGACGCAATGGCTACTAAAGTGTATGCGGATGCATTTAATCAAGATAGAGAATTTTATCGTTTATATCGGAGCCTTAGTGCGTACCGAAATACCTTTAATAATCCTTCGAATCTTTTGGTTATCGAGCCTAAATCTGAATTTTTCCGTTATTTTAATAATGCGAATCCCGGCACCCAACCTTGAGTTTATTCTGTAGATGAACTGGGGAGATTTGGGCATTGGAATTGCCCTAGTCTTTATAATTGAGGGACTCTTACCGTTCGTGAGTCCCTCGCGTTACAAAAACATGCTCGATATAGTATCAAGAACTAGTCAAAGTAGAATCCGCGTTGGTGGTGCTATTTGCATGGTATTCGGCGTCCTTTTATTGTATCTGATATGAAAATATTTGTAATTTTGATATCCATTTCCTTTAGCGGCACCATGATCCAGGAAAGGAGATTTATCTTTGGCAAATAATGCAGTCGTAGTTGGTATGCAATGGGGCGACGAAGGCAAAGGTAAAATTGTTGATTTATTAACCGAGAAGGCCAGAGCGGTTGTTCGTTTCCAAGGTGGCAATAATGCTGGTCATACGCTAGTTGTAGATGGTACTAAAACAGTACTACATCTTATTCCATCCGGTATTTTGCATGAAAGTGTTCAATGCTTTATAGGTAATGGGGTAGCTGTGTCTCCAAAAGAACTTTTGAGGGAAATTAGTTTATTGCAGAAACTGGGAATAGAAACTGAGTCACGTATAAATATCAGCAGGCACTGCTCACTTGTACTACCTTACCATGTTGCGATTGATAATGCGCGTGAAGAAGCTCTAGGAAAAAAAGCTATTGGGACAACCGGTCGTGGCATAGGCCCCTCCTATGAGGATAAAGTCGCTCGTCGAGGCTTGCGAATAATAGATCTATTAGATGCAGACATTTGCAAATCAAAACTTGTAGAGGCGTGCAAATATCATAATTTTATGTTGGAAAAATATTACAATAGACCAGCGATTGATGTTGAGGAGCTTGTATCAGAGTGTATTTCGCTTGGAAAACAACTTAGTCACCTAGTTTCTGATGTCGCGACTACATTACAATCAATTATAAATGATGGCCCTATCGTTTTTGAGGGAGCGCAAGGCGTAATGTTGGATATTGACCATGGCACATATCCTTTTGTCACATCATCCAATACGGTTGCTGGAGCGGCGTCAATTGGCAGTGGAATTGGTCCCAGACATTTAGGTGAAGTGCTAGGCATAGCGAAAGCATATGTTACTCGTGTTGGCGGCGGGCCCTTTCCAACTGAACTGGAAGATGAGACTGGCAAACTTATTGCTAAAGTTGGTAACGAGTTTGGTTCCACTACGGGAAGAGCTAGAAGAGTCGGATGGTTCGATGCAGTAAGCGCTAAATACGCGTGTTCGCTTAACGGCGTCACATCATTATGTATAACTAAACTAGACGTTCTGGATCATGTATCACAAATAAATATATGTATCGCGTATGATATCAATGGTAAACGCGTTGATACTATGCCCACGACACAAGATGAAATTCATTCCTGTGTGCCAGTGTATCAAACAATGCAAGGTTGGAAGGAGCCAGTGTCAGGGGTGCGGCACTGGGATCATCTATCAAAAGACGCTTTAGCTTATCTAGATCGAATATCGGAATTAGTAGGTGTGCCAATTGAAATTATCTCGACGGGGCCTGATCGCAAGGATACTATAATCCTCCGAAATCCGTTGCATTAAGTTGGCTAGAATTTAAAAATAATCTAATTGTTTAGGATTAATCGATTTTTGATTCTGAAAGAATTTCACCGATCAGGAACGTATAATCAGCCAATTTGTCCTCCACCCCTTTTTGAAGGGTCGCCTGAAAATCCGAATCATAAAAAACTTTGTTAAATGTTTCAATATCAGGCCAAATTGCTGTTGTCATAAATCTATAACGAGGAGAATCATTTTGGGGCCAAGCTTCATCGTTAAGTGTAAAGTCAGTATAACTTACACCTTCCATCGAGCTGTTCGATTCTTGATGTTCTGTTAAACGCCAATCGAGAAAAGTTTGTTCATTAACTTCCGGTTTTAAATTGTATAAAACTGTCAATCGAATCATTATATAAGTTCTCCTTTAGAAAATAGATGTCAGTTGAATAAACATAAAGATAGGTATAGGTCTAGCAGTTAGATTTATTAATATATAGTATTTACTGAAATCTAATACGCTTAGATGTTGGGATTTTTACAGGTCCTGAAAACTTTACTAGTTTACGGTTGAAAACCGGAATATGATATACCTTTTACTGAGTAATTGTTTAAAAGGGAAGGAATAGCATTATGGCAAGTCATGTCGCAGGAGACGGAGGTATCCCGCCGAGAGATGTGAAAAAGCGGGGTTTGAAACGAATTATGACATTAGGAGGAAAGTATGGAACACGCAACCATACCATAAAAAGTTTGCGCGAACAGAAAGGCAAAAATATATTAGTTGAAACGTTACCGCTTACACCAGAAGAGGCTGCGGCAGCTGAGGAAGCAGGAATTGATACAATGAAAGTTCGTTTTGATCCAAAAGAGCCTGCTATGGCGGCTGCAATTAGAATCGCTGCTCCGAACACGTTTATGTCTTTTTCCGTACCATTGGTAGCTGCGGCAAGCAAAGTGGAAGCCGTGAGACTCTCCTATGAGGCAATGGAAATTGGTGCGGATGCGATCATGTGTCAGTGGAGCCCGTCTTTTATTGAAGCAGCGACGGAAGCCGGCGTTCCAGTTCAAGGACATGCTGGTTTGGTGCCGAGGAAAAGTACGTGGACTGGTGGTTTGAGCGCAGTGGGTAAAACGTTGGAAGAAGCTATAAACGTTTATCAAGAGATTAAGGCCTTCGAGAATTGTGGCGCTTATGCAGTAGAAGTAGAAGTTATACCAGACAACTTACTCAGAGAGATTAGCCAAAGAACGATGTTACTGACCTCGTCTATCGGCGCAGGAAGTGGGGGAGATATACAGTTTCTGTTTGCTGATGATGTGCTCGGAAATAATCCACCACCGTATCCGAGGCATTCCAAGCAATATCGGACGCTCTACAAAATGAAACAAAGAATGCAACAAGAGAGGGTCAATGGTTTTAGAGAATTTATCAATGATGTGCAACAAGGTCGTTTCCCTGGACAAGAACATATCGTTGCGGCACCTAACAATCTAATTAATGAATTTTTAGAGGTTATTGAAGCTGATAATGTTAAATAAAAGCATGGATAGTGCTGTATAACTTATACTTTGTCGCTATTATTATTTTAATGTGAAATTATTGATAATTTAAAGAGGAGGAACTATGATCGAAAGTCGTGCTGCAGTAGCGAGTGGAGCTAGTAAACCGCTAAGCATCGAAACTATACAAGTGGATAGCCCTTCCAAGGGAGAAGTTTTAGTTGAGATAAAGGCTACCGGCGTCTGCCACACTGATGCTTTTACTTTATCAGGTGATGATCCAGAGGGATTATTTCCGGCGATACTTGGTCATGAAGGTGCCGGAATTGTAGTTGAGGTTGGCAAGGGCGTTACTTCTTTAACTCCTGGTGATCATGTAATTCCCCTTTATACGCCAGAATGTCGTACCTGTGCTTATTGCACCTCAGGGAAAACTAACCTTTGTCAAGCTATTCGTGAAACACAGGGCCGTGGGTTAATGCCCGATGAAAGTAGCCGTTTCTCTTTGGGCGGTGATCAATTGTTTCACTACATGGGAACATCGACTTTTTCTAACTACACGGTTGTCCCTGAAATTGCTTTGGCAAAAATTCGTAAGGATGCACCCTTTGATAAGGTTTGCTATATCGGTTGCGGTGTTACTACCGGAATAGGTGCCGTTATTAATACTGCAAAAGTTGAACCAGGGGCAAACGTTATTGTTTTTGGCCTAGGTGGTATAGGCCTTAATGTAATTCAAGGCGCACGACTCGTAGGAGCCGACAAAATTATTGGTGTAGATCTTAACCCTGACAGAGAACGCTTAGGAAAAAAATTTGGTATGACCCATTTTGTAAATCCTTCGGAAGTAGAAGGTGACCTTGTACCCTATCTAGTTAACTTGACAGATGGCGGTGCCGATTATACTTTTGAGTGTATCGGTAACGTTGATGTGATGCGTCAAGCCTTAGAATGTTGTCATAAAGGCTGGGGTACTAGCATAATTATTGGTGTAGCTCCCGCTGGAGCTGAAATATCCACTCGGCCCTTTCAATTAGTGACCGGGCGCAACTGGCGAGGCACTGCTTTTGGTGGAGCTAAGGGCCGCACCGAGGTGCCAAAAATTGTTGATTGGTATATGGAAGGCAAAATTCAAATTGATGAGTTAATTACTCATACTATGCCCCTTGAGGAAATTAATAGCGCTTTCGATCTGATGCATCAGGGCAAGTCTATTCGTAGCGTTGTGACATTCTAATTACGAGGAATAACATCGAATGGAGTGCATAAACGAGGTAAAAAGTTTTGGAGGCATACAAAGAGTATTTCGTCACTCTAGTATCAGTACTAGTTGTGACATGGAGTTTGCTATCTATGACCCTGAACCTAGCAGGACAGGTAACAAGCCAGTTCTATTTTACTTATCAGGTTTAACTTGCACATGGGCCAATGTAGCCGAGAAAGCTGGTGCTCAGAAGTTTGCTGCGGATCACGGCCTTCTTTTTGTGATGCCTGATACCTCACCGCGCGGGTTAGGACTAGCCGGTGAAGATGACGACTATGATTTTGGCTCAGGGGCAGGATTTTATATTAATGCAACCCAACAGCCCTGGTCTAATCATTATTTAATGTTTGATTATGTTACGACCGAACTTCCTAAAATCGTAATAGCTGAATTGGGTGGAGATTCTTCGAGGTTAGGAGTGACAGGCCATTCTATGGGCGGGCACGGCGCTCTACTCTGCGCTTTAAAGCGGCCCGATATTTTTCGTTCCTGTTCTGCATTTTCACCAATTGGCAATCCTTCAATGAGCCCATGGGGAGTAAAGGCTTTTAGTAGTTATCTCGGAGTTCAGCGCAGTAGTTGGGCGCTCTGGGACGCTTGTCACTTAGCTCAGAAATCTAGCTTTGATGGAACTATTTTAATTGATCAGGGTGATGCCGACCCCTTTTTAAAGACACAACTAATGCCTGAGGCGTTGAGCTCTGCTTTTCTCGATTCAGACATAATCCTAGACCTTCGTTTTCAAGCAGGCTATGACCATAGTTATTATTTTATTTCCTCTTTTATTGGTGACCATGTTAAACATCACGCTAATATTCTGTCCAAATAAAGGCTTTTTCACAAACCAACTAACTCAGTGGTGCCCAGAAAAGGACTCGAACCTTCACGGGGTTGCCCCCACTAGCACCTGAAGCTAGCGCGTCTACCAGTTCCGCCACCTGGGCATGGGATATTTAAATTCCCGGAATCTATGAGTTAGATAGGCCGAATGAACATAACCGAAACATAACGGTTGAGTAACATCCATGTCAATACAGCATCAGTAGAAATTCCTACGCAACGTGAAAACAATATCCTACATTTGTGCAATTCAATGTTTCAATCACATGGTGATAGTAGAATAATCAGAGACAATATAAAATCCAGTATTAAGCGAGATAAAAGCTAATTCTTTGGAGCAATTTAACAAAATATTTTTTAAATGTTATGACAAAAGATGAATATTACATCTGTGGATTCCATGGGTTAGAAAAGGCTTTAACAGATAATCGAGTTTCTGAGATATTTGTTTCAAGAAATCGACAAGATAAGCGAGTAACATCGCTAATTAAATTAGCTAATAAACTCAACGTAACCGTTACAGTCACTAATAAAAATGATCTTGATTCAAGAGTTCATGGAGTCAGGCATCAGGGAATTATTGGGAAGGGATCAGGAGCAATCGTGCGTAAAGGAGTTATTTCTTTTGTTAAAACGAAGCGACTCCCTTTTATATTAATTTTGGACAATCTAAACGACCCAGCTAATATGGGTAGTTGTTTAAGAACCGCAGCAGCAGCAGGAGTAGACTGCGTTGTAATCCCAAAGAGTAAGGGGTGTGGCTTAAATTCAACTGCTATACGAGTGTCCGCGGGTGGTGCAATGGCTACACCGGTCTTTGAGGAGAGCAATTGGGCTCCTATGTTAGACGCTATGAAGCATGCAGGTATTTGGTTGATTGGGTTAGATGAGCATTCTTCCTCTAGTTTATATAATACCGATCTAACATCTCCCATTGCTATAGTGATTGGATCCGAAGAAAAGGGACTAAGACAACTAACTCGAAAAAAATGTGATCAAGTAGTTTCGATACCAACTTCCGGGTTACTCAAAAGCCTGAATGCTGGAGTCGCTAGCGGAGTTGCTTTATTCGAAGTGAATCGACAAAGAACAATTTAGGATTTATTAAGTTTACGTTCAGCGTTAAAATTGTCATAGTAGTCACAGTAACGATTGATTTTGCAAACAGTACAATGTGGTTTTTTAGCAGTACAAACATAACGTCCATGTAAAAGTAACAGATGGTGAGCGTCTTTAATATACTTATGTGGAGTAACTGTTAAAAGTTTCTTTTCGACTTCGTATACATTTTTTCCATTTGCCAAACCTGTTCGATTTGAAACCCGGAAAATATGAGTATCTACACCGATTGTTAGTGCGCCAAAAGCTGTGTTCAAGACTACATTAGCGGTCTTGCGACCGACCCCGGGAAGCGCCTCTAATGCAGCCCGATCTTTTGGCACACAGTTAGCATATCGTTGCTCTAAGATGTAACAGGTACGTAGTATATTTTGAGCTTTAGTGTTGTAAAGTCCGATTGTTTTAATTAGCATTTTTAGTTTTTGCAAACCTAAGTCATGTATCTCACTTGGAGTTTTAGCAACAGAAAAAAGTTTTTTTGTCACCTTATTGACGGCTATATCAGTAGATTGTGCTGATAAAATAACTGCTATAAGCAGTTCAAATGGGTTGGAGTATTCCAACTCTGTTGTTGGATTCGAAATGGAGTTACTCAAAATCTCAAATATCCGTTTAACTTGATATCGATTCATTTTAATTTTCGATCAGGAACGGTATACCTTCTTTTTTCTCTTATTGATTGTATTCGTTTGACACTTTCGAGTATATCCTTCTTCATTTCCATACGATTAGGACTTACTGACTCACCTCGTTTTTGATTATTTCGTTTGATTTTTCTATTAAATCTTTTTCGCGCATTGTTTGCTCTACTTATATGTATATTTTCGTTTAATCCATCGGAATCATCTTTAGCTATTAGTTCGATGCAGTCCACGGGGCAGGGCTCAATGCATAATTCGCAACCCGTGCATTCACTAGTAAGAACAGTATGCATAAGTTTTCGCGCACCTATGATGGCATCAACTGGACATGCTTTAATACAAAGTGCACACCCGATGCAGGCCGATTCATCGATGAAAGCATATTTCGATACAGATTCTGATCCACAATTAGGGTCTAAAGGGGCAGTTACGCGGTTTAATAGTGTTGCTAAGTTATGAATGGTTGACTTGCCGCCAGGGGGGCACCGATTTATCGGGGTATTAGATTTAATAATCTCTTCGGCATAAGCCATGCAAGAGCGGAAGCCGCATTTTGTACACTGTGTTTGCGGGAGTAGGGAATCGACTTCTGCAACAAGCATCTGATTTCTTTTGCTAATATGTTTCATTAACTAAAGTCTAAAATCATGTTTCCATTTAATGCGATCCAATGCTTTAAACAGAATTTCTAGATCTTGTTCCGAGTTATAAACGTGAGGGGTAATTCTAAGTGAGTTACCCCGAATACTAATGAATATATTTTGTTCACTTAGTTGCCTCGTTAAATTGTCAGGCGTATTAGATGGCAATTGAATACCAAAAAAATGGCCGGCTCGAGCTTCTTTCTTCGTAACTGCTAAGCCACGTATTTCTGCTTGTTGAGCGGCGACGTTTGTTAAGTGTGAAATTGTTTCATAAATTGATTCAATGCCCCATTCAATTATTTGTTGAAGCCCGACCATAAGGGCCGGCAGGAGAGCAAAATTTGCTCTTTCGCCAACGTCGTAACGTCGAGCACCCTCAGCATAACTAGTTTGATAAGAAGTTAAATGTCTA
This sequence comes from Acidiferrobacteraceae bacterium, assembly GCA_002721105.1. Next base: position 179,533 of record PBJL01000031.1, on the reverse strand, counting down.
AAATCATGCGCATTTGCTCGATTTATCCAGTTGAACTCAATTGGAGTTCCTTGTTGATATTTTTGTGATACATAGAGGAGGCCTGTTGAATAAGGCCCTAGAAGCCATTTGTAACACGCTGAGATCAAAAAATCAGGTTGGACGCGTGTTACGTCAAAGGGCATTGTGCCAAGACTTTGAGTGGCATCCACTACTAGAGCTGCATCATGTTTCCGAAGATGTTTGCCAATTAATTCTAGATCGATTAAAGATCCATCTGTCCAATGACAATGTGGGAGAACGGCTATCTTTGTATTTTGATTTATCATACATATAATTGCTTCCGTCCAACTGCTATTTGTTGGCCGAGGTACAGTTATTAAGGACGCCCCCGAAACTTTAGATAGCTCTTGCCATACATAAAAATTGGAAGGAAATTCTTCCTCTAGTACGATAATTTGTTCTGTGTCTGCAATAGAGAGATTACTTGCCGCAGTAGCGAGACCGTAGCTCGCTGAGGGAATTAATGCAATGTCATGAGGATCGCAATTGATTATGTTTGCCGCAAGACTACGAACCTCTTCTGTTACCGAAAAGAAATCGTGTGACTGTATCGACCAGGGGCGAGTCTTTAATTTTAGGCCTTCTATACCTGCTTCCAACGCGTTTTTTAGCATCGGTGACATATAAGAGCAGTTTAGATATGTTACATCATCTGGAATATCAAATAAACTTTTTAGGTTCTCAAATTGTAAATTCACGGATTAAATTCAATTTAGCGGACACGCATTCCGGGTTTTGCATCAGCGCTAGTCTCGATAACGAAGACACTATCGACATCGTTACTGTTAGAGGCAGCAAGAACCATGCCTTCAGAGGTTCCAAACCTCATTTTTCTAGGTGCAAGATTAGCTACCATAACTACTTGCCGACCAATTAGGTTCTCGGGCTTATATGAAGATTTAATTCCTGCAAAGACTGTTCTTTTTTCATAGCCAATGTCGAGTTCAAGTTTCAGCAGTTTTTCTGATCCATCAACATGATCTGCACTTAAGACTAAGCCGATTCGAAGATCAATTTTAGAAAATTCGTCGATTGTGATTTGTTCAGCGAGGTTATCCGATTCCGTCTTTTCGGCACTATTTTTCTCTGCTCCATTTTTTGAGGTATTAATCATGTTCTCGATATGCTTTTTCTCAATACGATTGAGTAAAGTAGTGAATTTGTTAATCTTATGATCAAGTAAAGGTGAATCTAGTTTAATCCAATCTCCCGGTGAACTAACAGTTGTACCGAGAAAAGCCTCTGATCGTTTGCATAAATCGGGCACAACGGGACCCAACCAGGTAATAAGAAATCGGTATAAATTAAGCCCCATAGTACAGACCTCGTGGAGTTCCGTTTTCTTATCATCTTGTTTTGCAAGAACCCATGGTTTCTTATCATTCAGATATTGGTTTGCTTGATCAGCATGCGTCATTATTTCACGCATCGCGTGACTAAACTCTCTATTTTCATATGCAATTGTTATCTTTTCTCTTCCTTGCAAAAATTCATCATAAAGATCGCCGGAATTGATGTCGGAAGCAAGTAAAGAATCAAAATTGTTAGTTATAAAGCCTGCACAACGACTTGCAATATTCACAACTTTTCCTATCAAATCAGAATTTATTTTTTGCATGAAGTCAGTTAGATTCAAATCGAGATCTTCGACCTGACTGCTTAGTTTTGAGGCAAAATAGTACCGCAGGTAATCAGGATCAAGATGTTCCAGATAAGCGCGTGCGGAGATGTATGTTCCTCTGGATTTAGACATCTTTTGGCCATCAACAGTAAGAAAGCCATGCACAAATACGGATGTGGGTTTTCTAAAACCAGCACTATCTAGCATAGCAGGCCAAAATAACGTGTGGAAATAAAAAATATCTTTACCTACAAAATGGTAGAGTTCAGCGTCTGATTTTTCATTCCAATAGTCTTCAAAAATTAGATCAGTCTTATTACATAAATTTTTAAAGCTAGCCATATATCCAATCGGTGCATCTAGCCAAACATAAAAATATTTTCCTGATTCATTAGGAATTTGAAATCCGAAATAAGGGGCATCTCGAGATATGTCCCAGTCCCTGAGACCAGCATCGAACCATTCATTAAGTTTGTTTTTCACTTCCTTTTGAAGTCGCCCAGACGTATGAGTCCATTTCTTCAGCATCGATTCAAAATCTGCTAACTTTACAAAGAAATGTTCAGAATCCCGCAGGGTTGGCTTTTCACCAGAGAGGGCCGAAACTGCATCCAGTAACTCGGTAGCAGAATAAGTTGAACCGCACGATTCACAATTATCCCCATATTGATTTTCAGCGTTACAAGCGGGACAGGCTCCCTTAACAAAGCGATCAGGCAGAAAAATAGCTTCTTTCGTATCGTAAAGTTGTTGTATTTTCCGTTTAGTTATGTGTCCTTTCTTCAACAACGAATTATATATATGTTCTGCGAAGAATTTATTTTCGGGCGAATGAGTGGTGTAGTAATTGTCAAAACGTATATGGAAATCCTTGAAATCGCTCTCATGCTGCTTTTTTGTTTCTTGGATAAGCTCTTCAGGACTAATTCCTTCTTTTCGAGCTTGTAGCATGATTGGTGTACCATGAGCATCATCTGCACACACGTAATAAACATCATGGCCTTGGTATCTAAGGAATCTTGACCATATGTCAGTTTGAATATATTCAACTAAATGACCAATGTGAATTGGGCCGTTGGCATAGGGTAACGCGCTAGTCATCAATATTTTCTTTCTATCGCCAGTCATTTATCTATCTGCTCCACCGATTTAAGAGTACATCTATTACAAAATGCTAGTTTGTTTTGAAAAACGTTAGTTATTGACCTGCACTTTATGGCTAAGAAAAGTCTTATTGCCAATTATTCAAACATTATAGCCCAATAACATGGATGCTCGACCTCTCCTCTATGATAAAATTGAGCCTCACAAGAGTAGCATTCAAAGGGAAAATGTAGTGGACAAAGGACTAGCAGACAAAAATAAGGCCGACTCTCTTGACCAGGAGATCCGTGATGTTCTTTCGAGTGTTGTAGATCCTCATACTGGGAAAAATCTGGTTGAGTCTGGAGAAGTCGCGGAAATAGAAACTGTGAATGGTGTTGCAAAGATTAAATTGGTGCTTGGCTACCCATCTTCATCATGGAATGAAACATTAAAGACTCACATTGCTGAAGCGACAAAAGGTATTAACGGTCTTGATCAAGCTACGGTTACGATCGAAACCGAAATCGTTGGGCATGAAGTTCAAAAGGGGGTAAATCCTATTACGGGGGTCCGAAATATTATCGCGGTTGCGTCCGGTAAGGGAGGCGTGGGAAAGTCGACGGTCTCGGTCAATTTAGCTCTAGCACTGGCTGCAGAAGGAGCTAGAACAGGTATTCTTGATGCCGATATTTTCGGACCCAGTCAACCAAGAATGCTTGGGATATCAGGGCAACCACATTCTCCTGATGGTAAAATTATTGAACCGCATGTTAGTTACGAAGTCCAGGCGATGTCTATAGGTTTTTTGATCGATGAGGAGACACCAATGATCTGGCGTGGCCCAATGGTTACGCAGGCGCTAGAGCAGCTTTTGAATGATACACAGTGGGATAATCTTGATTATTTGATAATTGATCTACCGCCTGGAACCGGAGATACTCAACTGACTCTTGCTCAAAGAGTGCCGGTGTCTGGCGCACTTATTGTTACTACACCTCAAGATATAGCTCTTCTAGATGCAAAAAAAGCTTATAAAATGTTTGAAAAAGTAGAAATCCCTGTGCTCGGCGTCGTTGAAAATATGAGCTCACACATCTGCACCAAATGCGGTTATGAAGAGCATATTTTTGGTGAAGGCGGTGGTTCCAGGATGGCAAAACAATATGGCATTGATTATCTTGGTGATATACCTCTTGCTCGTAGTATTAGAGAAGGAACTGACTCCGGTAGCCCTACAGTGGTTTCCGAGCCAGAGGGGAGATTGGCTCAGATTTATATTGAAATAGCTCGAAAAGCAGCAGGTAGATTAGCCATACGTAAAAAAGATTACAGTGATGTTTTTCCTTCAATTGTAGTGCAGGACAACTGAAACTGGCCGGAAAAATTGACGATTAAATCTGATAGGTGGATCCGCAAAATGGCGGAAGAGCACGGAATGATACAGCCTTTTGCGGCGCATCAAGTTTCTACGGTTGATGGTAGAAATATTGTCTCATATGGCACATCAAGTTATGGATACGATATTAGATGTTCAAATGAGTTCAAGGTTTTTACAAATATAAATGGAGCGGTTGTTGATCCTAAGGCGTTTGATGAGTCGAGCTTTGTCGAATTTATGGGGGATGTATGTATTATTCCACCTAATTCTTTCGCACTTGCAAGTACCATAGAATATTTCCGAATACCCAGAAATATATTGACCATTTGTCTTGGTAAATCGACCTATGCCCGATGCGGAATTATTGTTAACGTCACGCCGTTTGAGCCTGAGTGGGAAGGTTACGTGACCTTAGAATTCTCTAATACGACACCACTGCCTGCGAAAGTATATGCAAATGAGGGCGTTGCTCAGGTCGTCTTTTTTGAGAGCCAAGACGAATGTGAGATATCTTATAAGGACAGAAAGGGAAAGTATCAAGGTCAAACTGGGGTAACGTTACCAAGGGCATGAAGAGATAATATGGCAGGCAATACATTCGGAGTTCTTTTCTCAGTAACTTCCTATGGAGAGAGTCACGGCCACTCTATAGGCTGCATCGTGGATGGATGTCCTGCAGGGTTGAACCTTAGTCCACAAGTAATTCAGAAAGATTTAGATCGCCGCCGACCAGGCAAATCACGTAATACAAGCCAAAGACGAGAACCTGACAAAATTGAGATATTATCAGGAGTGTTTGACGGTAAAACCACCGGAGCGCCGATCGGACTGATGGTAAGAAATATCGATGGGAGATCGCGGGACTATGAGGCCATCAAAGATACATTCCGTCCAGGGCATGCTGATTACACTTACCACCAAAAATATGGTCATCGGGATTATCGTGGAGGTGGCCGATCGTCTGCGAGAGAGACAGCGATGCGAGTCGCTGCTGGCGCGATAGCGCGAACATATCTTAAGCAAAATACTGGTATAGTTGTTCAGGGCGCAGTAACCAAAATGGGGCCGATCGATATCGAGCCTTTAGATTGGTCTACCGTAGATGATAATCCATTTTTTTGCCCCAATTCTTCTAAGATTCAAGAACTCGAGAACCTTATTCAAGCAGTCCGGCGTGAAGGAGACTCTATTGGTGCAGAGCTCACTATTATTGCTCGCAACGTACCCATAGGGCTCGGTGACCCAATATTTGATCGGCTTGATGCTGATATCGCGCGGGCTATGATGTCCATAAATGCAGTGAAAGGCGTGTCTATCGGTGCTGGGTTTGATAGTGTTCGACAAAAAGGCTCTGAGCATCGCGATGAAATCACACCAAATGGCTTTTTGAGTAATAATGCCGGTGGGACATTGGGAGGAATCTCAACAGGCCAGGATGTTGTCGTACGTATCGCTTTAAAGCCAACGTCTAGCATTCAAATTCCCGGTAAAACAATAGATGCACAGGGCAATCCTACCGATATCGTTACAACTGGGCGACACGACCCTTGTGTTGGTATTAGAGCTGTACCTGTGGCAGAGGCAATGCTTCTTTTGGTTCTAATTGATCACTTCCTTCGGCATCGTGGAGTTGGCCATAACCAATTCGATAAAACATAGAAGAGCGTTAAGGGTAAAGCTTAATTAGCTTCGAGTATTGATATAGTAGCTTCGCCGATTGACTCCAAGAAGTCTAATGCAGCCTTATCTGCATTTTTTTTGTCTTCTAAATCCCAGTGAAGTGCACCAAGTGCATCTAGAGTTGGGAAGAGGTAAATTGGCGAGCGCATAGTTCGGCATCTGTTATTCTTAAATATATCAACCGCTACCTGTTGAGGCAAAGGCCCAAACAGGCCATCGTTTTTTACGATAGTTTTAGGACTTTTTGCGAATTTATCGAGGGGTATCTGTATGAGCCCTAAGCTAGTCTCTAGCGCTTCAAAATAGCTCACAAAGGTAATTCTGTAGCTTTCGAAATTTAGATTCAGTGGATCTTTCATCTATATTACATGAATATCCTGTCGGACTAATATTATGAACAAATTCTTTAAAAAAAGAAATGAGTTGTCGGCATGATACAATCTGATAGGACTCACAAGGGAGGCTTCGGAGTAATGTCTGGTAAAACTCTTTATCAAAAAATATGGGATCAACATCTTGTACGTATGGAAGAAGATGGAACAGGCCTACTGTATATTGATAGGCATTTGGTTCATGAGGTTACTTCGCCACAAGCCTTTGAAGGGCTGCGGGAGGCAGGGCGTAAGCCTAGGCGACCTGGAGCTAACTTAGCAGTTGCAGATCATAATGTGCCTACAACTGACCGCACATTAGGTATTGACGATCCGGTTTCCCGAATTCAGGTTGAGTTGCTAAGCAAGAATTGCAACGATTTTGGAATCACGGAGTACGATATGAATGATCCACGCCAAGGTATCGTTCATGTTATTGGGCCAGAACAAGGGGCTACATTACCTGGCATGACCATTGTTTGTGGTGATTCACATACTGCTACCCATGGCGCTTTTGGCGCGCTGGCATTCGGAATTGGAACGTCAGAGGTTGAGCATGTTTTGGCAACCCAGTGTCTCGTAGTAAAGAAAATGGATAGCATTCGGATCACCGTAGATGGGAATTTAGACGAAAGAGTAACAGCTAAGGATATGATTCTCGCAATCATAGGGTCTATTGGTACTGCTGGGGGGACAGGCTCTACTATCGAGTTTGACGGCTCCGCTGTTAAAAGGCTGAGTATGGAGGGGCGAATGACGCTCTGCAATATGGCGATTGAAGCTGGTGCAAGAGCAGGTCTAGTTGCGGTTGACGAAAAAACCATAAATTATATCCATGGAAGACCATATGCCCCAAAAGGTAGTTTGTGGAATCAGGCAACTCAATATTGGAAAGCAATGGTTAGCGATGAAGATGCCTGTTTCGATCTTGAAGTTAGCCTCAACGGTTCTGACATTAAGCCACAAGTAACCTGGGGCACTTCCCCTGAGATGGTAACGGCTATCGATGGTATTATTCCTGATCCTGCAAAACAAGAAGATCCGATACGACAAGAGAATTGGGCCAGGGCGCTCGACTATATGGATTTAAGCCCCGGGACGCCCATAAAGGATATTGCAATTGATAAGATTTTTATAGGATCTTGTACAAATGGTCGGATTGAGGATCTTCGTGCAGCTGCTGAGATTGCAAAAAATGGAAAGGTAGCATCAAGTATCAAACTTGCTCTTGTAGTACCAGGGTCAGGATTGGTAAAAAGACAAGCCGAGCAAGAAGGGTTAGATAAAATATTTATTAATTCTGGGTTTGAATGGAGAGAGCCCGGATGTTCAATGTGTTTAGCAATGAATGCGGATCGTTTAGAGGTAGGTGAGAGATGCGCATCTACCTCAAACCGAAACTTTGAGGGTAGACAGGGTCAAGGCGGACGAACACATCTAGTATCTCCAGCTATGGCCGCCGCCGCCGCACTCAATGGCCATTTCGTCGACATTTGAACGCAACACGGAGCGTATCTTGTGAAACCATATCAAACATTTAGCGGCATAACAATCCCCCTGGATAGAGCGAATGTTGACACCGATGCCATAATACCAAAACAGTTTTTAAAAAGCATAAAAAAAACTGGATTTGGGAATAACCTTTTTGATGAATGGCGCTACTTAGATCATGGTGAGCCTGGCGAAGAAGGAAAGTCGCGGGCGATTAATCAGGATTTTGTGTTAAATTTTCCGCGGTATCAGAGTGCTGAAATACTTTTAGCGCGTGATAATTTTGGATGTGGATCATCCCGGGAGCACGCAGTTTGGGCATTACGTGATTATGGCATTAGAGCGGTTATAGCGCCAAGTTTTGCTGATATTTTCTATAATAATTGTTTTAAAAATGGCTTGTTGCCGATCACTTTGGAAAAGGATCAAGTTCAGAAACTTTTTTCGGAAACCAACTTGAACGAAGGATATATTGTTACTGTGAATCTTCTTGAGCAAATGGTTATCCTAGCTAATCAGGAGTCTTTTATTTTCAAAATCGATCCGGGACGTAAACATCGTTTACTAAATGGTTTAGATGATATTGATTTGACATTGCAATTTAGCGATGAAATTGAGACGTATGAGAATAAGGCTAAATCACAGTATCCATGGCTTTTCCAAGATATAAACTGATGCTCTTTTCAATCCAACATATCAAGGATTAAGAAATCCGAATAGAGTTAACTGAAAATGGATTCCAAGTTTAATGTAGCTGTGGTCGGGGCAACAGGGGCAGTCGGTCAGGCTCTTCTAGATATTCTAATGGAGCGTGAGTTCCCGATTAATCGTCTGTTCGCCTTAGCGAGCCATCGGACAGTAGGTCGCATTATTGAGTCCGGCACAATGCAGTTAGAAGTTGAAGATTTAGAATACTTCGACTTTAGGCAAGTAGATTTAGCCTTGTTTTCCGCAGGCGGAAGCATTTCAGCCCAGTATGCACCGAAAGCAGTCAGTGCGGGTGCTATTGTTGTTGATAATACATCAAACTTTCGGTTAGACCCGGAGGTCCCACTGATCGTTCCAGAGGTAAATTTACATGCCTTAAAAGCGCATCGCGGTATCATCGCTAATCCTAACTGCTCTACCATGCAAATGGTTGTAGCGCTAAAACCGATCTATGATGTCGCAGGAATCGCACGTATTAATGTTGCAACATATCAAGCTGTGTCGGGTGCAGGTAAGCGTGCAATAGAGGAATTATCACAACAAACCAAGGCTATTTTGATGGGTGAAAAACTGATCGCAGATGGCACCGAAACTCAGATTGGTTTTAATGCAATACCACATATAGATGTTTTTCAAGAAAACGGATATACCAAGGAAGAAATGAAGATGGTATTGGAGACCCAAAAATCTTCGAAGATCAAACTGTTTTAGTAAACCCTACTGCAGTTCGGATTCCTGTATTTTATGGCCACTCCGAAGCGGTACATATTGAGACACGAAATCCTGTCAGTGTTTCAACAGTCAGAGCAATACTCAATGATTCGCCTGGCATTACTGTTATAGACGAACAAAGGCCTGGAGGTTACCCAACAGCAGCTATTGATGGCGCGCATTCGGATCAAGTATATGTGGGTAGAATACGTAAGGATATTTCTAGTGATACAGGTATTAACATGTGGATAGTATCTGACAATATTAGGAAAGGAGCGGCCTTGAATGCGGTTCAAATAAGTGAACACGTTTTTAATTGATTGACGGTTATTCATGAGGTATCGCTCCAAAACATGCTTCTTTACCGTTACCTTGTGTCGATGAAGCGGATCATTAAATTTGCGATGGTGATAGGTATGTTTTGGGTGATTACAGAACCTGCGAGAGGTATCGGTTTAGGGGATATCACTGTGTTTTCTTCAACTAACGAACCTCTCTATGCTGAGTTAAATATCCTTGGCGCGTCAATAGAGAATACTAAAGACGTTAGTTATGGTTTAATGACAACCGAACATCTAGAGCGATTCCCAATTTCTAGCGCCGACATCAATCTTTCATTAAAAATTAGCGATAAGGATCTTCCGGTCATTGTGGTCTCGACAGTTAATCCCATACTGAGTGATGTAGTCGGGTTTACTGTGTTTATCTCAGAAGATGATAAAAAAGTCTATAGTAGCTATTTGCTACAGCTTAGTTCAATGGGAGAAGAAAATACCGGCACTGTGCGAGTTTTTTCGGCTATGCCAAAGGAGTCCCAAAAAACAATAGATGAAAAGTTCAAGGTTATCGCTCTTAATACGTCGTATGGTCCTGTCGAACAATCTGAAAATTTAATAATTATAGCCAAACGATTGGTTATTAGTTCACCATTAAGTATTTACCAAAAATTATATGCGCTCTTAAAAAACAATGACCATGCTTTTATTCAGGGAAATATGAATTTACTGCGTGCTGGAGTTTTTATAGATATCCCAAGTATAAAAGAATTCGAATTAACGTCCCGAATCCTAGCTATAGAAACATATACTCAGCAAGTTGCTGAATGGCAAGAGTATAGATTGAGAAGATTTCCGAAAACGTTAAATCAACATAGCGTGCAACCAATCGATCCGTCGATTGCCTTCATGAACACTACGGTTGATGAGCTAAAAAAAGAAATAGAAAGACTGCGTGTAATGCTTGATGAATCTGCTGCTGAGAAAACACGAGCTTTCGAGCTTAAGAAAGAAGAAACAGAGTTTCGAAAATCGTTAGAAAAAGATATTAAACGACTAGAGCAATCTAAAAGTAGTTTGCTCGAAACTATTTCTAGTATTATGGAGTCAGTTGACGACAGTAATAAAGCCCCTACTACGTTAGATGAAATGCAATCGGTCTCACAGAATCAAGCTCGCGCGGATATCAGTGCAAGTGATATACGTCAAGAGGATGCAGAATTCCAACAGTTGCAAGAATTGAGAAAAGAAATGCTGTCAGTAGAAGCTGAAAATAAATTTCAACGGACCCGGAATCAGAGCATGGAGCGCGAGATTGAAGAACTAAAGAAAGAAAGAGAAAGAGCTGACGAAATTCTTGAAGAAAAAGGTATGGAATTAGCATTAGCGCAACGTGAGGCAGCGGTCTATTCAGCGGCGTTAGAGTCACTTGATACTAAAATTGAAACCATCACCTCATCAACCGGAATTGAAGACCGAACAAGCGAAATTAACCTGCAAGAAAATCATTTGACCCGCAATGATAGTACGACTCTCGATCAAGAAAGCGGCGGCAGTGCCCGAGTATCTAGTCAAGAGGAGAAAAGCAATATTGTGTCTGAGGCGCCCTCGATAAATATATATTTTTGGTTGGCAGTGGGTTTTATTACAGGCAGCGTAATATCAGGCATAATTATCCTTAGTCTTAACCGCCAAAAATCCTCTAAAAATATGAAGGCTATCAATGATGTCGATGATAACTTCGATGACCTAGATTTAGAGACGAAACTGGATCTAGCGAAAGCGTATATAGAGATGGATCAGAACGAAAAAGCTCGTGAACTACTACGTGAAGTTAAGACCAAAGGAAATATAGCGCAAAGAACTGAAGCAGAAGATACTTTAAATGTGATTAAGTAGCTATAGTCGATTGTTTTATAAAAAGATACCTTGTGATAATTCATGGGCTCTGTTGAGCACGCCATCTACGAGTACAGATTTCGATATCGGATTAATATTTAGAGCTTTTTCAATTTCACGTATCAATATAGAGCCCACAACAGCTGCGTCGGCATTTTTTATGACTGCGCTTACCTGTTCAGCAGTACTAATTCCGAAACCAACCGCGATTGGAAGTTTTGTAGCGTTCCGTAATTGAGCAATAGAATCTGAGATGGCACTAGCGCTAATGGATTGGGTTCCCGTAATCCCTGTGATTGATACATAGTATACAAAACCACTTGAATTATTAAGTACCAATTGCATGCGATTCGAATCTGTAGTGGGCGTGATTAGCCGGATCCAATCTAAACCACTTATTCGTGCTGGATGACAAAGCTCATCGTCCTCCTCCGGTGGTAGATCAACAATTATTAGCCCGTCTACACCTACGCTAAGTGCATCCTCAATAAATCGATTAGAACCATATTGGTAAATAGGATTAAAGTATCCCATAAGTACTATCGGGGTCTCAGAGTCATCTTGACGAAACCCCTCTACTAATTTCAGAGTATGTCTTAGATTCATCCCTGACGCCAGTGCACGTTGGCTACTCGCTTGAATAATCGGGCCATCAGCCATAGGATCTGAGAATGGCATGCCCAGCTCAACAATATCTGCCCCAGCTTGTGGCAATGATTTGACAATATTTAAAGATGTATCGAAGTCTGGATCACCTGCCGTCACAAAGCTAACGAAACCACCACGGCCGTTTTTTTTAAGCAAGTCAAATCTGTTCTGCAGACGGTCAATTGTCACGATGTTAAAAATCTTTCTGTTTAAATTTCATGGCCTAGGGCGGATGCAACAGTAAATACATCTTTGTCTCCTCGACCACACATATTCATGACGATTAATTTATCATGGTTCATTGCAGGGGCGATTTTCTTTACATGAGCTAAAGCATGAGATGGCTCAAGTGCTGGGATTATTCCTTCAAACCTACAGCATTGTGTAAATGCATCCAAGGCTTCTTTATCTGTAACTGATACATATTTAACTCGTTTAACGTCATGTAGCCACGAATGCTCAGGCCCAATACCTGGGTAGTCTAACCCTGCAGATATTGAATGCGCATCATCAATTTGACCATCAGAATTTTGTAAAAGATACGTACGATTCCCATGTAGAACCCCCGGACGACCGCCGCTCAGTGATGCTGCATGCCTACCACTTTCAATACCATATCCTGCTGCTTCAACGCCAATGATCTCTACACCATCATCAAGAAAGGGATGAAATAAGCCCATAGCATTAGAGCCACCTCCAATGCAGGCAACAAGAGCATCTGGTAGTTTTCCTTCGACGTCAAGGATTTGTTCTCGCGTTTCTTTGCCAATTATGCTTTGGAAGTCGCGTACCATAGCCGGATAAGGGTGAGGGCCAGCAACAGTTCCAATAATATAGAAAGTATCGTTAACATTCGCGACCCAATCCCGTAGAGCTTCATTCATTGCATCCTTGAGAGTGCCAGTGCCCGATTTTACTGGTATAACTTCTGCACCTAATAGTTTCATGCGAAATACATTTGGTGATTGGCGTTCTATATCTTTTTCGCCCATATAAATGACACATGGTAGGTCAAAAAGTGCGCAAACTGTAGCTGTTGCGACACCATGTTGCCCGGCACCAGTTTCTGCAATTATTCGGGTTTTTTTCATTCTTCTTGCGAGCAGAATTTGACCTAGCGTGTTATTAATTTTATGTGCGCCAGTATGGTTGAGTTCATCTCGCTTGAAATAAATTTTAGCTCCACCAAATTCTTTAGTTAAACGTTCAGCAAGATATAGTGGGCTCGGGCGACCAATGTAATCTTTTGCATAGTAGTCGAATTCTTCTTGAAATTGTGAGTCATTTGTAGCGGCATGATATGCATTTTCAACTTCTAGAATCAAAGGCATAAGTGTTTCAGCGACAAACCGGCCGCCATAAATACCAAAGTGGCCCGTTTTATCTGGTCCACTTCGATAAGTTTTTGATGGCGAACTATTTTTTTCCCTACTCACGATGCTTTGGTCTTTGGAATGACCCTATTAGGGTGCCGATCAAATATAAAAAATATCAAATTTCTTGGTGAAGCAATGAATTCCATAGGCGAAGTGTACCTCGAAACGTATACAATTGGGGGGTTTTCAATACACTATCTTCACGATATGGATTCACTTCAAAAAAATTCGATCAGATATGTTGCAACAGTAGAGTATGACGGAAGTTTTTTCTATGGTTGGCAAAAGCAAAAAGAACTTGCCACCGTGCAGTATGTACTTGAAAACGCTCTCTCTAAGGTCGGGAATAATAATATTAATGTAGTTGGCGCTGGGCGTACGGATACTGGAGTTCATGCACTACAACAGGTCGCACACTTTGAAAGTATAAACGTTAGAGCTCCTTTATCATGGTTGAGAGGGGCAAACACGTTATTGCCAAAAGCAGTTTCGATATTATCAGTGTCTGAAGTTCTACCCGAATTTCATGCACGATTCACGGCCGTGGGTCGAACTTATCGTTACATCGTATTAAACAGGTCAGTAGCGCCGACATATCTCCATCGTAGAGTAACATGGGATTATCGAACACTAGATATTTATCGCATGCGCGAAGCGGCTAAATACCTCATCGGTGAGCATGATTTCAATGCATATCGCGCAACGTCTTGCCAATCTAAAAGTTCTGTCCGAAATCTTAGAAAACTTGAAATTAGCTCTAAAGATGAATGGATTTGGTTTGATGTTGAAGCAGGTTCATTTCTCCACCATATGGTTAGAAATCTTGTAGGTGTACTCTTATCAATAGGCGCGGGAGAAGAGAAGCCAATTTGGGCTAAAACAGTCCTAGAAAGTCGAAATCGTGGAGCTGGAGGGGTTACTGCAGATCCGGATGGACTCTATCTTGTTAGCGTAGCTTATCCATCCAAATACAACATACCTTGCGGCACAAATGTTCGATTTTGGTAGAATAGGTGAAAGCCACACGATTAATTCCAATTTTTCATTACACAAGGAATCAGCTTAATTTAGGTACAGATATTTGAGAACTAGAATCAAAATTTGTGGCATTACTAAACCAGACGATGCACGAATGATAGTTGATTCGGGAATTGATGCCATTGGTTTAGTGTTTTACCCCAAGAGCCCGAGAGCGGTTGACATCACTACTGCTGCAGAAATCTGTTCTTTACTTCCAGCCCTAGTAGCCTCTGTTGCGGTATTTGTCAACGCAAAACCGGACGAGATAGAACGAGTGTTGTTAAACATGCCTATAACTTTGCTTCAGTTTCATGGTGAAGAGACAGCTATAGATTGTGAGCAATTCGGTGTCCCTTATATAAAAGCATTGCGAATGAAACACGACATATCTCCCGAGTTAATAGCCAAGTCACACCCCAATGCAAAGGCGATTTTATTAGATGCCTACCATAAAGATAAAGTTGGTGGAACCGGTGAGCCGTTTGGATGGGAGCGTGTCTTTGAATGCAAATCGAAGCCGGTTATCTTAGCAGGTGGTTTAAATCCTTTAAATATTGCAGAAGCAATAACTATAACTAGATCATTTGGCATAGATATAAGTACAGGAGTAGAAATTAGCCCCGGAATTAAAGATCAAGATAAAGTAAAAAATCTAGTTGCGGCCGTTCGAGAATGCGATCAGATTTTATCTTCAGAGATAAAATGACTAGGGTAGATTAATGAGTTGGTTCGACCGATTACGAGCGCCAAAGATTAAGATAAAGGGGCCGATATCAAATAAAAAGATCGTCCCTGAGGGTCTTTGGAAAAAATGTTTGGGTTGTTCAGATGTATTGTATGCATCCGATCTGAAACATAATCTAAATGTGTGTCCTAAATGTGGGCACCACATGCCTATAGCTGCCCGCGCTAGATTGGAATCTTTTTTTGATCGTGGGATATTTCACGAATTAGGTCAGGATGTTGCTTCTATCGATCATCTTAAATTCCGGGATCGTCGGAAATATCGAGACCGGTTGATCGAAGCAAAAAAAAACACTGGTGAGACGGAAGCTTTGATAGCAGCAGAGGGTTTTCTTGAACAAATTCCCATAGTGGCTGTGTCATTTGAATTTCAATATATGGGTGGATCAATGGGTTCAGTAGTAGGAGAGAGATTTGTTCGAGCGGTAGAGCGGTCGTTAAGACGTGGCGCACCACTGATATGCTTTACGGCAAGCGGCGGCGCGCGGATGCAGGAAGGAATTACATCGCTAATGCAGATGGCTAAAGTTTCAGCATCGCTTAATCGTCTACAAGCTGCTAATACACCATATTTTTCTATCCTTGCAAATCCAACAATGGGAGGTGTATCGGCTAGTCTTGGGATGTTAGGTGATTTTGTTTTCGCCGAACCTGACGCTTTGATTGGATTCGCAGGCCCCAGGGTAATTGAACAAACTGTCCGTGAGCAGCTGCCTGAGGGCTTTCAAAAATCAGAATTTATCTTTGGGAATGGCGCAATTGATCGAATTGTAGATCGTCGTGAAATACGAAAACTTATTCATTCACTTATTATTACCTTAGGATTTGGAAGAGATATCGTTCCGAAATCAGAGCTATTGCCACATGAGCTATAAAATTGCTAAGTTTGGTTAAAAACCAAAGCCTATTTGTATCAAAATTTCATCTCGCATGATCCCTAAAACATTAGATCAATGGTTAACTTACATACAAACCATACATGCTCGCTCTAAGAATATTGATTTAGATCGAGTGCGAGAAGTTAAACGTATATTGAAGTTAAAACGTCGACCTATAGTAATTACAGTTGCCGGAACCAATGCTAAAGGATCTTCGGTGGGGCTCATGGAGTCAGTACTTTGTCGTTCTAAAGTGAAGGTTGGTGCTTTCACGTCCCCTCATTTAGTTAGATATCAAGAGCGAATAAGGATCGATGGCGTTGAAATATCAGAGGAAAGATTATTAAATGCATTTAATAGAGTAGAGCGAGCAAGAGGCTTAATTCCATTAACTTATTTTGAGTTTGGTACGATCTCGGCTTTATGTTTATTTGAAGAAGAGGAAGTTAATGTAGCTATATTAGAAGTGGGTTTAGGAGGCCGGCTAGATGCTGTTAATACTGAAAATCAAGATATAACTCTAATAACGCCGATATCAATGGATCATCAAGAGTGGTTAGGGCATGATCGGGAAACTATCGGTTGCGAAAAGGCAGGGATCTTAAAAGTTGGTGGTAAAGTAGTAATAAATGATTTGAGTCCGCCAAATTCGGTTATCAATAAAGCCCAATCCCTTGGCTGTAAATATATGCAATATGGTGTTGATTATGGATTCGAATATGCTAATTACTGTTGGAATTGGGTGCCTAAGAATTTGGAATTGATCGAGAAAGGAGAGGAAAAAAAATTACCATTTCCAGAGGTCAAAGGAGAGCATCAGTTGATGAACGCTGCGGGAGTCATAGCTGTTCTGAAATTAATCAAAAACCAGTTACCAGTATCGAGGATTGCGTTAGAGAATGGACTAAGATCGCAATTTATAAGAGGAAGGCTCGAGGTCATACAAAAGGAACCCGAGATAATTATAGATGTTGCGCACAATCCATCAGCTGCCAAAAATCTTTGTAAATTTTTAACTGCTCAGCCCGTTCCGGGGGCTACTTTCGGCGTGTTTTCCGCGCTAAAAGATAAGCCTGTAAAAGAAATTATACAAATTTGTTCTTCTGTTATCGATATGTGGTATATCACTCAATTATCAGACGAGCGAGCTATGCCGTTAAACCAGTTAAAGAAAACTATGGAGTCTTTACGCATTAAAAATATCGTGGTTTCACAGACACCACATCATGCGTTTACCGGTGCGTGCAAAAAAGCGGTATTATCAGATCGGATAGTTGTATTTGGCTCTACCTATTTAGCAGGGGATATAATGGCTCACCTTGACAGTAAGCACGTGTCTCTTTAGATGACTGATCGTTTAGACAACACATTTAATTTAAAACATAGATTGGTCGGTGCTATTGTGCTGATTGGTCTTGCTGTAATACTACTTCCACGAGTTTTGACTGGCACTGATCCGATTATGGATAGAAGTTTAAGATATGACTCCTCTTCTAGTTCAGCCATCAAACCAAGCGATATATTAGCCGAAAAACTAGAAGAATACAGCGAAGGTGGGGACTCAGAAAATATCAACTCTGAAGTGGTAGGCACCAATACTATTATTGAGATAGAACCGCTTTTAGAAAGAAATGATTTAGAGGATATTTCTAGCAGTAAGGCTTCCCGTTATACCTCTGGGGATTTACCTGAATACACTAACCCTGAAATTAAGTCACCAGTTTCAGAAGCGGTAGTCACTGGATGGATTTCGCAAGTAGGAGTATTTGAGAATAAAGAAAATGCCACAAAGTTGATTCTGGAATTAGAAAATGATGGTATTTCTGGTCAATCAGAAACAGTTGTCATCAACGGCCGTACTGTTACTCGAGTTTGGGTTGGACCATTTAGCAGAAAAGAAGATGCATTAAGAGAGGGTACTAAAGCTATGTTGCGATCTAATACTCCGCCGGTAATTAAAAAATGGCCTTGAAAGACATGAATACTGATCCATGAATGAATCTTCTTTGTTTGAATCAGCATCGAGTAGTGTTATTTCAATGTGGGACACAGTTGCGGGATGGTTTGTATATTTAAGCGGATCTATGACCGATTTAAATATTCTTGATCTAATCGTAATTATTATATTAACTGGTTCTTTGTTGTTGGGTATTATCAGAGGTTTAATTCGTGAAATTCTAGGACTGATTGCGTGGGTGGTATCGTTTTGGTTAGGATGGAAATATGGAACTAGCGTGGGTGATTATTTAGTTGTTTGGGTAAAATCCGAACAAATTAGTAACTATCTGGGTTTGGGATTAGTTTTCTTAGCAAGTTTATTCGCCTTGACAATAGTCAGTAAGGTATTACACAGTCAATTCAGAGTCTCAGGACTGACTGTTATGAATAGATTATTGGGCGCAGTTTTTGGGCTTGCTAGAGGCCTTGTTTTTGCAACCTTATTACTATTTGTAGCTCAATTAACCCCCGCAATGGATACAAAGTGGTACCGCAAATCTGAATTAGTGCCGTACCTAAATCCCATCCTGCTCATTTTCGAAAAAACTATTCAACAGAAGCCTTGGACGAAAGATTCTAAGGTATAAAAATTAGTAAGATTAGACAATGGTTTCGATAGTCAATAAAATAAATACGGCGCAAAATATATGTGCGGGATAATTGCGGTAGTTGGGCATCCATATGCGAATCAAGCTATTTACGATGCTTTAACTGTTATACAGCATCGCGGACAAGATGCAGCCGGAATTTTAACTTGTGATGGAACGAGGGTTCATCTCAGGAAAGATAAAGGATTGGTTCGCGATGTGTTTCAGCAAAGACATATGGAACAACTTGTTGGAACAATCGGAATTGGACATGTTCGCTATCCTACCGCGGGAAGTGACTCTAAGGCGGAAGCACAGCCGTTCTATGTGAATTCACCATTTGGATTAGCTCTTGCTCATAATGGCAACCTAACCAATGCAGCTGAGTTACGACAAGCATTATTTGAGGAAGATTTAAGGCAATTAAATACAGGATCAGATTCCGAGGTGCTCCTTAATGTTGTCGCTCACGAATTGCACAATGCGATCGGCAATGAGAAACTGCGAGCTGAGCCAGAAGATCTTTTTAAAGCTGTAAGTTCAGTTTACTCCCGTTGCCGAGGAGCTTTTTCTGTCGTTGTTATGATCGTTGGTTACGGAATATTAGCGTTTCGAGATGGTTATGGTATTAGGCCATTGATTCTTGGTAGACGTGACGTGAAAGGTGAACCCTCGGTAATGATCGCTTCCGAAAGTGTTGCGTTGGATGTACTAGGCTATGAAGTAGATGTTGACATTAAGCCTGGCGAAGCAGTATTTATTGATCTAGCTAGGAAGATCCATAAAAAACAATGTTGCGTAAAGCCAGTCTTGGCTCCTTGTCTTTTTGAGTATGTATATCTTGCGAGACCTGACTCTACTATAGACAATGTTGCGGTTTATAAAAGTCGCCTTAGAATGGGTGAGAAGCTTGGCAATAAACTTCTTAGAGAGTGGCCTAAGCATGATATAGATGTTGTTATTCCAGTGCCTGATACAAGTCGAACAGCTGCCCTACAGATGGCGAATGTAATGAATCTCAAATACAGAGAGGGCTTTATAAAGAACCGTTATATTGGACGAACTTTCATTATGCCAGAGCAGATACAACGTCAAAAATCTGTAAGACAAAAACTTAATGCAATTGAACTTGAATTTCGAGGAAAGAATGTATTGTTGGTGGATGATTCCATCGTAAGAGGAACGACATCACGTCAAATAATTCAAATGGCTCGAGATGCTGGAGCGTCAAACGTATATTTTGCATCAGCTGCGCCGCCTGTTAGATATCCAAATGTGTATGGTATTGACATGCCCATTGAATCAGATTTAGTTGCCCATGACCGTAACACCACGGAGATATGTCGAGAGATCGGAGCAGATTATTTAATATTTCAAGACCTTGATGATCTGGAACAATCTGTTCGAGAGGGCAATCCTGATATTACAAACTTTGAGGGATCATGCTTTACTGGTCGGTATATTACAGGAGATGTTACCGAAGAATATTTAGACTCAGTGAAGATGTCACGGCGGCAAAATTATGTCAGCATCTGTGATGAAGTTGATAGCGATTTAGATTCGACAGAATTGACTGGTTATGTTTCCTCATAACTGATGAACTCTGAATTTTGGCCATGATGCAGGCTCATGCCTGTGTGGGATATTGACAACCAACTTGGCCCATTAGACCAGTCACCGAGTACAATCCGGAAAAACTGCTCGTTATTAATCTCCCATTTATGTATACGTGGCCGATGGGTGTGGCCGTGAATCATGAAATTGACATTGGTGGAACTAAATAAGGTATCAACTGTGTTTTGGCTTACATCCATGATTTCAGAAGATGTGTATCGTTTTTTTTCATCGCTACGAAAACGAATTGATTTTGCCAATAGATCCCGCTCTGAGATAGATTTTTCAAGAAACTTCGTTTGCCATTCTGCAGAATTGACTGTAGATCTAAATTGTTGGTGTTGCTTGTCGTCTGTGCACAGCGTGTCACCATGCAGAAGTAAAAATTTTACGCCAAAAAATTCATGGATCGTTGGGTCCTTTAGTATTTTAGTACCGGTACGGGATGCAAATTGTTCGCCTACAAGAAAATCACGATTGCCAGGAATAAAATATACCTTTACGCCTATTTCTGATAGTTTCTGGATAACTTTTTCTACTTCCTGATGACCCAAGGTTTCTGATGCATCGTCACCCAACCAATATTCAAAAAGATCACCTAATATATATAGGCTAGAAATATTTCCAAGAGATTCAGCGAAATTACGGAAATTAAATAGTATATCGGGGTCTTGCGTGGTCAGATGCAAATCTGAAATAAAAATAATCGACGAACTCACAACAGATTGATTATTATGTTGCAATAAAGAAAACTGCGATTGACCATTTTTGTTTGTCATAAAATTTGTTAACCTAAACAAAATGAATAATTCAAATACTATTGGTGGCGATTTCCCAGTTCAAATCTATAACAGCCTTAGCGGAAGAAAAGAACTCTTGGAGTCAATTGTACCCGAGAAAATCAGCATTTATGTCTGTGGTATGACTGTTTATGACTATTGTCATATTGGACACGCTCGTGTTTTAGTTGTTTTTGATGTGCTCGTGCGCTATCTCCGATCTCTAGGAGTAGAAGTTACGTATGCACGCAACATAACCGATGTTGATGACAAAATTATATCTCGAGCGCAGGAGCTCGGGGTAAAAGAAGAGGGTATAACTGAACAGTTTATTCGTGCGATGCATGAAGATGAGAAGGTTCTGAACATTGTGAAGCCTGATAAAGAGCCGCGAGCAACTATGTATATGAGGGAGATTATTGAGCTAATTAAGAAATTAGTTGAATTAGGCTTTGCATACCAAGGCAAAACAGGTGATGTGTATTTCAGGATCAGAAGATTCCAAGACTATGGAAAGCTGTCAAAACGTAGTTTAGATCAGCTTTCTTCTGGGTCTCGTGTTGAGATTAATGAAGACAAAGATGATCCCCTAGATTTTGTATTATGGAAAACACACAAAAAAGGTGAGCCATTCTGGGAATCACCATGGGGGCGCGGGCGTCCGGGTTGGCATATAGAATGTTCAGCAATGTCAATGAGTTGTTTGGGAAGGCAATTTGATATTCATGCAGGTGGAATGGATTTAAAGTTTCCTCATCATGAAAATGAAATCGCTCAATCTGAAGCATATACTGGAAAGAAATTTGTAAATTATTGGATGCATAATGGATATGTTGAAATTAATGCGGAGAAAATGTCAAAATCGGTTGGAAATTTTTTCACTATTCGCGAAATCCTTAAGCAAGATATTAGTCAGGCCCGTATGGGTGAAGTTATTCGGTTTATGATGCTTGCTAGTCACTATCGAAGTCCGTTAAATTTTTCAAATCAAGCAATTGAAAATTCAAGGGCAGGGTTGATTCGACTCTATCGAGTTTTGGACAAAATCGGAGTTTCAGGCGCAAAAGATAGTTCTGATACTAGAATTAATCAACAGTGGAATTCCTTCCACATAGCAATGTCAGATGATCAGAATACCCCAGAAGCTCTTTCTGTTCTATTCGATTTGGCTAAACAAGCTAATCGACTATGGGATGCCGGCAAACAGGCGGATGCAAGAGCCCTATCTGACCAAATGTCAGTTTTGGGCAATATTCTGGGTTTGTTATACCAGAATCCGCAACATTTTCTTCAAGGTTTAAATGATCCAGGCCAATTTGAACCCAATAAACTTAACCAAAAAGAGATAGAGCGTCTTATTGAGATGAGGCTAATGGCGAGGAGAATGAATGATTGGAATAAGGCAGATCAAATACGAGACTCCCTGCGAAAACAAGGCATTCTTCTCGAGGACAAAAGTGACGGTACTACCATTTGGCGTGCTAGCTGAATTTACACTGGAGATTATTGGCGTATATACTTGACCGTTGGAGATAAAGTTTGAAAATTTGATTAGTCTTATGCAGATCTAACGAAGTATTTCATAGGAGAGATGTATGGAACTTACTGGGGCTGAGATTGTTGTTAGGAGCCTAGCGGATGAAGGTGTTGAGTATGTGTTTGGTTACCCGGGTGGGGCGGCTTTACATATTTACGATGCAATTTATAAACAGGATGCGGTGAAGCATATTCTAGTTCGGCATGAGCAAGGAGCAACTCATGCAGCGGATGGCTATGCGCGAGCGACGGGCCGTGCCGGTGTCGTTTTGGTTACGTCAGGGCCTGGCGTTACAAACGCTGTAACCGGAATCGCAACAGCGCATATGGATTCAATACCAATGGTGATACTAACAGGTCAAGTTCCCACAAGTTTAATTGGTGATGATGCGTTTCAGGAAGTTGACACTGTTGGAGTGACCCGCCCATGTGTTAAGCACAACTTTCTTGTAAAAGATGTAACCAAATTATCTGAAGTAATCAAAAAGGCATTTTTTATAGCGACGACAGGTCGACCAGGACCAGTAGTTGTAGATATCCCAAAGGATATCACTGCAAACAAAACTAATTATGAATACCCCAAAACCATAAGCATGCGTTCTTATTCGCCCGTGGCAAAAGGAAATCAAAAGCAAATTAAGAAAGCGATAGATCTATTATTATGCGCAAAAAAACCAGTTATCTACAGTGGTGGAGGAGTGATCCAAGGGGACGCTGAAAAGGAATTGACGCATATGGTCAAATTGCTTGGCTACCCCTGTACCAACACTCTAATGGGATTAGGTGGTTTTCCAGCAAGTGACCCCCTTTTCATTGGCATGCTTGGGATGCATGGTACTTATGAATCAAATATGGCTATGTATGAATGCGACGTAATGTTAGCTGTAGGTGCTCGTTTTGATGATCGTGTCACTGGAGACCTAAAAAAGTTTTCTCCTAACTCGAAAATTATTCATATTGATTCAGATCCAACATCTATCGGAAAAAATGTAAATGTTGAGGTTCCAATAGTTGGAGAAGCAAAGAGTGTGCTCGCCGAGATAAATTCATTACTCGATAATCACAATAGTAAACGAACGAACGAAGAAGAGTTGAAAAAATGGTGGGAACGTATTAGGAGTTGGCAAGATGTCGACTCATTTGGTTATGACTACGACCCAAAGGTCATCAAACCACAATATGTAATAGAGAAATTATGCGAGATAACCCAAGGGGAAGCATATGTAACTTCCGATGTTGGGCAGCATCAAATGTGGGCAGCTCAGTTTTATCGTTTTGAAAAACCAAGAAGGTGGATTAATTCCGGTGGGTTGGGAACAATGGGTTTTGGATTGCCGTCCGCCATGGGAGTACAGATAGCTTTTCCTAATGAAATAGTAGCGTGTGTAACAGGTGAAGCGAGTGTAATAATGTGCATTCAGGAGTTATCCACCTGTAAACAATACGACTTACCGATAAAAATTATCAATCTTAATAATCGATACATGGGAATGGTTCGTCAGTGGCAAGAATTTTTTTACGATAGAAGATATTCACACTCTTACATGGATGCTCTTCCTGATTTCGTGAAGCTAGCCGAAAGTTTTGGTCATTCTGGAGTTAGAATTGAAGATCCATCTGATGTTGAAGGTGCATTAAGAGAGACCTTCAGTAGGAAAAATGATTTAGTGTTTATGGATTTTGTTACTGATCAGACTGAAAATGTATACCCAATGATTGCAGCTGGTGCAGGGCATAATCAGATGCATTTGAAACCAAATACTGATGGACAAACCCCGAAGACGCGTGAGGTCGCATAATCAGGTGCGTAGAATTATTTCTGTTCTTCTAGAAAATGAGTCAGGATCACTTTCTCGCGTCGCCGCACTTTTTTCTGCCCGTGGGTACAACATAGAGTCATTAACGGTGGCACCGACAGATGACGACACGCTATCACGAATGACTATCGTAACAGTGGGGTCGGACCGCATAATTGAACAGATTACCAAACAACTTAATAAACTAGTCGATGTTGTAAGGGTAGTTGACTTGACCGATGGGCCACACATTGAAAGGGAATTATTGCTGGCTAAAATCATTACAAAAAGTGAGTCAAGAGAGGAAGTTAAGAGATTAATTGATATTTTTCGCGGAAGGATTGTGGACGTTACTGATGTAACGTATACCATAGAGCTTACAGGACCTGGTGATAAATTGGATGCTTTTATGGAATCGTTGGGGGAGATTGAAATTATGGAGATAGTGCGTTCAGGAGTCTCTGGTATTGCCAGAGGTAGTAAATCATTGAAGCCATAGAATTTCAGTAAAAAATGATGTGAAATTCATATTAGGGAGATTAAGTAAGATGGAAGTTTTTTATGATAATGATGCTGATCAAGGGTTAATTCGGAGCAAGAGAGTAGCAATAATAGGGTACGGATCGCAAGGACATGCTCATGCCAATAACTTACGGGACAGCGGAGTTGAGGTTGTAGTTGGGCTAAGAGAGGGGTCATCTTCCGCTGCTAAGGCAGCGCAAGTCGGCCTGGAAACGTCGTCGGTAGCATCAGCATCGGCGGAAGCAGACATCATTATGATCCTAGCTCCCGATGAAGTTCAATCGGAAATTTTTGAAACGGAGATTGCACCAAACATTAAACCAGGATCAACTCTAGCATTTGCTCATGGGTTCAATATCCATTTCAAATTCATTGTTCCATCAACTGATAATGACGTAATAATGATAGCGCCCAAAGGGCCAGGTCACTTAGTCCGATCTACATATACGGAAGGTGGCGGAGTGCCATGCTTAGTAGCAATACATCAAGATTCAACAGGAAGTGCAAGATCGGTGGCAGTTTCATACGCGTCAGCTATAGGTGGTGGTCGAGCTGGGATCATCGAGACAAATTTTCGCGAAGAGACAGAATCTGATCTATTCGGCGAGCAGACAGTTTTATGTGGCGGCCTAACTGCGCTAATTCAAGCGGGATTCGAAACTCTTGTTGAAGCCGGATATGCGCCTGAGATGGCATATTTTGAATGCCTCCATGAAACAAAATTGATCGTTGACCTCCTCTACGAAGGAGGGATCGCAAATATGAGATATTCTATTTCTAACACGGCTGAATATGGCGATTTAACAAGAGGGCCAAGGTTGATTACCCAAGAGACTCGTGATGAGATGAAAAAAATCTTGCGTGAAATTCAATCAGGCGCTTTTGCTAAAGAATGGATGGATGAAAACAGAACTGGAAGATCTAATTTGACTGAAATGCGAAACGTCGCACGTAATCATCCTGTCGAGGAGGTAGGTGAAAAGCTACGCTCAATGATGCCATGGATCCAACGTGGTCGACTTGTAGATAAAGCAGTAAATTAGGCCGACTACGTTTTGTCCTAAGGTTTAGACCTCTAACCACCATAATTTGGTGTATAGCGTTTATTTTGAAATGATTCCACATTTAGATATCGATAATTTCGCTTAAAATGGGCCTTTTCAAGGCATCCACACATTTTTAGAGTTGTTATTCGGTTGAGTGGTGGATCTGTAGTATCCTTAAAGGTGACCAATGAAATTTCTGGTGCCATATTCTATTCATAAGGGCTCTACGACTGTCGTTATTCTTATTAAATAAAAATGTACATCTACATATGGTATCGGCCATGTCCAATTGTTAAATGCCGCCTTTGTATGAGAAGATGACCGGTTAAGGAGAGCTATAAAATGCAAGAACGCTTAGTCATATTCGACACAACACTACGCGATGGTGAGCAAAGCCCTGGCGCGTCAATGAACAGCAGTGAAAAGATTCGTATTGCGAAGCAATTAGAGCGTATGAATGTTGATGTAATTGAGGCAGGTTTTCCAGCTGCAAGCCCAGGAGATTTTGATGCGGTAAGATCAGTGGCAACCGAAATAGAAGATAGCCGGGTTTGTGCATTGGCGCGTGCTAATGAAAAAGATGTACTTTTAGCCGCCCAAGCGATTGAGATCGCACGATTAGGGCGTATTCACACGTTTATTGCAACTTCTCCGATACACATGAAAGACAAGTTGCGACTCACTCCAGACGAAGTAGTAGAGCGCGCTGTAGCAGCAGTAGCGTTGGCTAGAAATCATTGCGAAGATGTCGAATTTTCTCCGGAGGACGCTGGTAGGTCGGAACTAGACTTTTTATGTAGGGTGATAGAGTCCGTTATTGATGCAGGTGCTAATACTATCAATATTCCAGATACAGTTGGTTACACACTTCCTCTTCAATTTGGAGAGCTAATTGCAAAATTAAGGGAAAAAATTCCTAATTCTGATAAAGCAGTTTTTTCTGTACATTGCCACGATGATTTAGGCTTAGCAGTTGCGAATTCATTGTCAGCAGTGCTTAATGGCGCAAGACAAGTTGAATGCACAATAAATGGTTTAGGCGAACGCGCAGGAAATGCGTCGTTAGAAGAAGTGGTAATGGCTATTAGGACACGACAAGATGTTTTCGATTGTGATACAAATCTAAATACGAAATTAATAGTACCTATTAGTCGGTTAGTTTCTAATATCACTGGGTTTTCAGTTCAGCCAAATAAAGCAGTGGTTGGGGCTAATGCATTCGCACATGAAGCAGGTATTCATCAAGATGGAGTCATCAAGCGAAGGGAAACTTATGAAATTATGCGTGCTGAGGATGTAGGTTGGGAAACAAATAGAATGGTGCTTGGAAAGCATTCTGGACGTAATGCGTTTCGTGACCGTCTTACGAAATTAGGAATCGCACTAGAAGAGGATGGTGCGTTAGACGAAGCATTCATTCGGTTCAAAGATTTAGCAGACAAAAAACATGAAATTTTTGATGATGATTTGCGTGCCATTATCACGGAGAGAGATACCACACAATTAAGTGATACTATCCAATTTTCCAAAATATCTCTTTTGGCGGAGACAGGAAGGCCGCCAACTGCAACAGTGACTGTACTTTTCGATGGTATAGAAAAAACAGAAAGAGCAATTGGCGATGGAGTCATAGATGCAGCATTTAAAGCGGTAGAGAAGGTGACAAAAACTGAATGCCAACTAATATTATATTCGGTCAAGAATATTACTAGTGGTACTGATGCGCAAGGAGAAGTAAGTGTTCGTCTCCAGCGAAAAGGTAGAGTTGTGAATGGACAAGGATCGGATACAGATATTGTGTCTGCATCAGTTAAAGCGTACATCAATGCGGTTAATAGACTTTTAGATGGAGAGTTTAGAAAACATCCACAAGTGGGAGATGCTGTTTGAAACCGGTAAGTCGACGCTCTAAAACGCAGGAACAATGTCTTGATTTAATGGGTATCCCTCATTGGATTTTACGGAATGATCACTCTACTATTTCCATTAGAGACCTGTCTAATAAAGTGACCATGCTTGATGATCTAGCATTCACAGTAAGTCACTGTACCGAATGTTCACTCCATTCTGGTCGACAAAATACTGTATTTGGATCAGGAAACAGGGAAGCAGACTGGCTTTTTGTAGGGGAGGCGCCAGGGCGTGAAGAGGATCGAATAGGCCTACCATTTATCGGAAGAGCAGGCATGCTACTTGATGCCATGATAAAGGCCATTGGAATCATGAGAGAAGATGTATACGTAACCAATGTGCTCAAGTGCCGCCCTCCCGATAATCGTGATCCAGCAGGAGCCGAAGTTAAGCAATGTTCAACTTACCTAGAAAAGCAAATAGAAATTGTTGAGCCAAGACTTATTGTTGCTTTAGGTCGTTTCGCAGCTCAAGCTTTGCTAAAAAGTAATATTCCAATAGGAAAATTACGAGGGAAAATGCATTCACATCCGTCATATGGCATTCCTTTGGTTGCGACATACCATCCAGCATACTTGCTACGATCACCACTTGAAAAGCGAAAAGTATGGAACGATTTACAGCTCGCAAAAACTTTTTTTACAGAAATGTAGAAATAGTTCATAGCCTGTGGAGAAAATGACGGAATTAACTGCTTGGTTTAAAAATGGATTGGGCAGGAGTCTCCAAATGGATGCGGATTTGGGACTGATAAATATACTACCTCGTAATTATTATTCAACCGCACTCGATTTAGGCCCCGGTACTTTTCAACATTTTGACAAACTCGATATTCAGCAACTAATACGCGTCAACCCTCTTCATATAGATACCTGGTCGTCTACAGTCATTGGCGAGTGGTGTGACTTACCGTTTGGTCGAAATACCGTTGATTTGATTGTACTAGAGCACACTCTTGATTTTTCACATAACCCTAGAAGCGTCCTCAGAGAATCGATTCAGGTATTAAATAATGAAGGATGGATTGCGATATTAGGTTTTAATCCTATGGGAATTTGGGGTATTTCACAAATCCTACTTAAAAAAAGTGGAAAAGCGCCATGGTCAGGTAATTTTATCAGGATTAGCCGACTGCAGGATTGGTTGAAACTCTCGGGCACGACTGTAGTCGAGGTAAAATATTTTTTTTATCGACCACCAACAAACTCGCCTGCATTATTGCATAGATTGGAGATAATAGAGAAACTAGGTACTCGTTGGTGGCCAGCCCTGAGTGGTGGTTACATAATCTTGGCCCAAAAAAAACAACTGACAGGGACGCATGTTTTAAACGCAAGGCGACCGCAAAAACAGAGTGTTGCTAGTGAGGTGATGAACACAATTTAGTTGAGCTTGCCTGGATAAATTCAAGGCAGGACTGGCAAAAATGAAATACGCAAGGCTTATAGTTTATGAAAACGCAATTGTATACTGATGGGGCATGTCGTGGAAATCCAGGAGTTGGAGGTTGGGGTGTTTTAATTAAACATGCAAATAGCGAGACCGAGCTACTTGGATATGAACGAAATACCACGAACAATAGAATGGAGTTAATGGCAGCAATACAAGGCATCCAAGCGACAGAAAATGATTTCAAGGAGATAGTGGTTTATACAGACTCACAGTACGTATGTAATGGTATTACACAATGGGTAAAAAAATGGAAGGAAAACGGTTGGAAAACAGCATCAGGTAAGCCAGTAAAAAACGATGACTTATGGCTTACTTTAGACCAATTATGTGCTACGCACTGTGTTAAGTGGGAGTGGGTTCGAGGCCATAGCGGAAATGTTGGCAATGAACGTGCAGACCAGTTGGCTAATTTAGCAATCGATCGATTCTTTGGATTGGATGCCGAAAAAGATTAGAGGGAAAATTATGCGGCAAGTAATACTTGATACTGAAACCACTGGTTTAGAATGGGAGGAGGGACATAGAATAATTGAAATTGGTTGTCTTGAAATTATTGGTCGTCGGGTTACGGAAAAACGTTTCCATACGTTTTTGAACCCAAATCGCGATATTGATCAGGGCGCTCTTGAAGTGCATGGAATTACCACCGAAAATTTAGCAGACAAGCCAGTTTTTTTAGAAATAGTTGAAGAGTTAATTAATTTTATTCAAGGCAGTGAATTGATTATTCATAATGCACAATTTGATCTAGGATTTTTAGATTATGAGCTTTCGCTAGTTAATTTTCCCATAACGAGGATCCAAGATATTTGCCAAATACTAGATACGTTACAACTAGCACGGCAATTACACCCTGGGCAACGTAACAGTTTAGATGCATTATGTAAACGTTATGGAGTAGACAACAGTCATCGAGTGCAACATGGAGCAATGTTGGATGCTGAAATTCTGGCGGATGTGTTTTTATTTATGACGGGTGGCCAGTCCGAACTTCAGTTTGGTAACATGCAAACTGATAAAAAGATTACTGAGACAAGCGTTAGCATAGACAATAGTCATGTAAATGATTATTCTAAACTGTTGGTGATTAAACCCGTTGAAGAAGAAATAGTTTTGCACGAGAAGTGGCTGACTCTTTTAGAGACAGGCAAAAGCTTGAAAGAATAAGAAAGAGTTCTGTTCGGTTAAAAATAGGAGTCTAGAATGGCGTCAAATAGCAAATATAGTGTTCCCACAGGACTGATTGAGGATACTCATATCACCGCTGCGCAATATGAAATGTTGTATCGGCAATCAATTGATGAGCCCGAGTTATTTTGGGATGCACAGGCTAGAAAATATTTGACTTGGTTTGAAAAGTGGACTGCAGTTAAAAACTGTGATTTTGGTACCGGAGAAATCAGATGGTTTGAAAACGGTAAAATTAATGCGTCCTACAACTGCTTAGATCGGCATTTGGAAAAAGATGGTAATCGTGTTGCGATTTACTGGGAAGGCGACCAGGCAACGCAAACCAGGATGATTACTTATAAAGAACTGCACGAAGAGGTATGCCGCTTTGCAAATGTACTTAAAGAAAGGGATGTTTTTAAAGGAGATAGAGTAGCAATTTACATGCCTATGATCCCTGAAACAGTCGTTGCGATGTTAGCGTGCGCAAGAATTGGAGCTATTCATTCAGTGGTGTTCGGTGGCTTTTCTCCTGATGCCTTAAGAGAGCGAATCCTTGATTCAGATTGTCGTGTAATAGTGACAGCTGATGAAGGACCACGTGGAGGTCGAAATGTACCATTAAAAGCAAATGTGGATCAGGCTCTGAAGGAATGCCCTAATGTAACTACCACAATCGTAGTACGGCGCACCGGAGCTGATGTTCCCGCTGATTCAAAAAGAGATTTGGACTATAGGGAAGCGGTAGCACAAGCATCACCGGATTGTCCTGCCGAAAGACTCGATTCAGAGGATCCTCTCTTTATCTTGTATACCTCAGGGTCTACTGGCACGCCCAAAGGGGTAGTACATACGAATGGTGGATATCAGCTTTATACATCTATGACGCATAAGTTAGTTTTTGATTATCGCAAAGAACAGGTGTATTGGTGTACAGCAGATATTGGTTGGGTGACAGGACACTCGTATGTCGTTTATGGTCCTCTACTTAATGGAGCTACAACGGTAATGTTCGAAGGGGTACCTAATTGGCCTAATTACAGTCGTTTTTGGCAGATCGTGGACAAGTATAGTGTTAATATTTTTTATACTGCGCCTACGGTAATACGCGCATTAATGGGGCAAGGAGATCAGTTTGTTAAATCAACCAGTCGAGCGAGCCTTAGAATTCTTGGCACTGTAGGAGAGCCTATTAACCCAGAAGCATGGGAGTGGTATTACAGAACTGTTGGTGACGCGAGATGTCCAGTAGTAGATACATGGTGGCAGACTGAAACCGGCGGTATATTAATAACGCCATTGCCTGGGGCTACGGATTTGAAACCAGGATCTGCCTGTAAACCATTTTTTGGTATACAGCCTGCGCTCCTTAATAGTGACGGTGTTGAAATACAGGGAGAGGGTTCTGGTAATCTAGTTATAAAAGACTCATGGCCAGGTCAAATGAGAACCGTATATGGAGATCATGAGCGATTCCTTTCAACCTATTTTGAAAGATATCCCGGATACTATATGACAGGCGATGGCGCACGTCGCGATAGCGATGGTTTTTTTTGGATCACTGGTCGTGTTGACGATGTTATCAATGTATCTGGACATCGATTAGGAACTGCTGAAGTTGAAAGTGCTTTAGTATTACATAAGGATGTTGCTGAAGCTGCAGTTGTTGGATATCCACATGAAATTAAGGGACAAGGAATTTTTGCTTTTGTAACACTTATGGCTAAGACGAAACCTACAGATGATTTACGAGAGGAGTTGGTAGGCTTAGTAAGAAGTGAGATTGGTGCAATTGCTACTCCAGACGTAATTCAATGGGCCAATGGATTACCAAAAACCAGATCTGGAAAAATTATGCGGCGTATATTAAAAAAAATTGCTGCTAATGACTCAGAAGATTTAGGCGATATATCTACGTTAGCGGATTCAACAGTAATTTCGTCGCTAATAGACGAGTATAATGCGAGAAATAATCCGTAAGCAGTTTGACTATTTAGATAATTTACTTTATTTGCGTAGGACGAGTAATTAACGATTGATTCCAATGGGGTTTCTTATTAGAATCTTCCGAAATAGTATGGATAAACTCCTTGCCTCACTGAAATACAGGAGGCTACACCCATGAGGAGCAGTATATGCGTCATTACGAAGTTGTGTTTCTTGTTCATCCTGACCAGAGCGAAGATGTTCCGGCTATGGTCGATCGTTATCGAAGTCTAATAGAAAAAAACGGTGGGACAATACATAGACTGGAAGATTGGGGTCGGCGTCAACTCGCTTATATGATTGATAAAATCTACAAGGCCCATTATGTTTTAATGAACATCGAATGCGATGGTGATACCCTAAATGAACTTACAAGTATGTTCAAATTTAGTGATGCAGTAATACGAAACTTAGTTATTCGGAAAAATGGCCCTGTTGTAGAACGCTCTTTACTGGCCTTATCTCAAGAAAAAGAAGAACAGACGGAATCCCAGCACAACGACCTAAATGAAACTGACGTACAGGCAGCAGAGTCAGAAACTAAAGTACCAGAATCGCATGTAGCAATATCAAACGATGCTAACCTCATTAAGAATGAGGAAACTATTGATGTGGGAAGCGATGAAGACGTTGAAATTAACACAGTGTCGCAACCTGATAATCGAGGTACGGAATGATGGCAAGATTTAATCGAAAAAGAAAATATTGTCGGTTTACGGCATTAGGTGTCGAAGAAATAGATTATAAGGATATTGATACCTTGAAGAATTACATTAGTGAGACTGGAAAGATTATCGCGAGCCGTAATACGGGAACAAAAGAGAAATATCAACGTCAGTTGTCAACCGCAATCAAAAGAGCTAGGTACCTTGCCCTCTTGCCGTATACAGACCAACATTGAGAACTACGATATGAATGTTATCCTTTTGGAAAAAATTCAAAATCTTGGAAATTTAGGCGACTTAGTTGTTGTAAAGCCTGGATACGCGCGCAATTTTTTGGTTCCTTATGGTAAAGCAGTTTGGGCTACCGATGAGGCACGCGTCAAGGTAGATGAAAGACGCATCGAGTTAGCAAAATTGGAAGAAGAGCGCCTAGATGTTGCTCGGGCAAAATCGGATATTATCCCAAGTGAACTTTTAGTGACTCGAAAAGCGGGAGAAGAGGGTAAGTTATATGGATCAGTAACAGCATTGGATTTAGCAGAGATACTAAATGCACGTGGTATAGCGGTTGGGCGATCAGAGATAACTTTACCGCAAGGGCCTATAAAAGAAATAGGAGAAGTTACCGTAGATATTTTGTTACATCCTGAAATTCGATGCACTATCTTAGTAAAGGTGATCGAAGAGGCGTAAACTCACTCTTAAACCTACCTCCAAAATAAGATAAATAGAGATCAGATATTAAGGCTAAACGGCTAGTTAGCAGTATATAACATTGATACTATAATTCTGTTACAAGTAGGCATAGAATGGGATCACGAGGATACATGTTAAAGTGTGGTAAACACGCAATACTATAATGGCTGCGCCAAAAATGCCTACCGATAATGCGCCTGATGTTATGTCAAAATTACCACCACAAGCCATGGAGGCTGAGCAGTCTGTTCTAGGCGGATTACTGCTTGACAGTAGAAAATGGGATGATGTTTCGGAGGTTGTCAACCACGACGATTTTTATCATCAAAAACATCGTGAAATTTTCTCAGCAATAAGTGCGTTACGTGAGCATGATGAGGCTATAGATGTTGTTACCACATCAGAATGGTTAGACAGACAAGGTTTGTTAGAAAGTATCGGCGGACTTCAATATTTGGGCGCGTTGGCAAACAATACCCCTAGCACTTCGAATATCAAAGCTTATGCAAATATAGTGCACGAAAGATCCGTCTTGCGAAGGTTAATCACGGCAACAAATGATATTGCACAAAAGTCATATAGTCCAAATGGGGCGGATGTTAAGGAAATAATTGATTTCGCAGAAAAACTTGTTTTCGATATTTCTCAAAATGATAGACAGCGTCAAGTTGGATTCACCCCGATTCAGGGTTTGTTAGCAAGCGCGATTAATAGGATAGAAGAGTTATATAAATCTGATACTGCTTTAACGGGTATTCCGACAGGATTTACTGATCTAGATAATCTAACATCCGGATTTCAAAAGTCTGATCTTATTGTAATAGCAGGACGCCCCTCGATGGGAAAAACGAGTCTAGCTATGAATATAGCTGAAAGTGCAGT
Organism: Acidiferrobacteraceae bacterium; assembly: GCA_002721105.1. The sequence goes on along the minus strand of PBJL01000031.1, from coordinate 144,965 downwards.
ATTAGACTCAAAGGTAGCAACTGCAGTATTCAGCATGGAAATGCCTGGTCAACAACTTGCAATGAGAATGTTGTCCTCACTTGGCAGAGTGAATGCTCATCGGGTCAGAACCGGACAGTTATCAAATGAGGATTGGCCCCGCTTAACTTCTGGATTGTCACTACTAAATGAGGCCCCACTATTTATAGATGACACTGCAGCGTTGACTCCACTGGAGCTTAGATCTCGCGCACGTCGTTTAATGCGTGAGGAAAATAATTTGGGATTAATTGTTGTGGATTATCTTCAACTTATGCAGTCATCTGAATCAACTGAAAATAGAGCGATCGAAGTAGCTAATATAACTCGCTCTTTAAAAGTATTAGCAAAGGAGTTAAATGTTCCAGTAGTGGTATTGTCTCAGTTAAATCGCGGGTTAGAACAGCGACCAAATAAAAGGCCGGTAATGTCAGATTTACGGGAATCTGGAGCAATTGAGCAAGACGCTGATGTAATATTATTTATTTATCGTGATGAAGTTTATAACGAAGATAGTAGTGATAAAGGCACGGCAGAAGTCATAGTGGGGAAGCAACGTAATGGTCCAACAGGAACAGTTAGATTAACATTCCTAGGCGAATTTACTAGATTTGAAAATTATATTTCTGGCATCCCAGAGTATTAAAAATCTTGATGGTTATCAAATTTCTTGCAAATTAAATCTCCAATTACGCAAATAGATCAGTTGGCCCAACGAAGAGGAGCCTACAAATTTGCCCGAGAAAGAAACTAGAAAAAAATTATTTTCGTGCAAAGAATGTTCCGCCAGATCTTTGCAATGGAGTGGACAGTGTATTCATTGTTCTGCTTGGAACTCTTTGGTTGAGATTGAAAAACCTTCAAGTCAGAATCGTTACCTTAATAAAAATATAGTTCAAAAGCTAAATAGTATAACTAGTGGACAACAAGCCCGGACACGCACAAATATTGCAGAACTCGATCGAGTTTTAGGCGGAGGAGTTGTTCCTGGTTCGGTAATTTTATTAGGTGGAGACCCAGGAATTGGAAAATCTACGCTCGCGTTACAGTGGCTAGTTGCTCAGCACCCTGCGGTCAAGTCGTTATATGTCTCTGGCGAAGAGTCTATTCAGCAGATTTCACTAAGAGCAAAAAGATTGGGTTTAGATAATACGCCGATCGATTTAGTTTCCGAAAACAGACTAGAAGTAGTAATCGAGATTTTGCCTAATTATGAGATGATAGTTATTGATTCTATTCAGGCCTTACATGCTGAAGGAATATCCTCTGTATCGGGAAGTATTAGCCAAGTACGTGAGGTTGCCGATCATTTAACGCGATGCGCGAAAGCAAATGGTGTGTCAGTCTTAATTATTGGGCATGTGACTAAAGAGGGGAGTATTGCCGGTCCCAAGGTATTAGAGCATATGGTAGATACAGTGCTTTATTTCGAGGGTGATGCCTCAAGTCGCTTCAGATTGATAAGATCTTTTAAAAATCGTTTCGGAAGCATCAATGAAATCGGTGTTTTTTTTATTACAGAAACAGGATTGAAAGAAATAAGTAGTCCCTCAGTGATGTTTTTATCTGGCCGAAACCGAGAAGCTCCAGGTAGTGTCGTCCTAGTCGCATATGAAGGCAATAGGTCATTGCTAGTGGAGGTACAAGGCCTATTGGACAAAACAAACCTTAGTAACCCTAGACGCCTTTGTGTAGGGCTTGATTCACAAAGAGTAATACTTTTATTAGCGATCCTGCAAAGACATGGGGGTATTTCAATTTCGGATCAAGATGTATTTGTGAATGTTGCTGGGGGCCTTAAGGTGTCAGAGAGCGGGGCAGATGTTGCAATCGTTTCCGCGATAATTTCAAGCTTAACAAATAAGCCTTTCCCTGCTGATACTGTTTGTTTTGGAGAGATTGGGTTGGCAGGAGAAATTAGACCTGTCCAACGAGGAGAAGAGAGACTTCACGAGGCTGCGAAGCTTGGCTTCAAAAGAGCTTTGTTACCAGATGGCAACAAGGTATCAGAAAGACCACCTAAAATGGAAATAGTTCGTGTAAAAGAAATTGGTGAGATTATTGAATGGCTAGTTTGACAGTTGGAGTATTCTTGTTTTAAATATCTCTTAATATTTGGTTAATACCGACTTTATTCTTTGTTTTTTCGTCGACCTGCTTAACAATCACGGCACAGTAGAGGCTATGACTGTTGTCAGGTGCGGGAATAGAGCCGGATACTACGACTGATCCTCGCGGTACATAACCGTACGTTATTGAGCCAGTATTCCTGTCTAAAATTCTAGTGCTTTGTCCGATATAGACACCCATCGAAATGACTGAGCCATGACCAACAATTACCCCTTCAACAATTTCACTTCTAGCGCCAATAAAACAGTTGTCTTCAATGATAGTTGGATTAGCTTGTAAAGGTTCCAGAACTCCTCCTATACCCACCCCTCCGGATAAATGAACGTTAGCTCCGATTTGCGCACATGAACCGACTGTTGCCCATGTATCAACCATAGTGTTGGCACCAACCCACGCTCCTATATTAACGTAGCTTGGCATTAATATAGTATTAGAGCCAATATATGCACCTTTTCTAACAACGGCCGGTGGCACTACACGTATGCCACTTTTTTCAAAATCCGTTTGACTATAGTTAGAAAATTTAGGAGGCACTTTATCAAAATAGTTTGTCCATTTGCCATCCATTACTTCGTTCGGATAGTAGATGAAAGAAAGAAGAACTGCCTTTTTAAGCCATTGATTTACAATCCACCTATCTTCAATCATTTCAGCAACACGAGCGCTTCCATTATCAAGAAGATTGATAGTTTCATTAACCGCTGTTCGTATTTCTTTGTTTTGACGCACCTTCGGATCATCTCTATTTTCAAATGCGTTTTCGATTATGGTCTTTAGTTCTTCCATACGAATTCTCCGATCGTTTATGTAAAATCACAGTCTGTAGGTTAATAGAATTAGTAAAATTATGGTAGCACTCTTTTAATAGTATTAACCAGGCATATTTTTTGTTCGTTAGATATTAGCTCATTTTTCTTTTGATCTTGAAGTAAAAAAATATCTTCAGCTCGTTCACCGAAGGTGCTTATTCGAGCGTTTACCAGACGCACTTTGCAGTTAAGTAGCGCATTAGCGATTTGGTTTAATAATCCGGGCCGATCTTGAGCTCTTACTTCCATAGTGATATATGACTTATCTATCGGGACTTCAAATATCACCTCAGTTTGGATAGGGAAATGCTTTAATCGTGGGGCAACTCGACTATTCTCATGCCGTATCTCACTGGACCCATCTAAAATCCTATTTCTTATCCGGTTGCAACGGTCTTCAAGGATAACTGAATCAGTATCGATAGCAGATTGCATAAGAACAACAAATATCATGATAGCCGTCCCAGAGCTATTTTTATAGACTCTAGCGTCAACGATATTTATTCCTTCTCTGTCAAAGCTTGCAGTAATATTTGATAACAAATGAAGGGAGTCAGGAGAGCAGATCATAAACTGCGCAGTTGCCGATCTGGAGAGTGGTTTAGCCGCAACCAACGGTAAGTCGCTTGGCGCAGTGGATAGTAGAAGCTCCGTATGCCACGCAATAAACTCAGGGCGATATCTTAGGAAATAGTCAGTCTCTAGAGTACTCCAGTAGATTTTTGCTTTCGATAGAGTGAGTTTGTCTAGCGTTAGAAAGCCAAGAGCCTCATTCTTGATATCTGTGACTTGCTCATCAAGATTAATCGGCGCATCTATTCCCCGCTGGAGGGCGTGGGAAGTAGCGATATATAAATCGAAAAGTAGTTGACCTTTCCAATCATTCCAAAGATCTGGGTTTGTTCCTCGAATATCAGCTACGGTAAGAAGGTAGAGATTATCTAACCTCTCTTGACTTCCTACTAAGGTAGCGAACTTACCTATGACTGTTGGCTCAGAGATGTCTTCCCTTTGGGCCACCCAAGACATCGAGAGATGATGTCGGACAAGCCATGCAATAAATTTAGCATCATACTGACTCAGATCATGAAGACGACTGAAATCGTATGCGGTGCGTTCACCTAGAGTGGAATGATCTCCGCCGCGACCCTTGGCTATATCATGAAATAGAGCAGCGATAAAAAGTCGATGTCGTTTGTATACGTTTTGCATTAAAGAGCTTACAAAAGGTAATTCATGATCATAGGCACTTATTTCTAAGCGTCGAAGGTTTCGAACAACAATTAATAAATGGGCGTCGACTGTGAAAAAATGAAATAAATCATGTTGCATTTGTCCGACGACCTTCCCGAACGCTGGAATATATGTTCCTAAGATTCCATAATCATTCATCCTCCTTAGAGCATGTATTTGCCCCGATGGTGCACATAGAATCTCCATAAATATTTCTCGACAGCGTATGTTTTTCCGTGATACGGAATTCAAGAATTTTCGATGTGACCACAACTGTCGGATTGTGCTAGCTTGAATTCCGGTAAGATCTGGTCTTTTTTGGAGAAGTAAAAATATTTCTAACAAGGCGAATGGTGTTTTTCGGAATACGTTATCATTTTTGCTTTCAATTAAGCCGTCCACTGAACGAAACCGATCATTGATATCAATAATGTTTGTTCTTTTTTTTGATATAATTTCTTGGTAAAAATACTGCAATAGTAGGTTGTTTAGGAACATAAGCTCCTTAACCGTTCTATAGTAGCGCTTCATTAGTTTTTCGACGGCCAAGCTTTTTTTATCGTCTAAATAGTTAAACTCTCGAGCGATTTCTACTTGATAATCAAAAAGCAACCGGTCTTCCTGTCTATCCGCGAGGAAGTGTAAAGAATTACGTATTCTCCACAGGAAATGTTTTCCACGGATCAACATACGGCGTTCCTCGCTAGTTAAGAAATCATGATCTATCAATGTCGTCAGATCACGGCTACCAAAGTGCCGCTGTGCGATCCATGTTATGGTTTGAATATCCCGTAACCCCCCTGGCCCCTCTTTGACGTGAGGTTCAAGGTTATATCCAGTATCGTTGTAGAAATGATGTCTCGTTTCTTGCTCATCTGTTTTTGCTTTGAAAAAATCTTCTATATTCCAGATTGTGGATGGTATGAGGTTTTCATGTAATTGCTTCTCTAGATTAATGTTTCCGTATAAGTGACGGGAGTCAATCATATTTGTAAGAATTGTCACATCTTTGCTTGCATGATAGCTACACTCTTCCAGTGTTCTAACACTGTGACCTACTTGCAAGCCTATATCCCACAAAAACCTAATATATCGTTCGACAAAATCAATTTCTGCATTATTTGGAGAAATTTCAAACAGAATCATTAAATCTATGTCTGATTGGGGATGCAGTTCTTTCCTACCATATCCGCCTACTGCCAATAGGGTAGAACTTGTTTGATCCATTTCGTTATGAGCTAAGACATCCCAGGCAGAGATCAGAATGCGGTCAATCAGCCACGTATTCAAAGAAAGTATACTAGTGGGAGATGCGCCGGAGTCGTGATATCTCTTCAAAATTGCTCGACCGTTACCTAGAGCTTTTTGGAAAAGCGTTAACGGGTCTTGAGCATCAATGACTTGTTTGCGGAAATGACGCGCGTCTAAAAGGTGTTTACGAGATATGCGAACCATAAATCATTTTATTAGAGGCCCATATCGGAGCTAATGGTCAGGATTTCGAAACCATTAGGAGTTACTGCTATAGTATGCTCCCATTGCGCACTAAGACTATGATCTCGGGTAACTACAGTCCAACCATCTTTTAGAAGTCGCGTATCTGCTTGTCCTGCATTAATCATAGGCTCGATCGTGAAAGTCATGCCCGCAGTCAGTTCTAAACCAGTACCTGGCGTTCCGTAATGCAATACTTGTGGTTCCTCATGAAAAATGCGGCCAATTCCATGCCCACAGTATTCTTTTACCACTGTGAAACCATTTTTCTCCGCATGTTTTTGAATTACAGATCCTATATCGCCTAATTGTATTCCAGGACGCACTAATTCTATGCCTTTCATCATGCACTCGAAACAAGTTTCCGTAAGTCGTTGAGCCCTAATAGAAGGTTTTCCCACAAAAAACATTCTGCTAGTATCTCCATGAAATTCATCCTTAATTACAGTGATGTCAATATTTAATATGTCACCATTTTTGAGAATCTTATTTCCAGGAATGCCGTGACATACCACATGGTTTACTGATGTGCAGATCGATCGAGGGAAACCACGATAATTTAACGGCGCAGGAATTGCATGCAAGACATCAACAATATAATTGTGGCAAAGTACATCTAGTTCATCAGTTGTAATTCCTTGCACAACGTGAGGAGTGATCATGTCTAGCACTCGGCTAGCTAATTGCCCTGCAATTCTCATTCGGACTAGATCTTCGTTGGATTTAATTGTTATTGACATCGTATCACCTTAATTTAATATAGTAATTCTATATTTTTTTTGTGGTATCCTGCAGAACTTTATATTGAACTAAGAGAAAAAGACCGATCTTTAAGCGAATAGCTGCAACAATTAAGTTTAGGGGTAGCTCCAAAGTAACCTAGCTTTGAATAGCGAAAACCTGTAGAATCCTGAAGAAAATATAGACGCGTCACCACTTGAATCGTCCGGGTGCCCATAGATGGGTTGGTGATTAAAGGCGCGTTAGAATTCAACCCGAAGGGAGAGATATCGATGACAGAAGTCACAATGCGCCGAATGTTGGAAGCAGGCGTGCATTTTGGACACCGCACAAGGTTTTGGTCGCCTAAAATGAGCCCTTATATATTTGGTAGTCGTAATAAGATACACATTATCAATTTAGAAAAGACCTTGCCTCTCTATAGTGAAGCTATAAATTTTATAGGAAACGTCGCATCTAAAAAAGGTGTGATTTTGTTTGTCGGCACTAAACGACAAGCGAGCACCCCGATTAGAGAGCAAGCTGAACGATGTAATTCACCATATGTCAATCATCGATGGTTAGGAGGCATGCTAACCAATTTTCAGACTATAAAGAATTCAATTACCAGGCTTGTAGAGCTTGAAGCTATTACTGACGGTGAACAAGTAGCTAGAAGGAGTAAAAAAGAAAATCTCCAACTTGAACGAGAAAAATCGAAGTTAGAGCGCAGCCTTTCTGGGATCCGAGATATGAAACGGCTACCTGATGCTATTTTTATCATCGATGTAGATAATGAAAAAATTGCGGTTTCAGAAGCAAAAAAACTTGGCATACCAATAATCGCTGTAGTAGACACTAATTCCTCTCCTGATGGAATCGATTATGTCATTCCAGGAAACGATGATGCAATTAGTGCAATTCGTTTGTATCTAGAGGGTATTTCAGACGCGATAATTGACGCTAAGCAGATAGCAAAGGAGCCACTTAAAGGAGATCAAGACGAGTATATAGAGGTTGATACTGCTGATACTCAAGAGGATCAGACGATTGTCAATAGCTCCACAGAGAATGTAATTGCAGACTTGAAGGTTGAGAGTGAATCGGAGACTATAAAAGATGTAGAAGTAGATATGGAGACTTGAGTTACTAGCAGACGTAACTAATTAGAGTCGGAATATATGTGAGGTTAATGTTTGTAACAGTAGATCAAGAAATTTGGGAGCAGTAATATGGCCGTAACAGCAGAGATGGTAAAAATACTCAGACAGAGAACTGGAGCTGGAATGATGGAGTGCAAGAACGCACTCGTGGAAACCGATGCAGACTTAGAGAAAGCAGCTCAGCTATTGAGGGAAAAAGGTGCTGCTAGTGCTGAGAAAAAAGCGGGAAGAATTGCGGCAGATGGAATAGTGACGCTTCAGATATCACCCAATAGCAAGCGTGCCGCCTTGGTAGAGGTTAATTGCGAAACAGATTTTGTAGCAAGAGATGATTCCTTTGGCAAATTTTCGGAAGATGTAGTCCAAAATATAATAGAAAAAGAACCAGACAATTTATCTGTGCTACTTGAAAGTAAATTGGGTAATAATGAGCCGATCGAGGACGCAAGAAAAGCTCTAATTAATCGCATCGGAGAAAATATTTCTGTGCGGCGTTTCGAAAAGTTATCTTCACAAGATGGTTTAGTGTACGGTTATTTACATGGGCAAAGAATTGGTGTCATCGTTTCAATAGTTGGCGGTAACGAAGAGTTGGGGAGGGATATTGCAATGCATATCGCTGCGAGTAATCCAATTTCTATAGACGAGTCTGGGATATCCGAAAAAGTACTCGAAGATGAAAAAAAGATTTATATTTCTCAGGCTCAAGATGCTGGTAAACCAAAGGCCGTTATTGAAAAGATTGTTGAAGGAAAATTGAAAAAATATCTTAAAGAAAGCACGCTTTTAGGCCAAGAATTTGTAAAAGATACGGAAGTTACCGTAGAAGTGCTTCTTGATTCAAGTAACGCAAAAGTTGAAAAATTTTATCGTTATGAGCTAGGGGAAGGACTTGAAAAGAGGAACGATGATTTTGTAGAGGAAGTATTAGCTCAGGCTAAGGGTATTAATTAATAGTTTGGAGTATGGCGTGACTCACTCCAGTCATCCAATTTTAGTAAAACTCAGCGGAGAGGCATTTGGCGGGTCGAGTTCTGGAGTAGATGGAGAGGTTCTCAATTGCATCGGACAAGAGTTGCTTTTAGCTCGGGATATAAACCCCAGAATAGCAGTGGTTGTAGGGGGTGGCAATTTCTATCGGGGCATAACCCGAGAGTCCGATCTTATAAATCGTGTTGAGGCTGACTATGTAGGAATGTTAGCAACAGTTATGAATGGCATAATTTTGCAACAATGGATGGAACGAAAAAATGTGCGCGCGAAGTTATTATCAGCAATCCCAGTTGGAACTATAGTCGAGGGTTACAGCAAAAAACTAGCTAAAGAATATCTTGATGCTGATAGCGTTGTAATTCTTGCGGGCGGTACAGGAAATCCATTTTTCACGACAGATACCACAGCGGTGTTACGAGCGCTTGAATTAGACGCTAGCTTGGTGGTCAAAGCAACCAAAGTAGAAGGAGTTTTTGATTGCGATCCTGAAGATAATGCAGGAGCTATCAAATTTGATACTATCGACTATGATACTGCGCTCAAAAAAAACTTAGCAGTAATGGATGCTACCGCATTTACACTATGCAAATCCAATGGTTTATCAATCCGGGTGCTCAACGTTTTTACCCCGGGCAACCTAAAAGAAGCATTTTTAGGAAACGATGTAGGTACTCTGGTGCACCAAACTTTTGGAGTTAATAGATGACTAAGGAAATATATAACGATTCTAGAGTCCGAATGACAAAAAGCATTGAAGTTTTAAAGCAAGATCTTGCTAAGATTAGAACAGGACGCGCAACACCCGATTTACTCGATCATGTCAGCGTAGATTATTATGGAACAACGGTTCCTGTTGGGCAGGCAGCTACTATAGGAGTGGTCGACTCACGCACTCTTAGCGTAGAGCCGTGGGACAAGGATATGATTTCAGTTATCGAAAAAGCAATACTGGAATCACAACTAGGTTTAAATCCGATGACAGCCGGCAATGTTATTCGAATACCTTTACCGCCATTAACCGAAGAACGACGGCTTGAAATGACAAAGATTGTCCGACAAGAAGGTGAAAATGGAAAGATTGCGATTAGAAATATTCGCCGTGATGGAAACCACCGAAATCGGGAAATGTTAAAAGAAAAAATGATCTCTAGTGACGAGGAGAAGTTAGCTGAGGAACGCCTACAACAGCTCACAGATGAACAGATAAAAATCATCGAGGCTCTAATCGCACAGAAAGAGGCAGAAGTTCTAGAAGTTTAATATCTTTTACTGTCTTAATTATCGCTTAGTTGAGTGAGGTAGACGTGTCCAACCAACCCCCCGCGGCTCCGGTGCATGTTGCCATCGTTATGGACGGCAATGGTCGTTGGGCTCAAAGTCAGGGGCAACCCAGAATATTCGGACATCGAAAAGGTGTTGAATCAGTTCGGAATGTTATTGATGTTTGTGGAAGTTACAACATACCCTACCTAACATTATATGCATTTAGTAGTGAAAATTGGAATAGACCCAAGGAAGAGATAAAGCTACTAATTGACCTGTTAGTCACAACACTAGAAGCTGAAGCGGCCGAGTTACACGAGAACGGCATTAAACTCAATGTGGTTGGTGATTTATTGCCTTTTGGGAGCCGCATTTATAAAGCTATTGATAAAATCAAAATACTGACTAAAGATAATAACAAATTAATCTTAACTATAGCTATTAATTATGGAGGGAGATGGGATCTTGTAAGAGCCTGTAAAATTATCGCGCAGCACGCGGTTGATAGTGATGATTTTGCTATCGAGGAGTTATCTGAGAAATCTTTTGCGAGATATCTTAGTACTTCAGATATCCCAGATCCGGATTTATTTATACGGACGGGGGGAGAGATTAGGTTAAGTAACTTTCTTTTATGGGAGGCTGCATATTCAGAGCTATATTTCACTGAAATATTGTGGCCGGATTTTGATCATGAAAGCTTTAAGGAAGCTTTGTTATCTTATCAAAACAGACGACGCCGATTTGGAAAAGTGTAAAAAAGATGAATATGCAGGATCGGAGTAGCGACAGACATTACCTTAGAATCTAGATTGATAAAAAACGGTAAAATTAATGTCACGAACTAACATAACAATGTTTATTGATAAGACATTATTAGATAAGCTGTGAGAGCTAAATTATCAAGGAGAATTTCAACAGGGCTGATTCTGGCAGCCGCAATTGTTTTATTGGTAGTATTTTGTGACCCTTTTACCTTTTCCATAGTACTTGGTCTTTTTGCGGCGCTAGGTGGGTGGGAATGGTGCCGATTACGTAATGCAAGTGTTGAAATTTTTCATGATTCACTGTTCATCGTCTTGATAGCAGTTGGAATACCACTACTTTCAAGCATAACAGTAGTTATACCATGGATTCTCGCCACAAGCGTGGTGTGGTGGCTATGGTGCCTAATTCATCTGATTGTTTCTGCAAATTCTAATTCTATAAAAAGATGGCGGGCACAAAGTTGGAAAGGTGTGCTTGTGCTGGTGCCAGCAGGTGTAGCGGTATGTGCGGTAAATAATATTTCACCTGATGGACATTGGTATACTATTTCTTGCTTAATTTTAATTTGGGCCGGTGATACATGTGCATACTTTATCGGTAAGAAAATTGGAAAAAGAACTCTAGCATCGTCAATAAGCCCATCAAAGACAATTGAAGGTTTTCTAGGTGGTCTCATCGGAGCGCTATTCGTATCGGTTTTTGTTTTTTTTGCTTCTGGAGGAGTCATTGATATCCCTTTCTATTACTGGCTAGCGTTATGTTTTTTGACTGCTGTTTTCTCAGTTATTGGTGATTTAACTGAAAGTGCCTTCAAACGGGGCGCCGGTGTCAAAGATAGTGGAAAAATGTTACCAGGTCATGGAGGCGTTTTAGATAGAATAGATAGTAGCGTAGCGTCATTCCCAATTTTTGTTGGTGGATTATTATTTATTTTGCAATAAGATCAGAAAATGTATAGCGAGAAAAATTTGTGGACTATTTGACAATCTTAGGTGCAACTGGCTCGATAGGTGATAGCGCTCTGGACGTAGTGAGACATCATCCAGAGAGTTTCAAGATCTGGGGGTTGTCTGCAAATTCTAACACTAATAAATTAGCAAAAATCACTCACGAAAGTGAACCGCATGTTGTGGCAGTAGGAGAAAATTATGGAGCAGACATTAGAGCAAAATTGCAAAATAAAAAAGTCGATATTTTTGAAGGGCGTACGGGTTTAAATTCATTAGCAAGAATGCCGGAAGCAGCAATTGTCGTAGTTGGAATAGTAGGTGGAGCTGGGTTAGAGCCTACTTTGCAGGCAGTAAGAGCCGGCAAAAGAGTTTTAATAGCTAATAAAGAGCCGTTGGTTATGATGGGTAGTGAGATAATGCGAGAAGCGGCGTTGAGCCAAGCTACTATTTTGCCTTTAGATAGTGAACATAATGCAATCTTTCAGTGCTTGCCAAGTATATTGCAGAAAAAGTTGTTTAGCCCCGTTGAATATGGAAAACGCGTTACTGCGACTGATTATGGTGTCACCAAAGTAGTGCTAACTGCTTCTGGTGGACCATTTCTTAATTTATCATCAGAGGAATTAAAGAATGTCACTCTTGAAAAGGCTGTAGCACATCCCAAATGGAAGATGGGACGTAAGATTTCTGTTGATTCAGCCACAATGATGAATAAAGGTCTTGAATTAATTGAGGCCTGTGTTTTACTTAATATCGAGCCTAACTTGGTAGAAGTTGTTGTGCACCCTCAGAGTATTGTCCATTCGTTAGTTGAATACAAAGATGGTTCCTTTTTAGCACAGATAGCAAATCCGGATATGCGGATACCAATTGCTAATGCACTTGGTTACCCAAATAGGATTGCATCGGGTGCTCCTAACATTAATATACAAGATTTGGGAGGACTAGACTTCTTGTCACCTGATGAAAGCCGATTTCCCTGTTTGAAATTAGCAAGACAGGCTGCCGAGTTAGGTGGGTCGGCACCTGTTATATTGAATGCTGCTAACGAAATAGCTGTCGAGGCATTTTGTAACCGAATAATTGGCTTCACACATATTTGGATGGTAATTGAAAAGGTATTAAGTCATTTAACAATTGATTTTGAAAGTGGATTGGAGAGCGTCCTTCACACTGATAAGCAAGCTCGCCTAGCTGCCACTGAGTGTATAAAAGAGTTAACGAAATATAGTTAGAGAAATAATTGCGTATGTCTAATTTTTTGTATAGCATTTTTGGTTTTGTCATAGCGATAGGTGTTTTAATTACTTTTCACGAGCTCGGTCATTACACAATGGCACGATTGTTTGATGTTAAAGTGTTAAGATTTTCTTTAGGTATTGGCAAACCAGTATGGCGCCGAACATTTGGTTCGGATCGCACTGAATTTGTTCTAAGCCTAATCCCACTCGGCGGCTACGTGCGTATGTTGGACACTAATGACTTGGAAACATCTGAAAAAGATAGGAAAAGATCTTTCGTTACTAAAAGCCTTTTAGCAAGGAGTTTGATCGTGCTAGCTGGACCCATAGCTAATTTTTGTTTAGCAATAATTTTCTTATGGGTTACGTTAATTATTGGTGTTCCGGGGTATTCTACAGTTATTGGTCATGTTGAGCCTGGCGAGCTTGGGGAAAAGATGGGATTTGAAATTGGAGATCGACTTCTTGAGTTTGATGGACGGAAGATTCAAACATGGAATGAGTACGATTTACAATTACTAAAAAAATCTCTATCAGGTGACTCAGTTGTAGTCACAATTATGAAATCTACTGGAAAAAAAGATGATATCGAAATTGTATTTAGGAATCACACAAGTACTGGTTTAGAATTAAATATTATGAGTCGTAAATTCGGGCTATTGCCATTGTTCCCTGAATCCGAACCACTCGTAGCTAGTGTTTTAAATAAATCTCCGGCTGATCAAGCCGGGATCAAATCAGGTGACATTATCACTAAAATAAATCAAGTTTATATAAATAACTGGACTGATTTGGTGGATATAGTTTCACAGAAGCCAAATAGAGAGATCGAAATTCAGTTAAACCGTAATAATGAAATTCTAATATTAAGAGCAACACCTGAACTATATCAGTCAGAAACGGGCGCAGTTGGGCGTTTAGGTATCGCTAGGGATACATCCAATATGTCTGCAGCAATGCTAAGACTAAATTATTTAAATGCACTAGAGAGAAGCATGGAAAATACTTGGCTGCTTGCAAGTGTTACAGTAATAGCGCTTGTTGAAATGGTGAAGCTAAAAATATCGCCAAAAACAATCGGCGGTCCAGTTACTATTGCACGAGTAGCGGGGCAATCTATGCAAATCAGTATGGTGTCGTATCTTCTGTTCCTAGCGGTGGTCAGTATCAGTATAGGGGTGCTTAATTTGTTACCTATACCCATTCTTGATGGTGGGCATCTCTTATATTTGATATTGGAAGCAATTCGAGGACAACCAATCTCTGCTGAAGCTATGCAAATTGGGCAACTCCTGGGAATAGGGGCGCTAGGTGTGTTAATGTCTATAGCGCTTTATAATGACTTTTCTAATATTGTGTACGGACTAATCGGGACTGGATAAGTGAAATTAAAAAAATTATTTTTAGCCTGTATTCTCTTGCTAAGTAGCACGCCTGTTTTTGCATGGAATGATTTTGTAATCAAAGATATTCGAGTAAGTGGACTCTCCCGAATTCCATTAGAAACGGTGTTCAACTACATGCCATTAGGCATTGGGGATCAGTTCAACGAGGATCAGTCCCAAAAACTTATAAAAATTTTATTTAAATCAGGTTTTTTCAAGGATGTTATCTTAACAAACGAAGATAACATCCTGGAAATTCATTTAACCGAACAACCTGCTATAAGAAAAATTGAAATTCTTGGTAATCGAAATCTAAATGATGAATCTTTAAGAGGAACGTTAAAACATGCGGATATCGTTGAAGGCAAACTTTTTAGAGAGGCATCTCTGAAAAATGTAATCGACGAAATAAAGCAATCATATTATGACACAGGGAGATTTGCGGTTGTGGTTGTTGCTGCAACAACGCCAAGGCCAGACAATTCAGTGGATCTTAATATTGAAATAAGGGAGGGCTCTCAAGCGCGAGTTAAAGAATTAAATTTTATAGGTAATAAGGCTTACGACACTAAAGTGTTGCGGAGGTTATCCACTTTTTCCGGAAATGTTTTTACCAATATCCTATTAGGGAAAAATAAATATACCGAAGAAAAATTAGCTATGGAAGTTGATAGCCTTAATAATTTCTATCAAGATCAAGGCTATTTAGAGTTTGCCATACAATCAAAATCAGTAGAAATGAGTGACGACAAAAAAGATGTTGTTATAACGTTTACGATTTTTGAGGGGGCAAGTTACCATTTTGGATCTGTCGCAGTAGATCGTGTAGATGTATTGACAGATGATAAGGTGATGAGTTTTGTCCAGATAAAGGAAGGTGAAAAGTTTTCTAGAAGCGCAGTTATTTCTACTAAAAGCGCTATAGAAGCAGAGTTAGCTAACCTAGGTTATGCATTTGCTATTGTTAACCCAATACCAAGTATTGATAGGCAAAAAAATATTGTTAGTTTTGCGCTCAGCATAGATTCAGGCCTCAAAACGTATGTCCGTCGCATAGATATAACAGGAAATGCAACTACGCAAGATGTCGTAATTAGAAGAGAGATGCGACAAATGGAGGGAACTCTTTACTCCAGAAAAAATATTAGCCGAAGTCAACAAAGGATTCAACGTCTCGGTTACTTTGATGAGATTAGCATTGATGTAAAGCCTGTGCCTGATTCAGTTGATGAAGTTGATTTGGAATTTGGTGTAGTTGAGAGAAAAACAGGAAATCTTACTTTTGGAATCGGTTATTCGGAAGATGAGAGGGGTTTTGTTCAGGCTGAAATCAGTAGAAAGAATCTTTTCGGGTCAGGACGTCAACTAGAAGCTAGATTGGATCAATCTCAAGTTAAGCAAGTCTATGAAATTGAGTATGTCAATCCATATTTTACGGACAACGGGATCAGTCGAAGTATATTTGCCAAACAAAAAAATGTGGATGCTAGTGCCGGTTCTTCGGCCGGATACATTGCAAATTCAAAGGGAATGGGAATACGTTTTAGTATACCAACGAGCGAATACAACGCTTTAGATCTGAGTGGAGAGTATGAATCTATTGAACTGGTGAGCCTTGCTGATACTCCACTAGAGTATAATTCCTTTATTAATACAAATTCAAAAAGCGAAAACGTCTTATTTAAAACCAGTTTTTCGCAAGATACTCGGGATCGAATTCGGTTTCCAGAAAAAGGCCATCTGACTTCGATTTCCTCTGAATTGTCGGCACCCGGTAGCGCTATTGAATATTTCAAGGTTACTCTTAATAGTACGTGGTATGGATCTTTGTCAGATAATTTAGTTTTGGGACTTTATGGAGGACTTGGTTACGGCGGAGGTTATGGAGATACTGAGTCTTTACCTTTCTATCGAAATTTTTTCGCGGGTGGAGCGTCTTCGGTTAGAGGATATAAATCTAGATCATTAGGACCAAGGTCACAGGCCTTATCAAATGCTAAACCATTAGGGGGTGACCGCCGTTTCTTAGCTAATGCGAATCTCTACTTTCCAGTTCCTGGTCTCAGAAATGGCGAAGATACGCGACTAAGCATATTTGTTGATGCTGGAGAAGTGTATGGCACCGAACATTCATTTACATTGTCGGCGCTCAATTTTACAACCGGCGTGTCATTTAATTGGTTTACTGCCATAGGCCCTCTAGCAATAAGTTATGGAGTACCGATTAATCCGGATACCGGCAGCCGAACTAGAAGATTTCAAATATCTTTTGGAACAATGTTTCAGTAGTCACCACTATGGCTGAGTAAATTACTCAAGCCTTTTGATAATAGATGAGGAATTGTAAATGCATAGACTAACTCGTTTAGTAATACTTTTATGCGTAGCTGGAGCATCCTTTCTCTGGCCTACATTTTCATACGCTGATATAAAGATAGGATTTGTAGATCCTGTCGCATTGATACAAAATGCTCCACAGTCTCAAGCGGCACTTAATCAGTTGGAGCTTGAATTTCGACCTCGAAATGATGAAATTCTTGAATTACAGGAGCGAATTCGAAACACTCAGTTAGAAATTGAAAAGAATGCTTTAATTTGGACGGAGTCCGAATTAAAGAACGCAAAACGGGAGATTGAAGCGCTTCAGAGACGTTTACAGAGAACTCAGGAAGAGGCACAAGAAGACTACAATTTACGGAGGAACGAAGAATTAGCACGAATACAAGATATTATCAGGGAGGTTGTAGTTTCGATTGCAAAAGACGAAGAATATGATTTAATCCTAGAAACCGGAGTAGTTTATATTAGCCCTCGTATTAATTTAACTGAAAGAATTTTAGAAGAATTAGAAAATCTTTAATCGAGACAGTTCTTCATTTCAAAGCAATTCTATGAAAATTAGGTTTACTAATTATGACCGTAATTGACATTCATAAGATACAAAAAATCCTGCCTCACCGATATCCATTTCTAATGATTGATAGAGTCATAAAACTAGATCATGGAAAAGCTCTTACGGCGATAAAGAATGTGACCATAAACGAGGCGTTTTTCCCCGGTCATTTTCCGCACCAACCTGTTTTTCCTGGGGTACTAATGTTGGAATGCATTGCTCAAGCATCAGCAATACTAGCGAGTATTATGATTGACGCTGAAGCAAGTCAGAAACACTCGTATCTATTTGCCGGGATTGATAAGGCGCGATTTAAACGACCCGTGGAACCAGGCGATCAATTAGTCATCCAGATTGAATTTGGGAAATATGTTAAACGGATGTGGAGATGCTCGGGGGAAATAACCGTAGATGGAGATCTTGTATGCTACGCAGACGTACTCTTTACCCATAGAGAGATAACGTGATTGATGCGCGTGCCATTGTAGGGCAATCAGCAGAAATTGAGCCAGGTGTTACTATAGGTGCATTTACAGTAGTCGAAGACGGCGTGTCTATTGGCGCTAATACTTGGATAGGCCCTCATGTAGTCATCCGTAGGAATACAACTATCGGCAAGCGAAATAAGATATACCAATTTTCTTCTATCGGGGAAGATCCGCAATATTCTGGGTACCAAGGCGAGGAAACATTTTTAGAGATTGGAGACGATAATATCGTTAGGGAGTACTGCACTCTGAATCGAGGATCACCTGCGGGATCTGGTGTTACCAAAGTAGGTAATGGTAATCTTATTATGGCTTATGTTCATATAGCACATGATAGTACACTGGGAAATAATGTTGTATTCGCAAATGGGGCGAGTCTCGCTGGGCATGTAGAGATTAATGATTATGCAATACTAGGTGGGTTCACGTTAGTACATCAATTTTGTCGTGTAGGCGCCTACTCAATGACGGGAATTGGAACAGTTTGTGTGAAAGATGTGCCACCCTATGTATTAGCTGTAGGGAATGTAGCATCACCGAAAGGTTTGAATGTCAGAGGTCTTCGACGGCATGGATTCGAGGATAGTGTGATTGTCGGCTTGAAAAAAGCTTATCGTGTGATTTACCGACACCAACTCAGTCTAACGGAAATCATAATCGAATTAGATAGACTTGCAGAATCATACGATGAAATAAAAAAATTGGTTAAATTCATACGCACTTCTCAGCGTGGGATAATTCGAAAATAGAGCTCCTAAAACAGATTTTCTGGAATATATAATGCGCATTGGAATTGTTGCAGGCGAGATCTCTGGAGATAAGCTCGGTAGTGGGTTGTTACGATCTCTTAAATTGCAAGTACCAGATTTAGTTGCGTACGGAATTGGTGGCCCCGAGATGATTAGAGAGGGCTTAAAACCAGTTGCGCCCATGGGCGAAATTTCAGTAATAGGCATAGATGGCTTACTTAAAAATATTGTCAAAATACTAAAAATAAGACGCCTGTTAGTAGAGCATTATATTGCTGATCCGCCAGATGTATTTATAGGTATAGACCTGCCGGATTTCAATCTCTCACTAGAAAAACGTCTTAAGAAACTTGGAATATTGACTGTGCATTACGTTAGCCCCACTGTTTGGGCTTGGCGAACGTGGAGAATAAAAAAGATTAAAGAGGCTGTTGATCATATGTTGGTGTTATTTCCATTTGAGCGCAATTTTTATGCAAAACATGAAGTAGATGTAACGTTTGTAGGTCACCCATGTGCCGATGAGTTGCCAGTAAAATCAAAAAATGAACTCCGAGTAGAGCTAAATTTACCATTAGGATCAGAGGTAGTAGCGCTCTTACCAGGGAGTCGGAAAAATGAGGTACTTAATCTTAGCGGCCCATTTTTGGAGGCAGCAAAAATTTTAGCGAAGCTACGACCTGACATTCAATTCTCGATACCTTATGCTAACGAAAATTTGCGGAATATTTTTCTGGAAAAAAAATCTTTAATTTATCCAGATATAAAACTGCATGAGTTCTTTGGCAATTCATTAGAAGTGATGGCAGCATCGGATGCTGTATTGTTGGCGTCCGGAACCGCAGCTTTAGAGGCTACGATGTTACGGCGCCCGATGATAGTAGCGTATAAGATGTCAAAGATATCCTATATGTTAGCTAGTAAGCTTATTCAAACGCCATACATTTCTATGCCTAATAACCTAGTTAGTGCATCCATAATTCCAGAATTACTTCAAAGTAATGCTAATGGACTGCAATTAGCTAATGAATTGATTAAGATATTAGATAACGAAGAATATTCAGACGAAATTACTACTACTTTAGAGATGATATACAGGGAATTGAAAAACGATGCAAATACAAAAGCGGCTAATACGGTATTGGCTTTGATTCAAAAATTGAATTGAACGGTGATGCGGACAATTGCAGGCATTGATGAAGCCGGACGAGGCCCTCTAGCAGGACCCGTAGTCGCAGCAGCAGTAGTGTTGCATGAAGGAGATACAATATCTGGTGTAGCGGATTCAAAATCCTTGACTAGCAAACAAAGACTTCAGTCAGACGCTAAAATACGGAAGTTAGCATTAGATTGGTCAATTGGCGCTGCTACTTCTTCTGAGGTTGATGAATTTAATATTCATAAAGCTTCCTTATTAGCGATGAAGCGCGCTGTGCTAGGACTGCGTTTCCATGTTGATTACGTATTAGTTGATGGCATGTATTTTCCCGATATCCTGTTAGACGGCGAAACAGTGATAAAGGGTGATGAAAGGGTTGGAGTGATATCAGCAGCATCTATATTAGCGAAGGTATTCCGTGACCGACAAATGTGTTGGATCGATAAAATTTACCCTAATTACGGGTTCAAGAGACATAAGGGGTATCCGACTAAGTATCATAAGGAGATGATCAAAAAATTAGGACCTACTCCTGAACATCGAATGACCTTCTCAGGCGTCAAAAACCCAATTTAAAGCGCTTAAATAGTTTTATTTTAGACATTACTAGGACGATATTGTGAATCAGTTTGTTCATCTACACATCCACACCGAATTTTCGCTCGTTGATGGCATTTGTCGTGTTTCGCAACTAGTAGATCATGCGCAAAAACTAGATATGCAAGCCCTCGCTATTACTGATGTAGCTAATATATATGGGGCCATAAAATTTTATAAGAAATGTATTACGCGTGGAATAAAGCCAATCATTGGTGTCGATCTTTCTTTATCTAATCCCCAAAAAAATCCTCTCAATTCTCGGCTTGTATTGCTATGCCGAAATAATGATGGATATCGTTTTTTATGCGAATTACTGAGTAAATTACATACCAGTGAGAGCACAGGAAAGGAATTAATTTCTGACAAACAATTATTTAGAGAAGGAGGTAAAAACCTAATTGCCTTATCAGGAGGTTTATCTGGTGACATTGGTCAAGCACTGAGGGGAGAAAACTTTAGTCTTGCTGAGGAATTAATCTATCAATATAAAGAATTATTTCCCGATAATTTTTATCTCGAAATTACTCGAACAGGCGCTCCAGACGAGGAAGAGTACCTAAATAACTTAGTCCCCCTGTCAATGAGTACCAGAACCCCTCTTGTAGCGAGTAACAACGTACGATATATAAATGAGGGCGAATATGAAGCGCATGAAATTAGAGTTTGTATTAATGAGGGACGTATCTTAGACGATCCCCGTAGGCCTCGACTGTACACTGAGAAACAGCACTTAAGAACTAAGGCGGAAATGATTCAATTATTTTCCGATCTACCATCTGCAGTAGAAAACACAAGTCATATAGCAAAGCGTTGCAATGTGTTTTTGGAGTTTGATGATATCCATATGCCGAGAATGCCAATTCATGAGGTAGTTGAGGCTAATGGCACTCTTGAAACTAATGCGCAGAAAAGATTGAAATCCATTTTAATCAATATTGATCATAATAAGAAGGCAAGATATGAAGGTCGTTTAAGCGACGAGCTAAAGATAATCCGAGAAATGGGCTATGCAGACTATTTCTTAATTGTTTCAGATTTTATTGATTGGGCGAAAAAGTCTGGAATACCAGTGGGCCCCGGACGAGGATCTGGAGCAGGATCACTTGTCGCATATGCTCTCGGGATAACTCAATTGGATCCGATAGAACATAGCCTGTTATTCGAAAGATTTCTTAATCCGGAGAGAATATCACTGCCAGATTTTGATATAGATTTTTGCATGCTAGGGAGAGACCGCGTTATCGAATATGTCGTTGATAAGTATGGAGCGGACAAGGTAGCGCAGATAATCACCTTCAACAGTCTAGCCGCACGAGCGGTTATGCGAGATGTAGGTAGAGTAATGGGATTACCTTATGGGTTTTGCGATATTCTTGCAAAACTAGTTCCCTTTGAAGTTGGTATGACTTTACAGAAGGCGCTTGATCAAGATTCCGAACTACGTGAACGTTATCAAATGGAACCCGAAGTTACCCAGTTAATAGACAACGCACGTTTATTGGAAGGATTGCCTAGGAATGCTGGAAAACATGCCGGAGGGATCGTGATTGCACCCAAGCCAATCACAGAATATACCGCGCTGTATATAGAAAAAGAGATGACGCAACCGGTCACTCAGTTTGATAAAGATGACTTAGAGACGATTGGGTTAGTGAAATTTGATTTTCTTGGCCTAAGAACTTTAACAGTGATAGAGTGGACTTTGGCGCAAGTCAACCAAAAAAATAAAAAAGAAAAATTACCATTAGTAAATCTTGATAATTTGCCAATTGATGATCTAGGAACTTACAAATTTATTCAATCTTGCCAAACTACTGCGATTTTTCAATTAGAGTCAAGAGGCATGCGTGAATTAATCGAAAGGATTCAGCCAGAGAATTTTGATGACTTAATAGCCTTAATTGCGTTATTTCGTCCGGGACCGCTCCAGTCGGGAATGGTCGACGATTACATAGATCGAAAACATGGAAAAAAGTCGGTTAACTACCCACACCCTAGTGTGGAAGAAGTATTAAAACCAACGTATGGGGTAATTATTTATCAGGAGCAGGTAATGCAAATTGCACAAATTCTTGGTGGATATACGTTGGGAGCGGCAGACGTTTTGCGTCGAGCGATGGGCAAAAAAAAGCCCGAAGAGATGGAACACCAACGGAGTATTTTTGTTGAAGGCGCAGAGAAAAAGGGAGTTAAGTCACGAGTAGCAAATTCAATTTATGATTTAATGGAAAAATTTGCCGGTTATGGTTTTAATAAATCCCATTCGGCAGCCTATGCGTTGCTCAGTTATCAAACGGCATGGCTGAAAACATATTACCCATCATTTTTTATGGCGGCAGCATTATCTGCAGATATGGAACATACAGATAAAATAGTAATACTCATAGATGAATGTAATAAATTGGGTATTGATATATTGCCACCCGATATTAATTTAAGTGACTATGCTTTTACTGTAGATAATGATCTTAGAATCCGATATGGCCTTGGTGCGGTAAAAGGAGTTGGAAAAAAAGCTGTAGAGAATTTAGTTATGGAGCGGACGAATGGAAAGACATTCGAAAATATTTATGATTTTTGTTTAAAAGTTGACGGTCAAAAATGTAATAAGAAAGCATGTGAAGCATTAATCACGGCTGGCGCGTTTGATTCTATCGGAGATCATAGGGCTGAAATATTAGCCGAACTTCGAGATGCAATGAATACAGCGGATCAGCATGAAAGTGCGAAATTATCGGGTCAAAGCGATATGTTTGGATTAGAAGTAGATACCGAGATTGTCGCATCACAGAATCAAATTCCACCGTGGTCTTCTAGAAAAAAATTAGAAGAGGAAAAGAAAAGTTTAGGGCTATATTTGAGCGATCATCCTATGTCTTATTATAGAAATGAATTAGAAAATATAGTGGATGGTACAATTAAAGATATCAGTCCGAACCCAGAAAGGACAATAACTATTGCGGGATTAATGGCTAATATTCGGACTTTTAACACGAAGCGAGGTGACATGATGGCATTTGTCTCTATCGATGATCAAACAGCCAAAGCCGACATAAGTATATTTGGCGAACTTTACTCCCAATTAAGAAAACTGACCCAATCGGATAGCCTTTTCATTATCTCCGGAATGACTAGCAAGGATGAGCGTACAGGTGGGCTTCAAGTAAGAGCCAATAAGATTTACACGATGGAAACTCTAAGAGCTAAAGCATTACGCAAGATTAAGATTAATTTAAAATCCGATATGAGTCCAAATAAATTAATACCACAATTACATGATTTACTAACATCGTTTTTAGGCACAGCTACAAAAATTGAAATGGAATATCATACTGCCAAAGATGATATTGTATCAATAAACTTTGGAGAAGATTGGCGGGTGAATGTCTCAGATATTTTTCTCGATGAGTTATTTCAATTATTGGGTCGGTCAAATATATCGTTTGTTTATGATAAAAACGCGCTTGATGTTGTGAGAGAAGGTGGTGAGTTGGGAGCACCACGAGTTACTATCTAGTTTGAGAAAACTATCCACAGTCCGAGTTATTTCGTCATAGAATTATGAAAAACTTTCTTGAATTTGAAAAGCCAATAAATGAGTTAGAAACTAAAATAAAGGAGCTTAAAGAGTTTAATGTGGATGACACATTAAACATCAAAAACGAACTCCATAGATTAGAAGCAAAAACCCGAAAACTGACAGAGTCTATATTTCGGGACTTAAGTTCATGGCAAATATCGCAATTAGCTCGACACCCAATGAGACCCTACATGCTTGATTACGTAAATAAAATATTCACCGACTTTGTGGAACTGCATGGAGATCGAATGTATAGCGATGATCAATCAATCGTGACCGGTCTAGCTCAATTCTCTGGGACAGGAATTGCTGTTATTGGGCATCAGAAAGGAAGGAATACCGATGAAAAAGTAAAGCGAAATTTTGGTATGCCACGACCTGAAGGATTTCGAAAAGCTCAACGAATTATGAAAATAGCCGAACGTTTTCAATTACCGCTGATTACTTTCATTGACACCCCCGGTGCATATCCGGGTATCGATGCAGAAATGCGTGGTCAAAGTGAAGCTATAGCCCGGACTATCGCATTAATGACGGATCTTAAAATACCAATTATATCAATTGTTACGGGAGAAGGAGGTTCAGGAGGAGCGTTGGCCCTAGGCGTCTGTGATAGATTATTGATGCTACAGTATTCGATTTACTCAGTGATATCCCCGGAAGGTTGTGCCTCGATATTATGGAAGGATTCAAAAAAAGCTGAAGTAGCTGCAGATATTCTTAAGATAACTTCAACGGATTTGAAAGACCAGAATTTGACTGATGAAGTTCTAGGAGAGCCTATTGGTGGCGCGCATAGAAATATCGACTCGATGGCGTTAACAATTTCAGATGCATTGAAACGCCATCTTAGCGACCTCGAAAAAATAAACAAAAGGGATATGCTTATCAATCGTTATGACAAATTAAGATCGTTCGGAATCTTTTCCGAAACTTAAATGAATAAAAACGGCGAAAATGGTATTAGAAATAGTAACGCTGTACGCTCGGCCATTAGAAAATTTAGTAAGAATATATTGGGACGATCTGTATTTGTTGCATATAGTGGTGGCGTTGATTCCCATGTTTTGCTTGTTGAGTTAGAAAAATGTTTCAAAAAATCAAAAACAGAGTTGGTGGCTTTGCATTTTAACCATCAATATTCAAAAGATTCAGATATCTGGGAGATGCACTGCCAAGAAACCTGTACTAAATTAGATATTAAAATCATAACAGGCAGGAATTCACAATCGGAAATATTCAATGGAGGAAAAGAAAATTCCTTTCGTATTGCACGTTATAGATGGTTTAAAAGTGTAATTAAGGATGGCGATATTCTTGTCACAGCCCATCATTTAGATGATCAAATTGAAACATTAATGTTCCGATTGATACGAGGTACTGGCATTAAAGGAATGGCGGCTATTGAGGAACAACGTAAATTCGGGAACGGTCAATTGTATCGTCCATTCCTCGGGGTTCCTCGAAAAGATATTTTAGAGGTAGCACGTGATGGCTTGTTAAGGTGGGTTGAAGATAAAAGTAATACTGATGAAAGTTATGATAGAAACTATATACGGAGGAGAGTTCTTCCGCTGATTCAATCAAGATGGCCCTCAAGTCCTACTGTAATTTATAGAGCAACACGGAATTTGCAACGAGCACAAAAGTTGCTAGAAGAAATTGGGGAAAGTGACTTTCGTAACATTCACGAAGAAGCTAGCAATTGCAGGTTTTCAAATTATGGAAAAATTAATATTCATTATTTAAATGCCATGTCGACAGAGAGAACCGAAAATTTATTGCGTTATTGGGTTCAAAAAATTGGTTATGAAGCGCCATCTTCTTCGAAGTTAACTGAGCTACTTCGACAACTACGAACCTCTGGTCGTATAAATCAGACATGCGTTAGATGGGGAACAGTAGAATTTAGACGTTATCGCGGACACCTTTATCTACTCCCTATGCAAGAATATGAATCAAATCGAATTATTCAGAGACGATGGAATTCAAGGCAGGAATATTTTGGAGAAATAGGTATTCGGTTAAATCTAATCAAAACCATAGGGAGAGGACTCAAAAAAGAGGGGCTCGAGCTGAATAAATTGATTATTAAGAATTATCGGAAAAAACATCAAATTCGGCTATACAAAAATGGACGAACAAAATCCTTAGCTAAATTGTTTCAGGAACTCGGCGTTCCTCCTTGGGAGCGCTATAGAATACCGATTGTTACTATAGAAGAAGAGGTCATTTGCGTGCCAGGAATCGGATGTACGGAACATTTATTAGTGAATAGTTATGAGCCAGGTATAGATTTTTCGATCGAAGAAACATAACCAATCTAGGCTAATGTCTTTCTTCCTTCAAATTAAACTGATTGTGATTCTATCGCACCTCTGGTATTCTACTATTCCGTCGCTGTGGCGTAACATTTTGGTATGATAGATATTACGCTTAACCATATGATTAAATTGGTTTACTAATTAAATGCGCCAGGTATATCCGACGGAAAATCAATGAAGTTGGTCTTCATAACTGGTGGAGTTGTCTCTTCGCTCGGCAAGGGAATTGCATCGGCGTCTTTAGGAGCATTGCTTGAGGCTCGTAAACTCCGAGTTACCTTTATTAAATTAGACCCCTATATCAATGTTGATCCAGGCACTATGAGCCCGTTTCAGCATGGTGAGGTGTTTGTCACCGAAGATGGTGCCGAAACTGATCTCGATCTTGGTCATTATGAGCGATTTGTACGCACTAAAATGAGTCAGGCAAATAATTTCACGACTGGCCAAATTTATGAGCGTGTAATCAGGAAAGAACGACGCGGTGAATACCAAGGTGGAACAGTTCAAGTTATTCCACATATAACGAATGAAATAAAGGAAAGAATTAAAGAAGCTGCAAAGGAGTATGATCTAGCTCTCGTAGAAATAGGTGGGACAGTGGGAGATATTGAATCACTTCCGTTTCTGGAAGCGATACGCCAGTTACGAATTGAAGAAGGGAAAAGTAATACTATTTTCATTCATCTGACTTTAGTGCCTGAACTTGCATCAACGGCAGAGCTGAAAACTAAACCTACGCAACATTCGGTTAAGGAACTAAGAAGTATAGGTATTCAGCCAGATGTTGTTTTGTGCCGCTCCATCTCACCAATACCGGAAGAACAGAGAAATAAAATTGCTCTATTTACCAATGTTTCCGTAGATTCGGTCATTTCAGCGAATGATGTGCACAATATCTATTCGATACCGCGTCATTTCCAAACTCAAGGACTGGATACAATAGTGCTTCAACATCTAGATATCACTGCTGTGAATGCCGATATGAGTGAATGGGATCAAGTAATTGATGCAATTGATTCTCCTACTCAAGAAGTAACTATTGCGATGGTTGGGAAATACATCAGTCTGAATGATTCATACAAATCACTCTCCGAAGCATTAGTGCATGCAGGAGCTAGTCAGCGTTGCAAAGTCAATTTAGTTTATGTTGATTCTGAAGTGATCGAAAAAAATGGAATCCAATCCCTGCATGAAGTTGATGCTGTTTTAGTTCCCGGGGGTTTTGGTGAACGAGGAATAGAGGGAATGGTTGAATCAGTTAAGTTCTCCAGAGAGCACGACATTCCATTTTTAGGTATTTGTCTAGGGCTTCAAATCGCGATTATTGAGTTTGCTAGAAATGTTGTGGGCCTCAGTGGTGTTAATAGCACCGAATTTTCACCTAATTGCGAACATCCTGTCATAGCATTAGTATCGGAATGGATGCCTAAAGACGGTAATCGACAATTTCGCACAGAGAAAGATGAGTTGGGAGGCACCATGCGGTTAGGCGCTCAAATCGCTAAAATTGCACCAGACACCAGATCTTGGGATATCTATCAGCATAAAAAAATATTTGAGCGCCACAGACATCGATATGAGGTTAACAATAGTTATCTTGAAGCGCTTATTTCGGCGGGACTGGTAGTTGCTGGTATTTCTGAAGATGATCTAGTAGAAATTATTGAATTGCCAAATCACACTTGGTTTGTTGGTTGCCAGTTTCATCCTGAATTTACATCCACACCTCGTGATGCTCACCCTCTATTTTCTAGTTTTATAGATGCAGCATGTAGTTATCGTAATCGTAAACATGAACAAAAAGGATAGTTAGTGTCATGAATCTAAATGGCTATCACATAGGGCGAAATCACCCTCTCTTTTTAATAGCAGGTCCTTGTGTGGTCGAAAGTCGTAAGCAGTCACTTGAAGTAGCGACTACTCTCAAGCAAATTGCTGAGAAATTCAACATACTAGTAATTTATAAATCTTCATTTGATAAAGCAAATCGGACTTCAGGTTCGGCATTCAGAGGACTTGGCATTGAGGAAGGTTTAAAAATTCTTGGTGAAATCAAGAATGAGGTTGGTTTACCGGTCCTCACTGATATTCATCTGCCCGACCAGGCACAATTAGTAGCTGAAGTAGTCGATGTGCTTCAGATTCCCGCGTTTCTGTTCAGACAAACTGATTTGCTTCAGGCAGCAGCTAAAACTGGAAAGTTGATCAATTTGAAAAAAGGACAATTTGCTTCTCCATTTGAAATGGGATCAGCAATAAATAAAATTACTATTGCAGGCGGTAAAAATGTAATGTTGTGTGAACGAGGTAGCACTTTCGGATATCATAACTTAATAGTTGATATGCGCAGCCTTGAAATTATGTCTAAAACGAAGTGTCCTGTGGTTTTTGATGCAACTCATTCTGTACAGCTTCCGGGAAGTCAAGGTAATCAATCTGGCGGCGAGCGAGAATTTGTACCAATTCTTGCGCGAGCGGCTGTTGCTATTGGAGTATCAGGAATTTTCATGGAGGTGCATCCTGATCCTCAAAATGCTCTTAGTGATGGACCGAATTCTTGGCCATTGAGTGAATTAGAAGGATTGCTAAGAGACTTGTTGAAATTGGACGCATTAGTAAAGAACCAATTAATAAACACTATGACTTAGGTGGAAGCGTAGCTATACTGAAAAACCTATGGTTTATATAAGCGCACTCCATTCTAGAGAAATAATCGATTCCCGGGGTAAGCCAACGGTTGAATGTGAAGTTACACTGAACGATGGTAGCCATGGAGTCGCGTCAGTTCCATCCGGAGCCTCAACTGGTTCATCAGAAGCCACAGAACTAAGAGATAATGACCCCATTAGGTACAGTGGAGCAGGTGTTCTTAGAGCTGTTTGCAATATCAATACAAATCTAAAGGAACTACTGTGCGACGGAACTGAATTTAATCAATCGACTCTTGATCAGTTGATGATTAAGTTCGATGGCACGGCAACTAAATCTAATTTGGGAGCTAACGCCATTCTTGCTGTATCGTTGGCCTTTGCCAAAGCAAAATCATCTAGCCAGGCTGTGCCCTTGTATAAATATATCGCAAATCTCCTCGGTAATTCGACACCAAATTACTTACCTGTCCCACAAATGAATATCCTAAACGGAGGCGCTCATGCAGATAATTCTGTGGATTTTCAGGAATTTATGATATTGCCAGTAGGTGCCAACAGTTTTAGAGAAGCAGTTCGGGCAGGTTGCGAGATTTTCCATACGCTAAAAGGACACTTGAAAGAACATCAATTAAATACTGGTGTTGGTGATGAAGGTGGATTTGCTCCACAGCTTGAAACTAATGAGTCCGCTATTAGCCACGTGATTTCGGCAATTGAGAAAGCAGGCTATGAGGTTGAAAAGAATATTAGTATCGGTTTAGATGTGGCAAGTACAGAAATTTTTCGAAAGGATAAGTATCATTTGTTTTCTGAGGATCGTATTTTAACTAGAAAACAATTTTGTGAATTGTTAACGGATTGGTCTAAGCGCTACCCAATAATGAGCATAGAAGATGGAATGGCTGAATCCGACTGGGAGGGCTGGAAATTATTGACAAACAAATTGGGCAATCACATCCAACTTACAGGCGATGATTTGTTCGTCACAAATCCCAAAATTATTCAAAAAGGGATTACTAAGGGTGTTGGGAATTCAGTGCTAATAAAGCCTAATCAAATAGGGACATTGATTGAAACTCTAGAAGCTATTGTGCTCGCTAAAAAAGCGGGATATGGTATTACAATCTCCCATCGTTCTGGTGAAACAGAAGATACCACGATAGCGGATTTGGCAGTTGCAGCCGGTCCTTGCCAAATTAAAACAGGATCAGTGTGTCGAGCAGAGCGGACAGCGAAGTACAATAGGTTGATTCGAATTGAAGAAGAGTTGGGGGAATCATCGATTTATGCTGCCTATGAAGCATTTCCTCAATTGAAATCTAAGGTACGTTAAGCAGATGAGAGCTATTGGAATAGTTAGGCTAATGGGGATAATCATTTCCCTGGCCATGCTTGGATCGCTTCAATATTCTCTTTGGGTTGGTGATAATAACCTAACTGACTTATATAAAATGAATGTACAGATCGAGAATCTACAGAAAGAAAACAAAGAGCTTCGAAACAAGAATAATAACCTTCATGCGGATGTTATCGATATAAAGAATCGACCCGGCGCAATCGAAAGAAAGGCGCGATACGATCTTGGATTAATAAAAAAAGGTGAAAGTTTCTATCAAATTATTCGTTCAGGTGATGGTTAACAACGTTTAATGAGCATAGCGGTAACATCTAGTTGTCATTCGGAGTGGGTGTATGAGTCAGTTCAATTGCGTTCTTTGATCCATTCCAATAGAGTTTAGAATTAAGTTTAATTTCAGTAGGCACGGTTAAAAGAAGCTCACCTCCCGGTTTTGTTGAAAATGAGGCCGAGTTGACTACAGCTCCAGCACGTTTTTTGCCTGATTGGTCTAAGAAAAGTAACTCTCCCGGCGCCGGGATTGGATTTTTTGAAATAAAAGCGCGCCCCATGCGTTGTTTAATTTTTCCTAAGTAACGAACTCTCGCTACAATTTCCTGCCCTGGGTAGCAACCCTTTTGGAAGTTTACCCCGCCGAGAAGGTCTAAATTTAGTGATTGAGGTATAAACATTTCGGAAGTCTCTGTTGTAACTCTTGGCGTGCCAGATCTAATCTCAAATAAATTCCACTGTTTTATTGTTCCTCTAAACATGAACTCGTCAACTATCGCGCAGATCGAAGCTAAATTAGAACGATTTATTATTATTAAAGCACCTCCATGGTTTTGCCATCTAGCTTGTTGGAACCCTGACATTATGGTGGAAAAAATAGAATCATTGGGATCCAAATGTTTTTCAATCTTTTCTATTAATCCAGATACTTGTGAGCTGATTAAGCCAAATGGAATTAATGAATTATCTCTGTTCAGAGTTACTTTTAATCGAAGAATATATATTTTTAGTTTTTTTTCTAGATTTGATAGGATTTTAGAATCGGTCACAAGAATGTAGTCATTCTGAAGGCGTATTATTAATATTACAGCGATAAGTCGCCCCTTTGGATTACAGTATCCTGAAATCACACTCTTTTTGCCCTCCTCAAGAGGTCCGACGTCTGTAGTCATTTGTGCGTTTAGAAATTCCTTAGCATCAGGGCCAGAAATGCGTAGCACACTGAGGTTATCGATCGGAATAAAAAATCCTTGATTAAGTTCCAACTTCTTGAGCGGGTTAGATTCAAGGACTCTTAAAGCTTCGATCAATTCATCTGAGCCTCGGTTTGGTTTCATATTCGGTGAATATTCGGTCATAGCATTGGGTGAATTTTATGTTTTAATCAAGTTAGTTTTAGAATTTGTTAATTATAATTTAGTTTAATTTTGACTTCCTAGAAATAAAAACTCAATGCTTGAGTTTTCGCCTTAATAAGGAGACAATAGAGTTCAATAAAACTACCTAAGAAGCATCTAGTGTGAACAAATCTTCAGAGCCAAATATAGCTTCAGATTCTAGCCTAACTGAAGATAAGCGGCGTGATGATTGCGAGCCAGATGTTTCTCAAATTTCGTCGAAAAAAAAACACAAAAAATTGGTTGATCCGACTCGTTATGGCGATTGGGAAAAAAATGGTAGGTGTATTGATTTCTAAATGAATAAGGCTTTTATAAAACAGTAGTTTTGATCCATGAAACCGACGACCCGGCCATTATCGCCACATCTTCAAATATATAAACCCCAATTAACGTCCCTATTATCTATTCTTCATCGATTTACTGGTCTTTTTCTAGTTGTGGGAGCAATCATTATCGCAGGTTGGTTGCTTTCATTAGCTTTAGGTGGCGAATATTTTTCGTCATATCAAACCATTTTAAGGACAATTCCGGGAAAGATTGTTTTAGTCGTATGGAGTTTTAGCATGTTCTACCATCTTTTTAACGGAATACGACATCTTTTTTGGGACGCGGGACGTGGTCATGAGTTGAAAAATGCTTATCTAACTGGGTGGTTGGTTGTTATAGGATCAGCGCTTGCGACAATTGCGCTTTGGGCATCATCATTCTTTATTGAATAATCTCAACTTTATGGCTACAAGAATAGGAAAAAGCGGGACTAAACATTGGATTTGGCAGAGAGTCAGTGCAATTGCCCTAATTCCTCTATCATTATGGATAATAGTCGCTGGCAACCAATATATATTTAGCGATTACATAGTGGCGCGGGAATGGCTTTCTAGGCCCACGATAAATCTATTAGCCTTGTTAAGTCTTTTAAGTTTGATTCTCCATGCCCATTTAGGACTTGTTGTTATCATTGAGGATTACACAAACGGCGCGATTAAACGCACTCTTAATTTCGTAGCTGTTGTTATTACAACTATTATAGGAATAAGCGCTTTTTTCACATTTTTAACCTTTTCGATTAAGTAACTAAAAATATGACTAAAACCTACCATCTAATAGATCACAAATACGATGTGATTGTTGTCGGAGCGGGAGGCGCTGGATTGAGAGCATGTTTAGGGTTAGCTGAAGAGGGGGTAACTGTTGGTTGTATATCTAAAGTATTTCCGACTCGTAGTCATACCGTAGCCGCGCAGGGTGGAATCAGCGCAGCTTTAGGTAATGTTAATGACGATGATTGGCGTTGGCATATGTACGATACAGTTAAAGGTTCTGATTGGCTAGGTGACCAAGATGCCATAGAGATGATGTGCAAAGAAGCGCCAGAAGCAGTGATTGAGCTAGAGAATTACGGTGTCCCATTTTCGCGAACGAATGATGGTCGAATTGCACAACGAGCATTTGGCGGCATGACAACTGGTTATGGTGAGGGTCAGGCAATAAGAACCTGTTGTGCGGCAGATAGGACAGGTCATGCGATATTACACACGCTCTATCAGCAATCTCTAAAGCGCGATACAAAATTTTTTATTGAATATTTTGCACTCGATCTAATTATGAAAGAAAGTCGATGCGTAGGTGTTATTGCGTGGTGTCTTGAAGATGGTAGTTTCCACCGTTTTTCAGCAAAAATTGTCATACTTGCCACTGGCGGATATGGCCGGGCTTTTTTTTCAGCAACGTCAGCTCATACTTGCACGGGCGATGGCAATGCAATGGCTCTACGGGCCGGGTTGCCCCTTCAGGATACGGAATTCATTCAGTTTCATCCGACGGGTATTTATGGTTCGGGGTGTTTGATCACTGAGGGTGCACGAGGTGAGGGGGGTTATTTAACAAATGCTAATGGCGAACGATTTATGGAACGTTATGCGCCAAATGCAAAAGACCTTGCATCTCGAGATGTTGTTAGTCGGGCAATGGTTTTGGAAATTAGGCAAGGCAATGGAGTTGGAGCAAATAAAGATCATCTCAATTTGCAACTTGCTCACTTAGGAAAAGACGTTTTGCATAACCGGCTTCCTGGCATTACTGAGACAGCCAATGTGTTTGCTGGTATTGACATTACTCGTGAGCCCATACCAGTTCTGCCAACTGTCCATTACAACATGGGTGGTATCCCTACCAATTTACATGGTGAGGTAATTACACTTGATAAAAATGGAAAGGAAAACGTTGTAACAGGCTTAATGGCAATAGGGGAGGCAGCTTGCGTTTCAGTCCATGGGGCCAATCGTTTAGGCTCTAATTCATTGCTAGATTTAATTGTTTTTGGTCGTGCTGCAGCGAGAAAAGCAGTAGTATTGTGCGGGGAAATATATCAGTCGGATATATTACAAGAGGATTGTAACAAAGTTATGCGAAGGTTTGATAGGATGCGTATGGCAGCGGGCTCCTTTTCCGTAGCAACCCTCCGAGCTGAGATGCAGAAGATTATGCAAAATGATTGTTCTGTCTTTCGAGAAGAAGATAGCCTTCAGAAAGGGTTAGCAAAGTTAGAAGATTTAATGGAAAAACTGAATGATGTAAGTGTGACAGATCGATCTTTGATATGGAATACCGACTTAGTTGAGGGCTTCGAATTAGAAAATATGATCCAACAGGCAGTCGTTACAATGAGCTCGGCACTTTTTCGAACAGAAAGTCGTGGAGCTCATGTGCGAGAAGATTTTCCCGAAAGAAACGACGAAAAATGGTTGAAACATACTTTAGCGTGGTGGAGCATGAACGGTGGAGTGCGACTCAATACTCGCGAAGTACAAATGAAGACATTGACTGACGATGTCGACTCAATCCCTCTTAATATCCGATCCTATTAGGAGTAATAATCGTGGCGTCTTTTACGTTACCAAAAAATTCAAAAATCAAAACAGGAAATAGCTACGAGCTCACACAATCGTCTGAGACGTCCATACAAGTGATGGTATATCGTTGGAGTCCAGATGATGAAGAAAACCCTCGAATCGATACTTATGAAATGGATGTTCAAAAAACTGGACCGATGTTGTTGGATTTATTGATAGATATCAAAGCAATTTACGATTCGAGCTTAGCATTTCGAAGATCCTGCAGAGAGGGAATTTGCGGCTCTTGTTCCATGAACATAAATGGGACTAATAGATTAGCCTGCACCACGCCCATTAAGGAGTTAAACGCTGAAATACGAGTATATCCATTACCTCATATGCAAGTAATAAAAGATTTAGTAGTAGATTTAGAGCATTTCTACCGACAGTATGCATCTATTGAACCATGGATTAAAGGAGATTCGTCCAAGGGTGATGAGTTCATAGAAAATCATCAGTCTGTTGAGGATCGTCAAAAAATTAACGGTAGCTATGAATGCATCATGTGCGCTTGTTGTAGCACAAGTTGTCCAAGTTACTGGTGGAATTCAGATCGATATTTAGGCCCTGCAATTCTTCTACAGTCGTATCGATGGTTGATGGATAGCCGTGACCAAGCTCGGAAGGAGCGTTTGGAATACTTGAGAGATTCTTTTCGTTTATACAAATGCCATACTATTATGAATTGCGCAAATGCCTGCCCTAAAGGTTTAAATCCTGCTCGAGCAATCTCCGAAATAAAAAAAATGTTAGTTTTGGAAGAGTAAGCTGTGAGTACCGAGAATGCAAAACTCCTATGGAGGTGCCGACGAGGGGCTAGAGAGCTAGATGCCCTCCTTGTACCTTATGGCGTTGTGCGATTGCCTATGATGGATAAAGATGAAAAACAGCAATTTGAAAATTTACTTCAAGAACAGGACTCCGATCTCTTAGACTGGTTTCTTGGTAGATCAACTCCCTACAATACAACTTTAGTGTCGACTATAAAAAATATACTTCATTTCAAAGAAAACAATGGTAGTAGATGTTAGTCAACACGTAAGAGTATCAAAAGGTTTGCCATATACTTACCACAAATAGTAAGCTATCGAACAGGCACTTATTGTGCTAGTAAAATTGCTGCTGTTGATTATAAACATCACATTGTGTTTGATAGAAGATTCGAATGATTAATGTCTCTAAAACAAGCAGTATTCGAAATTTCGCGATTATCGCCCATGTCGATCATGGAAAATCAACATTAGCTGATCGGCTTATACAAACTTGTGGGGGGTTAGAAAGTCGAGAAATGTCTGAGCAAGTCCTCGACTCTATGGATTTAGAAAGAGAGCGTGGTATAACCATTAAAGCACAGAGTGTATCTTTACGCTATTTAGCA
Organism: Acidiferrobacteraceae bacterium; assembly: GCA_002721105.1. The sequence continues at coordinate 109,331 of PBJL01000031.1, read as the reverse complement.
AATGATGGAAACCAATATAATTTAAATTTTATAGATACACCTGGGCATGTTGATTTTTCTTATGAAGTATCTAGATCTTTAAGTGCCTGTGAGGGTGCTTTATTAGTCGTAGACGCTTCTCAGGGTGTTGAGGCACAAACAGTCGCTAATTGCTACACAGCAGTTGAGTTAGGTCTTGAAGTGATACCTGTCATTAATAAAATCGATCTTGCTTCGGCGGAACCAGAAAGAGCGAAAGGCGAAATTGAAGACATTATTGGGTTAGATTGCAGTGATGCGCTTGAAATCAGCGCGAAAACAGGGATCGGAATTGAGTGTGTGCTTGAAGGCATTGTCAAGTATCTACCAAGCCCCATAGGGGAAAGCAATGATCAACTAAAAGCGCTGATTATAGATTCGTGGTTTGATAATTATTTAGGAATTATTTCATTGATCCGTGTTATTCAAGGTAGATTATCTTCCAACATGCGAATAAAGATGATGTCAACCGGGGGTGACCATCTTGTTGAGGAAGTAGGAATATTTACACCGAAAAGAAGTCGTACGGAGCATCTGGTAGCTGGCGAAGTAGGTTATTTAGTCGCCAACATTAAAAATATAAAAGCAGCACCTGTAGGAGATACCATCACAGATTCAAGGAAACCGGTTCGTGAGGCATGCACAGGATTTATCGAAGTAAAACCGGTTGTTTTTGCGGGACTATACCCAGTTAATAATGGTGAATATGAAGCTTTTCGTGTTGCTTTAGAAAAGCTAAGTTTAAATGATGCATCATTAAAATATGAACCGGAAGTATCTCCCGCTTTAGGATTTGGTTTTAGATGTGGTTTTTTAGGAATGCTGCATATGGAGATCGTTCAAGAACGTCTAGAAAGAGAGTATGAGTTAGAATTGATCACTACTGCACCATCCGTTGTATATCAAGTAGAACGTACCGATGGAAGTGTTAAGTTAATTCATAGTCCTTCTCAATTACCCGAGCAATCAAGAATCAAAAATATACGGGAACCTTTCATATTAACCAGTATTCTATGCACGCAAGAATATGTGGGGTCAGTAATTTCTTTATGTATTGAGAAACGGGGTATTCAGAATAATATCTCATATCATAACCGTCAAGTCATGATCAAATTTGAAATGCCATTAATCGAAGCTGTCATTGATTTTCATGATCAACTGAAGTCAATAACCCGTGGTTACGGTTCACTCGATTATGAAATCATTGGTTATCGGGAGGCTGACATGGTAAAAGTTGATTTATTAATTAATGGTGAACGTATTGATCCGTTATCGATACTAGTTCATAGAGATCAATCATCTTATAGAAGTCGTGAATTGGCATTAAAAATGAAAAAAATCATCCCACGACAAATGTTTGATGTTTCAATTCAAGCTGCAATTGGTTCTCGGTTTATTGCTAGAGAAACTGTTAAAGCTCTCAGAAAGAATGTGACTGCAAAATGTTATGGTGGGGATGTAACTAGAAAACGTAAATTAATAGAAAAACAGAAAGAAGGAAAAAAGAGAATGAAACAAATAGGTTCTGTTTCTATACCTCAGGAAGCGTTCTTATCAGTTCTTAGGGTGGGAGACAAGTAAGTGGATTTCGCGATTATTTTATTTATCTCGCTAATTGTTACCGGGGGGATCCTAGCAATCAATTGGTTACGCCCTAGGCAGGATCATAATAGAGGGATATTTAGCAAGATTATGGCAATTATTGTTGATTACAGTCGGGCGTTTTTCCCAGTAATTTTGATTGTTTTTGTTTTGAGATCATTCATTGTTGAACCATTTCGTATTCCGTCTGGCTCGATGCTGCCAACGTTATTCATCGGTGATTTTATCTTGGTAGATAAATTCCGATATGGTGTGAAGATACCAATTATCCATATTAAAGTAATACGCACAAGACTACCAAAAAGGGGAGAAGTAATTGTTTTTCGTTATCCTATCGATAATTCGACCAACTTCATTAAGCGGGTAATAGGAGTGCCAGGCGATGAGATTAGGTATTTAGATAAACAATTATTTGTTAATGGAACCGTTGTCGAATTGACAGAATCTAATCGTTACGAGGAAGCTTATAAAACAGAATACATTGAGACTCTTGGGGAGTCGCAATATAGAATATGGAATGATATAAGTCGGCGATCCAGAGTGATGCAAATCACTGTACCTGAAAAGAGTTACTTTGTAATGGGAGATAATCGAGATCATAGCAATGACAGCCGTTATTGGGGATTCGTACCTGAAAAAAATATAGTGGGACGCGCGTTTTTTGTGTGGTTTAGTTGGAATTTAAAAAACGGCGGTATAAATTGGTCGCGAATTGGCCATAAGATTCCTTAGTCAGAACATCTAACTCTATAATTATGGATAGTCTTAAAAATAGAATCAAAAGCATATTCAATTACGAATTTCGGGATACAAAGTTACTTCAGCAAGCAATTACTCATCGTAGCGCTAACGTAGCTGATAATGAGCGTTTAGAGTTTCTAGGGGATAGCGTGCTTGGTATGTTGATGGCGGTAGAGCTTTATCACAAATTTCCAGATTTTAAGGAAGGAGAATTAACTAGAAGCCGATCACGCTTGGTAAGAAAAGAAACTCTTGCCGAGATAGCACGGAGGAACAATATTGGATCGTTGATCGTTATGGGTGACGGCGCTTCAAAAAGTGGCGGAGCTGATAGAAGTTCCATTCTTGCTGACGCTTTAGAATCAATTATAGGAGCAATATATCTGGAAGCGGGTCTAGATGAAGTTCAAATTATACTCAAAGAACTATTTTTGCCTGAATGGGAAAATTTAGGATTTACTCAAGTAAAAAAGGATCCAAAAACACAGCTCCAGGAACAAATGCAGAAAATAGGTAACCCGTTACCAAAGTATAGTGTTGAAAAATCAATTGGTGAGCCGCATGACAAAAAATTTACGGTGCTATGTACGTTAGATCCCTCAGGGGAAAAATTTGAGGGACAGGGTACTAGTCGTCAAAAAGCCGAGCAAAATGCAGCCGCTTGCGCGCTGAACTCAATGGAGATCACGGATTTTTGAGTACTAAACTTTTTCGATTTGGTTTCGCAACAATTATTGGGCGTCCAAATGTCGGAAAATCTAGCCTAGTAAATACAATCACTGGTTTAAAAACCAGCATAACATCGAGACGACCCCAAACTACTAGGAATAGGGTGATTGGATCCTTAACACGTTCAGACTTTCAGTTGCTTTTGATTGACACCCCAGGCATACATGATTCACCTAAGCTTCTTAATACAAGGATTAATCGTACAGCATACAAGAGCTTGAAAACAAGCGATATAGTTGTAATGCTTATCGATGCTAGAGGGTGGAAAAAGGACGATGAGCGAATCTGGAAAGTTATAAAAGACACCACTCAAACAGTAATTATGGTTATCAATAAGCTTGATTTACTTTCTAATCCAGTCAAAGTGTTACCTCTAATTGATCAGTGTTCAAAATTAACCGGTATTTCTGAAATAATTCCAATATCAGTGAAGAGTGGACACAACCTTGAATCATTAGTAGAAATAATCAGAAATTCCTTACCTACACAACCAGCGGAGGTTTTAATTAATATAGATGCACTCAATGACCCAAAGCAATCAGTAGCTGAACTCATTCGTGAGCAAGTATTTCGATTAGCTGGAGCAGAGATACCATATAGGAGTGCTGTTATAGTGGAACAAGAAAGGTTTGATTACGGTAAACCCGAATACCATGCTGCAATATGGGTAGAGACACCTGGACAGAAAGCCATCGTGATTGGAAAAGATGGCGAACGTTTAAAAAGAATTAGTATGCGAGCGAGAAATGAAATTGAAATGATATTTGGTAACGAAATAGTATTAATAGTTCGAGTAGTCGTTCGTAAAAATTGGTCATCAAACCCCAAAGATTTATCTAAATTAGGATATGGAGATTAGTAAAGGGTCATTGAATTGGATAGAAATAGAAGAGTAAGTAACGAATCAATTTTTATTCTTCACCAGAGGCCATTCTCTGAAACTAGTTTGTTGATAGAGGGATTTTCTCGTAATTATGGCAGAGTAGTTTTGATGGCAAAAGGTGTCAAGAAAAGAAAGTCACGATTGCGGGGAATGCTTTTGCCATTTCAAAGAGTTACCGCATCTTGGTCTGGGAAGGGCGAGATTAAAACTATGATTAATGCGGATATGGGTGGTTGTCGAAAAAGCCTTGCAGGTGAAAAACTTTTCTGCGGTTATTATCTAAACGAATTAATTCTACTCACGTTGCAAAAAGGTGATCCACATGAGAAATTGTTCGATTGTTATGCACATACTGTTAACAAATTAAGTGAGGACAGTGATATTGAAAAAACATTACGAATATTTGAGAAGAATTTGCTTCAAGAAATTGGTTATGGCTTAAATTTAACCCATGATGTTGCATCAGGAGCGCCGATTGATCCTAATGTAACCTATCTTTATATTTGGGGATCAGGCGCCATTCCTAGAGAATCTTCTACTGATAGTGGCGCAGTAATACAAGGTGGATCGTTGTTGGCGTTACACGAGGAGACCATATTCAGCGAATTGCATCGCCGGGAACTCAAGCAGCTCACAAGAGGTGTGATTGACTATCAATTAGGTGGAAAACCTATAAAAAGTAGGCGTATGTATAGCTATTTATTTTCTAACCTTGAAAATTTACATAATTAATAACTTTAAGTAATGCAATAGTGAAATCATGGTCGTAAGAATTGGAGAGAGATAATGGAATTAGGTGTAAATATTGATCATATAGCCACGCTACGACAGGCACGAGGAACCTTATACCCTAGTCCGCTTGACGCCGCAAAAATTTCTGAAGAGTCGGGAGCAGATTTAATTACAATCCACCTCCGCGAAGACCGCCGACATATAATGGATGAAGATGTGAAAGCTCTTCGAAAGAAGATAAAGACTCGTATGAATTTAGAAATTGCTGCTACCGATGAAATGATTCGAATAGCGTGTAAAATAAAACCGGATAATGTTTGTTTAGTGCCAGAACGTAGAGAAGAATTAACTACTGAAGGCGGGCTAGATGTAAAAAAAAATAATGTAAAATTAGTAGATATGGTATCACGATTAAAAGGTGAAGGTATTGAGGTGTCAACTTTTGTTGATCCGGATAATGTGCAGATTGAAGCCTCTTATACCATAGGCGTTCAATCAGTTGAAATCCACACTGGAACATATGCAGATTCAAATAATCCTGATGTCATAGCGTTGGAACGTGACAAAGTAGTGACCGCTAGCTTATTTGCTACGCAACAGGGATTAAGAGTTAATGCAGGTCATGGCCTGCATTATAATAACGTTACTCAAATTGCTAATATAGGAGCAATCTCCGAGTTAAATATTGGTCACTCCATTATTTCGAGAGCAGTTTTCGTTGGGTTATCCAACGCAGTTCAAGAAATGAAAAGGCTGATAGAAGCCGCGAATCAAGAAGCTGTTTGATGGCACTGATCTAGTTAAAAAAGTGTTTAGCTTACTCTTCTGGAGCTGCAAATCCAGCTGGAACATTGCCTAATTCACCCTCATTAAAAAGAAAACCAAGCATATGGCTCTCTATCAGTTTGACATGTTCCGGATCGGCGGTGCTTAGACGATTTTCATTAATAATAAGTACTAGCCGTTGCAGCCACGAATCCCAGGCTTCCCTAGAAATAGTTTCATATATTCTTTGGCCAATTGCACCAGGATATGGAGGGCTGTTCAAGCCTTCAGCGACTCGATTTAAAACAGCGCAGTTTACCTCTCGCATGGTAAAATAATGGGATGGTGACTATTAGGTTAATTGTAAGCAGTAATTATTCTAAATAAAAGCACTATTACATCCAATGAGTTAAATTTATATAAATAATTGAATATAGGATATACCGAATGATAGAGCAACAGAGCACCCCCAATATAATTGAGCAAGGCCAAATAACAGTTACGGATACTGCGCGATTAAAAATTTCCGAGTTGATAGCTAGTGCTGGAGAGTCAATTGACGCAGTGAGAGTGTTTGTAACAGGTGGTGGCTGTAGTGGCATGAATTATGGCATGACGTTTTCAGAGACGAACAATTCTCTGGATAGCATCTTAGAAGGTTCTGAAGGGTTTAGAATGGTGGTTGATCCTTTCGCTTTATCATACATGCATGGCGCAGAAATAGATTATTCGGAGGATGGCGCCAATGCTACTTTTGTTTTCAACAATGTTTTTCAGGCTATCGGTGGAAGTGGATCTTGTGGTGGTTGCGGCGGCGCCCAATAAAGAGTAATTGTATTTTTGCAAGGTTAGTGATTAACAAGTATAAACCTCAGTTAGTCACTCCTATCGCTAGTCAAAAATATGATATCTGTAAGGATTTTGGCAGACTCAACTAGTATCGCTTCTTCAGGAAAATCAATTTTATCTAGCGATCCTGGTGTGACTGTTTTATCTTGACCTAATAAAATATTTTTTAGTTCGTTAATGTTGTTTTCGTGTGAGTCGCGTTCGGTATAACGGCGCGATTCATCTAGGGAAAAAATATTTTTTTGTGCTAATTTAGCGTCGAATTCTATTTTCTTTGTAAGGTACCGAAATATTGGGTTATTCCTTATTCTGGTATCATGTTTCATTTGTAGATTAGACCACTGTTCCTCACCAAGTCTCATATTTTGATCATACTCAACAAAAGGGATAGGCTTGATCTCAGACCAAGGCATGGCGCTCTTATTAGTCCATTCACGTTGATTTGGACGGTAGTATGTTTCTGGTAAAACAAAGTCTGGGATTACCCCACGAAACTGAGTACTGTTGCCGGTAATTCGAAAAAATTGAGCAATCGTCAATTTAAGTTGACCCAGTTGATTAGTTGGATTTTTTACAAAATTATCAAGAGCCACCATATTTTGAACGGTCCCTTTGCCAAATGTAGCTTCCCCGACAATGTATCCTCGGCGATAATCTTGGATAGCACCTGCAAATATTTCGGAAGCCGAGGCGCTGTCACGATCAACCAATATTACTAAAGGATGTGTAGATAAAATATTAGGGTCGGGATCTTTTTTAATGTCTATTTTTCCAGTGGAGGTCTTTATTTGGACGACTGGGCCTGAATTAATAAATAAACCAGTTGCTGAGATTGCCTCGATAAGTGAGCCTCCGCCATTTCCACGAAGATCAATAATTAATCCATCAATACTTGATTTATCTAGTTCAATTAGTAAATCACGTAAATCCCTAGTAGTGCTGCGATAATTTTTTTCACCTCGGGATTGCGCGTCAAAATCGACATAGAAAGTCGGTATGTCGATTATGCCAATGCGTTTTCGTCCAAGGTCTGTTTCCATTTCGAGAACTCTATGACTAGCGGCTTGTTCTTCTAGTTTAATCGTATCGCGGACAATCTCTATGGTTTTTGATATACCTCCGATTGGTTCAGTTTTAGGCAATATTTGAAGACGGACAATAGATCCTTTTGCTCCTCTGATAAGATCCACTACGTCATCAAGACGCCAGCCGACAGTGTCTACTGGGTTTGCGTCATTTTGTCCAACACCTATTATTCTATCTCCTGCCTCCAGATTTTTTGTTAAATCAGCCGGTCCGCCAGGTAATATCCGATGAATAACGGTATATTCACCGTCCATTTTGAGGACAGCGCCTATACCTTCAAGGGAAAGGCTCATCTTAATTTTGAAGTTTTCGGTTGCTCTCGGTGTGAAGAAACTAGTGTGTGGCTCAATTGAAGTAAGGAAGGTGTTGATGATTATATCAAAAACATCTTTCTCAGTGATTTGGTTTAACCGCCGTTCAATATTTTTATATCGAGCATTTAAGGTATTATAAATATTAGCATCAGATTCTCCTGTAAGTTTTAGTGCTAACCAATCATATTTAACGCGTTGGGTCCATAGTTTATCTAAGTCAGTGTTATTTGATTTCCATTCTTCTTGAGTTCGCTCGATTTGATATTCTTCATCGATAGAAAAATTGAAGCTAGTATCCAATACGCTGTCGGCATATGAAATTCTCTCTAATGCTCTTTCTTGATATATTGAGAATATTTCATACGCAGGTTGTAAATTCGCTTTCTTAATTAGATTATCAAACAAGTATCTAAATTTTTCAAAGGATTCTATATCTGAAGTGAGAAAGTAGCTACGGTTAGGGTCAAGATTGTCGACATATGCGTCTAAGAAATTAGAGGAGAATTCATTATCAATAACCGGTTTTTTATAATGATATTTATTTAGTAAATGGGTGATCAATTTGGTCGTTTGTTTGTTCGTTTCAGAAAACTCATATGTTTGATCATCGTTCCCATGTGACAACGATGTTATGGCAAGTAGACTATATAAAAGTAATGTGAAAGTGAAAGCAACCCATGGGTTGCTTTTAGATGTGCTCATGGTATTGTTTGTAGTTGCTAGGATTAGAAATTTCAAGGCTATTGATGATATCTTAGAGGATATTAACGTTTCACTATATCGCCTTCAGGATGAAGACGAAGTAAAGAGCTCTCCTTCGCCTCACAAATACCTCGATCTGTGATAAGTCCAGAAATCAATTCAGGAGGAGTAATGTCAAAAGCAGGATTAGCAGCTGCGCTTCCTTCGGGGGATGTTCTAACTGCAGCTACAGCACCATTACTTAGAACACCTTTGGTAAACAAGACCTCTTCTGGGTTGCGTTCTTCAATTTCTATGTTATTTTTTTCAGGATCCCAAGACCAATCAATAGTGCTTGATGGTAGAGCGACATAGAATGGTATATCATTATCTTTAGCTGCTAGCGCCTTTAAATAGGTGCCAATTTTATTGCACACTGCCCCTGTACGTGCGGTACGATCCGAACCGACTATGCAAAGATCTATTTGACCGGTTTGCATAAGATGGCCGCCAGCATTATCTGAAATGATAGTATAAGGAATCTCTTCATTTTTCATTTCCCAGGCGGTTAGGGATGAACCTTGATTTCGAGGCCTAGTTTCATCAATCCATATATGAAGATTTATATGTGCTAGCTGAGCTTTATAGATAGGCGCTAATGCTGTCCCCCAATCCACAGTTGCAAGCCAACCTGCATTACAGTGAGTTAATATATTAAGCGAATCTCCATTTCTCTTTTTTGAATAAGCATCTCGAAGGATTTTGTAGCCTTGATTACCAAGGTTACTATTGGTCTTTATGTCATCGTTATAGAGTTGTTCCACTATCTTACGTGCTACGTTCACTCGGGCACTCGACTCAACTTTCAGTAATTTCTCCAATAATTTATCAATCGCCCAACGTAGATTGATAGCCGTAGGTCTGGTATTAAGTAACATTTCAGCGCTCTGTTTCAGATTGGAACTGGACGGATCATGTGATGCTGCAATGTACATACCACAAGCACCCGCAACCCCTATTAGAGGTGCTCCACGCATAACCATAGTAGAAATCCCCAAGGCGACATCACTGACGGTAGTCATTTTTTTAATTCTGAAATTAAACGGGAGTTCTCTTTGGTCTATTGCATAGATAACGGGCTCATCATTTTCAATCCATATTGATGTGAAATGTTTTCCGTCAATGTTCATAAACCCAGTTACCTCATTTATTTTTCCATCGTGGTGATCTTTTTTCTAAAAATGCCTCCATCCCCTCCTTTTGATCTTCAGTGGCAAATAGAGAAAGAAAAATTCCACGCTCACTTTTCATGCCTTGATCTAGTGTTGTTTCAAACGCAGAGTTTACAGCGGATTTTGCCATTAGTGTGGAAGGAGTTGAAAGTTTGACAATATTCTTTGCAACTTGTTTTGCTTCTGATATTAGTTTATCGTTTGGTACTACACGGCTAATTAGTCCCGCGCGTTCTGCCTCATCTGCCGTCATAATACGACCTGTAAGAATCATTTCCATCGCTTTAGATTTTCCTATCGCACGAACCAATCTTTGTGTTCCACCTGCACCGGGGATGATGCCGAGTTTGATTTCCGGTTGACCGAATTTTGCGGATTCCGATGCTATTATAATGTCGCACATCATTGCTAATTCACATCCGCCACCAAATGCATATCCTGATACCGCAGCAATAACCGGTTTTCGACAGCGACTAATACAATGCCAATGGCTACCAATAAAATCAGAACTATAGGCATCAACATATGTTTTATCGATCATGCTTTTAATATCCGCACCAGCCGCGAAGGCCCTATCGCTACCCGTAATAATTAATGCTGATACATTTGGGTTGGAGTCGAGGTCATCTACAGCTTCACTTAACTCATGCATAAGCTCATCTGATAGTGCGTTTAAAGCATCAGGTCGATCCAAGGTTATTAAACCAACCCCGTTTTCAATTTTTATTGCGATACAGGTGTATGTCATAATTTCTCCTTAGATATACCTTAAAACCGAATTTTTAACTAGACACGATGTCAGATAGTAAAGAATCGCCTTATCATAGTGTTATCTTTTTGCTACGTTTGGTAAAGTTCCGAGTAATTATATTGGCCTTGAATTCTGGAAGGGGCAATTTGAAATAGCGTGTTTTAACTTTAACGTACACATTATTTAATGACTAGCTTAACGCAAACAATCTGAAATAACTCTATTAGCGAATAAAAATTTAATAATGGTTAATAAATTTGATGTAGAAGCTTGGCAGGATCTCATAAATAGAGAGTTGGCCAGTGATACGCCCATTGTCATAAATTCCCAAACACCGGAGGGGATAAACCTTAAAGGCTTGTATACATCCAAAGATCTTGAGGATATTGAATATATCGAGACTATGCCAGGAATTCTTCCGTTCACTCGAGGACCAAAGGCTTCAATGTATGTAGGCAGACCCTGGACCATACGACAGTACGCGGGCTATTCGACAGCAGAAGAATCTAATGCTTTTTATCGAAAAAATCTCAAAGAGGGGCAAACCGGTCTATCCGTAGCCTTCGATTTACCAACACATCGAGGGTATGATTCAGATCATCCTCGCGTAGCAGGTGATGTTGGTAATGCTGGGGTAGCTATAGATACTGTCGAGGACATGGCGACACTTTTCTCTAATATACCCCTTGATAAGATGTCGGTATCTATGACTATGAATGGTGCTGCTCTCCCTATCTTAGCGATGTATATTGTAGTGGCGGAAGAGCAGAAGGTTTCGCTAAAAAGTTTATCTGGAACATTGCAAAATGATATCCTTAAAGAATTCATGGTCCGAAATACCTACATCTATCCGCCTAATCCATCGATGAGGATAGTGGCTGACATAATTAAATTTACTACGGATCATATGCCAAAATTTAATCCCATTTCAATTTCTGGATATCATATGCAAGAAGCAGGCGCGACAGCGGTTCAAGAGCTTGCTTATACTCTAGCGGATGGAATTGAGTATATTCGCGCAGCTTTAAAGACTGGGCTAGATATCGATGATTTTGCGCCAAGGCTATCATTTTTCTTTGGCATTGGGATGAATATGTTCATGGAAGTAGCAAAGCTGCGGGCTGCTCGCACACTATGGCCAGAGCTATTACAGAAATTTTTTCAACCACGAAAATCTAGATCTATGATATTACGGACACATTGCCAAACTTCAGGAGTGAGCTTAGCGAGCAAGGATCCATACACGAATATCATTAGAACGACAATTGAAGCTTTGGCAGCTGTTTTAGGAGGCACACAGTCACTTCATACTAATAGTTTTGATGAAGCTCTTGGATTGCCAACCACTGCCTCGGCGAGAATTGCAAGAAATACTCAGCTTTTATTACGGGAAGAGGTTGGACTTACAAAGGTAATCGATCCCCTTGGCGGGTCATATTACGTGGAATCATTAACTGAAAGCATCATGACTGAGGCTAGATGTTTAATAAATGAAGTAGAGGAAATGGGCGGCATGACTAAGGCGGTCGAAAATGGCTTACCTAAAATGAAAATTGAACAAGCAGCAGCGCGACGCCAAGCTAGACTGGATAGCGGTGAAGAGGTAATTATTGGTGTGAATGCATACCAAAATGAAGAACCACAATCCATTGAGATATTGATTGTAGATAATGAAAAAGTGCGCGACGAACAAATACAGAAATTGAGAATAATCAAGGAATCACGCAACGAACAAGAATGTGTGAAGGCTTTAGATTTGCTTCAAGCAGCTGCTTCCGAAGATGAGCCTAATCTATTAGAGTATGCTATTGAGGCAGCAAGAAAACGTGCCACTGTCGGGGAAATTAGTCAGGCATTAGAGAATGTTTTTGGTCGCTATACGGCTGACACTAAATCTATTTCGGGAGTGTATGGCATGATGTCCCAAGAAAATAAAGATTTTTTAAAATTATCTGAGAAGGTTTCATTGTTTTCGAAAAATATTGGTCGGCAACCAAGGATTTTAATTGCGAAACTTGGACAAGATGGTCATGATCGAGGCGCGAAAGTAGTTGCATCTGGATTTGCAGATATTGGGTTCGATGTTGATATATCGCCACTTTTTCAAACTCCCGCAGAAGTGGTAAGTCAGGCAATAGAAAATGATGTGCATGTGATAGGTATTTCATCGATGGTAGCCGCGCATCGTACGTTGATACCGGCTCTAATGCACGAATTAGAGGCAGTCGGTCAAAATGATATTATTGTTACACTAGGAGGCGTTATACCGTCGGAAGACGTAGAAATGATGCATCAGCAAGGAATTAGCGCGATTTTTAGCCCAGGAACATCGATACTAGAAGCGGCAGAAAAAGTTATTGACCTTATCACTGAAAAAAACAGTTAAATTGATGAAGAAAATTATAGAAGAGGTTGAAAAGCGTCGACTTTTGTCTAAAGCAGTGGGCGGACCTAATCGGATCGATTTACAACATAAGCTAGGAAAATTAACGGCACATGAGCGCATTAATGTTTTGCTAGATACACAATCGTTTGAAGAATGGGATATTTTTGTTGAGCATCGATGTGTCGATTTCGGAATGCAAGAGAATCGAATTCCTGGAGATGGGGTAGTTTCAGGAACCGGCACGATTGACGGTCGAGATGTTTTCGTTTTTAGTCAAGATTTCACAGTAATGGGCGGTTCGCTATCTGAGGCTAATGCAAAAAAGATTTGCAAGATTATGGATCATGCGGTTCGATTAGGAGTCCCAATTATTGGTATAAATGATTCTGGAGGCGCGCGAATTCAAGAAGGGGTCGATGCGTTAGCTGGGTATGCTGAAATATTTCAACGAAATGTTTTAGCATCTGGCGTGGTACCGCAGCTTTCTTTGATAATGGGTCCGTGTGCGGGCGGTGCTGTGTATTCTCCCGCTATTACGGATTTTATATTCATGGTCAAAAATACCTCATATCTCTATGTTACCGGACCTGATGTGGTTAAAACTATAACTCACGAGGAAGTTACGCACGAGGAGCTCGGTGGCTCATCCATTCATGCCGCAAAATCAGGTGTCGCGGCTTGCGCGTTTAACAATGATGTTGACGCCCTTTTAGGAATGCGACTGTTGTTTAGTTATATTCCATCAAATAATCTTGAAAAAGCTCCAAGAAACAAGACCGATGATCCATCAGACCGGATATCTGAGGCACTTAATAGTATTATTCCAGTCGAGAGTAACAAGAGTTACGATATGAAAGCGATTATCTTAAGCATAGTTGATGACCGTGATTATTTTGAAATATTTCCTGGTCATGCTGAAAATATAATTGTTGGATTTGGTCGAATGAATGGATATTCGGTTGGCATAGTTGCGAATCAGCCAATGGTTCTAGCGGGATGTTTGGATATAGATTCGTCCGTGAAAGCGGCTAGATTTGTTCGGTTTTGTGACTCTTTTAATATTCCAATAATCACGCTTGTAGATGTTCCAGGGTTTCTTCCAGGTGTCGCGCAAGAGCATGGCGGCATTATTAAGCATGGCGCTAAACTACTTTACGCATATGCGGAATCAACTGTACCCAAGATTACAATTATTACTAGGAAAGCCTATGGTGGAGCCTATGATGTAATGTCGTCAAAGCACCTACGGGGAGATATAAATTTAGCCTGGCCCAGTGCTGAAATTGCTGTAATGGGAGCTCGCAGTGCTGTGGAAATTATTTACCGAAAAGCGAAATCAAATCCAGTTGAGATTGATGAATACCAGGACGAGTACCAAGAAAAGTTCGCTAATCCTTTTCAAGCGGGAGCGCGCGGATTCATCGATGACATTATACAACCACAGTTCACTCGCCAAAAAATATGTCGCGGACTTGAGTTGTTAAAAAATAAGGAATTGAAAAATCCATGGCGCAAGCACGGCAATATCCCATTGTAGAATTAACCCTACCTTCGGTCTTTAAATCTTAAAGCTCTTTTGCGCGATCCCTCAACATAAATTTTTGGATTTTACCAGTGGATGTTTTTGGTAAGGCGCATACTACAATCGTTTTAGGCACTTTAAAATGAGCCATATTCTTTCGGCAGAATGTGATAACTTCCTCGGAGGAGAGAGTAATGCCAACTTTCAGAGTAATGAAGGCGCATGGTGATTCCCCCCAATCTTTGTCTGGCTTCGCAACCACCGCGGCTTCTACTATGTCGGGATGACGATATAGAACCTCTTCAATTTCCAAGCTAGATATATTCTCACCACCAGAGATAATAATATCTTTTGATCGGTCCTTTATTTCAATATAGCTATCAGGATGTCGTACAGCAAGATCACCTGTGCGTAACCAGCCACCTTTTAGAGCCTTTTTGGTTGCTTCTTGGTTTTTGAGGTAGCCTTTCATTACAGTATTTCCCCTTATCATTACCTCACCAATTGTTTTAGCGTCCCAAGGAACATCTTCCATTGTATTGGGATCTTTTACAGAACTATCTTCTAATGTCCCATAATGAACACCCTGCCTAGCAATCATTGAGGAACGTTCTACATCATGTAAATCTTCCCATTCATCTTTAGGTACACAAACTGTTGCAGGCCCATATGTTTCTGTGAGGCCATACAAGTGTGTCACAATAAAACCATGTTGTTCCATTTTTTCAATGACGATAGATGGGTGTGCGGCGCCTCCAGTAGCGATTTGGACTTGCTGTGGAAATGATGATTTCTCATCTTCGGTCGCATTGATGAGCATGTTGAGAACAATGGGTGCTCCACACATATGTGTTACTCGCTCATTAGCGATTAGCCTGAAGATAGTACGAGGGTCTACCTTTCTTAAACAGACATGAGTACCTTGCGCTGCGGTAACTGCCCATGTGAATGTCCAACCGTCACAATGAAACATCGGTAGTGTCCATAGGTAAATCGATTTATTGTCTAAACCCAAGGTATGCATGTTTCCCAACGAATTAAGGTAGGCCCCCCTGTGATGATAGACACATCCCTTAGGATTACCTGTGGTGCCTGATGTGTAAAGGAGCGATAAGGCTTGCCATTCATCCTTGGGCTCATGAAATTCACACGAATTTATACCTTCTGCTAAAAATTCTTCATACTCAATGCCGCCTAGTTGTGTTAGAGCATCTTTAGCGGGGTCACTAATCTGAATTAATAGAATGTTTTTCTTAAGCTTCCTAAAAATCTCTTTGATAATTAGAGCGTAAGTGTCGTCAACAAGCAGTACTTTTGCTTCACCATGTTCTAGAATAAAATATATAGTTTCGGCATCGAGGCGGATGTTCAAGGAATTCAATACCCCACCCATTAATGGAATGCCATTATGAGCTTCTAACATTTCTGGAATATTTCCAGCCATGATCGCAATACAGTCTCCAGGTTGTAAACCTCGATTGCGAAGTGCTGTGGCCAGCATTAAAGATCTTTGGTAAAAATCCTTGTATGTGTATCGTCTATGCCCATCGATAATTGCTATTTTATCGGGAACAACTTGGGCAGCCCGTTTTAGAAAGCTGATTGGTGAGAGTGGCACATAGTTAGCAGAATTTTTTGGTAAGTTTTTTTCAAAAATTGTCATCCGTAAAAACCTCATCATCAGAGTGAGAAACCGACACTCATAAACCACGTTAATTATTCGAAAAATGGTAGTTATCTGTTCATATCATGATTATCCAGAAAATACGAATGTATGTATAGCAGACGTCGGTGAAAAAAATGAATATGTTCCGCAGAATCATGAGAAATCATTTAGGAGTTTAGTAATTATGTCTTTCCCGTTGAAAGAAGGGGTATATAAAATCAAATACCTTGCAAAATAGATAGGTTTTGAAACGATTTTAAAAAGCTTTCTTGTCAAATGGAGAATGTAAAAGTAACATCGTAGAAAACATCGTTCAATGTTGCAGGATTGGAGGAGTGAAGGAAGACATGTTTACAGGAAGCATGGTCGCTTTAGTGACACCAATGGATAATACTGGCGCTATCGACTGGAAAAGGCTTAATACCCTAGTGGAGCATCATATCCAAGAAGGAACCGACGCGATAATTTCTGTGGGAACAACAGGGGAGTCGGCTACACTGAGTCATGATGAGCATATAGAGGTTATCGCCCGGACTGTGGATTATGTATCGGAAAGAGTGCCAGTTATCGGAGGCACTGGATCTAACTCAACAGATGAAACAATATTTCTTACCAAAAAGGCAGTCGACGTAGGAGTCAGCGGTTGTCTCATCGTTGTTCCATACTACAACAAACCCCCACAGGAAGGCCTTTATAAGCATTTTCGAACGGTTGCTGAATCAGTGATGATTCCCCAAATACTATATAACGTTCCTGGTCGAACGGGTGTAGATTTAACAAATGAAACGGCCTTAAAATTAGCCGAAATTGATAACATTATTGGCATTAAGGATGCGACAAATGATTTAGATAGAGGAGCAGACTTAATCCAACGATCACAACCTGATTTTTTTGTATATTCTGGTGAGGATGGCACCTGCTGTCAGCTTATGCTTGCTGGCGCAAAAGGTACAATTTCCGTTACTGCGAACGTGGCTCCGAATCTCATGCATAAGATGTGTTCCGCAGCTGTTAGTGGAGATCATGCAACTGCCTTAAAATATGATGAGAAATTGAGCGAGCTGCATTCCGCGTTGTTTGTGGAATCAAATCCGATTCCTACGAAATGGGCGGTAGCGCAACAGGGGCACATAATGAATAATATTCGTCTACCGTTGGTTCCCTTAAATTCTCTCTATTTCGATGAAGTAAGAAGCGCTATGGTTAAAGCGGATGCTCTATAACTAACTAATCAACATTAATTGAAATCACATCAATATGAAACGTTTAGAACCTTTATATTCAGGAAAAGCAAAAACGCTTTTTGAAACCGATGATCCCGAACATCTTATTATGGAGTTTCGGGATGATACCTCTGCGTTCGATGGCGAAATCATTGAGCAATTTGAAAGAAAGGGCGCGGTAAATAATCGATTTAATGCATTTATTTTAGAAAAACTTGAGAAATCTGGAGTGGCGACTCATTTCGAGCGCCTGTTAAGTAACACGGAATCTATCGTAAAAAACTTAGATATGATTCCTATAGAATGTGTAGTTCGTAATATAGCGACAGGTTCACTGTGTAAACGATATGGAATTGAGGATGGATTAGAGCTTATTCCTCCAACATTTGAATTCTTTTTAAAAGATGATGAAAGACATGATCCCTTGGTAAATGAGTGCCATATTCTTAGCTTTGGATGGGCATCTGATAGCGAGATCACAATAATGAAAAATCTTAGTTTTAGAGTGAACACTATACTCTCTAAGATTTTTCAGGATAACGGCATGATTTTAGTAGATTTTAAATTAGAATTTGGGCGAGCCAAAGAAAAGTTATTTTTAGGCGATGAATTCACTCCCGATGGATGCCGATTATGGGACGCCGACACCAGGCGAAAACTTGATAAAGATCGTTTTCGACGAGGCCTAGGAGGCGTAGTCGAAGCGTATGAAGAAGTTGCGTTGCGATTGGGAGTTGATTTAAGCGGTATAAGAGAAACAACTGGTTCAAACTAAATCACGCACTCAAGTGTTAATTTTTTTAGGCGATATTGCTGAGTCAAGATTTCGGCTAGATCAACGCTTACACGCGATTCGTGAAGTTGTACCAAATGTCAAGGACATAATCCCTCATTTTGTATACTTTCTAGAATGCGACGAATTGGCTCCAAAGAGTACTGGCGAAGCTCTTAGCAAACTCCTCAATACAGAACTATTTATTTTTCCACAAACAAATACTGGTGGATACCCAAGTATTACTGTTATACCCCGACTCGGCACAATTTCCCCATGGTCAAGTAAAGCAACTGAGATAGTTAAGAAGTGTAATCTAATCGACTTGAATCGCATAGAGCGGGGTATACAGTGGCAGATCAAAGATTGTAGCGTCGAAGAATTGACCGATATAGGATCATTTCTTCATGATCCACTTACACAATCTGTATTGGATCATCCCCAACAATTTTCTTCGATATTTGAATCGCCAAAATCTCAACCATTAAGAACAGTATATTCTGGGAATAACGGAAAAAACGCTTTAATTAAAGCTAATCAAGAATTAGGACTGGCGTTGTCAGAGAGTGAGGTCGAATATTTGTTGCATGAATATCGGCAATTGAAAAGAGGCCCAACAGATGCTGAGTTAATGATGTTTGCGCAGGTAAATTCGGAGCATTGCAGACACAAACAATTTAACGCGTCGTGGGTAATTGATGATCAAAGGCAAGATCATTCGTTGTTTGAGATGATCAAAGATACACACAGAAAGAATGGAATCGGCACTCTTGTGGCATATGATGATAATGCAGCGGTATTGGAGGGTGGAAACAGTGCTTGGTTTTTATCAAACCATCTAACTAGGGAATATCAATGCCATCATGAGCCCGCAGATATTGTCGCAAAAGTCGAAACACATAACCACCCAACCGGGATATCTCCTTTTCCAGGAGCTGCTACTGGCTCTGGTGGCGAAATCAGAGATGAGGGAGCCACAGGTAGAGGAGGTACTCCTAAGGCAGGAGTGACAGGATTTTCTGTATCTAATTTACATATCCCGGGTTTTGATAGAGCCTGGGAAATTTCGCCATCTAATCCAAAAAGACTGGCTACCCCTCTTGAGATTATGATAGATGCGCCGCTAGGCGCAGCATCGTTCAATAATGAATTTGGTCGACCTAATATCGCCGGTTATTTTCGGACATTAGAATTAGCGACCGACGAAGACTCAACGGAAAGCCGCTGCCGTTGGGGCTACCACAAGCCTATCATGCTAGCAGGCGGCCTGGGAAATATTCGTCGAAAACATGTGAAGAAATTACCCATTCCAGCTGGCGGACTCTTGATAGTGCTTGGTGGGCCTGCAATGTTAATCGGTTTAGGGGGAGGTGCTTCGTCTAGTCGTGATTCTGGCGATGGTACTGAGGCTTTAGATTTTGCATCTGTGCAAAGAGGCAACCCAGAAATTCAACGCCGCTGTCAGGAAGTTCTTAATAGCTGTATATCCTTAGGTGACCAGAACCCAATCTTATCGATCCATGATGTTGGGGCGGGAGGGCTAAGCAACGCGTTACCTGAGCTTGTAAGAGATTCAAAGTGCGGCGCCTATATAGATCTAGCTAATATAAATATTGCCGATGATAGCATGTCCCCAATGGAAATTTGGTGCAACGAAGCACAGGAACGGTATGTTTTAGCAATTCTTGAGGATCGCGTTGATGATTTTTCGGATATTTGCGAGAGGGAATCCTGCCCCTATCAAATTGTTGGAAGAGCTTCCAAAACAAATCTTTTACAAGTCAAAGATAGTCGCGTTCCTGACAATAATTTAATAAATCAACAGCTGGATTTTCCGAATCCAGTGAACGTAGATATGAACTTTCTTTTCAAAGAGAATTCACAATTAGAAATTGTATGTAATACTCAATCAAAAAGAAGTATGTGTAGCTCCTTAAAGAATGTTGATTTGGCTGAAGCGTTAAATAGAGTTATCAAGCTACCTGCAGTGGGTGATAAATCGTTTCTCATCAACATTGGTGATCGGAGTGTTGGAGGCAAAATAGTGCGCGATCCAATGGTAGGCCCATGGCAAGTTCCCGTAGCAGATGTTGGTGTTACTTCAAGTGATTTTTGGGGTATTTCAGGCGAAGCGATAGCAATCGGTGAAAAGGCACCAATTGCATTGGTTAGTCCTCCATCAAGCGGTCGAATGGCGGTTGCAGAATCACTAACCAACATTGCTGCTGCCTCGGTAAAAAATTTAAGTTCGGTGAAACTATCCGCCAATTGGATGGCCTGCACCGATCAAAGTGGTGAAAAGGCTAAGCTTTATGAAACCGTTCGAGCGGTAGCTTTGGAGTTATGCCCACAATTAGGAATCTCTATTCCTGTTGGCAAAGATTCACTATCAATGTCAAGTTCCTGGGAAAATAGTTCTATAAATTGGAAAGTTATTTCACCAGTTACTTTAGCGGTTACAGCTTATGCTCCTATTACTAATATACGAAAAGTATGGACGCCAACGTTAACAAAACAAAGTGACACGTCACTTATGTTTGTTGATTTAGCGAAGGGAAAGCAAAGATTGTCTGGATCTGCACTAACGCAAGTTTTTAATGCCATTGGTGATGAGACACCAGATGTTGAGTCAGTCGAAATACTGAAAAACTTTTTCTCAGCTACACGCATATTGCTTAATGAAGGATTGGGTTTGGCGTATCATGATCGCTCCGATGGTGGTTTGATAATGGTATTGTTAGAGATGGCTTTCGCGGGAAGAGTTGGATTAGAAATTGATATTGGTGATGAAAATCCAATAAGCTACTTATTCAATGAAGAATTAGGTTTCGTTCTTCAAGTCTCAAACACTAGGATGCCTAATGTCAAAGCCATACTTAAGCAGTACGGGTTAGAAAAATACTCGAATATATTGGGAGGAGTTTCTACTTACCATGACCATATCCGTATTTATTCAGGTAAAAAACTTCTTTTCGAAGAGAACAGGGCCGGTTTACATAGAAAATGGTCTGAGACATCCTGGGCTATTCAAAAAATGAGAGATGATCCTGACTGTGCTAATGAAGAGTATGACCGTTTGCTTGATCTTGAGGATCCTGGACTGCATTCAGACTCGTTGCCAACCAAAGACAATAAGAATCAAAATGTTTTTACATCAATGAATGGAAAACCAAAAATAGCAGTGCTTCGGGAGCAAGGTGTCAATGGACACTTAGAAATGGCTTCAGCTTTTTTTACAGCAGGGTTTGCTACATATGATGTCACCATGACGGATCTGTCGTCAGGCGCTCAAAAATTGGAAGATTTCAATGGGCTTGTAGCATGTGGAGGTTTTTCTTATGGAGATGTACTTGGCGCGGGGAATGGTTGGGCAAAGTCTATTCTCTACGCCCCAAGATTGCGAGACCAGTTTGAGGGCTTTTTCAAAAAGGAAGATACTTTTACCTTTGGGGTTTGTAATGGATGCCAAATGTTGTCCCAGTTGCGGGATCTTATACCGGGTTCGGAACATTGGCCACACTTCATTAAAAATACATCTGAACAATTTGAATCCCGTTTAGTAATGGTCGAAATAATTGAAAGCCAATCAATATTATTCAAAGATCTTCAAGGGATGCGTTTACCCATTGTTATAGCGCATGGTGAAGGGAGGACTCAATATAACGACGACGATATGGATTTCCTGCTAAGAGAAAAGAAAATTAGTCTTCGTTATATTGACAATTATGATAATCCGACCGAGATTTATCCTCTAAATCCAAATGGCTCCGAAGGTGGTTACACTGCTTTTTGTAGCAATGATGGTAGAGTTACTATAATGATGCCGCATCCGGAAAGAATGGTGCGATCAATTACTTGTTCCTGGATTCCTGACAATTGGGGTCAGTTTTCTCCTTGGTTAAAAATGTTTGAAAACGCTCGGAATTTTTGTTTTTAAAAGGTTACATAGAAGTGTAGTTCGGCCCACCGCCACCTTCGGGCGTTACCCAGCTAATATTTTGACTGGGATCTTTGATGTCACATGTTTTGCAGTGTATACAATTTTGGGCATTTATCTGTAATTTTGGATTATTTGGGTCACCCACAATTTCATAAACACCTGCGGGACAATATCTTTGGGCAGGTTCGTCCCATTTTGGTAAGTTCCTAGTTATAGGAATATTGTTGTCGTGTAATCGAAGATGTACTGGTTGATCATCTGCATGATTGGTATTAGTTAAAAATACTGATGAATTTTTGTCGAAAGTTAGAATTCCGTCTGGCTTGTCATACTCAATACCTTTGCTTCGGTTTGAGGATTGTAATGTTGCATGGTCGTTTGTTTCATCTTTCAAGGTGAGTGGTAAACGTCCATTGAACCAGTTTTGTTCAATAAAATTAAAGGCCCCACCAAAAATAGGTCCAAATTTATGAAGTGCGGGTCCAAAATTGCGCGCACTTTTAAGTTCATCATAAATCCAAGATTGTTTAAATAAAATATCATACTCAGAAAGAGTTTTACCGGCTGTACTTTCAGCCTCTAGCGTTCTGAAGAGAATTTCCCCGGCAATAATTCCAGATTGCATTGCTGTGTGCGTACCTTTAATTTTGGCAAAATTTAATGTTCCTGCATCACATCCAATCAGTAATGCTCCTGGCATCGACATTTTGGGGAGCGAGTTGTAGCCACCTTTTGTTATCGATCTAGCTCCGTAACCGATACGTCTTCCGCCTTCGAGCATCATCCTTATGGATGGATGAGTTTTATAGCGTTGTAATTCATCAAATGGGCTTAAAAATGGATTTCTATAGTTAAGATCAACTATTAGTCCTAGGGCAACTAAATTCTGATCGAAGTGGTATAGAAAAGATCCCCCCGTAGATTTACTTTCCGAAAGTGGCCAACCTGTCCCATGGACGACTAGCCCCGATAAATGCTTTTCGGGATCAATTTCCCATAGTTCTTTCAAACCTAAACCATAGTGTTGGGGAGTGGAATATTGATCGAGCCCATAATGTTCAATTAAGTATTTGCCTAAATGACCTCTAGACCCTTCTGCCAATATAGTGTACTTTGCGTGCAGTTCTATGCCAGGTTCGAAGCTATCTTTTTTAGCGCCATCTTTCTTGATACCCATATCGTTTGTGGCTACACCAATGACTTCATTGTTATCATTTATTAAGACTTCACTTGCTGCGAATCCAGGATAAATATCTGCCCCCAATTGTTCAGCCCGATCACCTAACCATTTTACAAGTCTACCTAAGCTGCCGATATAGTTACCATCGTTATGCATTGTTTTTGGTGCTAAGGAAATGGGCCATTTAAGCTTGTTACTTTTTCCGTAAAAATAGATTTCGTCGCAATTTACGGATGTAGTCATTGGGATATCGCTCTGCCTCCAATCAGGAAACAGGTTATCTAGGGCGGTTGTCTCAATAACAGCACCACTTAGTATATGTGCTCCAACTTCAGAGCCTTTTTCTAAAACTACAACAGAAAGGGGGTGATTATTGTCCTGAGAGAGTTGCAAAAGTTTACATGCAGTTGCTAGGCCGGCGGGCCCTGCACCTACTATGACAACGTCAACATCCATTGTCTCGCGCCCATCAGAATTCTTTTTGTCATACATCATAATATTCAGAGTTTTGTATTCAAATGGTATTAGGGTAACGTTTTGGCGCGCTACTGTGAAGTGGGTTGATTTTTTGGACCTGAATGTGAATATGCAACTTCAAATGTGCTTAATTACCAATTTTAAGGTTAAAAACCTTGAGAATAGGCCAAAATCTATTTTAATCGGGTGGGCACCATGATAAAAATAGCAAAAATTATAGTGGTGAATTTTATTAATCATTATAATCAGACAATACGCAAGCAGGCTTCTATTAGTTGACGCACTCAGCGTGCTACATTAATGTGGCAAATAGAAAAGGAGACTAGAAATATGAAGAAAGTAATATTTAGCCTTATTTTAGCTACTACGATGTTGAGCGGTTGTGCAACCTTATCGGACACTGCCGACAGTGCTTGTAATTCAGTAGTACTAAACTGGCTTTGTGGTGACTCATAATAATTAAGGATGGAGGTGGGTTCTGATCTCGAGGAAACCCCGCGTAGCGGGGTTTCTTTATTAACTAAATGGCTAAAAGCTAAAGGTTTTAGCTTATTATCGGTTATGGACCCAGAAGAATGGTCCAATTCCTTAAGATTACAATTCAGATCGTTAAATATAGGATTACCTAAAGGGTGTCGCATAGTTTTAATAGGGTCAGTAGGAGGTGAATTATGGGAGATTATCAGGAAAAATCATTGGACATCACCTGACCCAATTGATACGTATACCATTAAAACGATAGAAGAGTTTAAGGGGAGAGAATGGAGTCATGCAAAGATAGATTGGTTATATCCCGGAACGTTACCAGTGCCTCTACAACAACTAAGTCGTCAAGCGGGTTGGAGTCATCCTTCATTGCTAGGTCTTGATATTAGCCCAAAATTTGGAACTTGGTTTGCATGCAGAGCAGCATTAGTTATCGACCTGAATATCGAGTGTACTTTAAAAATTGAGAGCCAGTCACCATGCGATGAATGCGTTAAAAAACCATGTCAGCCAAAATGTCCGGCGGGCGCGGTACGCAGTATAGATACATTTGGATTGAATGAATGCGCATCGTATAGGATACTTGATGGTTCACCATGTGATTATCAGTGCATGTCAAGAATATCGTGTCCGGTAGGTTCAAGTTGGCGTTACACAAACGAACAAATGAATTATCATGGGGAAAATGCCCTAATAGGTCTCAAAAAATTTTACTCCTAAGGACTATATATCCATATCTTTTCTCTTCGACACGGGAAACTTTGCTGATTGGCTAGCCCCTTTATGTTTCTATGGTTACAATTGTTATTTAGGGCTTTTGGTGCTTCATAATCCAAAAGAACCTTATGAACATTTTTCTTCATGAATAATGGATATATTTCAGACTTAATGTCTGAAAGATTAACGGTATTACTTCAACAAATATTTTAGGCGCATGTGATGTTTAATAAAAAACAAAGTATTGCAGACATTGACCCCGAGCTAGCCAAAGCAATTAGTGATGAGCAAAAGAGACAGGAACAACACATTGAGTTAATAGCTTCTGAAAATTACACAAGTCCGAGAGTGTTGGAGGCGCAAGGTTCAGTTCTCACAAATAAATATGCGGAGGGTTATCCTGGTAAACGTTATTATGGTGGATGCGAGTACGTTGATGTGGCGGAGACTTTAGCAATTGATAGAGCTAAAGAATTATTTGGCGCGCCCTTTGTAAATGTGCAACCTCATTCGGGATCACAAGCAAACGCTGCTGTGTATATGGCATTGCTGAAACCTGGTGATAGTGTTTTAGGTATGAGCTTAGCCCACGGAGGACATTTAACCCACGGTGCTCCAGTTAATTTCTCCGGACAGCTATATAATGCGCGCCATTATGGATTAAATACAGCAACTGGTGAAATAGACTATGAGCAAGTCGAAGCAATTGCTCAAGAGCATTCTCCAAGGATGATAGTAGCTGGGTTTTCGGCCTACAGTCGAGTTATAGATTGGCAACGATTTCGATGGATCGCGGACAAAATAGGTGCGTTACTGATGGTGGATATGGCGCATGTCGCCGGTCTTGTAGCAACGGGACTATATCCGAGCCCGATATTGGTCGCGGATGTTACTACCACTACTACTCATAAAACTTTGAGAGGAGCTCGTGGTGGCATGATAATCGCGCGCGAAAATGGTGATATCGCAAAAAAAATAAATTCCTTAGTTTTTCCAGGCACTCAAGGTGGACCACTAATGCATGTTATTGCCGGCAAGGCGGTCGCCTTTAAAGAGGCTTTAGAGCCGGCGTTTAACGATTATCAAAAACAAGTTATTTCGAATGCCCAAGCGATGGCAGAAAAGTTTATAGAACGAGGCTATTCCATCGTTTCAGGTGGCACTGATAATCATCTATTCTTAGTGGATCTAATTGATAAGGACATAACTGGCAAGGATGCTGATGCTGCACTCGGTCGAGCATACATTACTGTAAATAAAAATGCTGTCCCGAATGATCCTAGATCTCCTTTTGTTACTAGTGGATTAAGAATTGGAACACCAGCTGGGACGACCCGAGGATTTAAAGAAAAAGAGATGACTCAAATAGCAGATTGGATTTCTACCATTCTAGATAATTTCGGCAATGAATCAGTGATAGATGATATTCGTGAAGACGTAAAAAAAATGTGTGCAAAATATCCGGTATATTCTTAAACAATGCAGCATACTATTTTTCTCGAATAACGCTTTTTCATGCTATTTCCTCTCTCTGAGTGATCTCGAGATATAGTGAATTCGCTCTAAAATAAACATTATTTGAAAAATTCTATGCACAATAGGTATTCCATTTTTAGTTTGGCAAGAAATGCAATTACACACCATGAAAATTGGCGTGAAGCATGGCGTAGCCCGCCACCAAAGAAGCAATACGATGTGATTATTATAGGTGGCGGCGGGCATGGCCTTGCAACCGCATATTACCTTGCATCTGAGCACGGCATTCGGAATGTCGCGGTACTAGAAAAAGGCTGGATTGGTGGTGGCAATACAGGTCGAAATACAACTATAGTGAGATCGAATTATCTTTGGGATGAATCGGCTCATTTGTATGAGAAATCACTAAGACTTTGGGAAAATTTAAGCAAAGATATAAATTATAACGTGATGTTTAGTCAAAGAGGGGTCATGAATCTTGGGCATAACCTTCAAGATATGAGAGATATATATCGTCGCTCAAATGCTAATTATCTTAATGGTATAGATAGTCAAGTACTAACTCCTAAGGAGATTAGTGAAATTATTCCAGCTATAAATGTTTCATCAACCGCAAGATATCCAATTCTTGGCGCATCATTTCAGCCTAGGGGTGGTGTGGCACGGCATGATGCTGTGGCATGGGGTTTTGCCCGCGCGGCAGATTCCTTTGGTGTTGACATCATTCAAAATTGTGAGGTCATTGGTATCAACAGAGATGGAATAAAGGTTAGCGGTGTGGATACCACCCTTGGGATCATACACGCGCCAAAGGTAGGTATAGTGGTAGCGGGACATTCTAGTATTTTGGCAGAAATGGCAGGCTTCAGGTTACCAATAGAAAGCCACCCTTTACAGGCGTTAGTTTCAGAACCCATAAAACCAATATTGAATACGGTAGTGATGTCAAATGCGGTACACGGCTACATTAGCCAATCTGATAAAGGCGAGCTAGTAATCGGCGCAGGAATAGACTCTTACAATGGTTATGGGCAAAGAGGCAGTTTTTCCGTTATCGAAGATAATGTTGCAGCTATAATTGAATTGTTCCCAATCTTTAGCAGAGTGAGAATGCTTCGGCAGTGGGGCGGAATAGTTGATGTTTGCCCAGATGCCTGTCCTATAATTAGTAAGACTCCTGTCGAAGGATTATATTTGAATGGTGGATGGGGCACTGGAGGCTTCAAAGCAACACCTGGTTCAGGCTGGGTATTTGCACACACTATTGCTCGAAATGCCCCCCATAGTCTAAATGCACCATTTGATTTACAGCGATTTGTCTCCGGCGCTTTGATCGACGAACATGGTGCAGCTGGCGTTGCACATTAAGGCAAATACCCAATGTTAATCATTCGATGCCCATGGTGCGGATTGCGAGATGAAGCTGAGTATAGTTACGGAGGGGAAGCTGATATAAAGCGTCCATTGCGTACGAAAGAACTTTCCAATGAAGAGTGGGCGGATTATCTATTTTTTCGAAAAAATACCAAGGGGCCTCACGACGAACAGTGGTGCCACATAGCTGGTTGTGGACGATGGTTTAATAAAAACCGTAACACGATCACATATTCTTTTGATGAGTCATGATTTGTAAGAAATAAAAAACTGAATGGTAATTTAGAAAAATGACTCAAAATCAACGGCAACATAAGTACGGAAGGATTAAAAGAACTAGACCAATTAATTTCAAATATAATAATAAAAAATACCAAGGTTTTGAGGGTGATACGTTGGCTTCAGCGTTACTGGCCAATGGAATAAAAGTGGTTCAAAGAAGCTTTAAATACCATAGACCCAGAAATATAGTGGGGATATGGGCAGAGGAGCCAAACGCTATAGTTGAGGTCGAGCGTGAGAATATGACCACTCCGAATTTGCGGGCAACACAAGTAGAGATCTATGAGGGTCTGATAGCTCGTTCTCATCGGGGTTGGCCAACTAAAAAACTTCATTTACTCTCGATTCTTGGTTTGTTTAGTCCCTTGTTCCCAGCAGGTTTCTATTACAAGACATTTATGTGGCCTCGGTTTATGTGGGTACATTACGAAAAAGTAATTAGAAATATGACTGGCCTGGGTAGTGCGCCATCAGGTCCAGATATTGATGAATATGACAAAATCAACATACACTGTGATGTGTTGATTGTTGGCGGCGGCCCAACAGGACTAATAGCAGGGAAAGCTGCCGGACAAAGTGGCGCTAGAGTTATTGTAGTTGATGACCAATGCGAATTTGGAGGTAATCTTTTATATGAAAATCGAGTAGTCAGCGGATTACCAGGTATGCGGTGGGTCAAATCAATTCTTGATGAGTTGGAGGTAATGCCCAATGTAAAATTATTAATTAGAAGCACGGTGACCGGTTACTATGATCATAATTTCCTTGTCATTCACCAACGTTGTTTAGATCATTTAGAAAAAAGGCCCGATTTTTCTCCAAGAGAGAGGTTATGGCGGGTTCGCGCTAAACAAGTGGTACTCGCTACTGGAGCGATAGAGAGGCCATTAGTTTTCTCCAATAATGATCGCCCGGGTGTAATGCTCGCCTCTGCTGTATCGTCTTACCTTATGAGATATGGTGTAAGTTGTGGCAGAAGAATCTTAATTTTTACAAATAATGATTCCGCTTATAGAACAGCGTTGCAATTAATCCATGCCGAAGTTGAATTAGTAGGTGTTGTGGATGTTAGGCCTAATCCTCAAGGAGATTTAGTAAAAAAAGTGAGGTCGCAGGGCGTCAATATTTTTAATCAACATGCCGTTATTGATGTCCGTTACGCGAGGGGGCAGATTCAATCAGCTCTTTTAGGAAAACTCAGCAAGTCCCTTGATAAAATTCTCACTCATAAAGGGGAAATACGTTGCGATACTATTGCTGTTTCCGGAGGATGGAATCCGACCGTCCATCTCCATGCGCAGTCAGGTGGGAAGCCTATTTATAGTAGTAGTTGCGCAAGCATGATCCCTGGTCCGCCAACTCAAGCGCAGATATCGTCGGGTAGTTGCAATGGAACATTTGAATTGAGAGATTGTTTGCGAGAAGGGCTGGAAGCGGGCTTTACAGCAGCTACGCTTGTAGGATTTAATGCTGAATTAGAAGTAGATGTACCTACTGTTGATCAATATACTGAAGAATCTTTACAGCCAATGTGGGTAGTTCCAAATCATCTCAAAGAAGGTCGTGGTGGGAAAAAATTTTTAGATTACCAAAACGATACCACAGTAGCCGACCTCTTGCTAGCCGTACGTGAAGGATATACCTCAGTTGAACATGTCAAGCGATACACCGCGCTAGGCTTTGGAACTGACCAGGGTAAGCTTGGAAATATTAATGGCATGGCGTTGTTAGCTCAAGCATTGGGCCGATCTCCTAGTGAAGTGGGGACTACAACTTACCGTCCGAACTATACTCCAGTAAGTTTTGGCGCTATTGCGGGGAGGAAAATAGGGAAGCGTTTTTTTGACGTGACTCGTAAAACAGCACTGCATGACTGTCATCAAAGTTTGGGCGCACTGTTTGAAGATGTTGGGCAGTGGAAAAGACCATGGTATTACCCGAATGTTGGTGAGAGCATGCTTGAGGCAGTAAAAAGAGAATGTAAAACAGCTCGTAATCGTGTTGCGCTACTCGATGCATCTACTTTGGGTAAGATACACATATCAGGACCAGATTCAGTAACCTTATTGAATTGGATGTATATAAATTCATGGGATAGCTTAAAAGTTGGTCGATGTAGATATGGGATTATGCTGACTGAGGATGGAATGGTTTTGGATGATGGAGTCACCTCTCGGTTAAGCGAAAATCAATACTTGATGAATACAACAACCGGAAATGCCGCTTATGTGTTAGCATGGATGGAGAAATGGGTCCAAACTGAGTGGCCCGAATTACAGGTTTATTTAACGTCTGTCACAGATCACTGGACTGTAATTAATTTGACCGGCCCAAATAGCCGCAAAGTCTTATCAAAAGTTTCCTCTGATATCGACTTATCCGATGATCAATTTCCTTTCATGTCGTTTAAGAATGGAAGTGTATCCGGCATACCAGCACGAATTTTCCGTATCAGTTTTAGTGGAGAGCGAACTTATGAGATTAATGTTTCATCAAATTATGGGTCCCTTTTATGGGATTCTCTAATGGAGGCTGGAAAAGAGTTTCAAATAGAGCCTTATGGAACTGAAACCATGCATGTTCTTCGTGCTGAAAAAGGCTACATAATAGTTGGGCAAGATACCGATGGATCAGTCACACCTTTGGACCTTGGTATGAAAAGTATGATTTCAGAAAAAAAAGATTTTATTGGAAAACGATCATTGACACGCCCAGAAATGTTGAAACAAAATCGAAAACAATTAGTCGGCTTAATGCCGATAGATTCAGATAACGTTTTGCCTGAAGGCGCACAGTTGGTAGAGCAACCATCCACAATAAAGCCAGTAAAAATGATTGGTCATGTCACATCCAGTTATTTCAGCTCTGTGTTAGATCGGTCTATCGCTTTAGGTTTAGTTCGTGGTGGGCAATCGCTACTCGGTAAGATTATTTATGCACAGTTATTACACGGTGAGATATTTCCGGTTGAAATATGCTCACCTGTTTTTTTTGATCCCGAGAATCGTCGACAAAAAACTTCCTAAAATATTCCAACTCGTCTTAGATTATGAATTCCCAATCCATACAAGCTCGTAGCCCACTTTTTTCGCATAGGGAATACAAGCAAAACAAAAATACAAAAAGCGATTCAATCATTTCAATCACTGAAATTCCATTTTGTCTGCATTTAAATCTTCGTATTAATTCATCGGAAGATTTGGCACTATCCCAAGCGGCACTTGTTTTAGAGCAAAAGATACCATTAAGACCCAATACAAGCTCAACTAACCTAAATACAAGGGTGAGCTGGCTTGGCCCAGATGAATGGTTGTTAGTTTCATCTGACCACGATAACTCTGTTGAAAAGCAACTTATTGCTGTTTGGGCGCCATTTTTCCACTCCATAGTTAATATTAGTGGAGGTCAGACAGTCATTCAGGTTTCTGGCACAAAAGTCAGTGAGCTTTTAAATAGGGGATGCCCACTTGATTTACACCCGTTAAGTTTCGGCGAAGGTGATTGTGCGCAATCATTGTTTTATGGAATCCCAATTTTTATCGTTCGGCTTAATAGCAGCGAAGTAGCAGTTGCTAAATTTGAACTTGTTGTTCGACGAAGTTTTGCAGATAGTTTTATAGAGTTACTAATAGATAGTACTAAATTATACCGACTTGAGTTGAATATCGGTTTCCAAAATAAACCTGCGATAAGATGACACCATATTGTATTGTCACGATTTGTTTGCGCAAAAGAAAAATAACTAAGTTAATTTCCTAGTAAGCTATTGTGATCTTTAATATTGAACAAACATCCTTACTGGTTTTAGTGTTAAGTGTCTTGGTTTTGTTGTTATGGGGCAAAGTAAGATACGACATAGTAGCATTTTCTGCTTTGATTATTGGTGTAACATTAAATTTAATCCCACAGGATATTGCGTTCTCTGGATTTGGTCATCCTGCAACTATCATCATTGCCTTAGTTTTAATCGTAAGTCGAGGCTTGTCAAATTCAGGCGTGGTTGAATTGATAGTCAAATATTTTTTTAGTAAAGATCGAAAAATCTCAATACATATAGGAATCATGGGTAGTATCGCAGCGGGTCTTTCTGCGTTAATGAACAATGTTGCCGCTCTAGCTTTATTGATGCCTGTCGATGCCGGAACTGCTAAGAAAGCCAAAAGAAGTCTTTCTTTAACTTTGATGCCGCTGTCGTTTGCAACCATCTTAGGTGGTATGGTGACACTGATTGGAACGCCCCCTAATATTATTATTGCTATATATAGAGAACAAACTTTAGGAGCCCCATTTAGACTATTTGATTTTGCGCCAGTAGGAATAGTACTTACTATAACCGGCATCCTATTTATTACGTTAGTAGGATGGCGGTTTTTGCCAAAATCTGGATCCAGAACTGATGCCCGAACTGAACTTCAAGATATGGTAGGGTTTGTTTCGGAAGCTAAGATACCCAAAGAATCCAAGTTTATAGGAACTTCTTTAGCTGAATTATCTCAATTAGCCGAAGAACATGATATTTCTTTGTTGGGCGTGATTCGAAAAGGTACAAGACTTCCGGGATCAGGTCGAAGAGAATTGTTACATGAAAGTGATTTCATAGTAATGCAAGGCCCTGCCTCTTCGACAGAAGCCTTCGTTGGAGCGGCTCATTTAGAATTTATCGGTGTAAATGACTCAATTGAGTTATTGGGTGAAAATCAGGCGATGGCGGAAGTAGTGGTTCCCGTGGGATCAAAGATTGAAGGAAAAACTGCTTCAAATCTGCAGCTTTCATATCGCCATGGGGTCAATTTGCTAGGAGTATCAAGGCGTGGGGTTAGGTTTAGAGATCGAGTTCGAACAGTAAGAATAAAAGCAGGCGACATTCTTCTTCTTATTGGGCCAGAGGATCGTTTACCGGAAGTTGTGTCCCAAATTGGTTGCTTACCATTAGCGGAGAGAGGGCTTAAATTACTTCAGAGGCGCAAATGGGGAATCGCGACGATCAGCTTTTTGATAGCAATTGTAAGCACAAGCATTGGTATTGTTGATATGACAGTTGCTCTGGGATTTATTGCTTTAGTCTATGTGGTCATGGGAATTGTTCCAGTTACTGAGCTATATGAAAGTATCGAATGGCCAGTAATCATACTTGTTGGATCCATGATTCCAATTGGTATTGCAATGGAAAGTAGTGGCATTACAAGTGTAATGGCACGTGAAATTGTCATTTCAACTAAGGAAACTCCGGTTTTTTTGATATTGCTAATAATAATGATTGTGACGATGACATTGTCGGATATCTTAAATAACGTAGCGACGGTATTGATAGCTGCTCCGATCGCTATTGAGGTTGCCGAAGGACTAAACGCGAATCCAGATACTTTTTTAATGGCTGTTGCGGTTTCTGCTTCATGCGCATTTCTTAGTCCAATTGGACACAAAAATAATACGATTATCATGGGGCCAGGCGGCTACCGATTCGGGGATTATTGGAAAATGGGATTACCTTTAGAAGTTCTTGTAATAGCGGTAGGGTTACCAATGATTCTTCTCGTTTGGCCGCTTTGAAGCGAAATCACCGATGCCAAATAGAGGTCTCGTCTTTGTAGAATAGTTGGCTAGTTTAACGTCAAGAGGTTTTTGTTGAGCGTTGCTAACTCTCTCGAGTAAAGTTTTAAAAACATTGTATTAGGAAGAAGAAATGTTGGAAACTGCGAAACGAATGAGACAGCTAGGAACCGAGACAGCATTCGATGTCTTAGCAAGGGCACAGGAATTATCGACGCAAGGAAGAGATATTATAAATTTGGGGATAGGACAACCCGACTTTAAAACAGCAGAACATATCGTTGAAGCTGCGGTTAAGGCGTTTCGTGACGGTCATCACGGTTACACCCCAGCACCAGGAATAATCTCTCTACGAAAATCAATTTCCGAAGATATTTTTAGGCATAGAGGTGTCGATGTAGATCCGGAGAGGATCGTTGTAGTTCCGGGAGGCAAGGTCACGATGTTCTTTGCGATTCTAATGTTTGGAGAAGAGGGAAGCGAGATACTGTATCCAAACCCAGGTTTTCCAATTTACGAATCAGTCATTAAGTTTACGGGTGCGAAAGCAGTTCCAATAAAGTTGTTTGAGGATGAAGGATTTTCTTTTGATGTCGGTTCAGTTTTGGAGAAAATAACAAAGAGAACCAAACTCCTGATCATAAATTCTCCGGCTAACCCTACGGGGGGTGCGGTGCCAAAAAGTTATATTGATCAACTCGTGGAAGCGTTAGTGAATGACTACCCGTGGGTTACAGTTTTAAGTGACGAGATCTATTCACGAATAACATATGACGATCATCAACATGTTTCACTCTTATCTTATCCCGAGCTTGAAGGTAGGGTAATTTTGCTTGATGGTTTCAGTAAAACGCATGCTATGACCGGATGGCGGTTAGGTTATGCTGTTTGGCCCGAATCTTTAGTTAATGGTGCAATCCGGCTCGCAATTAACTGTCATTCATGTGTCAACGCAGCAACTCAATTTGCGGGAATAGCCGCATTGAATGGACCGCAGAACTCAGTTGCTAATATGGTTTCGGAATTTGATAGACGGCGCAAGTTAATTGTAGAGGGCCTGAACAAATTACCAGGATTCCGGTGCATAACTCCCTCCGGCGCTTTCTACGCATTCCCCAATATTACTGCGACCGGTATTTCATCTAAGAATTTGCAGGACAGATTATTGGAAGAGGCGGGTGTCGCAACAATCGCAGGAACAAGCTTTGGCGTTCTGGGTGAAGGTTACTTGAGATTTTCGTATGCGAGCAGTGCAGAGAACATTGTAGCAGCATTGGCCAGAACGTTAAATCTATTAGAGACTCGCAAACACACCTAATTTTTACCTTTAAGACAGTGTTTTCGAAAGGCAATTTTACCTTCAACACCATCAAAATTCCTTTTATATACTGGTGGGGGACCGTTAGTAACTCGTACCAAGACAAACGTAGGGCTGTCTGATTTTCTTAAGAGTTCGTGACCATTTTTAATATCAGCATCTGTGTGAACTGTGCAGGAATTAGAAATTCCACAACCATTTGCCATCAATTCCAAGTCGGTGGAACCCACAGTAGCACTAACCTGATTGCCAGTTTCACCATAACAACCGTTATCAACACACAATATGGAAAGGTTTTGAGGATCCATATAAGCAACTGTAGCAAGGCTCCCTGCGTTCATAAGCAATTCACCATCCCCTAAAACAACTAAGATGTTGAAGTCAGGTTGTGCGAGGGCAAGCCCTAAACCCATAGAAATGGGAGCCCCCATCGCTCCACCCAAAATATACGCGTTCGGTTTTCCATTTGTTAAGACTCCGATATCGTGAGCCGAACCTGACAGACCGGCAATAATTAGGAAATCTGATGGATTTCCAACTAAAGCAGGAACAACCGTTTGTCGGTCTAGCTTGCCCAACGATCGGTCGTTCATGAAAAAATTCTGCTTATGTTAAAGTTTTCTTGCTTGTTCATAAAAATTAAATTAGCTGTCAGAATGCTTTTGCCCCAATGAGTTTTTGCGAAAGTAAAATCGCTATAGATTGATTTGATATAAAAGCCATGTTTACTGCCGCTGCAACAGTTGTTTCAATATCCTGTTCTGATTCTATCTTTATACAGTGAGCACCCATGGCAGTTAAGCATGTTTCTACCGCGCTTCCCATTGGTATTTGCCAAGGATTTTGCTCTCCGAAGTCGCCTCGCATAGATATAATTGTTAAAAAAGGAAAACGACCCGCATTAATCAACGACATCATATTAATACAATTTCCAACACCACTGCTTTGCATTAAAAGAACCCCTCGACTTCCTCCCAAATGAGTTCCTGCAAGTAAAGCCACTCCTTCCTCTTCAGTTGCTAGTGGAATTGATATCACTTGAGTATCTGCAATAGATCGATCAATCAATACTCGATGTCCAGCATCAGGTACGTAGCAGAAAGTAGTAACCTCTAGCTTGACTAGAAGGTCATATAGGTTGTTTGCCCAGGAATCGATGGTAAATCTCTCGGTTAGTTTATGATCGTACAAACAAGTTAGATTTTTTTCAGAAGAGCAATCATTACTAATACTATTAGTAAAAAAGATCAGGTGTCAACTATTCCTAAGCAAGTATTATAAATGCTATGTCTATATTATTAATTATGTAAAAATTCATTGATAGCCGGAGTTTTTTTCAATTTTACGAACTTGGGTCACTAGATAGCTAAGGTTTTTGTCAGGGATTTTTAATTGTTCAAGTTGCTCAGCAGTTTTATACAAATACTCAGAACATGAACCTAACGCACCTTTTGCTT
Organism: Acidiferrobacteraceae bacterium; assembly: GCA_002721105.1. The sequence goes on along the minus strand of PBJL01000031.1, from coordinate 73,122 downwards.
CCGAAATAATTCTTGCTGTTACATTTTTATCTAGAGATCCTGAATACCGTGGATGCTGAACGTCTATCGCGAAGCTTATCGCCGGTATTCTTAATTGATCTTTGCATATCGTGCTAAGCCATATTGGACGATAGGCTAGTGTCACTAGCTCGCGTTGTAAAACTATATCCAATTCGGAATCAATATGTTCCGGATCAATTTTGTATAATAAACCTCTGCAAGAGCCACCGTGTTTTAAGGCCAACATTAGTCCTGGGTTATCAACCGTACCTCTTCCGATAGTTGACCACAAGCAGAAACTACGATGGTACCCATAAGCGATCCCAACTTTTTTTTCCGAGAAATTTATAGCCGGATTCCACATTAGTGAACCATAACCGAATAACCAAATTCCTTGTGTGGTATCAATATTCCTTATAAGGTTTCTTAGGATTGTTTTTCTTTGGGTATCTGATAGCCAAGGACCAGTATCTCCGGACAATTCAGCCAGTCGTTGAACAGCTCCTTCGAGTATTGATTGACGCGTTAACATAAAAAATGTTGCCTAGCATTATTAAAGATAGTTAATATATGTTTCAATTGTAGTTTAGAGCAGCCTACCTGATAAATATTGTGTTCCCGATACTACCACCGTCTCTTTTACTGATAAATTTTGTGTCTTTTCAATGAGAATTTGTTGATGCCTGCTAATAAAATACTCTTTCTCGACACAATATCCGATCAGTGCAGTTAGAATTTGGAGTTTACGGAAAAGGTGAGGAGGAAGGCATGTGACGATTAAACTTAACGATTTTTGATGACATTTCCCAAGAAAATTAATTCAGTTTAATAATTTATAATATATCTATTCGACCCTAAAAGAGCTCTCAGTAATATTTTTTATAATGCTTGAAGGTTGTTCAGGTGATTAATGTGATTAGACAAGTAAAAGTTATCGACACACACACTGGGGGTGAGCCCACTCGATTGGTGCTTTCAGGAGGGCCTGATCTTGGAAACGGGCCATTGTCTGAAAGACGTCGAATTTTTCGGGATGAATATGATGGGTTTCGTAATGCCGTGGTGGGTGAACCGCGAGGGAGTGATGTATTCGTAGGGGGAATTCTAGTGAAACCAGTTGATCACACGGCAACTGCAGGAATTGTTTTTTTCAATAATGTGGGTGTTTTACAGATGTGTGGACATGGCACTATTGGACTAATCGCATCTCTATTATATCTAGGTAGGATTCAACATGGACAACATATAATCGAAACCCCTGCGGGAAATATCAAAGCATGGTTGCATGAAGATGGCCGTGTCACAATTACTAATGTCCCTAGTTTTCGTTATAGATCAAACGTTGTGTTAGATATCCCAGGTGAAGCACTTGTTATTGGAGATATCGCTTGGGGTGGAAACTGGTTTTTTATTGTCAATGAGCATGAAGAAAATATATCCTTCCAAAATATTGACAGGCTATCCTATTTAGCCCGTACTATCCGAGAGAAGCTACTACATGATGGAGTTACTGGAATAGATGGAGCGCAAATTGACCATGTTGAGCTATTTGCCAAAGGCAGTGGAGAGGTTGATGGTAAAAATTTCGTTCTGTGCCCAGGAGACGCATATGACCGCTCTCCGTGTGGCACTGGGACCAGTGCTAAGGTCGCATGTTTGATTGCTGACAATAAATTAAAAGAAGGTGTGATTTGGAGGCAACAAAGCATCGTTGGCAGCGTGTTTGAAGTAATAGGGAGACGGGATAAGGATAACGTTATAACAGAGATAACAGGTGAAGCATTTGTTAATTCCGAAGCAACCTTGTTACTTGATAGCAGGGACCCATTTCAAATGGGAATAGTTACCAAACAATAGAATATAAAAGTTATTAGAGGCTAAGCGATATGAAAATTGAATCGATTGCAGTGTATCAAATTGATTTACCTTTAGTGGAAGGGCGCTATAGTTGGGCCGATGGAAAATTTGTAGAAAAATTTGATTCGACAATCGTTGAAATTAGAACCGATCAGGAAGCGGTGGGTCTCGGCGAAGTCTGTCCATTAGGACCGTTTTATTTGCCAGCATTTGGCACAGGGGCTCGAGCTGGAATAGAAGAGATCGCACCGGGTTTAATAGGACTGGTTCCGACAGAGATCATGAAAATTAAAAGGCATATGGATTCGGCGTTGCTAGGCCATCCCTATGTTAAGTCCTGCATTGACATGGCCTGTTGGGATTTACTTGGAAAAGAAACTGGAAAACCACTGTGGGCCCTTTTGGGTGGGAAATTTGGTGATTCGATTCAACTTTATCGAGCGATTAGCCAAGAGTCACCCAATGAAATGGCGCATAAAGTGGCAAAATATCGGGAGGAGGGTTATCAAAAATTTCAATTAAAGGTTGGATCAAGTCCGGAGGAAGATATCGAGCGCATACATACTGTGAGATCGCTATTAGATCGGGACGAGGTATTGGTTGCTGACGCTAATACAGGATGGACAGCTCCAGAGGCATTGCGTGTAGCAAACGCAGTATCGAGCTTGGATATTTTTATAGAGCAACCATGTGCTAGTTATCAAAAATGTGTCTCTGTTAGAGATCGTATCTCTACCCCATTTATACTAGACGAAACTATTGACGGTCTTGAAATCCTACTACGCGCGCATAATGATCGCGCAATGGATGTTATAAATCTAAAAATTTCGAAAGTGGGCGGCATAACTGTGGCTTGTCAGATTAGAGATCTTTGTGTTTCACTTGGAATACCTATGACAATAGAAGATAGTTGGGGAGGTGACATAATTACGGCAGCAATAGCACATTTAGCTCATTCTACACCTGAAGAATTTCGCTTCTCATCAACAGATTTCAATAGTTATAGTCCGATCTCTAATGCGTTTGGCGCTCCAGTACGAGACAATGGTATGATGACAGCATCTGATAAACCAGGCTTAGGAGTTACTCTTAACAAGGATATAGTGGGTGAGCCGGTCGCTATTTATAGCTAGAATAGGGCCAAGGTTGGTAGCTTTTTCCTGAAACAGGGTCTGAAATCAAAGTACATGTACAAGTTATCGAAAAAGACCAGTTTTTAAAGCTAATTCGAAATGATCCATAGTTTGTTTCACACCGTCTGTTAGTGAGGTTTCAGGAAAATTATCGATTAATTCTCTTAGTTCAATATCATCTTGGCCTTTTGGGAACGGTAGTGACACGCTTTCTTCATAGGTAATATTAGCGGATGGTACAATTGATTGAATAGCCTCAATTATTTCCTTAATATGCACAATTTGACCTTTGATATTGTACACTTCAGCCCCTTCAAATTTTTCATAGGCAGACTGTATAAAAAGCTTAGCGATGTCATCAACATATTGAAATCCATTGTAGCCTCCAAAACCAATGTGGTAAGGATTGCCTTGAACTGCCGCTAGCATAGCTTTAGTTGGGCTTGAAGTTAGTCCCTGGTCGCGGCCAGGTCCATATACAGTATAAGGCCTTAGCCCAATGCTTGTAATACCATTTTCCTGATAATACACCTTAGCTGTTCCTTCGTTTGCTTGTTTGTAGACACCGTAATGGGTCATGGGGCTAGGCAGTGAGTCATGTTGAAGGAGTTCACCATATAGTTCCGAAGAACCGTACACTGCTACGCTGCTTGCATAGGTAATCTTTTTGATGCCTGCCGTTATCGCTGCATCAAAAATATTGACGGTACCCATAACATTTACTGCTGCTCCTAATGGTGGATTTTCCCTGCAAAAAGGTATTTGAAGAGCTCCTAAATGGATGATGTGAGTCGCGCCACTTTCTATTATCGCGTTCTTCACTGCTACATTGTCTGCAAGGTCGCCCATATTAAAATTAACCTTATTTAAGCTTTCATCGTTCATGATTAGCTCTAAGCGGTGGTGGTTGTCACTGAGATCAAAGGTACTAACATTAATCCCCATCGCAACAAGGTTTCGTACAACCCAGGATCCGATACAGCCCATTGCGCCGGTTACAAAAAAATGATCTTGCGACATATTATTTTTCTCTAAGCATGTTTCACATGCGGTCTTATATCGGTTGTTGATACCCAACCACAGTTTGTTGTTGGATGCCTAGGGATTCAATGCCGAGGCGGACGATATCCCCATTAGCTAAATAGATATTTGGATTCATCCCCATCCCTACACCTTTTGGTGTGCCAGTTGCAATGATATCGCCTGGTTGAAGGCTCATGCAATGACTAAGATAAGAAATAATATGGTCAACACTAAAAATCATAGTTTGAGTGTTGCCATTTTGATATTTTACTCCATTCACTTCAAGCCATAGATTTAGTTGTTGAGGGTCCCGAATTTCATCGGGAGTGACTAGCCAAGGTCCAATAGGACCATAGCTATCAGCAGATTTACCTTTTACCCAATTACCACCTTTTTCAAGTTGCCACTCTCTCTCCGATACATCGTTAACGATGGTATAACCAGCTACGTAGTTCAATGCTTCTGATTGGGCAACATATTTAGCTTCCCGACCGATTATGACGCCGAGTTCAACTTCCCAGTCAGTTTTTTTTGATCCTGGCAGTAATTCGATATTGTCGTTTGGGCCTGTTATCGAGCTTGTGGCTTTCATAAAAACTACTGGCTCTTTAGGGATAGGTTGACCGCTTTCCTCAGCATGATCTTTGTAATTCAGTCCAATGCATACAAATTTTCCAACATTAGTTATGCATGGTCCAATGCGAGTCTCAGGGTCAACTATAGGAAGATTGAGAACAGTATCTTCAGATAGATTAGTTAGGGCACGCTCGCTCAGTTGTTTACCAGAAATGTCGTTAACGATACCCTCAAGACTTCGAATATTTCCGCTGTTATCTAAAATACCAGGTTTTTCACACCCAAATGAACCAAAACGCAATAATTTCATTTTATTTCCTTTCTTTTCTTTTCCTTAGTAATCATATGGCTGTATGACTACATGTTATCAACAAACTTGTGTTTAGATGAAATAACAAAAAATAATAGACCGATAAACATGAATAGTAGTTTGTGTATAGCACTGTAAGCAAACTCAAATCTGGTGTCCTAGAATAATTCTCCTAAGTTATGTGTTTTTATTATTGAGAGTTTCCGGATTTACCACTACATCTTCCATAAGTTTTCCATCAAGTCCTGCAAGAAGATTCATGGCTGAAATTCTGGCCATAGCTACCAAGCTTTCTTTTGTGACTCCAGCGCAGTGTGGACTCACCACCACATTGGGCAGTTTTAATAATGGATTGCTAGAGTCAGGAGGTTCACTTTCGAATACATCAAGGCCTGCACCTGCTATTTGATTATCAGTCAAGCTTTGCAGGAGATCATCTTCATTAATAATACCCCCTCGAGCAGTATTGATAATCAAAGCGGAGGACTTCAATTTTGCAAGGACGCTCTCATTGATCATATACTGTGTTTCGCTAGTCAGTGGACAGTGCAAGGTAATAATATCAAGCATGGGTAAAATGCTATCTAGCGCTGTAATTGGTGTCACCCCACGATGTGTCATTTCTTGTTCATCGATATAGGGATCGATTGCATAAATATTCATCTTAAACGCAGTTGCACGGGAAGCAACTTGTCTTCCGATTCGTCCAAACCCTATGATCAGAATAGATTTACCTTTAAGTTCGGTACTGTTGGGCCTTTGCCTAAAATCAAACCGACCATCGCAAACAGCTTGATGGTAGAGAGCGCCTTGTTTACAAAGAGACAGAATAAGGAACATTGCCTGCTCTGCTACACTTTCATCGTTGCTTCCAACCGCGAGTGCAAGTGGTATACCTCTTTTGCTCAAAGCATTTATGTCGATGTTATCAAAACCTACGCCATGCCGAGATATAACCTTGAGGCGACCCGCACACTCGATTACTTTCGCTGAGATATTCGTAGTTCGAACTAGAATTGCATCTACGTCTGTTACTAACTCACATAATTTAGATTCTGACTCCTCTTCTATAACTTGATAATCAATATCGGCACGCTCTGCTAAGATATTAATCGCGGTTGGGTCAATAGCCCCGATCACCGCCACTTTTTTTGTCATAATATATAATCTTTCTCCAAAATAGGACTGTTTAGCATAAAATATGTTAGTCCATCATTCCTAAATTACAATACCCAAAAGGCAATTATATTGTACAAATCTGTTTTAGGAATTGCTTTAAGCTGTAATGTTTTTTTACATTAAATATTTGATCAAACCAGACCTAGGAGCAGAAAAGAGTGAATAACATAGATCTTGCAGGGCGAACGGCCGTTGTCACCGGTGGTGCTCAAGGAATAGGCCTAGCTATTGCGACCCGGCTTGCTAACTCTGGAGCTCAAATCAGCATTTGGGATCGTGATGCGAAATTTCTTGAGAAAGCAATCGAAGGTTTTTCGACAGTAACCAATATTAATACTCAAACGGTAGAACTTACAGAATATGATTCAGTGCAATCAGCAGTCGAAATCGTTAAAGAAGCCTGTGGTTCTATTGATATATTTGTTAATAACGCAGGAATCGCGGGACCGACGATGCCATCGTGGGAATATTCTATTGATGATTGGCTTGAAGTTATAAATATTGATCTTAATGCTGTTTACTATTGCTGTCGGGCAGTCGTACCGTTAATGCGCGACCAAAATTATGGGAGAATAGTTAATGTAGCTTCTATAGCAGGAAAAGAAGGAAATCCTAATGCTGCAGCTTATAGTTCGGCAAAAGCGGCTGTAATTGCACTGACCAAATCTATCTCTAAGGAAACGGCGGATAAAAATATTGCGGTAAACTGTATCACGCCAGCTGCGGCTAAAACCCGAATATTTGATCAGATTAGCCAGGAACACATCGACTATATGTTATCTAAAATACCTCGAGGTAGGTTTGTATTAGTCGAAGAAGTCGCAGCAATGGTGGCTTGGCTAGTGTCAGAAGAAAATTCATTCACTACCGGCGCTGTTTTTGATCTAAGCGGTGGTCGCGCAACCTATTAGTTAACTATCAGTTTTTTATATTATGGATAAAAGTCATACTTTAGATACTGCAGTTTCTCTACTTGACACGGAGTTATGCGTACATTTCGCGCATCCAACTTACCGATTTTCAGAGACTGCGCTCTCTAGACGAGTAAATTACAAATATTTTCAAACATGGAATATCAAGGATACCTTAGCTGAGGTAGAAAAAGCAGATATTCTTACTATTTCAGGATTTTGGGAAGACAGTCTGTTAGAAAGCGCCCATAAACTCAAATATATACAGTCAATTAGTGCAGGTTATGAACAATTTCCAGTCGATAAACTTCGACGCCGGGGCATATATTTGTGTACGGCAAGCACCGTAAACGCAGATGCTGTAAGCCACCACGCGATGAGTCTAGTGCTATCACTTGTCAGGCAACTTCATATCGCACGTGATAATCAAACATCTCAATACTGGCGACCATGGGTTTCGGATCGAAATAGAAGAGAACAAGATCTATGCAAAACAACTATGTTGATAATTGGGTTAGGAGAAATTGGCTCGCGATTATCCCGCATTGCCAAAGCTTTTGGAATGAGAGTGATAGGCGTTAAGAACGACATAACTAAACATAATGGTATTGTCGATGAATTGCATCCTGCATCGAAATTTAAATATTTATTAAACAAAGCAGACTTCGTCGTTTTATGCTGCCCTTTAACGCCCGATACTCGTAATTTGATGGATAAGGCCGCAATTGCTGAGATGCAGGCTTCTAGTTATTTGATCAATGTCGCTCGTGGAGGGTGTGTAGAGGAGAAAGCGTTATTAGAGGCGCTAGAAAGTGGTCAAATTGCTGGAGCTGCTATTGATCATTTTATAGATGAGCCATTGCCATTATCGTCCCCATTCTGGAACATTAAAAATTTAATTATAACTCCGCATACTGGTGGTGAAACCGCAAAATACGAAGATAATCTGATGGACATACTGTTAGAAAATATCCGACGTTTAAGCACGAAAAATACGGCGCTAATTAATAGAGTAGCATGAACAAACAATGTTTTGAGATATTAGCCTTAGAAGTTACACTATACCTAAATTAGATTTCTTGGTTAATAGAGTTCAACCAAAAGAGTAAACAGTTCAATATTAGGATTTTCAGGCCAGATGAAATTCCTAGCGCGACAAAAAAATTAACCCGGTATTTTAGACCGACAGGCTCCACGGATGGATCTTGCCAACTATAATATTTGAGAACTTAACAGGAGCTATGCAGTGAACAATACTATAACTAGTACGATTTGGCCGGCAGCGCAGAAATCTTTGCCAAAACAAGCACTTCTTGCGTTTATCGGAACATTGTTGCTAGCTGTCTCTGCCAAAGTAAATATTCCAATTGGGCCTGTACCTTTCACGATGCAAACTTTCATAGTGTTAATTCTAGGGATCGCATACGGCTCAAAACTCGGATTAGCGACCGGACTGTTATATTTGGCTGAAGGTACCATAGGCCTCCCGGTTTTTGCGACAGGGTCAGGTCCTGCCTATTTAATTGGCCCAACCGGTGGATACTTGTTCGGTTTTGCTCTCGCAATGTTTTCAGTGGGAATTCTCGCTGAGCGAGGGTTTACAAAATCATTTCGCCATATGATTTCTGTGATGCTAGTCGGTGAATTAATAATATTTATTTTAGGCGTCATCTGGCTAGCTAGATTTACTGGATGGGAGGCGAGCATCCAAGTTGGATTTGTTCAGTTTATTTGGCCTGAATTATTTAAAATTGCACTTGCCGTTTTAACGGTGCCGCTAATTTGGCGGAAACTTAATTCAAAATAATAAAACCACCTCTCGGAAAATAGAAACTTTAGGATACCTAATAATGCGGAAACATTTACATATAGATCTAAGAAATCAGGGATGTAATATCGAAGAGGTAGCGCCTGATGACGTCATAAAAGCAGGAAGGCACTATATCGCAAAAACTCTCCTTGAGCGTGGCGCTGCTGTTGTAGAGCCTCTTTCTCCAGAGAACCCATTAATTTTTTCTGTGGGACCTCTTGCAGGAACAAATTTTTCTAATGCAAACAGATTGAGCATTGGATGCCGGAGTCCCTTGACGGGAGGAATAAAAGAATCTAATTCAGGCGGAACTTTCGGTTTTGCAATGGGCCAACTTGAATTAGCAGGATTTACACTGAACGATGCGAGCGAAGACTGGACAGTGCTTGAAATTATGAAAAGTGGTGACGTTCAGCACCACAAAGCTGATGACTACCTAGGAAAAAATAACTTTGAAGTTGCAAACATGCTTCATGACCGATTCGGAAAGAAAGTTAGTCTGGCGATTTGCGGTCCTGTTGGAGAGTATATGGGTTTGGTATCTGGTATCGCGACGAGCGATGTTGATTTGCGCCCATCTCGATTAGCCGCACGTGGAGGCGTTGGTGCAGTTATGGGCAGTAAAAAAGTAAAAGCAATAGTAATTCCCTTAAACAAAATGCCCCAATTTGTTGACCGGAAAAAAGTAATGGGGTCTGTCAAAGAATACAACAGGTTATTAGATGAACAAGCTCCAGTTCATACTTTTCGTAAGGTTGGCACCGCCATGATGGCGGATATTCAGAATCATCAAGGCGGGATACCTGTTAATAATTTTAGTGTTGGACGTTTTGTGGACCCTGATTTAGAAACATTTAAATTAGGAGGGGACCATATCCGTGAGTTGAATCTTTCCCGAGGGGGTCAAACTACACATGCTTGCATGCCAGGGTGCACGATTGAATGCAGTAACGTATATGTTGATAAAGACGGTGTTGAAATTGCATCGCCAATCGAATATGAAACTTTGGGACTCATGGGGACTAACTGTGGATTAGATGATCCAGATGATTTGGCTCAGATGAATTTTATTGCAAACGATTTAGGATTAGATACTATAGAAACAGGGGCCACAATTGGCGTGTTAATGGAGATGGGTTTAGCAGAGTTTGGTGATCGTTCATTTATGAAGAAATTCTTCAACGAAATAAAGGCAGGTACGGAACTAGGCCGACTATGGGCTCAAGGTACGGCAAAAGTAGGTGCGCACTATAACGCTACTCGCATTCCTGTTATAAAAAACCAAGCTATTAGCGCCTATGATCCCAGAGTGGTGGAAGCAACTGGCATAACAATGATGATGACACCACAAGGCGCGGATCATACGGCAGGGAATCTGCCAGTATTGGACACTGACAAAATGGACGCTAAAGAGATAGTGGAGGCAAGTCTTGAGGCTCAGATTCAATACGCCGCATCTGACTCACTTGGTATTTGCATCTTTGGTCGCTCCGTTACTTTTACTCGCATCGAATTTATCGTGACAACTCTTAATGATGCGTTCGGTCTTAAATTAGACACAGATTTTTTTATGACGCTGGGTAGAGAAACTATTGAGTACGAGCGAGAATTCAATCGGATAGCAGGATTTACAGATGCGGATGATGAATTGCCATCGTTCTTTTACGAAGAGCCTTTAGCGCCAACGAATAAAGTTGCAAGATTTCATAGCGATGAGGTTAACAAATATGCTAAGTTTTAGTTAGCAATAGGTTTTGGCGTTGCGCATTGTGTCTATTAAAATAAAAAAAACAACAAATCCCAAATATAAATCGGTAGACCTAGATTCGGTTGGTTTTGGCAATATTTTTACCGACCATATGTTTCGGCAATCTTGGCGCAACGGCGCATGGCGTGAAGGCTCAATCGTGCCACACGAGCCTCTCTCAGTAAGCCCCGGCTGTCTTGGACTGCATTATGGTCAATCAGTCTTCGAAGGTTTAAAAGCATATAGAGGCAGCCAAGATAACATCATTCGAGTTTTTCGGCCGTGGATAAATGGAGAACGTTTTAAAAAGTCATGTGAGCGTTTATGTATACCAACAATATCGGTAGATTTTTTTGTTGAAGCTGTTTCCGCGCTAGTTGCGGTCGAGAGAGAGTGGGTGCCTAAGAGTCGATCAAATAGCTTATACGTGCGACCTTTAATATTTGGATCAGAAGGGCATTTGTCAGTAAGGCCAGCCACCTCTTATGAATTTCTGATCATTACAGCCCCGGTGAGCGAATATTTCCATCGTGACGGGCCAGGTATAACTTTAAAAGCCGAAGACCAATTTACAAGAGCTGCGCCGGGCGGGATGGGTGCTGCTAAAACCGGCGGTAATTATGCATCGACATTAAAGGCAACTGGGGACGGATTAATCTCCGGATACGACCAAATTTTGTGGTTAGACTCGAAGGAACATCGGTATATTGAAGAAGCTGGCCATATGAATATTTTTTTTCGAATCAAAGACAAAGTCGTTACCCCTCCACTTGCTGGGACAATTTTACCTGGCGTAACACGCGACTCTATTCTTCATCTTTTAAAGGAATGGAAGATTGAGCACGAAGAGCGACCGATCTCGGTAGACGAGCTGATGATTGCGGAGAAAGAGGGTACTTTGTTTGAAGCGTTTGGAGCAGGGACGGCTGCTGTCGTTGCTCCGATCAAAAACATTGAATTCAAAGGGAATCAAATTGTTGTTCCGAATCCCGGCAAAGACGCAATATGCTCTCGGCTATATCGAGAACTGACGAATGTTCAATATGGTGAGATTGATGATCATTACGAATGGATGTTAGATATTTAGTATTAATTCCTGTCTACTCTCCGTTTCTATATTAATTTGACTTGGACAACCTAGTTGGCTTTAAGTTATGACATTGAACTATATTCGTTGCAAATTAAGAACCTGAAAGTTTTGGCCGATATAGGATGACTTAAGTGCATTTCGAGTCAAGATTATGGTTCCTAACGAAGGGATTTCGTTGGCAGCTTCTCTTGTGTTTTTTTGTTGGACTTTTGTCGGTAAGTATCGGTATTGCGCGGTTAGCAGCATTAGGATGGTTAATAGGAAAAATCTTTGAAGGAATCGCTTTTCACGAGTTGATCCTGCCATTTTTCCTGATAGCAGGCCTTATGTGTGCCAGAGGATTTCTTGAATATTATAGAAACATAATCGCCCATACTACAGCCTCAAAAATACAACAAACGTTACGAAGTATTCTTTTTGATAAGGTCATGAGTTTGGGCCCGGGATACATAACCCATCAACGTTCCGGGGAACTGGCATTGACTTTAGTAGATGGTATTGATCAATTAGAGACTTATTTTGGCCGTTATTTACCTCAGGTATTAATTAGCGCTATTACTCCCCTGATAATTTTTTGTGTTGTAGTTTTTATTGACTTTCCTGTAGCGCTAACTCTTTTAGTGGCAGCAGTAGTTGCTCTAATTGGACCAAGTTTATGGCATCAACTTGATTCAAGAAAATCACTCGAACGTTCTAAAGCATATGGCGCATTCGCTGCAGAATTCCTAGACTCGATACAAGGTCTTTCCACCCTCAAATCTTTCGGACAGAGCGAATCAAAAGCAAGATTATTAAGTGATAAGGCAAAAGAATTGTTTCGAACCACGATGTGGGTTCTCGCGACTAACTCATTAGCTAGAGGCATTACTGATACAGCAATAGCGTTAGGAGCTGCGGCTGCGCTCATTATCGGTTCAAGCAGGGTGATTAGTGGAAACATGGAGCTTAATGCTTTATTAATCATACTATTACTTGGGGTTGAAATTTTTCGCCCAATGCGGGAGTTGAGAAGCGTACTTCATCAAGGCATGGTGGGCCGGTCTGCGGCAGTAGGGGTATATCGGATCTTTGACGCGAAGCCGGAGGTGACTGAGGGGAGCAATTGGCCAAAAGAGGAAATTCAGGATTCGTCGATTCATTTTCGCGATGTTGAATTTGAATATCCTGGAAAACGTGAAAAGGTTCATAACAAGCTAAGTTTTGAAGTAAATCAAGGAGAACGTGTAGGAATTGTAGGCCCGAGTGGATGTGGGAAGTCTACTATTGTCAGATTGATTGAGCGATTTCATGAAGTTTCTGACGGAGCTATTCATATCGGTGGAACTGATATACGCCAATTGCCATTAAATGTATTACGACGGAATATATCCATTGTCTACCAAGACGCGTTTTTGTTCCATGGAACAGTCCGAGAGAATCTCCAAATTGGAAAGTATGACGCAACTGATCAAGAGCTAGATGATGCAACAAAAAAAGCAAATATTCATCAGTTTATTATGGATTTACCGAATGGGTATGACACCTTAATTGGAGAAAGAGGCGTTAAATTATCTGGGGGCCAAAAACAGCGGGTCGCTATAGCAAGAGCCTTATTAAGAAATACGCCAATCCTAATTCTTGATGAAGCCCTTTCATCAGTAGATGCAGAAAATGAAGCAATTATTTTAGATGCGCTCGATAAGCTTATGGTTGGACGTACCACTATAGTATTAGCACATCGATTATCTAGCATCATAAAATGTGACCGAATACTAGTCCTTGCTGATGGCAATATCCAAGAAAAAGGGACTCATCTTGAGCTAATTAGGTCAGGTCAATGCTATAAATCACTTATGGCAGATCAGTTAAATAGTGTAGAAGAGGTGCAGTTAAGTTTGAAACGAGAACCTATAGCGCGAGAGAATGGAGTTTCCGAGGATCCTATGCTTCAACCTGATGTGGGATTACCTCCTACCGAAGGAGTCATTCGTGCAGAAGGTTTAAGTTGGTCGCAGACCGGTTTGATTTTACTTAGACATGTTATTCCGTGGAGAGCAAAGGTATCCGTCGTATTTATTTGTGGAATTCTTCGGGTTCTTACCTACATTGGGGTAGGAATATTTAGCGCATTAATTATATGGGCATTAAAAAATGATCAATCATTTCAATTTTTTATAAATGGACTTTGGATTTCAGCGGCCCTTACTGGAATTTTGCATTGGCTAGAATCTTGGCTTGCTCACGATATGGCTTTTAGACTCTTAGCTGATCTAAGAATTGCTGCCTTCAGGAAAATCGATCGTCTTGCACCTGCTTTCCTTACGCGCCGGCGCACAGGTGACATTATGTCCATAGCTACTCAAGATATCGAGATGATTGAGTATTTTTTTGCGCACACAATAGCTCCTGCATTAGTCTCTATTCTTGTTCCAGGTGTAGTGTTAGGTGTTTTACTTAGTCAAAATATTTGGCTAGGGTTATCTATTCTTCCATTCCTGATTTTGGTATCTATTAGTCCATTCCTAATGCGAAAACGCGTCGATGAGTTAGGCTCTAAAGCAAAAGAAGCTTCTGGAGAATTAACCGCATATGTTATTGATTCTATACAGGGGATGGCGGAAATTTTATCGTTTCAGTATCAGATAAGGCAGAGGGATAAATTGCATGTATTAGCTCAGAACCATATTTCACTACGACTTCCTTTTTATCGTCAACTAGTTTTCCAAGAAGCAGCATTGGATACTTTGACCGGACTAGGCGGTTTGACCATTATCGCTACGGGAGCAACCCTTGTGCAAAGCAACAGCATTGATGCGGGGACTCTCCCATTGCTAACAATATTGGCGATGGCTGCATTTCTCCCTATTTCAGAAATTGCTGAAATTGGCCGCCAGCTCGCAGATACGCTTGGAGCCACAAGAAGGCTTTACGGTTTAGAAAACGAGCCGGTAATTATTAATGATGGACCTGGGCTAGATTCCCAAACAAGCGAGCAAACAATTCACATTGAAGCTGTTTCGTTTTGGTATCCCGGCAGTAACGCTCTAGTCTTAGACAATGTATCAGCTGAAATTGAGACAGGTAAAACAGTAGCTATTGTTGGCCCATCAGGAAGCGGAAAGACTACTCTTGCTAACTTATTGATGCGATTCTGGGATCCAACTAAGGGAACAATCACATTTGGCAGCCATGATTTACGACAATATAAATTGGATGAGTTACGTCAGAAACTTGCATTAGTTTCTCAAGACACATATCTTTTCAACGATACATTAGAAGCTAATATTCGGATAGCAAAGCCTGACGCGTCAAAAAAAGAGCTTTACCGTGCGATTGAATATTCAGCATTAGAGGATTTAATCAGCTCACTGCCTGTTGGATTGGAAACAAATGTCGGAGAGCGAGGTACATCACTATCAGGAGGCCAGAGACAACGGGTTGCTATAGCACGAGCATTCCTTAAAAATGCCCCGGTTTTAATTCTTGATGAAGCTACTTCTCATCTTGATACCTTGAGTGAGCAAGTAGTACATCAGTCGTTAAGCAAGTTGCAGGCTAATCGAACCACATTGGTAATTGCGCATCGGTTATCGACAATACAAGAAGCCGATCGTATCTTGGTTATGGATAAAGGTCGTATTGTAGAAAGTGGAATTCATGATGAGTTACTCAGAAAGCAAGGTCTGTATGCTAGCCTAGTCAATCATCAGATGGTAAAGGATGATCTACTCTAAAGTATATAGCTGAATTTAACGTGGGATAACTTTCCCAGGGTTCAAAATCCCTTCCGGATCTAACGCATCCTTTATTCGCAACATCATGCCAATTTCTGTAGGACTTTTGTAAAGAGACATTTCATTAAGGCGAAGCAAACCAATGCCATGTTCAGCGCTGAATGAGCCCTTAAACTCATTAATAATGTCAAAAATTAATTTGCTAAATTCCATCTTCTTAGTCTGAAATACATTTTTATCCATTTTATTTGGCTGTAGAAAACTTAAGTGAATGTTCCCATCACCAACGTGCCCGAATGGATATACACGTACACCTGGTACAATTCTCTCACCATCGTTAGCGGCTCGCTTAATTAAGTCTGGAACCTGCGACACTTTTACAGAAACATCATGAGTGAAAGCGACACCCTCCATAGTTTGAGCTTCTCGAAGACCCTCCCTAATTGCCCATATTTGTTTAGTTTGTAATTGATTTTGACTTATTACACCGTCTGTCAATATTCCTGACTCAAAAGCATTACTGAGAGTGGCTTCGAGAGAGGCCTGTAAATTATGCTCTTCCGAACTACTGCTATAAACCATTATCACGGACCAATTAGGCACACTTTCTAGAGGATTATTAATTCCCGCAATGTATCTCTCAGCGAGCTCTATCCCGAGACCTGGAATGAGCTCAAAACTTGACAATGCACCACCACTGTTTGAACGAGCGTTAGCTAGCAGTTCTAAACTAGACTCTAAATTAGAGAGCGCCACAAAAGCAGTTTCAATTTGACGTGGAAGTGGGAATAATCGAAGAACAATTTTGGTGATTATGCCGAGAGTTCCTTCCGATCCGATCAATAAATTTTTCAGATCATATCCCGTGTTGTTTTTTCTGAGTTCGGTCATGCCATTCCAAACTTCGCCATTTGCTAAAACTGCCTCAAGACCTAATACTTGATCTCGCACATTTCCGTAACGAAGTACATTAATACCCCCAGCATTTGTAGATAAATTTCCACCAATTTGGCAACTTCCTTCTGCCCCAAGACTAAGTGGAAAGTATCTATCATGCTCCTTAGCAAAATCTTGGATGGTATTAAGAATACAACCTGCCTCAACCGTAAGGGTGTCATTGATATTGTCAATGGCAAGAATTTGGTTCATACGACTCAAGTTCAGTATTATCTGATCTTGTTTTGAAACTGCTCCACCGCAAAGTCCAGTGTTTCCACCTTGCGGAACGATTGATATTCCTGCTTTTTTACACTCCAAGACAATCGCAGCCGTTTCCTCAGTTGATTTTGGGAAGATTAGCGCGCGAGTTTCGCTCTTAAAGTCTCCACGCGCTTCCTCTATAAATGAGGAGAGCTGGGTTTGATCCTCAATGACAAACTTTGAACCGACGATGGATTTTAAGCTCTCGATAAACACCTATACGTCTCTATAAATTTGTCTATTCAAGGAAATCATTTAATCTAACTATAAAGAAATTCGGTGGTCTTTTTTGATTTCAATCTTTTTCGATGGGTTTTCCTTCTTCTATCCAACCAGTTAGGCCAGGCTCTAGATGGCCGACGTTGTTGTAACCCATTTCTCGCATTGTCTTAGCGGCTAATGCAGATTGGCCTCCTAAGCCGCAGTACAAAATATAACGTTTTGTTGGATCAAATATTTCATCATGGTACCCAGAGTTAGGGTCAGTTAGGAATTCCAGCATTCCTCTCGGTGCGTGCTTAGTGCCCGGAATTGAGCCTTGTCGCGCTTTATCTCTGGTATCTCGTATATCAAGTCCTATAGCGGTGCCAGCTTCGAGCTCATTTGAAAATTGTTCCACAGACAAGCAGTCAATATCTTTCTCCGCATTTTCAACTAATAACCAAACATTCTCTACCATTTCTATTTCTCCATATGATGTTAAGCTAATGCGAGTGCTGTTTTAAATGTTAACTTATTTGCGTTTTTCTGCTTTTGTGTCTCCTCAGGCAAAAAAGTATCTAACCATGTTCGCTCATTTAGCAGTTCATCCCACACAAAAACCAGTGATATTGCTTCCATATTAAAATATTTTGCGGCGGAAAATACAGCAGAAGTTTCCATATCAACGGAAAGGTATCCAGTTTCGCTCCACTTGGTTATTGTATCGAAATTTTGTTGAAAAAGGGCTGACGTCGTCAAGTGAAGCCCTTGATGGACACTTAGGTCATAACTGTTTAATATTTTAAAAGCCTCGGAAGCAAGGCTTTTGTTGGGATATGACTTAATATGTCCTTCGTAATACTGAGAAGCGCCTTCACCGATCTGAGCAGGATTCGGAATAACTATATCACCGGTTCTTATCTTAATCTGCAAAGAACCACAAGAGCCAATCTGAACAACACGACGAGTTCCTAAAATGCCACAGATATGAACAGGCTCTACAGCTCTTGGCGCGCCATATGCGCAACAGAAAAGAACATTTCGGCCATTGGTGCGACCCAAATACATATTGGGAAAATTGAGCTTTCGTGGATTTTCTAATTCTGTCAATCGGTTTTTATAGGCAGTTTTTTCCCACCAGATGCCCTCCATAATCAAGATATCGGGAATTTCAGACTTCTCGATGCCTAAAAGTTTCATCCACTCTTCTTTGGTATGATTCATGTGGAAAATTAATAATGACTAATGCCTAAGGTAGCAATAAAGTAAAATATTAGACATTAATTTTAGCCCGACGGTAATTGTTTATTATGAGTAATGGCGGTTGAGTTAAAGTTTAAATAGTTATTTTTTAAAAAAAATTATTTAGATTGCATAGCTATAATATATTTTTTGTATGTTAGATGATAGTAGGTTTTACTAGTGTTTGGAGAATATAGATTGGCCAAAACAAGGTTATTTGACAAAGTCTATGGTAGTTTAATTGGAGGGGCAATAGGGGATGCCTTAGGTGGTCCAGTGGAAAAATATAGTCACGAGGAATTGATGAAAAAATATGGTGTCGTTGACCGATTTCTACCATATGAGCGTGCGGAAACGATGCATGGTCATTTTGGTGAAGGAGATTGTATTGGTGTGTATACCGATGATACTAGATTAAAACATTTATACTGTGAAGCTATTCTTAGAGCTGAAGGAATTCCTCGCACAGGGCATTTAACTGAGGTATTAATTGAAGCGTACCAACATGCACCACGAGAAATTAATAAAGCATTTATTGAAGAATACTACCTAAAATCTATATGGAGAGAAGATAAGGTTATTTTCAGCGGCGAGCCTACCAACGGTGCGATTATAGGAAATTCTCCCCTTGGAATAATACTGGCCTGCAAGCCATATGAAGCATATCAATTAGGTTTCGATCTTGGGTGGTTTGCTGAGGGTTATGCTAAGACCGCCGCCGCTATTATGGCAGCCGCAGTAAGTGAATCCATTCGCTCAAATGCGACCGTTGAGTCTATCATTCAAACAGCAAAAGATTCTCATATTACTTTCTCTCGAAAACGTGAGGGTAAATATTGGCAGGAACTGGAATGGCGCTATGATCCAAATATAACTTTTCTCGAAGCAGCTGTAACAATTGCGCAAAAAGAGCATGATGTATTCAAAATACGGGAGCCGCTGTATGAACTACTCGAATGGGGCCACTTATTCTCGGAGGCAACCCACACTTTGGTTGTTGCGTTATCAATGTTTGTAGCAGCAAGAGGTAATTTCGAAAAAACAGTTATTGGGTGTGTAATGTATGGCCGCGATAAAGATAGTTATGCTAGCGTAGGCGGCGCATTAGCAGGCGCTTTTGGGGGGGCAAAATCAATTCGAACTGACTGGATTGAAACTGTAGTGAAGGCGAACCCTGAACCAGATATGTATTCGCTTGCTGAAAAAATTTGCTCACTTATTGAATTACAACATATTAAGGATCAAACAGATATTGAAGCGGTGAATTATTTGTTAAATCATGAATCATAAATAAACTTGCAAATAAGTTCGCAAAAATTTTTAATTTTAGGAGACAATATTGAAAAAAAAAGGTTTGCAAGGCGATCAATTGAATGATGATGATCTCCACGCTATGTTCGGAAAAAACCCTTCATATGAGCAAATTATAGGGAGTTTCGAAATTCCGAATGTCGATCATTACAACATGGCAACAGCAACGGTAGATCGGCACGCTAGTGGAGAGAAATCAACTAAAATAGCACTAATATGTGTTGATGATCGAGAAAATATCCACACTTATAGCTATGCCGAACTTAGGACATTATCTAATAGATTTGGTAATTTTTTGAGAGCTAATGGTGTAAAAAAGGGGGATGTCATAGCGTTATTTTCTCAACAAGGTCTTGAGTGTGCAATGGCGCATTTAGCTGCATATAAACTAGGAGCAATAGTAGCTCCTCTCTCTTATCTTTATGGTCCGGGCGCAGTAGAGCATGTGCTGAATGATTGCGGCGCCAGATGGATTGTTACCCAGCGCCACTTATGGGATCGCGTTAAAGACGCTAATATTGAATTGAATATTCAGTCAGTGATTGTCTCAGGCGGGGCAAGGGAAGGAGAGATTGATTTTCACGCCGCGATACATGGGATAGGTGGTGATAATCTTAAAATAGAAAATACCGGCTCAGATGATCCTGCATTGCTGCTATACAGTTCTGGGTCAACAGGGTTGCCAAAGGGTATTTTGCACAAACAAGCTCTATTAAGAGGTTATTTGGCTTCAGTTTCTTTGTTCTACGAACTGGATATGGGAAAGGAAGATCAAATTTTATGGACTTTGTCAGATTGGTCGTGGGTAGCTGGCATTTTTAATGTCATGTTGACGGGTTGGTACTTTGGGCAAACTGTAGTTGCTGGAAGCCAACAGTTCTCAATTGAATGGGTTTTCGAGTTTCTTGAACGTCATGAAATTACCCACTGTTTTCTGACACCAACGGCATTAAAAAGATTGGCGACTATTGATAACCCCAAAGAGCATTGGCCGAATATCAAGCTTAGCGCGATCGGCACAGGGGGAGAGCCTCTGCCGGGATCAGTTTTGACTTGGTCGAAAAAGGCTCTCGATATACCAATTAATGAGTTTTACGGGTTGACAGAAGTTAATCATCTTGTTGGGAACTGTGAAAAATTGTGGCCGATTAAACCCGGATCTATGGGTAAAGCGTACCCAGGTCATGACATTATCATCGTTGACGAAAACGGAGATCAAGTCTCACCAGGTACCGTAGGAGAAATCACTGCTAGCGACCAAGACCCGACTCTTTTTATTAGATATTGGAACAATCCTAATAAGACGAGTGAAATACGAATTGGAACTCGTGTTAAGACCGGAGATTTCGGCTATCAAGACGATGAAGGTTATTTTTGGTATAAAGGTCGAGAAGACGATCTTATTAAAAGTGGCGGGTACCGAATAGGCCCCGCTGAAATTGAGGATGCGTTAGTAAGTCATGCTGCGGTTGCTGAAGCGGCTGTAATCGGTGTAGAAGATCAAGAGCGCGGACAGATTATTAAAGCGTTTGTATCTCTTAGTAACCATGGGGATGCATCAGATCGGTTAGCCGAGGAATTGAAACAGCATGTTAAACATCACCTCGCTTTTTTTAAATATCCTCGAATAATCGATTTTGTAGAAGATTTCCCACTAACAAGTACGGGCAAGATAAGTCGCAAAGAATTACGACTCAGAGAAAAGCTCACACGCGGTGGAGAGCTATAAAAGATAAGAATGTTAAAGAAGTTTAATTATCTCTTGATGACGCGAGGCAATATATTCTGTTATTGCTGTTTCGGCTTTTCTAGCAGACCGATCACGAATAGCATTGACAACAGTCTCGGTCATGATCTCATGCGCGTTGGCAGATGATTGCCAGTTTTGGGATTTTCTTGAAATAAAAAACCATAATCGTAAATGTAAATTGAAAATTTCTGATACGGCTGACTGAAGATATGTATTTCCGGAGGCGCGCGCTAATACATTATGGAAGCGTTGATCACAACCAATGTAGTCATCAATGCGGTCTTTTGCTGTTGACTCACTTAGATGTGAATGCAAAAACTCGAGCTCCTTAAGGTCTTCAGCAGACGCTCTTTGAGCTGCTAATCGTGCGGTGTGCCCTTCGATAAGAGCGCGAAATTCATAGATATTTCCAACACTAGCAGCGCTAATTTCGGCTACAAACATGCCACGGTTAGGTAAATGATTTACCAAACCTTCATTAGCTAAGCGTTGCAATGACTCTCTGATTGGAGTACGACCGATATTTAAGCTCGACATCAAATCTTTTTCCGAAAGGATGGAGCCGGGCGCGAGCTCGAGCCGTATGATTTTGCCAAGTAACAATGAATAAGCTTGATCCGACAGGGGGATTCGGGCTGCGGAACTTGTGGTTTCAGTCATTGTTAGATTCGATTCAAATTTGCTAAGAAAAATTTAAATGCGAACAGGGTTCACTTGTGAACAGTTCCAAGATTAGAGTATTGTCGTTTTAACTCGTCTCTATCGATAGTTTGTCCGATAAAAACCATTTGGTATTTATCTATTTTCTTTACGGCCTCAGTGTTGAACTCATCGATTGAATACTGCAAGAGAGAGTTTTGGCCATCGAGATTTAAATATCCTTTAACCCTATAAATGTCATTGGCCAATGTAGTGAGCCAATTATCTAATTCGGTCTTTGTGATGAGATTACTATTCTCGATTACAATCGAGTCTAAATGGGAGTGCCTATGAACGGCAGTGTGATTTGTTGCTCGCTTTAGCCCATCAATATGGGTTACAAAATCCGTGTGTGCTCTTTGATTCGATTCAAATAAATGTGTCAAATCAAGGTCACACTGTTGAGTAATTAAAATATCAGCTTTTGGGTTTAGTTCTCGTACAGCGTGACGTACTGTTTCAATTTGATCAACATTTGATAAGTCTGATTTATTAAGTATTAGAGCATCAGCGTTATGGATCTGGTCGATGTAAAAATCTCCCAGAAATTCCGAGAGTTTTTCGAAGTGCGCTAAACTAACGACAGTAAGTATTGGGCCGATTTCGATGGTGTTTATTAGTTTCTTATCTGTTAGGGCTTCAAGTGTGTCGAGTGGTTCCGCAAGCCCGCTACTCTCGATTAGTAATGTCTCGATTTGCTTGTTTTGTTCTAGCTCCTGAATTGCATCAAGCATTGGGCCTTTTAGGTTGCAACATAAACAACCTGAATTTAGTTCTACAATATCTAAATTGTCACCGCTGATTATGCTACCGTCGATTCCAACGTCTCCAAATTCATTCACAATTACCGCGGTGCGTGACAAGTCTTGTTGACTTCCCAAATGACGCTTAATCAATGTGGTTTTTCCTGAGCCAAGGAAACCAAATACGAGATTTATTTTCATTGCCGATTGGTGAAATACGTCACGGTGGCAGAAGTGATCACTAACGATGAAGTCTATTATCTGTGCGCGCACACATCAGGAGTTGTAAAAAACCATGCGATTTAAAGAGATGATCAATTCCAAGAGGCCCGGGGCTCCTTTACCTTTTCAAGTGCTAATTTTACAGCTTGGACAGCGTCTCGTCCCCACCCATCGGCCCCGCATTCGTCAGCCCACTCTTGTGTGGTTGGAGCTCCGCCAATCAATATTTTAACTTTATCTCTGTGTCCAGCTTTTTCAAACTCTTCAATGGTAACTTTTTGATAGTATACGGTTGTTGAAAGTAAAGCTGAGAACCCCACCAAGTCCGCTTTTTCTTTTTCTGCAGTTTCAATAAATTTATCAGGGTGTATGTCGGTGCCAAGATTTATTACATTGAATCCAGCGTTTTCAAGCATAATTGTAACAATTGATTGGCCGATATCATGCATATCCCCTAACACAGTACCCATGACGAAAGTCCCAACAGGTTTCTCTGCTCTAGCTGCTAATAATGGCCTGATTAATGCTAAACCAGCTTTCATTGCTCGCGCTGTAATTAGCATTTCAGGTATAAAAATAACTTGGGCGCTAAATCGATCTCCTTGCAGATCAAAGCCAGGAAATAAACCATCATCGAGGATTACACGAGGGTCAATTCCTTCATCAATAGCCTTTTTTACGAATTCATCAGTATAGGTATTATCGCCAGTTTCTACCGCTTCCCATAAGCTTTTCCACTCCCATCCGTCAGGAGCGCGTTCCTGCCATCCTTCAGGCTCTTTTAATACTGGATCGCCATCCGTTGGTGCCAAAAATTCTGCTTCAGGCATTTATTTCTCCTTACCGATGTAGATAGTTCTAGTTGGGTGAAATACAAAAATTAGTTCAAAGGATATTTGCCATAGGTCCCAAATTCTCTTTGAGCTTCGATCATGGTATAGATATTTTGAACCGGGACATCCGCTAAAATATAGTGCGCTGGAGAGAATATGTAGCCATAACCAGTCCCCAGGTTCTTAATCACATCGTGCACTCCTTTTCGGACGTCCTCGACTTGTCCTCGTGGGAGTAACCGTTGGACGCATAAACCTCCAATTAGCGCTATGTCATTACCATATTTCTTTTTAATGCCAACCTGATCTTTATTCCCCCCAGTTGGCTGCATGAGTCCTGATAAATCAACTCCCAGATCCACTTCATCACCAAGTATTGGTGAATAATCTCCACAAGAATGAAGTTTGATGTATATATCTGAATTTTCTTTACGGAATTCATTAAACATATGCTGGAAACGCGGTTTAGCTAATTCACGCCATTGCGCCGGTGATAGCATCATTGACTGCTGGGCACCTACATCATCACCAACTCGAATCATATCAACACCTAGTTTTATCGCGTTTTTTCCTACTTCTGTATAGTATTCAGTTAAGCCATCTAATACGCCATGAATTAATTCTGGTTGATCAAAAAGCATTAAAAAGAAATTTTGTGTACCCACAAGGTGAGCATAAGCTGCCTCAATAAGAGTAGAAGATAGGTCAACTATAATAAAGTAGTCATCTTGGTATTTGGCACAAAGGTCTTTGATAGGTGCAAGCAATTCAGGGTCGTTAGGATCGGGCCATTCGTAGTTCTTAAGATCCTCCATCGACGTTATTGGGTGGAAGTTAGGAAAATTCTCAGGCACTACTTTAGCGGGCCCCCAAAACTCTTGGGTTTGCTGAAACTCTTTCTCCTCTTCTTCGTTACGGCCTTCCAATCCGCTCTTACCGTAGCCAACATTCCAATGGCTTGACCATGTCTCTCCGATGGGAATAGGGCGATGTGAGAACTGAGCATTAATTCCAATTTGGTAAATAATTGCATCATTGCCAAGTCGTAGCTCCACTTCGGGGTTGTGTTTAACGCCCGTGCTAGCATCTCCAATACCATAGATTCGCGCAATTTTCTGTTTAGCCTCGCTTTTCATTCTGTATAAGACGGGAACTCGGTCTACGGGTTCGCGACGTACTGCACGTGCAAAGCGTTCTCTCGGCAAAAGTTCTTTCATTAGATTTCTCCAACCCCAAATTGTTAGGATATTATGAATATATCATTAATATATTATGGTTGCAACGCTATTTTTTCGCATTTTGAATCTGCCCGCGGCAGTACTTAAGGAATTTAATTGAAAATTCATCTTTAGCGGTGAGTGCTTCCGCAGCGTATTTAAAATCCTCGAAAATAACAGGGGGATTCATGACAGGATCCACCATAAGAGAGTCGCAGCCGGCTATTACGGACAACGTAACAAAAGTATGATTAACAAGTTTCCGCCGAGGAAGGCCAAAGGATACGTTGCTATGCCCACCGAAAATGTGAACTTTAGGATATCGCGTTCTTAATTCGCGTACGGCATCTAAGTAATGATTTCCAAATTCAGGACCGGCCCCAATCGGGAACACCAGTGGATCTAAAAACCGATCTTCCATTGGAATACCACCCGCTTCCATTTGATCCATACATTTTTCAAGATTTTCTACCCGCTCAATTCCGTCTTGGGGCATACCCGAATTACCGCTGGCGTTCGCAAATAAAATTGCGTTCCGTTCCTTTGCCATATCAACCAAAACTTGCCTTCCATCTTCTTGATTGAACGAATTAATAGCTGGTCGGCTCTTACTACCATCATGCGCCTCTAGTCCTGCTCTAATCGTTTCGGAATCAGAGGAGTCAATGGAGACGATAGAGTCAGTAATAGATTGTGCGGTTTGCACCAACCATCTAATCCACTCGTAACGTTCTTCGGGATACACCGACATTTCGTCTACACATAGGTCAATGATGTGTGCTCCAGCTTCTTCCTGAGATCGAATAATCCAACGGATATAATCCATATCTTTAGTTCGGAGTGCTTGAGCGATATGTGGGACTAGAAATGTTTTCTGCTCGTTTGGGTCTTCAGGGAAAATATCGGTACAGTCGAGCAACTTTTTTGTCCCATCTAGGTCGGTATACGCGATACCAAATTTTCCATCCTCGTTAAAAACCTTGGGACTTGTAACTTTAATTTTTCGGGTGGCATTGAAGTTTTCGCCAATTATTAATAACCGATCTTTTGGTAACGACATGTATATTCTCCTGCGTTTTTTAGTATTTGCTTCAAGACGTTTTTGATTAAATAGGACCTTAAATTCATTAAATATAAATAAACATTCTCAATTTTTTACTTTCGGTGCAATACCATAAATCCCAGATCTCGACATTTTTGGCTGCATGCAATCACCATCAAGAAGTGTAATTTCCATATCAGTGCCCTCAAATAGGGCAAACAAATGCTTTTGATCTGTTAATGCCCAATCTTTATAACCCGGGGCAAGTCTTCGAGTGATACGACAGTTATTGATTTCCGCGGTGGCCCGAACCTCATCTGCAAAGCAACGGGTAGCACGCTCAATACCTAGCCAACATGCGGTTTCCAAAAAAACGGCTTCCAATAAATCATCTGTTGATACTAGTTCAGTGGATTTCTTATCTGGCGCGTATCCTAGGGTAAGTAAAAATACCACTATATGGCTACATCCGCTTAATAATGCATCAAAATCAGGGTTACGGAAGGTGACAGCATTTCCATTAAGATGAAGATCTGGGCCGTCTAATGATTGAATCTGAACTTCACGATAGTAGATTACAGGTTCAAATAAAGACATTCCCGTCGTCAACATAGTTTTGGCAGTATCTCTTATGACCGGTTTTACTTTATCTGGCTCCTTGTAACCATGAATACGTAGTATGGTATCAGGATCGATACCGCTAATTTCCGGCCGGAAAACCGCGCAGTTTGAGGATAATTCCACTTATTAACTAGACATCAGTTAGGTATTTTGTTCTTCGTTTAAAAAGCTTACTCAGAATCGGAACTATGATTACCGTTTCGCGAGTGCTGCTTCAGAAATAGCGTCAAAATCTGTTTCCAGTTTGTCACTGATCATCTTGGCCACCTCTTCTGGGCTTCCAGATGCTTCAGTTTGTTCTCCTTTGTTGAAACCTTCTAGGTATGCGTCAGTGCCCGCGAGTTTTCGCCTCATAGCGGCTTTATCAATAAGTTCCTGAAATCGGTCGCTTAATTGTATTTTTTGTTTTGTCTCACCGTCAGTAGCCTCGACGAAAGAAGGTATTTCTTGCCAGTAAAGAATACAGTATTTAGTTGCCATTATTCCTCCTATAAAATAATTTTCTAACAGAAAAATGCTTAGGATTTTGAACCACATGTATCTCCGGTATTAAGATGTTACGTATAAGCGATTACTACTCATCATTAGCGCTAAAAATCATTTGGTCACCTTCATCATTGAGCTCATATTTCTCGTCACCAACGGTTGCAAACCATGCCGCAGATTTTTTTAGCCCGCCTAGCGGATAAACGTGTATTCCATTGATTAACGATTCATTATCAATTTGATGTCTAGCCAAATTTAGGAGCAATATATCGGGACTGGATGGCTGTACTAGTTTAGCAACATTTTTTGCCTGCCTTGTGAGAAATCTAATCGATGGGCCAACTCCGCATGCGCGCGCATGGTTAAGCAGTGTTTTAATAGTTGCGATGCCTGGAATTCCGATACGGATTGGCAAAGTATTACCTTCTTCGCGTACACGTTTTTCCCATTCAATAACTGGGCCAGCCTCAAAAACAAACTGAGTTGTTATACATAGATTAAACCCAGTTCTTTTAGCATAATCGTTTTTCCAAAGTAATGCGCTTTTGATGTTTTCATCGGAAATATCGGGACTGCCTTCAGGGTGGCCGGCAATTCCAATATTCGGTATTTCGAACTCTTCGAATAATCCAGTGTCTAATAGTTGCATTGTATCGGAAAAATCACCTACGGGATTATCTACTCCGCCTCCAATTAGAAGAACTTGATCCAAACCTACTTTGGTTTTCAGTTGATCAAGATTATCTTTAAGCCAGGATGAACTCGGGATACTTCGTGCTGCTAAATGAGGTACTGGCTTCATGCCTTCTTCTTTTAGTCGCAATGCGATTTCAAGAGTGTCTGCAAAGTCTGAGCCTGGCAAAAACGTAATATAGACAGTGGTGCCTAGCCTGAGATAATTTCGAAAGTCATCAATTTTTTTTGCCCCGCCAGGAGTAACTTCTATTGTCCAATTATCTAGGAGAGTGTTAACGGCATTTTTAAGATCAGGATTTCGACTTGTGTTCATTTCTTGTGACTTTGTAATTTGTATAGTGTTATCGATAAAAGTAGTAGGGTAGGTGTCAAAACTTGTGCACTTTCATAAATGTTTTTTATGTGGGACATAAGTTCCATATGAGGGGTATGGTACACGAGATAATCATGCAAAAAACGTATGCGTGTAATACGAATTTCGCACCCGAAAATATGATTACTAGGCCGACCTGCTTTTACTAGAATCCTCGAAACGATATATTCCAATTTTATTATATGTTGTATAGTCACCCCCAAAGCTTTTGTAATGGTACTTTATAAACATTCAAGCATGGAGAGGAGTGAAGACATGTGGGCAAAACGTTTCCCATTACCAGATTTTGATCACGTAAACCTTAAGGACTATCCGTGGTCACCGCCGACTTTGTTAACTTCAGGGGAAGCTTTGGATAAAGTCGCTGAACTATCAAATGGTGATATAACCCCAGGCTGTTTTGCAGTTTCGGCGTCTGATTTATTTTACGAGAATTTGAACATCGAAGGTGAAAATAGACATGCAATCTTATGCGTGACACCTAAAATTGATATAGCTTTAATAGGGCGTTCTCATGCCTGGAAAAAACAAAGATTAACTATAGTTAACTCTCTAGAGCCAGATAGCATGGAAATTCTAGTAGACTGGAGGACTGCGCGCGCAATGAGTACTCGGTTGGGACCAAAAGAAGGCATAACTATTCCAGGCGGAGCATGGTACGTAATCGTAACGAATATTATTAGCGACAAGTTCATCGGTAATCGATCTGTCATAGAGCAAGATACTGATACTCAATCAAGTGGTCGTAACGGATTTGCAATACTTTCTTCTTCAGAGCCCGAATTTTCGGATTTTCATGATTGCAATTTGTATGCATCTTGGGATTGAGTGAAATGGATAGACGTGATTTTATTAAGGTAGGGGTAGCGGGCGCAGTGATTCCTAGCGTTTCAGTTTCAAATAGTGCGAGTTCTGATTTGGTAGAGAAACAATTTCCAATTCTAGATATAGCACCGCTAAATGATATAGAACCTCGAACACTTTTATATTTTGCCTATCCAGACAAATCTTCTCCGGCAGTGCTAATTAGATTAGACGATTCTGCGATCAACGGCATAGGGCCGAATAATGAAATCGTTGCCTATTCGCAGTTATGCACGCACAAAGGATGCCCTGTCAGCTACCGACCAGAGAGAAAGATGTTAATTTGTCCATGCCATTGGAGTACTTTTGATCCATCGCGAGCAGGCACTATGATTATTGGTCAAGCCAGTCAGGCGCTCCCACAAATTATGTTACGCATTTCGGACGGCATTGTGCAGGCCTATAATATTGATGGCCTAATATACGGTCGGCAAACAAACATCATCTAGAGGGTAAGAATATGAATTCTGTGCCCTTACCCCCTAGAGATGCGGAAGAATTTAACACAGTCTGTCAATTCTGCATTGTTGGTTGTGGCTATCGTGTATTTCGTTGGCCGGTCGGACAGAATGGCGGCCCGTCACCAAAAAGAAATGCTTTAAACACAAACTACGAAAAACAACTTACTATCATGGATTCGTGGTTGCCACCATCTAGCCACGCAGAAGTGGTCGATCGTGATGGCAAAAAATTCAATATTTTAATTATCCCAGATAAACAATGTTCAGTTAACAAAGGATTGTCGTCTGTAAGAGGGGGAGGTTTAGCTAAAACATTGTACGCACCTAACCAACCTACAAAAGATCGATTAAAAATGCCCTTGTTAAAAAGAGGGCAGTCACACGTTGAAATCACCTGGGATGAGGGCATAGAGCTTGGTTCCCGTGTAATCAAGGCAGTGATAGATCGTTGGGGACCTGATGCAATAGGGATGAAATTTTTTGACCACGGAGGTGGAGGAGGAGGTTTTGAAAACAATTGGGCAGTCGGGCGATTCTTTTTCAGCGGGATAGGCACGAGCACTGCATCAATTCACAACCGTCCTGCGTATAACAGCGAGGTTCACGCTGCAGGCGATGCCGGAATCGTCCCGTTGACTAATTCTTATGGAGATGCAGGGCTTGCCGATACCATTGTCATAGTAGGGGCTAATCCATATGAAACACAAACCAATTATTTTTTGAATCAAATGACCCCCAACCTTGCCGGATCGACACGCCCTGAGAAATTAAGAGCTTTTGGAGAGGAACCTACCGAATCAGGTAGGATCATTATTGTCGACCCACGGCGAACGATGTCGGTTGCAACAGCCGAAGTTGCTGGTGGCAAGAATAGGGTGCTGCATTTGCAAATAGAACCTGGAACCGATATCCAACTCTTGAATGCCATCGCGAGAGTCATCCTTGAGAATAGATGGCATGACATCGGATTTATCAGAAGAAATATGGAGTGGCAGACTTTTGAAGCCTATCAACGATCAACTCTCGCCGTTGACAGGCCAATTGAAATAGTTCTTCAGGAGGCCTCAAAATCCACGGGCGTTCCAATAGATAAGATTTATCAGGCAGCGGAGTGGATAGCTCGAACTAAGAACGGAAATTTCCGAAAGCGCACTCTTTTTCATTATGAGAAAGGGTTAATTTGGGGTCTAAAGAATTATGAAAATATCGCAGCAATTGTTGATTTAGGACTTTTGACCGGTAATATTGGAAAACCTGGCACTGGAATCAGCAGGCTAGGAGGGCATCAGGAAGCTTATGTCCGACCACCGTATCCTGGTGGGCGCCCTGCTAAGAACGTAGACGAGGCAGTTCGCCGTGGAGAAGTGAAATGTTATTGGGTTGGAGGATGCAACCCTGTTCTAACCACGTTACGATCTGAGGCTATTACAAAACAAATTCAAGAGCGGGTTAATATCGTTTCCAGGGCAATAGAGCAGAGTGAAGGTCAAGATATTGGGAATAGAGTAGCTAAAATCGTAGACGGTTTAAAAGATGGCGGTATGTTTTTAATCGGACAGGATATTTACCCAACAGCAACAAACGAGTTAGCTAATCTAGTATTACCTGCCGCGCAATGGGGCGAAATGAATATGACCTCGATAAATGGCGAAAGGCGGTTGCGACTTTACCCTAAATTCATGGACCCTCCAGGTGAATCTTTACCCGATTGGAAAATAATTTCGAAATATGCGAAGAAGCTGCATGAACTCTATGAGGCAGACCGTAATCCACTAATGAGTAGTAAATTTCTGGATTACGACTGGAAAACAGATGAAGATGTATTCATACATGCAAGATATCAATTCAAAGGAACGAAGCAAGACCCCATGGAAGGTTATGCAGGAGTTACTTATGATTTACTAAGAACGTTGGGCAACGAAGGCATACAAACACCAACGAGGCTAATTAATAAAACACCCGTTGGAACTGTAAGAATGCATGAAGATGGTCATTTTTTTACAGCAACAGGTAAGGCTAGATTTATTTTTGCACCCCAACCATGGCATGGCTACGCAGCAAAAGTATCACGACAACGGCGAAAGCATAGATTTTGGATCAATAATGGAAGGGCAAATCATATTTGGCAAACTTTGTATCATCACCAAAGGATTCCATATTTTCTTGAGCACAATCCGGTTCCATTTATCGAGATTAATCCAGTTGACGCTTTTGAGCTTATCGTGTCTTCAGGAGATATGGTCGAGATATTCAATGATATGGGCAGTGTTGAAGCGATGGTATACATCACAGACGCAGTGAAACCTGGACATACATTCATGTTGTTTGGACACCCTAAAGGCTCAGTAGCAGATTTGGTATCAGATCATGTCGATCCATCTACGACAATACCTTACTACAAGGGTGTGTGGGCTGATATAAAGAAAGTTCAGCCTGCAGCAGAGTTTACTAAAAAAATGACTTTTCTACCCAGAAATGTTGCTTCATGATTATCACGACAATAAAAAATATCTGGGTTATTGTATTCACCATAGGACTACTAATATCGTTATCTGGTTTAGCGTCAGTATCTGCTTATGATGAAACAATGTTCTATCCCGGTGTAGATCTCTCCGGTAGAGACTTCCGAGGCCAGAATTTAGACGGAGTTATTTTGACGGGAGCAAATTTAACAGGTGTAAATTTCGAGGGAGCTTCTCTTCGCAATTCCGATCTTCGGGAAGCGTATTTGCGAGAGGCTAATTTGAAATCAGCCGATTTGTCTTCAGCGTTTTTAGACGGAACTGATCTGACGCGAGCTGATGTTCGCGATGCTATCCTTCATTCTGCTAGCATGATCAAGGCTAATTTAAATACGGCTAGACTTGAGCGGGTTATTCTTAGTAACGGGTTTTTGCCGGGATCATCCTTGGTAAAAGCAAATTTAACTGATGCTACGCTCGACAACACAGTATTTCAAGACAGCGATCTAACACAAGCGGTTTTAGAAGGTGCTGACCTAACAGCAAGTAACTTCGGATCGATTGGCATTGGAAACCCAAGTCCAGCAGCAACTGTTCTGCGCGGAGCTAACCTGAGAGGCGCTAACTTAAGCAACTCTAATTTGATGAGTGTTGATTTGTCGGAAGCCAATTTAAGTGACGCTAATTTTCAAAATGCCCAACTTAGTTACGCTAATCTTTCATGGGTAAATAGCAGAAATGCCTCATTTAGCGGAGCAATTTTATCCTGGGCTAGAGCATACGGAGCGGATTTTTATAACACTGATTTCTCGAACTCTATAGCAACTTTAGCGCAGATGACTGGCGCTAATTTATCGCAAGCAAACTTAGAGGGAGCTAATTTTGATTATGCGGATCTTACGCAAACTATTTTGACAGATGTTGTGATTGATAAAAGTGGCAGTTTTATAAACACAGAATTTAACGGTTCAACTAATGTTCCAGTAGAATTTAAAAACAAATAAGTCAGCCCGTGATAATGAGAATGTTCACATGAAACAAGAAACTCACAAAGGAAATAATTGAAATGAGACTTTGGCGTGCTTTGCTTGGCGAATACGTAGGCACATTTATCCTTGTCTTTTTCGGAGTGGGCGCCGTAAACGCAGCTGTTGTTACTGGAGCCCAAGCTGGTTTATGGCAAGTTGCAGTTGTGTGGGCTTTTGGCGTAAGTTTAGGAATATATACTGCGGGCTCACTATCGGGAGCGCATATCAATCCTGCTATCACAGCTGCATTTGCTATTTTTGATCGGTTTCCATGGCAACGAGTAGTTCCATATTGGTTAGCCCAATTAGCAGGGGCAGCAACAGCTTCTCTTATTCTTTATGGCATGTTTTCAGATGCGATAATTGAATTTGAACGAGTTAATGGTCTGCTACGTGGAGGGCCAGGAAGCGAGCTCAGCGCGATGGTTTTTGGAGAATATTTCCCCAATCCAGCAATTTTTGGTACAGCTGAAGATGCGTGGAGGGTCGTTACTTTACGCCCTGCATTTATAGCGGAGGTTGTCGGTACTGCGATGTTAGCTTTGCTAGTATTTTCTCTTACGAGCGACCGAAATCCATCGCGACCCCCAAGTGCAGCGGCGGCGGTATTGATCGGTGTTGGAGTAGCAGCAATTATTTCAGTGATTGCACCATTAACTCAAGCAGGGTTAAATCCGGCCAGGGATTTTGGACCGAGAGTAGTAGCATACTTTCTGGGATGGAACGAAATTGCGATTCCTGGACCGAGGGGAGGTTGGTTGTCAGTATATATTATTGCCCCTATATTAGGAGCGATTATCGGCGGCGCAGTATATACAGTCATTAAAATGGCTCTCCCTTCAAAGAAGGAGCTTTAATTTGAGCAGTTATCGTAATCAACTATCCGATGGCCACTGCAAGATAATTATTTGAGGATTTAAATTGGCAACTTCCGCTCAAATAACAATCGACGCGACGAGCATATTAGGAGAAATCCATAATCATTTGTATGGTGCTAATCTTGAGCATTATGGACAGTCAATCTATGGCGGGCATTGGTCCGAAATGCTGCAAGACCGGAAATTCGCAGGTCAAGATCATATGTATATTGGGCTACAAGAAGGTTTACGCCACGAATATTCAGGCTTTGGTGTAGTGCGCCCATGGTTGCCAATCAACCCTGACAAAAATATAGTCCGATTCGTCCATGACAACACTGTTTTCTACTCTGGTCGTCAGTGCCAAAGAATTACCGTTGAAATAGATGACGGTAGATCGCATGGAATAAAACAAGAAAATTTATTTTTGGAAGAGGATAGAAGTTATAAAATCAGATTGGTCCTCAGAGGCCCTATTGATGAAGTAGATGTTGATTTAGACGGGGAAAATTGGTCGATCACCAAAATTCCTAATGATTGGGCTACTTATGAAACAGTACTTAAAGCGCAACGCACAAATTCAAATGGAATTTTAGCAATAACGTTCACTGGCATCGGAAGCCTGCGAATTGGATGCACCTCTGTGATGCCTGACGACAATGTATTAGGCCATAGAAAAGATGTAATTAATGTTATAAAGGATTGGAGTCCTACTTTTCTACGATGGCCAGGAGGAAATTTCGTATCAGCATATCATTGGTTAGATGGCGTTGGTCCTATCGATAAAAGACCGACGCGATTGGATCCAGCGTTTAATTTATTGGAACCGAATGATGTCGGCACGGATGAATTCATCCAGCTTTGTCGATTGCTAAATTCCGACCCAGTTTTAACAGTAAATATGGGGGATGGGACTCCAGAAGAAGCGGCAGCGTGGGTTTCTTACTGCAACGGTAGTAAAAATACTGAATATGGAAAATTAAGAATAGAAAACGGTTTTGTCGAGCCCTATGATGTGAAGACCTGGTTTGTTGGGAATGAACTTTTTGGTAATTGGCAGGTTGGGCATGTAGACCCTGAAACATATGCCCGTAAGTATCTCGAGTTTTCACGAGCAATGCGTGCTGCGGATCCAAATATTGAGTTAATTGCCGTAGGAGTTCCTATAGACTTATATGGCAGATGGAATGAAATGCTTGCAAAGCATTGTGGGAGCGAATTAGAGGAACTCTCCCTTCATTATTATTCAATACGAACCGAAATGATGAGAAATAAGCCGGACGGTGGAAATCTATACAATGCAAAAGTGGCTTGCTCAATCGAAGTAGAATCAATGATAGATCAAACGATTGATGTACTGACCTCCGCAGGCGCACCGAATGTACCAATAGCATTTGATGAATGGAATACCTATGTCGATGCCAAAGCCCCTGATTTTATAGGCAATTATGATTTAGCGGATGGAATTTACGTTGGTGGAGTAATGAATGGTCTCATTCGAAGACCGGGGAAAATAAAAAGATCGTGCATCTATAATTTAATTAATGCCATGGCTCCATATCGGGTAACTCCCACGTACAATTGGTCGTTTCAAACAGATGGGGGCCCACAGAGCACTTATTGGCTAGCTAATGGAAAAACTACTGATGGGCCACCCAGCACGTGGAAGATGCCGCAAGCGTTAGTGCTTGAACTTTTCACTAAGTTTCGGGGCGAGAAATCAATCCAGTGTAATGTGGAGAGTCCTACCTTCTCAACGGAGGCTGCCGGAACCTTACCCGCTTACGATGCTATTCCGGTAATTGATGCGGCAGCTACTATGGAGAGTGAAACGGGGAAAATCTATTTATCAATAATTAATCGTCATGAAACTGATAAAGTTAATATTACGCTAAACAGTTCAGTTGTTTCTGGGGAAATCTACTTAGTTAAAGGAGACTCTCCTCTTGCTACGAATACGGCGATCAATCAGGAAAATGTTTTTATAAATCACCAGAACTTTGATCTTAAATTTAAACCGCTTGAAATACCGCCTCATTCTTTCGCTATGTTGGTGCTATAAAACTATTCAAGGCAGATCTTCAATATGAGAAAAAAGGTAATAGTACAACTGCCCCTGACAGCTAAGGAAGCGCCAGGTTGGGATGAAAGAAGCAGTGATCATCCAACAGTAGACTCCACATTAATACGAGAACGTTATCGATTAGAATTAGGGGCCTTGGGATCCGTTGAGCCAGAGCCAGAAATAGTCGAGATTCCGCCTGATAATATTGAGAAACTGATAGATGAAGCTCGTGATGCAGACGCAATATTGGTGTCTTGGGGTATTTATCTCGATGAAGCCATTATCTCAAAATTAGATAAATGCGTAATTCTTGCCGTAGGTAGTGTTGGCACGGATATGGTTGACGTAGATGCAGCTACACGAGCGGGAATCGTTGTGACTAATACACCAGATGTCTTCATCGAGGAGACAGCTGACCATACCTTAATGCTTTTATTGGCTGCTGGTCGACGATTAAGAGAAATAGACCAGATAGTACGAGAAGGTCAGTGGGCCAAAGGTCGACCAATTTTAGCAAAATTACCGCGGCTTTGGGGGCAAACTCTTGGTATCGTTGGCTTTGGTAACATTGGTACAGCGGTCGCTCGAAGAGCAAAATCGTTTGGCTTCCACATTATTGCCCATGATCCTTACGTATCTGAACTTAAGATAACGGGTGAGGAGGTTGAACCAGTGTCGATGATTGAACTTTTAGTGCGCTCTGATTATGTAACGCTGCATCCGCCACTCAATGAAGAAACCAAGAAAATTATTGGCAGTAAAGAATTAGACACAATGAAGCCAACTGCAATATTGGTAAACTGCAGTCGGGGTGGCGTAGTAGATGAGGCTGCACTAATCGATGCGCTTGAGAATAACATTATAGCGGGCGCTGGCCTAGATGTTTTAGAGGAAGAGCCACCAAGCATTAATAATCCGTTATTATCGTTGTCAAATGTTGTGCTTACACCCCACGCTGCATCTGCTACCACTCGCATGAGACCCGCAGGACGAGAACGAGCGGCTCGCGAGGTAGCACTGGCGTTACAGGGCAAGTGGCCAATGAGCGCCGTAAATCCATCTGTGCTTCCACGTATGCCCCTTACTAGATGGCAACCCTTCCCAATGATGAGAGGCCCGAATCGATAGGGCGACATTGCGGCATGAGTTATTTCTGAATTGATAGTGCTATGTTTGCCAATATCAGAAAAATTCAATATATCTTGGTCTCGACATTACTGGTGATAGCCATCCTTCTAGTTATGAGCGCATGGTGGGCTTACGGCCAAATGCATAATAAGCTGGCCATCGACGATCACATAATTTTAATTTCTCCAGGTAGCAATAACCGTCAAGTAGCTGAAATTCTAGTTGACCACAACATTATTACTGCAGAGTGGCCCTTTATTGTCTTTTCGTCCTTAAAAGGCGAGACTCGAAAAATCAAGGCTGGCGAATATCAAATTTCGAAAGGCTCTTCTGCGGCACAATTTCTACAAATGATAGTGAGAGGCAAAGTAATTTCGTACCCAATAACACTGATTGAAGGATGGACGTATGACGAAATTATCCAATTATTAGATAGCATGGAACATCTAGTTTCTGATATTTCTGCTTTAACAGATCAAGAGGTGTTAAAAAAAATTGGTAGTCGTAGAAATCATCTAGAGGGAATTTTCTTCCCGGATACCTACTATTCGGTGCGTGGAGAAACACACTCATCAGTTTTGATGAGAGCCTATGCTATGATGGAAAAGGAACTTGATAAGGCATGGAGCTTGAGATTCGATAGACTTCCGCTAAAAAATCAATATGACGCATTAATTCTTGCTTCAATCATCGAAAAGGAGACAGGTCAAGAGGAAGAGCGAGCTCATATTTCCGGAGTTCTGGTTAACCGGCTCAGACAAAAAATACCGTTACAAGTAGACCCTACTATAATCTATAGTTTAGGAAACACATTTGATGGAGATCTCCGCCATCAGCATTTAAAGTTAGATGGGCCCTATAATACATATTTAAGACGAGGCCTAACTCCTACTCCAATCTCAAATCCAGGCATGAAATCATTAATGGCAGCAGTACAGCCTAAATGGACTGAAGATTTATTTTTTGTTTCTCGAGGTGATGGCACTCATAAGTTTTCAAAAACATTGGAAGAGCATCGTAAGGCTGTAGATCAATATCAAAAATGAATGTATTATTTTCCGAAGATAGCATCAATGACAAAAAAAACGGTCGTTTAGTTACTTTCGAAGGAGGGGATGGGTCAGGAAAAACTACCCAATTAGATCTTTTAGAAAAACGACTGATTGATAACCGAATAGAAGTGGTAAAAACTCGAGAACCGGGGGGGACTCAATTAGGAGAACGATTAAGACAGCTTCTGCTTAAAGGGGAGTTTTCAACTGATCCTGACACGGAGATGTTAATTTTGTTCGCAGCGCGCGCTCATCATCTATCAACAACTATATTGCCCGCCCTGGAAACAGGGTGTTGGGTTCTATGTGACCGATTTACAGATGCTACTTTTGCCTATCAAGGTGGTGGAGGCGGATTAGATTCTGAAAGTATCCTTCAGCTAGAAAAACTCGTTCAAAAAGGAATGCAGCCAGATTTAACTTTACTGTTAGATTTACCGGTCGAAGAAGGTTTAAATAGAGTTAACAAAAGAGGGTGTAATCCTGATCGTTTTGAGAAGCTAGGAAAGGCTTTTAAAGAGCGTGTACGCCAAGCCTATCTAACCCGTCAACGTGAGGAACCTCTTAGAATTCGCTTGATTGATGCTTCAGATTCAATCGAAGTTATACATAAAGCAATCTGGAATCATGTAAGCAAATTATTTTGAAAAAATTAATATGACTACATTACCTCCCTGGCTTCAAAAAATTTTCAACGAGTCATATACTGATAAGACTAAATTTCCGACTGCGCTTTTAATTAATGGTGCACAAGGCGTCGGTAAATTTGAGCTCGCAAATGCATTTGCGCGCAAGCTCCTCTGCCAAGCCGCTAAAGAAGATCAAGACTGTGTGGTTTGTTCATCTTGCCATCTCTTTATGGCTGGAACCCATCCAGATTATCATCTGATTACAAATGAGCATTCTATGCTTGATAATTCTCACAATTTCATTCAGGCAGCAAGTCGGTACCAACTTAGTACTGAGAAAGAAAGAAGTAAGCGTAAAATTGCAAAGAGAATTATAAGTGTAGAACAAATTCGTGATTTGATAGGTAACCTCTCGGTAAGTGCACATTACGGAGCAGCAAAAGTTGTGATAATCCATCCAGCTGAAGAATTAAACATTAATGCGTCAAATGCCTTGTTAAAAACCTTGGAAGAACCGACATTAAATACATATTTCTTTATCTTGATTAAAGAAGCATATTTACTTCCTGCAACAATACGCTCAAGGTGTGTCAAGCTTTCTATACCGCTGCCGAACGAGGAAATTAGTTTAGATTGGCTTTGTCAAAAACTAGGCATTGAGCGAGCTGACGCACAAACATTACTCCAGCTAAGCGGGAACTCACCATTCCATGCGCACGATATTCATAACAATGAAGGCAGTATGATGCTTAAAACATTGCCTCATGATCTTCACCTCATTGTCCGAAATCAAATCCCCTTGGCAGAGCTTATTAAAAAATGGAGCGACAACGATACACGACTAATATTAAGATGGTTGCAAATAGAAATCATAAATGCTTTTCGCGCAAGTGTTGGCATTAAAAGCTCGGAAACTGGTACGCTTCTCTACAGAAATATAGGATTAATCACATGTTTAAGGATTTACCGAAAAGTCGGACTCTTTCTTACCTGGCCCGTTAATGCGACCGATGAAAAACTATTTTTAGAATCGACAATTGTTGATCTGAGTAACAATGAATTTGGCGAAACACCATGACAGCTAATTACCTTGTTGATTCGCACTGTCACATCAACTTCAATGACTTTTTGGACGATGTAAATGAAACTGTAACTCGCGCGAATGATAATGGTGTCAAATCTATTTTGATCGTCAGCGTGGATCGCGCAGGTCTTGATTCTATAGTTAAAATTATTGAAAAATACCCAAACATTTTTGGCACTGTCGGAGTTCATCCTAATTTAAATCCCGGTGAAGAACAAGAAATTACACTCGATGAAATCAAATGGCACTCGAAACACCCCAAAATCGTTGGTATTGGTGAGACAGGGTTAGATTATTATCGTGACACTAACACAGCTCATCACCAAACAAATAGATTTCGACTACACATTGAGGCAGCGAAATCTGTGCAACTGCCTCTCGTTGTTCACACCAGAAATGCTAAAGAAGACACCATTAAAATCCTCACTGAGGAAAATGCGCGGGAATGTGGCGGTGTAATGCATTGTTTCACTGAAGACTGGAGTATGGCTAAAAAAGCACTTGATTTAGGATTCTACATATCAATATCTGGTATCGTTACATTTAAGAAATCCGATAATTTGCGGGATGTATCTAAGAGAATCCCGTTAAACCGATTGTTAATTGAAACAGATTCACCGTATTTAGCACCTAGCCCTAGAAGGGGCAAAAGAAATGAACCTAGTTATGTGGTTCATACCGCTAAATTTTTGGCGAACTTGCGGGGTGAATCGTATGAAATGTTCGCTGAAAGTACTACAAACAATTTTTTCGCACTGTTTCCAAAAGCAACGGAG
Source organism: Acidiferrobacteraceae bacterium (assembly GCA_002721105.1). The sequence continues at coordinate 32,731 of PBJL01000031.1, read as the reverse complement.
TCAGTGATATAGAGTGTTGCAGACCTTGTTTTGGTTCGGAGGAAACGCTCAAAATTGGGGTAAGGCAATCGTAGTTGTTAATATAAGGGCGCATAATGTATATTATGTTAAATAGAATAGCTGTCGTTTATGTTTGACGTTATGTCTTCCTCTGTTGGACAATTAGTGTATCCTTAATATGATGGTTAACCTTTGTATGAAAACGTAAGAGAAACAAAATGGCTCAAGATAAAACAACAGACGCACCCGACGTTACCTCCAATACAGCTGCCCCAGAGAAAACCTCTTCCTCCAAGACAGGCGGAATGATCGGGCCCTCAATCACAATACATGGCGACGTGACCGGCGAGGAGGACCTCACTGTGGACGGGGTCATTGAAGGCACCGTTAATCTCAAGGAAAACAATCTTGTCGTTAGCGTTAATGGGAAAGTAACTGCCAACGTAAACGCACGAATTATAAGAGTGGATGGTGAAGTAAAGGGGGAATTAAGGGGTAGTGAGCAGGTTTCAATTAGCCCTTCCGGTAAGGTGAGTGGGGATATTAGAGCTCCCCGTGTTGTGTTGGAAGACGGCTGTCAATTCAAAGGTTCGGTTGATATGGATCAAGATAAAGCCACAACCGCCACTGACCGCTCACGGACCCCTAGACTACGGCCAGGTGGTGCCCGCCCTATTCGCGCTGGGCGTGATCCAGCCGACGTCCTTCGTGGTTAGATCGTTGCACCCTACCCTTTTATGGGCTATTTTAAGTTCTCGTGATTAGTTCGTGATAAGGGGGCTCGGTTTACCTTTTATTAACGTTGTTTTGGCCTACCGAGTGTTTTAATTTGGAGCAAAACAGAGAGCGTGTCAAAAGTAATTGCGATAGTTGAAGACGATTCAGATCAGCGAGAAAATTATGCTGATGTGTTAGAAGCTCATGGATACAACGTCAAGCTATATGCTAGCAAACCGGAGGCGTTAACAGGTTTTAAAAGCGCTTTGCCAGACTTAGCTCTCCTCGATGTTATGCTAGGTGAAGATATGAATGGTGGCTTTGATTTATGTATGGCACTTCGTAATCAAAGTCAAACTTTACCAGTTATATTCCTTACAGCGAGAGATAGTGATGCCGATCGCATATCTTCTCAACGAATGTTGGCTTGGGATTATATAAATAAACCTGTAAATTTAGAGTTCTTAGTTGCACGTGTTCATTCGCTCTTAGCAATTGCAGAGCATCTGAAACAACCTGATGATAATGACATTATTCAAAAAGTAGGTGGACTTGAGCTTGATCAACGAAGCATGTCCGTTAAGTGGAATTCAGAAGCAGTCAATCTAACATTAACTGAGTTCTGGATTGTAGAAGCGCTAGCAAGACGTCCGGGACATGTAAAAAATTATGACGCACTTAATGAAGTCACACGCCAAGGGCTAGTTGAAAGAAATACAATTAACGGCTATATCCGGCGAATTCGTAACAAATTTCGAACTGTTGATCCAATTTTTAATAATATCGAAACAGTACACGGAACCGGTTACAAGTGGTCAAAAGGGTAACTAAATCAATTTCGAATCGAAGTAAAAATAATCGGTCCGTTTCGGATCTGCCCAACATTGATAATCATGCTTTTCAGAAGCCGCGACGTCGCACCTTTCGGCCAGGATTAAAGATTCGAACAAAGCTCTTACTTTTAATTTTATCTCTTCTAGCAATTCCTTATATGGGATATGACTCAGTACGTCGCATGGAAAAGTTCCTTCTAGAAGGTCAAATGGAGGCATTGAAACTAACCTCGGAAGGTATAGCAACGCTTCTTAAAGATAGAGCGAATCTTTTTTCAGATGCGGAAGGTATCCCAGAATTCTTGATTCCAACTCAACAGTTACCTCAACAACTAATTGAGGCGATACCCTTTGAGGCGCCCATCAATGAATGGTCCTCCGCGCTTAATAATTTAATAGATTACACTGGAGGTCAATTTTTTGAATGCGATTTATCCTACGAACCTAATTCATTTTCAGTTAGATTCGGAGCTGGAGTGTATGAAAGTTTTTATTATGCTGTATTTGAAATTACGGATGATATCGTTATTTTAAGAGATCTTGATCGTTTATCTCTTGATCGTAATGATTCACTAAGATTAACCATTGCAAAGCAAGATGGGGCAATTCATCGATATTTATTCACTGCAGCTGAGTCAGGGCGAATGAGCATCTATGCGATGAAAGAAGATTGGCGATATACTGTCACCGGTGATCCTATACGAGAAATTGTTGCAGAATTAGTTCCAATTAGCAGTGGTTACGCTATAAAAATAAGAGCACCATTAACAATTATTAATCAGGCGCGACAGATAACCTTTGAAGCAATTGATGTTGATGATCAGACTTCCCTAAACATTGAAAGTTTGATTAGCACAGCGCCCGACATATCGCAATACGCAATTGGAAGGGTTCGATTAATATCGCCTGAATTAGCAAGACTAATTGAACCGTTGTATCTATCCGCATCCCAAATTACTATTTGGGATAGAGATTTTCAGTTAAGAGCAGAGACAGGAACTATTGTTCCCGATGACTATAGAACTATCCTTTCTTTCGATGGGCAAACTATGGGATGGGATAGATTCAGGAGTAGCTTGCAAAGAATCGGGGGTAGAATTTTACGAAGCCCGTTGATAGATCCTGATGAATATCCGGACGAATCTAGTCGCGAAGATCAGAGATTACTTAGTCAGATATTTGATACGGGTATCTCGATAGCTGAACCTCGGCGTTATGGTGATGCGAGAATTATTGCTGCTGGCCATCCAGTCTGGCTAGAAGATGAAGTGATCGGATCTATACTTATAAAGCAGAGTGGTAATAAAATTCTATCGTTAAAATCAGATACCCTTCGGCGCTTTACTTTGCTTTTTTTGGGGGTATTTTTATTTCTTACTCTTACTATACTTGTTTTTACATTTCGGCTTACATATCGGGTTTCTAGCCTTCAGAAAGAAACGGAGCATGCAGCTACCCCAGAAGGTCGGCTCAGGAAAACATTAATCCAAAGTAGTACACGTTCGACTGATGAGATCGGAGATCTGAGTAGAGCTATCTCGCAAATGTTACAAAACCTTAGCCAATACACTCAGTATCTCGAACGTCTACCAGACACATTAGCGCATGAGATGCATAACCCGCTAAATGTTGTAAATTCTTCCTTACAAAATCTTGAGCGAAATAATAGTGAACTTCGAAGTAATGGTTATATGGAACGTGCCCGCAATGGTATTCTGCGGTTGCAAAATATCCTCACGAGCCTAACAGAGGCAGCTAATTTAAAAGATGGTTTAGAGAGTGAGATTAACCAACGAGAATATTTTGATCTAGTTAAGTTAGTCAGAGGTTGTGTCGATGGATATCAATCAATTCACCCAAGTTTTCGTTTAGTTTGTGATAGCCCTGCAGGTCAACTGAGACTATATGGGTCTGAAGATCATATTGCCCAAATGCTTGATAAGCTAGTAGATAATGCAGTCGCATTCGGTAATCAAGATGGCGACATATTATTGAAATTGCAGGGTCAGAATCAAGGCGTCGAGATATCAGTGACTAATTGGGGCTCAATATTACCATCGGATATAGTAAATCGGTTATTTGATCCTATGGTATCAAGCTCAAAGGACGCTCGTAGAACGCATTTGGGTTTGGGTCTTTACATTGTACGGATAATTGCCGAGTTTCATGGGGGCAAGGTAGTTGCGAGAAATCTACCATCTATGGATGGGGTAACTTTTACTGTTATTCTTCCTGTTTGATCGCGGTCTTAATTGCAGTCAAATTATTTACTTCATCAATCAAATCAGCAACTTCAGGCTTTCCTTCTTTTACTTCATCAGGAGCTAAACCTTGCAGCTCATGGGGAAAGACCACCCAACGGTCGGTCTCATGGATGAAATAATCTGGATCAAGGTCAGTTACGTTTCGACTAGGTTTATACCAAGGCGTAGCAATCCTTATTTCGTGTGGAATGTTCCTTTTTGCGCGTGCCCTTAGTTCATTTATCATTGCCGCTATACTATTTCCGGAATCAAATATGTCATCGACAATTAAAAGTCGGTTTTTATTTTCAACTTTGTCAACTAAATAACCTAATCCATGAACCTGAACATTATTTGCTGTCCGATCAAGTCCAGTGTAGTAAGAAGTTCGTATAGCGATGTGGTCTGTTTTTATCCCCGCATAGTCAAATAATTCTTGTACAGCAATACCTATCGGTGTCCCCCCCCTCCAAATTGCAACAATATAGTCTGGGATAAAACCACTTTTTAGAACAATTTGACCTAACTTGAACGAATCACGCAACAAATCACCTGCGGTTATAAAAATTTTATCTTGTGCCATATTCTTATCTTCTTTACATTCACTGGAGAGCCTTTCTATTCTAGCGTTTTTTAGTTCATTACCCAAATGGTATAGTATTCCCGAAACGTCCTAAAAAACAACTTTTGAAACGAGCAGATCTCCGTGGCATTAATTCAATTAATAACGCAGGACGAAATAGAGCAGCTTACCGTCTTAAACAACAAATTTGCCCCTCAGGTAAATCAATTAGATAAGAGTGATTTAGAATGTATCGTTACTCAGGCAAAATATAGTCTGTATTTAACTGTGGGTCGTAATATCGCTGGGTTTGCGCTTGCACTGGAGCCTGGAGCGTCCTACCAAAGTGAAAACTATCAGTGGTTCGAGAAAAGATACTCCGAATACCTCTATATAGATAGGATAGTTATAGACAATAAGTATCAAAGTCTTGGTTATGGACAGCTTCTTTATAATGAACTAAAGGTTTTGAACGGGCTCCACTACTGCCGATTTACCTGTGAAATAAATATTAAACCTAAGAACCCAAAATCTTTAAAATTCCATTGTGATTACGGCTTTAATCCTGTGGGATCCCAGCTAACCGATGATGGTAAAAAACAGGTTTTACTTATGGAGCTGCTCTTATAATGATTAGTTTTTTATTGTCGTTTTGGTTGTTAGGTCACTTTGTTTGCTAATCGAGGAAATGCGACAACATGATCTGCCTTCAATGTGAGCCGAACTTGATCCCCAAGATCAATATCAGTATGACTTGGGAATAAGGCTAAAAGATCATTTGTGTGATTCGTAGCGAGGGTATACAGGATGTCAGCTCCTTTAAACGCTTTACGCTTTACTGTCGCACGAATATCGCCATTAGAATCAAGAACTAAATCATCTGGTCTCAATAAAATATCTAGTTCTGCTCCTATTTCAAAAGACAATGAGACAGCGCTAGTAAGTTGTCCCAGTTTGGTATCGACCATTGATTGAGACACTAATTTTCCCGGCAAAAAAGTGCCATTACCGATAAAGTCTGCTACGAACCGACTGATGGGTTTATGATAAAGATTGTAGGGTGTGTCCCATTGCACAATCGAACCTTTGTTCATAACTCCAACTTCATCTCCTAACGCAAATGCATCGTTTTGATCGTGCGTTACCATAATGCAGGTTATATTATTTTCTTTTAATAATTCACTAATCTCTAAACCCATTTGCTCCCTCAGGTCAAAATCAAGATTAGAAAATGGTTCATCCATCAACAACAGTATTGGCTTAGGAGCCAACGCCCGTGCTAAGGCTACTCGTTGTTGTTGCCCTCCAGATAGTTGATGAGGAAAACGATTTGCTTGATTTGCGATATGCATTCTCTCTAATAATTCGTTAACTATTTTACTTTTCTCAGGATTGCTCATTTTTCTCAATCCAGACTCCACATTTTCCCGTACGCTCATGTTAGGAAAAAGTGCGTTATCTTGAAAAACCATTCCAACTTGACGCAATTCAGGGCGTATATGAATTTTTTTACTAGAGACTTCGTTACCATTTATCACGATATTTCCGTCGATTAGGTAATTAAATCCAGCAATAGCTCTTAGTATTGTTGTTTTGCCGCATCCGCTAGGTCCTAATAAACAAACTTGATTGCCTTCCTTAACAACCAAACTGACATTCGAAACAACTACATCTGATCCATATTTACAACTTATATCAGATATCTGAAGTAAACCCGTTTTTTTCATTATTGTTAAAAGTGATCTTTGAAGCTGAAAGATTATTAACTTCCAGAGCGCTGTCGTGTCTGAGCAATTACTCGGCATAAAATAATTACCGGTAGTAATCCGGTTGCTACGATCAGTATCGAACCGAGCGCTGCCTCACCTAGATTTTCATCTGATGCATAATGATAAACATGTGTTGCGAGAGTTTCGAAACCAAATGGACGCAAAATCAATGTTGCTGGAAGCTCTTTCATGCAATCTACGAAAACAATAGTTAGCGCTGATAGGATACTGCCTTTAATCAATGGTACATGATACCGCACAACTGTTTGTCGAGCACCATTTCCAAGCGTTCGAGCGGCCATGTCTATAGATAACGATACTTTTTCCAGACTTGATCCAATTTGCCCTATGGCAATCATCAAGAATCTAACAACATAAGCAAATAAAAGCGCTCCCACTGTCCCGCTCAAGATGAGACCTGTAGATAAACCGAAAATTTTGCGTGCTTGACTGTCCACATAATTATCAAATGCGGCGAATGGAACAAGGATTCCTATTGCAAGCACGGCGCCAGGGATAGCATAACCGAGGGATGAAAATCGGGTCATGAATGTTAAATATGTAGTTCTAGGCTGAAGTCGACGGCTATAGTTAATAAAAATAGCTAGCACTACACAGATAACTGCTGCTATAGCTGCTAACACAAAACTGTTTAGTGCTAACACCTGAAAATCTTTAGTCCATGATTGATCAAAATATTTGAAAGAAAGTCGGCTCAATATAGCCACCGGAATAAAAAACCCGACAACTATCGGGGTTACGCAAGTAATAATAGCAATAAAACTACGGAAGCCGTTAAGTCTATGCGTCGGTAAAGATCGAAAACGACTTGATGGCTGTTGGTACGCGATGCGTTGTCGTCGACTTAAATACTCAATAGTTAGTAGCACTAGAACGATGACAAGCATTAATGAGGCTATCTGAGCGCCAGCCGATAAGCTCCCAAGACCTAGCCATACATCTATCAGACCAGCTGTCAGTGTAGGTACTGCAAAGAAAGATACCGTGCCGTAATCGTTGAACGTTTCCATTAGAGCGAGAGCCATGCCTATTACTATTGCTGAACGTGCGGTTGGTAAAGACACACTAAAAAATGTCCGCCATGGCCCTCTTCCCAAAGTTTGGCTAGCCTCAAGAACATTTACCGACTGTTCCAAAAAAGCTGATCGAGCTAACAAATACACATAAGGATACAAAACCATTCCCATCACAAAAATTGCTCCACCTAAACTTCTAATAGCGGGAAACCAGTAATCTCCTTTCCCCCAGTCAAAAGTGATTCGGAGAGTACTTTGCACTATACCTGAAAATTCAAGTAAATCTGTGTAGGCATAAGCAATAACATAAGCTGGCATTGCCAATGGGATCAATAACAGCCACTCAAAAATTTGACGTCCTGGAAACGAACACATTGTGACTAACCAAGCTGTACTTACACCGATGGCAAAGACTAAAAATCCAACACCTAACATCAAAAAGAAACTATTTCCCAGGTATATAGGTAAAGACGTAGAAAGCAAGTGAGACCAAATATCACCCGTTGGGCGAAAAGCTAAATATAGTACGGATATGATTGGGGTGAGTACTAATAACGCTAGAATAGTCGAGCCGATACTCCAGCCGGAATAATTGAGGCGTCGATGTGAAAGGAAACGGCGTGCATGCATTTTGTTAGTTTTTAAAGTAGCTGCGCGCAGCGCCTGATCCTTAGATTAAATTGATTAGAATACGAATGATTCTCACTAACGATATACTACTGTGTATTGCTAATTTAGTAAATACATTAAGGACGACTAGGAATTCATATTACTATTCTTGAAGGATAGATCATGCCTTTTGAGAAGTTTCAAATTTTTGTATTACTGAGGCTTCATAATGCAAGAGTTTTTTCACGCTTTGTCGTTGGCTAATGAAGTGAAAGTGCCTTTGCACGTTCCGGAATCGTTTGAGCGCTATACCGAATTGGGTGGCTCGACGACAACACCAAAAAAAATGGACGTCGACAGCAGAAAAATTGTTGAAGAAAAATTCTTTTTTGCCAAGCATGATATCAGCTACTTGCAGGCATTCGTTTATTTCTGTCGTAGCAATCTGGATTACAGAATCAGTATTGTCAGATCCTCCTACAATTTTTTTCGGATTATTCATTCGGGTCAAAAATGGATGTATTCCACTGGAACACCAACTTAATAACGATATAGCTTTGAAATGCTCCCAGGGATTTGTTGGAAGAACTACTTCGTTTGGAAAAGTTGCATTGATCCATTGAATAATTGCAACGTTCTCGGTTAGCACTTTCTCATTGACCACTAATGCCGGCACTTTGTGCAAAGGGTTGATAGTTAAGTATTCAGTTTTCCTATGATCTTTCTTCCTAAAGTTAAGGTCTATCGTTTGGAATTCGGCGTGGACCTCATTCAACATTATCCAACTAACCATTGCGCATGTCACAGGTGCGTAATAAAGAGTAATCACCATTCGCTAATCTCCGGTTTTTTGCAGTCTTAATAAAATTCCCCTGCTATGATACCCTACTGACCTAGTTATTCATTATTTACTACCTTTAAGATATCACTGGAGATACAAAACTTGTGTGGGCGATTCGCGAGGTATAGTACCCCATCTCAATTTTCTGAAACTATTATCCCTTTTCGCGTTAATCCGAGGGAAGAAATTTCTAGTAGCTTTAACATAAGCCCTTCTCAAAAAGCCTTGATTGTAAGAGATAATGATGGGCACCACGTTGGGGTTAGCATGAAATGGGGTCTAGAACCCAACTGGACTGGTTCTGGAAAAAATAGACTAATAATTAACGCTCGATCAGAGACTATGGATAAGAAATCTCTATTTCGTGTTGGTTTTCGCTCCAAAAGGTGCTTGGTACTCTGTGATGGTTATTATGAATGGAAGAACACTGGTACCGGTTCAAAAAAACCATATTATGTGTTTTCCCCAAACGAAAAACCATTCTGTATGGCGGCAATTTTTGATTATAAAAACGGAAATTTAGGAGATGCAGATGAGCATTTTGTGATAATAACTAAAGCTGCTCATCCATCTGTGTCCGGCATACATCATCGAATGCCGATACGCCTCCCAAAAGATGCACAAGCGGAATGGCTAAATCAAGCAAACAAGAGCATGAGTGACCTAAAGGAGCTTTTAAGCGCCGTAGATTCATATTGGACAGCCTATCCGGTAAGCAGATTTGTCAATGCGCCAGGGAATAATGCGATGACATGTATCGAGCGTTATCAGGAAACTGATTAAGTTTACCTCAATAGACTATCATTTGATCCAGTTTTATTTGCCTCTCTTAGAAATAAGATCAATTTCAATAGTTGGCCCGGGAAACATTATTCCAGTATCGCCATTGGCCTGAGTAGATGGAATAAAACTCACAACAGGTTTTTTGTCAAAGCTAGAAAAGATTCGATTCCAGGCACGAGTAAAACCTCGATAATCTCGTCGAGGGTTGATTAAATAAATTTTTGCCTCAACTACATCGTTCAAGGTAAGATCATTCCCCGTAATTTGGTCGTTTAGAAGTTCCATGGTGTATTCAGTTTGAATTTCAATATCGTCCCAATGATGAGGCAACCCGGAAGGTGCTCCTCTCCATTCGTGAACTCCGAAGTCAGGAACTGGCACTTGCCCTGCGGTAAACAACCAGTCTCCAGCCGTTAGGCCTGGAGAAAAATGGACCTTGCGAACTGCTTCAGGATGCCATGCAATTCCGGCCAAAGTTTCTTTCTTTTCATGCAGTTCATCTGGAATTAAGATTAACGTATTTGGAGCAAACAGGGCGCCCGGCACAGTAAAATCACGACATCCCATGGAACTCCGAGTTGGCGGTATTCCGACATATTGAATCCACACTTCATCTACATCATAAAAGTTGAGGAGACTTGTTTCATAAAATTGACTCTTTACAATTTGATCGATAGAGGTGCCAGCTGCCTCGGCGACTTTCGATAGATTATGCATGATGTAATGAGCCTGCATTTCAGCATCCGATCCATAGTTTGGAAACCCTGGCCTTTTTCCCACTGCGAGTCCAGTCTCAAAATTCGTTGCTGGCAAAACAGACGGAAACAAAAAAATACCGGCTTTGATACCATGGGGTACGTGCTCCGCTTCCATTGCACTTGGAAGTTCTGGGACATTAATAGTTTCTCGCTTATATTGACTATCACTGGCTAAAGCAACAGCATGTAAATTTAAACGCGCACCAGGTATTATGTGTTCATCCCCTACAATGACGGTTTTGCGTGCAGGTGGGGACGTTGGAAAGAATTGCATCCATACCAATTTAAATTCAAAAAAATCAGTGGCATCGACAAGATGTACTTCAACACGTAAAGTATTTTCTAAGCTAGATCCCGCTTTTACTAACGCTTCTTGCAATTGCTCCAGAGTTCGGCGTGTCTGAGCACCGACAAGCGATTCACCAACGTATGGACTGAAATTTTTGGGTTGAACAATACTCCCATCTGAATTAATTGGATAAAAAGACGACGTAAAAATATAATCTCCAGCTCGCCTGGTTAGTGGTGCGGGAGCAATGTGTTCGTATATCTCGTTTCCCATGATTAATCCTCCTTTTTGTTCTCTTTCAACACTATAATAATGCGGAATCAGAAAATTGTCTTATATTTAAGTTATTATTAGTTAAGCGTAGATAAAGAAGCTATGGACGAAACGTCTTTAACAAACTCTAATGGTATAGAATAAGGCGTGAATAAAAATTTTATCACCAAATTATTCGCGCTACTCATTTTTCTGCTTTTGCTGCTTGGATTATTTTTTTAGTGTCAAAGCGCCCAATGTAAGTGAAGTAGGAATGGAGCTCCTCTTCTAGTGTTTCTTTTTTCCATCCTAAAAACTCAGCTGAATATGCGCTAATAGCCCTAACAGACTCTGTGCCAAGTGATGGTGCCCATGTATTCATTATTCTCCTCGCAACTAGATCTTCTATTGTTACTGCCAATTGGGACCCAAACCCATAAATTACCTCGCCTTTAAGAATGCCATTGGAATTAGTTATTATTTCAGAAAGGCTCGAATCTTTGTTAATGATCCTGGCAAGATCCGCTAAGCCTGCTCCATAGGTATTCATCAATCTTGCTTTTGTAGCCGGATGTAAACTGGACCACCGTGGAAAGATCATAGGAATTTCATTTATTACGTCTCTATACCCGCCGGGCAATGGTCGGTGTTTCGTATCGACTGATGGGCCTCTATGTCCAAGCTTGTTGACCACATATTGAGCAATTTCTTCTGTTGTCGATCTGTATGTCGTCATTTTTCCACCTACCAATGAGACTAATCCATCTATCCGATTTGGTTTTTCGGCACAGCCATGGTCAACTATTTTATGCCTTCGACTCGTCTTAGTACTACCACCTTTCCGATCAAATGCAAGGGCACGAACACCACTATAAGCAAATGCAACGTCGTCAATAGTTAAATTAGCTTTCGGCAAAATACCGTTTATAGACTTAATCAAATAATTAACCTCATTCATTTCAATCTTAGCATTTTGTGGATCGCTCTCTTGATCAGTTTCAGTGCTACCTACGACATGCATTCCGAGCCAAGGAACGATAATTAATGGCCGACCATCTATTGCAGATTCGAAATGAAGCAGGCAATCAGGCGCGTTGTTAATATGTTTGAAAATGACATGACTTCCTTTTCGAGCACTGATCATATTCGACTTCTCTTTCCCAGCAAGCTTCGTTAGGTTCTCAACCCAAGGTCCCGCAGCATTTACAACTATCCTAGTATTTATGAATTGTTTTGTACCATCTCGTAAATTCCTTAGTTGAACTCCTTTGAGTTGCTCGCCAGTAATTGAAAATCCGGATACTTCGCAGTGGTTCCTTACTTCAGCACCATTATGCATAGCGTCAAGCGCATTTTCTAAACAAAGTCGTTCCGTGTATTCAACATGCGCATCATAATAAACAGCAATACCATTAAGGTCGTCCTCGAGAATATTAGGAACTAATGATCTTCCTGCATCGGCAGAAAGAATTTGATGACTTGGCAAAGTCTTACCAAGAGATAGCAAATCATAAGCAGTCATTCCTAATTTGATTAGCGATTTTGATCTACCTATAGACTTATATATAGGAATTGCAATTTTTGCTGGTTTTACCAAATGGGAAGCATTATTCAAAAGAGCCTCTCTTTCGCGAAGCGCTTCTTTAACTAGTCCAATTTGGCCTGTTTCTAGGTACCGTAATCCTCCATGTATCAATCGCGTGGACCAAGCTGTAGTTTCGGCTCCAAAATCTTGTTTTTCAACTAAAAGTACACGTAGGCCCCTTAAAGATAGTTCTCGGGCAGTGCCGCAACCATGGATGCCGCCTCCAACAACCACAGCATCAAAATCAGAACTATTCATTCTTCAATATAGAGTCGGTTTGTTGTCTAACTATGTTGGTAATCAGGCAGAATTTTGCCAACGTATAAAATAGATCATATTTGTTAATTAGTGTCATTTTGGTGTCGTTAAAATTGAATGCTCATACATCTCACAATATTTGGAAAAAAAATGGTCGTAGGTTGAATTTTTTGTACTAGGCTCAAATGTTGTCGTACTAGCGTGATGTGGAATGATTTCTGGAATATGCTGATTCACAAAAAATGTTGATGCCTTAAGTGAGGCATCAATACTGGGAACGCTATAAACAACACGTTTAGTTACATCGGCTACCAATTGACAAAAATTTGAGTCGGAAACCCACCCACCTGTTAAAACCAAATGCTCGCTAGTTTGGGATAAAGTTTCATCAAGTCCTTCCAAATTTGCCCGGATAGAAAACGCGTGAGCTTCCACAATCGCTCTAACTAAATCCGATCGGTTATGTCCCGTGCTGAGCCCGGTAAAACTGAAAGGCAAAGAACCGCTCCAAGTTTCTTGGTCCCATTTTGGACATGCCGTGAGAGCGATCACTCCTCGGGCACCCACAATACTGTCACTCCATGCAGCATCTAAGCCTTCTGGTATCGTCCATCCAATGTTTCTTAATAGCCAATCTAGGGCGGCCCCTGTATAACCGGCATTCATCTCTACTGCCCAACCAGTTTCAGTTACAGGCGCACTGATCCACGGACGCCTTTTTTTGTCCAACGGCAATTTTCTGGTAATAGTTTGGATTGGTGTGGTAGAACCAGTTACAACGACTGTGTCAGATATATCTAGTCTTGCTCCATGCGCGAGGAAATGCGCATCTCCGGCTCCGGCTATTAGTTTTACACCTTGCAGATTAGGGATTTCTTTGCAATTAATAACACCGATAATTTCACCAGATTTGATCAATTCTCCAAAGATTTCATGTTTTAAGTCAAATAGATTTATTAACTGACATGCCCACTTTTGGTCATTTACATTGCAAAGTTGGCTAGTGGTAGCGAGCGTACGTTCATTTCTCCACACCCCAGTGAGGCGCCATGCTAACCAGTCATGAACAAACATCAGTTGCGTAAATTTTTGCCAACGTTTTGGATCTTGCTGTTTTATAGCAATAAGTTTCGGCAGGGGTAACTGGGGAGCAAACCAGTGACCTGTGAGATCATATAGATCGTTCCATGCAATTTTTTCATTTACCTGTTTAGCGGAAATAATGCCTCGCTTATCTGCATTATGTATGCCAAAGCCTATTTCATCCGTTGAATTGCATAAAACAAAACCCTGTCGGATTGATGAAATAATTACTGCGGATGGCCTAACATGGCTTTGCTTGGAAAGAATTGAAGCGACAGTTTTTTGCACTATCGACCACCAAATCGTTGGATCAAATTCGGTTAACCCATTTTCGAGATCAATTTTTAACGGCAAAGAGTGTGAGGCACTGTGACAATCTTCAACAGTACTTCCTGATAACCACGCTTTGATGGAGGATCCACCTATATCTAATACTAAAACTCGCTTCATACGCTTTGATAATGATTATGCGGCGCTTGTCCTTAGCAGGATCAAGAGTTTTCTACGACCCATAAATGCTTTATGGGTAAATTAATGTCAATTACAGATCCTCTTTCTATATCGAGATACGGTGGCGCATGAAGAGTCAATAGGTCAGTTCCAACTCGTACTCGTATTTGCGAATGAGTGCCCAGATACTCGACATCTTGAACAGTACCTTGATAGGTATTCATTGAATTTTGACCAATTTCAATTGATTCCTGACGTATTACAAGCTTGCCTTCCTTAAAAGTGAAGCGCTCAGGCAACGCTACGCTGCCAAAGCTTGTTTCAAACCTATTTTCAACGACTGAACCAGGTATGAGATTTTGGGTTCCAAAAAATTTTGCAATGTCCATACTTGCCGGTTGCGTGTAAAACTCGCGCGCTACACCTCTTTGGGCAATTTTACCGCCAAAAAACAGAACTATTTGGTCCGCTATTGATACCGCCTCTTCTTGATCATGAGTGACAAAAATTGTAGTTAATCCTAGATCTTGTTGCAATTGTCGGATTAACTGGCGCATTTCTACTCGAAGATTTGCGTCTAATTGACTCAAAGGTTCATCTAGCAGAAGTACGCTTGGCGATGTGATTAGCGCGCGTGCTAGTGCTACTCGTTGCTCTTGTCCACCAGACAGTTCTGATGGGTACCGCTGACTAAACCCAGGGAGTCGCACCTTTTCTAGATATTCACCGACCTTCTTTTTAATTTCCGCTCGGGGAAATTTACGAACCTCAAGCCCAAATCCTATATTCTCTTCAACTGTCATGTGTGGAAACAGTAAAGGCTTCTGCAATACCATTGCAACAGGCCGTCGTTCAGGCGGCAAAAAAACAACAGATTCATCATCGACAAGAACATCGCCTGATGATGGATCTAGCAGCCCTGCCACGATTTTTAAAACGGTTGTTTTGCCACAGCCTGATGGGCCCAGTATCGTCACAAGTTCTCCAGAGCCAATTTCTGCATTTATACTATCAATCACTGGCGCCTCGGATGATGATCCATAATATTTCGTTACATCGATTAATGTGACGTTCGAAGTCATACTACACTTATGCCTCCAACTGCTGATGATTCCTCAGTCATGTAACGAGCCGTTAATCCTAAAACTGCGATAGCTGGAATCAAGTAGATAATTGCTAAAGTTGCGGCCATTTGTATATCAGATCGCACAAAAGTAAAAAGTAAAAGTGGCAAAGTAATGACTGATCCTCCTCCAATGAGCTGAGTTAACATAAATTCGCTCCATGAAAGTATGAAGGCAAATAAGCCAGCCACAATTAAACCTGATTTGACCATCGGTACCGTAATCCGAAAAAGCGTCCTAAATGGGCCGGATCCTAGCACTCGTGCCTGGTCTTCAAATTGAACATCATAGTTTGCAAAAACTCCGCCCATTACCAGACTTACATAGGGGATAGTCGGAACAAGATGAACCAACATAACACCTGGCAATGTATTTGCAAGCCCCAAGCGAATGAAGGTGACCTGAATTCCCATAGCCACGGCAATTGTAGGAAAAATTACAGGCGCTAATAAAAGGAGTTCAATTGCTCGTTTTCCGCGAAATTTATGAACTCCTAACGCTCGGCCTGTGAAAAGTCCGATTACGGTAGAAACGAAAGCCACAACGCCAGCAATTAATGTTGAATTGATTAGACCTTCTATTAGTCGTGATCGAGGAGCAAGCACTGCTCGCCAGCCTCTCAGAGAGAAGTGTTCTGGTATTAAATCGGGGAAGTACCAACTTTTACTGAAAGCCCAAGGAAGTAATGCGATGAACGGTAATAGTAGCATGATCACCATCACACTAATTGCAAAGATTTTTAAACCTTTGTTTATTGATATTCTTGTTTTTCTATTTTTCTGCATGCCTAAATATACCTTTTACTAATCCTCTTTAAGCTTCATCTTATATATTTATGAATTACAAATCGGTAAGCGATTATTAGGTTAGTCACTACAAACACTAAAACTACATTTAAGGCGAGAGCTTCCGATCTTAGGCCAAGATCCGGATTTGTGAACGCACGGTAAGCAAGAACGGGAAGAACTTCGGGAAAACGCCTGCCAAGTATAAAAGGAACTTCGAAATACCCAAACGTAAATGCAAAAACAATTATTGAAGTCGCCAGGACTGCAGGTGTTAAAATTGGCAAAGTTACTTTTCGAAAAGTTTGCCACGGTGATGCTCCAAGAGAGCGCGCAGCTGCCTCAAAGTCCTTTGTTGGTCCCGTAAGCACTGCAAGTACTACAATCCCAATGAATGGTACTTCCTTCCAGACATATTGAGCAATTACTCCTAATGACCAATAATCTCCGGTCAAAACTGGAAAGTCACTTGGCACACTTATCAACCCTAAGGAATACGCTGCTCGGGACAGCAAGCCACTTTGCGATAACAATAAAAGTATTGCCACAGCGCCTACTATGTGGGGAACTGATAAATTGAGTTGAAAAATAAATGCCAATGATCTTTTTCCACGAATAACAGATCGTATTAGAAGTCCGCATGCGATAGCTAATACTGTTGATATTGCNGTTGAAACAAATGAGATGTATAGGCTTAAACCAAGCGACATTCTAAAACGATGATCTAGAAGAATATTNCGATATGCATCTAGTGAGAAATCAGTTTTACCGATCATTGGTAAATAGCCAACACTTTGCATTATCGCCAACACAATCCCTCCCACAAAAAGAATGATGATTAGAGATAACGCTGGGGTAAGTAAAAATGCAACACGAGCGCCTTCACTGAGTTTGCGACTTTTAATTTGCAACCAACGAAAAGCGGTCGACGCACGAGAAATATTTCTCATACGCCAACCGCTGAACCCAAGTACATAATTTTCTAAACTAAATTAATATAAGTTTTTTTCCAGCCCTTCTAGTTTTCGAGTACATTCCTTCTCCAGCCCTCTTCCAGAGCTGTATTCCAGTCAGCTTGGAGCTCGGGAAGGACGTATGAACCACGATCGCGAACTGCCTCTATTGCCGGATGAGTTGGAATAGCATCAAAAAGAGCCCGTTTTGATCCTAGCTTGTTAAGATCAATCGCTGGGTCATATCCCCAAACGGATGGATCCGCTTTTGCAGCTTGAGCTTCTGGTGACAGGAGTAAATTAGCGAGTACTTTCGCTCCCGCACTATTAGCTGCGTTGTAAGGAATTCCAATATAGGAAGTATTGCCCAATGTGCCTTCTTTGAAAACAAAGGTACTAGTTGTATCAGGGAAAGTTCCCCGCTCCACCAAACCAGCTGCATTGCCTGGTACGTCGGTCATTGTGATATCAATCTCCATGTTTGAATAGAGGTTATGCAGGGCACCAACTGCTTCTGGATAAGTTTCACCATTCCTCCAAAGTGATCCCTCGATATCATTCAGAATAACCCAGATTTTTGGCGCGAGACTATCAAAGGTAGCCTGATCAAAGTTGAGCAAAGCGGAGTCAAAACCGCCCGCCACATGGAAGACCAAATGACGCAAGAAAAGTGAGCCGGTAAAATCTGGCGGCGCTGGGTATGTGAAACGACCCGGATTTGCTTTTATCCATGCAAGAAGTTTATTCATAGAATCTGGTGCTTCGGAGACCCTCTTGGTATCGTATATCATTGCAAATTGAGCAAAGCCATATGGTACTTCACAGTCGTCTACAGGAGTTCCATAGTCATACGCAATAGCAGCCGTATCCCAATTAACATATTGGTTGTTTGGTAGATCACCATTGTATCCACACTCCCAAATTCCGGCCTGTTTACCAGTTTTAAAATTCTCACCATTTACCCATAGCGCATCCACAGCGCCACCGGAATCACGTCCTGCTGTCTGTTCACCTAGGATGGTGTTGACGCCTTCAACCGTATCCGTGAGAGGTACGCGATTGAGTGTCACTCCGTATTGATCCTGTAANCGAGACCCAATCCATTCGTCAATGTAAGCGTTAATTCGATCATCACCGCTCCACATATGAAAGTTAACTGTTGTACCTTTTGCAGCTGCCGTAATTTCATCCCATGTATCAGCAGATACACCGACTGTAGCGACGCTCAAAACCGCGCCAGCCACGATGCCGGTAAGATTTTTAAAGAAACGCATTCGTTAATCCTCCTTAACGTGTTAGAAAACCATAATTTACTATAGCGCCCTGATAGCATATATAACAGTGCATGAGTGCTATGCAAATTGATAATGGAAGCTTAAATATAATACTAAGAGGCGAGCCTGTATACCTGATTTGACAGATATCTCATAGCTTAGTTAAATCCAATGCGAGCATCTCTGAATGTGTTGTTGTGGTGCCCGGGGCCGGAATCGAACCGGCACAGCCTTATACGGCCGGCAGATTTTAAGTCTGCTGTGTCTACCTATTCCACCACCCGGGCTTTAGGCTATTTTAACACCTTGAAATTAGAAACGGCTTTAACCGGATAATGCACGCTAGGACGGCACTACAACCAGATTTCCAAGATGTTCTTTTTTCATAAATTCCTTTTGAGCGTTCTGTATTTCTGTTAACGGGAAAACCCCTCCCAAAAGTGGTTTGATGTTCTTATTTTCTATGTGATTCACTAATCGCAAAAAAATATCTGCTGGTAGGTGAGTTGCGCCAATCAGGGTCAAGTCCTTGAGATAAAGGGAGCGCATATCTAACTCCACGATCGGTCCGGCAATCGCCCCGGATGCTACGTAGCGCCCCCCAGGGCGCAAAGTGTTAATCCAGGTGGGGAAGTATTCTCCTCCTACGACATCAATTACCACGTCGATTTTCCCACCTGGCGCTGCATTTTTCACCTCGGCCTGTAGATTAGATGCACCCCGATTAATGATCTTGTCTGGTTTAAGGGTTTCGAGTGCCGGTACTTTTCGATTTGAGCAAATTCCAATTACAAATGAGCCCCTGTGTTTCGCGAGTTGTATTGCTGCAGAACCCACGCCACCGGTAGCCCCAGTAATCACCACAACGTCATTTTTATCTACGTTTCCTCGGGTTAACATTAATTCGGCCGTCGAGGATGAGCACGGAAACGTTGCTAATTCTTCGGAGCTTAGGTTGCTGTTTATATGAATTGCATTAATTGAAGGCACTTTAGTATATTCGGCGAACCCTCCATCGATCCCATTCCCTAAGTAAAAGCCACCATCTCCAATATTTTGATCAGTATTATTTGGTCTGATAAGAGGATCTATTAAAACCCGTTCACCAATTCGAGTTTTTTTTACTTCATCTCCTACGTCTACTATGACACCTACCACATCTGCTCCTTGGATTCGTGGAAATTTAAACGAATTTCCAAGACCTCCGGACTGTTCGCTAGGCTCTAAGATAAACCCTTTAGATCCTCCTTCGGACGTCGTGCCCACTCTAACGGATTTGTTATACCACCCTGCCCTAGTATTGATATCGGTGTTATTGAGCCCACAAGCTTCAACCTTAACCAACACTTCCCCTGTTAAGGGGGTCGGGACAATTGTATCTTTTCTTAATTCCAATTTTTCGAGCCCGCCGAAACCTGTTAAGACAGCAGCCAACATTGTTTTAGAGTTTTTAGACATAATCAAGGGCTGACAGATGCATTTGAAAATGAAAGTTTAAATGATTCCATCTTTAATAGGGGGANTGTATAACAACGTTAAGAGGTAACACGGGGCAACAAAATGCCCCGTGTTTGATATTGCAACGTTTTTTATATGTTAACCTTTGAGCTCTTCTAAAGCTTCACGGTGTAACTCATTAGCCTCCTCGTTAAGGTCTTCCATTAATTCAGCAGGATCTCCACCAGCGAGGATTTCTGCTAATGTATCTCGAAGTAGTCCACGAACTTCTTCGTAGGATGCCGACGGCGGAGTTTCAGAACCTGCGGTTGGCATTAACTCACGAATGATGTCGTATTGCGGATTTGCTGCACGGTAGTCACCTAAAAGGTCTAGCGCTGAACTTCGAACTGGGACATAGTTAGTTAAACGGACAAATTGCGCTTGATTCTCAGGCGTCAAGAATGTTTTTAGCCATAACCATGCTGCGATTTGTTTTCGTTGGTCTTCCTTTTGTGTTATACCAAATGAGGGGCCGTATAGGTTTCCACGTGGGTCACTTGTGGTATGTGGTACAGAATAGACTGACCAATTGAAATTTGCACCTTTTTCGATAGCGGATCCATAGTACGGTAAGCCTGACGATGATCCCGTTGTAAAAAGAGTGTGACCGTTACCAAAATCTGTCTGCTCGCCGTATTTTTCAGTGGCGGCTCGGACACAACCCGCTTGCGCCATGTCTGATAAAAACGTAGCTGCGGCTATTGCTTCGTCACTATCGAATACATATATTCCTTTTTGTTTATCCAACGTTTCGCCACCAAAAGCTAAAATAAACGAAGCAATACGGGATGCATCTAATCCAAACTCAAGGCCTTGTGGACTAGCTGATGAATCAACGGCTTTTGAGAATGGTTGCTGGGTTGCTTTNCACGCCGCCTCCATCATTGTCTCTGGGCTTGTTGGAATGCTGTCGTAACCCAGTTCAGTAAGCCAATCTAAGTTCGCGTACATGATTTCCATTGATCGTCGAGGAGGGAAGCCGAGTCGCATCCCGCCATAATCGGATGATATGTCTTGCGCCAGAAAACCCGCTGGGATATCGGCCATTTCAGCATCCGACATCGCCCACTTGTCAGATAAGACCAGTTCGTTCATATCTATTAGGCTTGATGCCGGCGGATTGTTATAGAGCGCGAGTTGGTTTTGATAGCCAATCACCATATCTGGCAGTTCATCAGNGCCAATAAGATTAACAAATTTTGTATAAATATCGCCGTAACCACCTGCAGATACCGCTCTTACCGTTATTCCATAGGAATTGGTTTCATTAAATTTGGCTGTTAGTTCGTCCATAAAAGCGATCTGGTTGTCACGATTGACTCTATACCAGACTGTAGCCTCTGCTCCTGTCGGATCGACATTGTCATAAGATCCAGCAAACGCTGTGCAGACCATGCCCAAGCCGACTGCAACACTTACTAGAAGCTTTTTCATGCTATTCTCCTTTGATAAAAGTTGTCTTGCCTTGATACTAGTCTCTTATTACTACGTTTTTATTNTATTACTCCATGACATCCTGGGCTCCTCAGGCATCACCCCTTAAAACCAGCCCGGGAGGCAGAATTAATAAAAAATCTTAAAGCCACAATATACAACAAAAGTACCGGGATCACCGTAATCGTTGCACCAGCCATCCATAGATGCATTTCTGTGCCTTGATCTCTAGTAAAAGCGTCAAGACCTACCGGTAAAGTTAAATGACCTCTAGAATCTAGTTGCGTTAGCCTAGGCCACATGAAGGAATTCCAAGACCATATAAAGGATAAAAGACCAACAGTGGCAAAGGCTGGCAAGGTTAGCGGAACCGCAATTTGTGTAAAATATTGGAAGTGATTCGCCCCTTCTAATCGTGCCGCGTGCCATAGTTCGGTTGGTAGCTGACGAAAGAATTGCCTAAATAGAAAAATACAGTAAGCATTTCCCACAAAGGGGATAATCATGACTGTATAAGTATTCAGCCAGTTCTTATCAGCAAACTCGTCTAGCAGTAATTTTTTTGCTTCTGGGATAGTAAAACCTAGCCAAGTTAGGCCTAGTCCTAATGCAATAAAAACGGAGGGGATAATCATTTTTAAATCTAACTGCCTATTGAATCTATTGTTGTAGAGTGAAGTCACAACGCTAATCCAGATTACAAGACATAATCCAATAACTATGATTGTTAAACCGTTTAAAGCGCTCATTGGAAATACTCGACCTAAAATTACTTGATACAACGGCGCAATCAATACCGCTTCAGGAACCATGAGGGTGATGAGGACAAGCACAAACATTGCTTGTCGTCCTGGTGTTTCGATTAGGGCGAAGGCGTACCCGGCTAACGAACAAATAACAAGTTGCGCTAACGCAGTGACAATGGTTACAGTTACCGAGTTGAACAGATATCGGGAGAAACGTGCCTGCTCCCATGCCAACATGTAGTTTTCGAAACGAAGTTCCGATGGGAATAGTGTTCTGGTGTTGACCGCCTCTCCAAGCGACATGAATGATACCGACACCATATAAACAAATGGTATTAAAGAAATTAGTGCGGTTGCAAATAAAATTCCATAACGGCCATAAGCCTTTGTGCTTTTTTTTCTGTTTGACATATTTATTCACCGAACTCCTGCCNGCGACCAAATAGTGTAAATTGCCATATTGTTAACAGGATGATGAGAATAAAAAGGATTACTGCTAGCGCTGAGGCATAACCAAACTTTCCGAGCTGGACTTGCTCCCAAATCATGATCACTCCGGTATGAATGGATTCATTGACAATCGGACCGAGCATAATATAAATATGAGTGAATGCTTGAAATGTTCCAATTAAACCAGTGATAACAAGAAAGAAAATAACTGGCGATAACAAGGGCATAGTGATATGCCTAAAAGTTTGCCAAGCACTTGCACCTTCGATCTCTGCTGCCTCATACAACTCAGCCGGTATTGAAGTTAGTCCGGCTAGAAGTATTACTGCGTTGTATCCAGTGTAAGAAAACACTCCAAAGAGAATAACAGTGATCATTCCTAAGGAAGGTCCCGCGATCAATCCGTCAATTTCAATACCAAGCAAGCGGCTGACTAACGGTGTGCTATCCACAATCCATTTGAGAGGCTCGCCTCCAAATGCAGTAAGCATCTGATTGCTTAATGACGACTCTCGNGCTCCAAAAATCAAACGGAATACTGTTGCCATTGCTACCACAGGGACTACATATGGCAAAAAAATTAGGAAACGAAAAATGGTAAACCCTCGAAGTTTTCGATAAAGTGCGAACGCAATAATTAATCCAAGACTCACTTGTATCGATATGGTGCCAACTGAATAAAAAACAGTATGTATTAGTGAGTTAAGAAAGTCAGTGTCGCCAGAGCCCATCATTTTTCGCCAACCTACTGAAACCACTTGACTGGCTGCATATATAGTTAATATGCCGGAAAGTCTTCCAAGCAAAGCCTTTCTTTGGTTAACTCGAACGGCTGAAAAAATTCCGATTTGACAAATTAGCAACATCAGTGACGCACCCATTAAAGATCGAGTGCTATCATTCAGAAGTGTTAATTGATGGCTAGGATCTCCACGTTTGTGGATAAACATGTCTTTGGCAATATCCTTGGCCCATTCCTGTCCTTCTATGTAGCCACCAAGGAAGTTTTGTAATTGAAATGCGCGAAGAAGTGATGAAAATAACAGGACGAGACTCACTGCCGTTATTAGAATTAGTGCTCTTTTCGATAAAGGTTGACGCCAATCTCGTGTTAAAAGCCAAAGACCAACGATGAGAGTGGAAAAGGCCGCGAGAACAATTAATCCGCTGGTTATGTCTCCAAGGGCTTTTTCATAATGTGACGCCCCTAGAAAGCGTCCTTGCACAGGCTTCCAGCGATGCATCGACATGTACACTGCAAGACAGATTGGAAGGATGCCGAAGCCAATTAATAAGCCGATGCCTGGACCTAAAAATAACCCTGCACTACGAGCTTCTCGCCATTGATTTTTCATCATTTATCCGTTTGGGAGCTAGAACTTACCTTTTTGCCCGGCTGCATCGATTAATTCACGCGTGTTCGCTATGCAAATATCAAGATCCGACCACAATTCTGGATGGAGCTCAATATTAAAAACTGCATTTTCTGTAATGGTTGCTGCGTTTAAAACATCGTTCCAAGGTAAGCTTCCGTGCCCTACTGCTAAATGGAGATCGCCAATTCCGTATGATAAAGATTCAGAATGAGTGTAGGGTTCGAGTGATTTTGTAGGTTTACCAAAACTATCATGCACGTGCCAATGAGGTGACAGAGGCGATATTTGTTTGACCTCGGATACCAAATCTGCGTTATAGGCAGTGCACGCGATATAACCATGACTTACATCGAAGCATCCTTTTAAATGAGTATGGTTAATTTCAAGAAGTTCTGAGGCAAGCTTACTTGGAAGAGCTGTGTGCGCCCCATCATAAAATGGAAAAATATTTTCGAGGTAAATCGTCAAGCCTCGTGATTGTGCCCGTTGGGCAATATAGTAAAGGCCTTCCCTTTGCACATCATATCTTTCAGCTAATTTTGGTGGTTCCATATTTGGGCAAAATCCAGTATGAAGCACCATAGCTGTCACGCCTAACATGGCCCCGAGCTCCAAATAAGATTCGGCAGTATTAATGTGCGACTGAATATTCTCCGTAGGATCGAGTAAATTGAAAGTAAGAGGACCATGCATTGTTGATTTTATGCTGTATTCATTCAAAATTGATTTCATATTCGTTACACGATCTGTTATAACGCTACCATTCATAATTAAGTCTTGTGCAAAACAGCTCAACTCNATGCTATCGGGATTGAAAGTTGCAACCTCACCTATCCGATCAGCAAAATCACTAGCGTCCCGTGCTAAGCTGCGTAGAGATATTCCTAATTTCACTTTGTAAGTCATATTCAAAAATTTTCCTGATCTGACGTAGTCTAAGTTTGGCCTAACGTACGTATTTTACAGAGTCAGCTATTTTAGATACAAATAGAGGTATTTAGAGAAAGATTAAGAAATCGTAGGAAAATATGATCTGGAGGCCGGACCCGGAATCGAACCGGGGTACAAGGCTTTGCAGGCCTCTGCATAACCACTCTGCCATCCGGCCATCCGCATAATTAAATTTAGTTGAATGACTTAAAGCTTGTCGGATTCAAACTAAGGGCAGCATTTGGAGCGGGATACCAGAGTCGAACTGGCGACCTTCTGCTTGGCAAGCAGACGCTCTACCAACTGAGCTAATCCCGCTTTATATTTATTTGTTTATTTTATCCCACTTTTTTTAGTTTTGCGAAATTTTTGTTTCTCTAAGTATAGGTTCATTATCTTTTGTTACTGGTGTGATTTGGCCCAAAAAGATTAATTATCAACAAGTGTTTCGCCCATTACAGTTTTAAGAATTTTCTGACCGTGCTATGAAAGCTTTTTTCTATATTAGCGTTCTATGCCNCTATACATATTCCTTGTGTTGATTTTGATTATCTTAAAAGCAGCAATGCATGGTGCAGCACACTGGCACTACTCTCTAAATAGTATAATGCCTAATTAAGGAGTGTGAGTATGGAAAAATTTACTCCATCATTTCATAAAGGGCGGTTAATGGTAACCCTCGTGAAAGGATAACACGATGTGGATTTCAAATCTGTTGGTAAGTCATAAAGAAATATATACTTTGAGAAATCTTAATAAGAGCAATTAATAGTAAATCGTTCTACCGCGATATAAAAACATGAATTAAGATTTCTGAAAGTGGCTGACTTGCTAATTTAAGACTCCATTCATAATAAGGAGGCAATGGATATGGGTGAAAAAAATATAATACCCGAACAAATAACTATACCAGCTAGAGGCGGTAAAGCAGTCTCAATCAAGAAAGGTAGAATTGTAAAAGTAATCAATACATCGGGTCATCAAGTAGTTGATACATGGGCATTTAATGCAGAAGATACCAGTGAATTTATGTCAATGGATGCAACGCGAGCAACTATTTGTAAGCTAAGGGCTGGAATTGGTGATAGTTATTACACTAATCGTCGTAGAGCNATTCTAGAAATAATCAATGACACCTCCTCAGGCGTGCATGACACTTTAATGGCTGCGTGCGACAATGAGCGTTATGAACTATTAGGGTGTACCGAATACCATGATAACTGTGCCGATAATTTGAGATCTGCTGCTAGGCTTATCGGGGTTAATATTTTGTGGACTCCTTCTCCATTAAATTTGTTCATGAATATTCCATGGACGAACGATGGTAACTTATCTTTTGAAGAACCGGTGACCCGCCCTGGAAATTACATTGAGCTAGAAGTCAAATTTAATGCTGTTTTGATTTTTTCCGCTTGCCCTCAAGATATCTTACCAATTAATGGAAAGTATACGGCACCAACTGAAGCTCATTTCCAAGTAACGAGAAAATAACTTATTAGTACAAATAATTCTTTAGTTTTTGAGTAATTATGAAGTTAAAAGATTGGTTTTATCACAAAAGGGCTAAAAAACAGCCACAATGCCTGTAAATTACATGATACAGTAATACCATCAATAACCAAATAAGTGAGGACAAGGAATGCAATCAATATCAAGAGGTTTGACAACATTATTTAGCGCTTTGTTGATATTTAGTGTGACAGCGCTTTCAGTCCAGGCAAAAACGTTTCTGCGTGCGAACAGTCAATATTCCGACGTTCAGTCGGGGTCGAAGATTATGCAACAGTGGGCCGAGGATATAAAGACACGCACCGATGGTGAGGTCGAGATTAAGATGTTTTTTGGTGGCGCCTTGGGTAAAGCGCAAGAGAATCTTGCCCTGCTTCAGGAACAAGCGATTGATATCGCCTTGATGTCACCCGGTTATTTTCCAGCCGAGCTTCCGTTTCACGCAGCACCGAACTCAATACCTATGGCTATGTCAAATGTCAACCAAGCATACACGCTTATGGTTCGTTTAATGGATGAACTTCCAATATTAGATGAAGAGGCAGCAGAAAACGGAGCTAAGACTTTGCTCTTTCAACATCTGAATCCCTATAAAATGGTTTGCACGGAGCAGATCACAAGCTTGGACCAAATGAAAGGCAAGAAGTTTCGTACTTGGGGTAAGGATCTGCCTCGAGCAATAAGCGCTGTCGGTGGGACTCCGGTTACGCTTTTCTTTCCAGATATTTACGAAGCTCTGTCTAGTGGCAACGTAGACTGTATTCCAGTCTCGATGGATCTTTATCTTAACTATAAATTTTACGAAGTAGCCAAGCACGTTCATGATATTACGATTTGGGAAGGACCAACCGCGGGAACATGGATTACCACGGCAGCGTGGGGCCGATTATCCCCAGAGGAACAACAGATCGTGCAGGAAGTTTCGCGCGAGGCTATGATTAAAGATCGTGATGCGACTATTCAGGCTGGGAAAGATGCGATTGGTCAGCTCGAAGCTCAAGGCGTCCAGTTTCATGATTTTCCACAAGCAGACAAAGATAAGTGGCGTGCAGCTATCCCTGATTTCTTTGCCGATTTTATCAGTGATATGGATGATCGAGGTAAGGGAGATCAAGCTCGCAAGATGATCGAGATCTGGAAAGAAGTAACAAATTAGATTTAACAGGGTAGATTTGACAATGGCGCACCCTTTCCTATCATGGGGAGGGGTCGCGCCAGTTGTTTTTTTAAATTTATAAAACCCTCGTTATTATATTTTATCTTGATAACTCTTTTATTCAAACTTTTCTGTTGTGTTAGAGCGCTGAGTGTCTGATCGGTTCTCAATATGGTGGGAGTGGCTTCGAAAACTCTGCCTAGGATTCGCATTTCTGTCTGGAGTGGCGACCTTGCTGATGATGAGCGTTGCGGCTCTGGACATCATCACTACCTATGCCTTTTTGAAACCAATTCCGGCGACGTTTGAATTTGTCGAAACTATGTTGGTAGTAGTGGCATTTTTTGCGATACCTCTGGCTCAATCACAGCGCGCACATATTCGAGTCGAATTGATTTATAACCACATGCCCAAATTTTTGCAGGTTTCTTCCGATCTATTTGGATACATTTTAAACATAATTTTTTATGCGCTCATTGCTTTTTACGGCTTGAGAGCTGGCATAATTAGTTTCCAACAAGCTGAGATAGCACCTGGGATTATCAATTGGCCGCTTTGGCCGGCACGTTTTTTCCTTTTTTTGGGTGCGTTAATGATGACAATCCAATGCGTGGCGGACGCGATAGCACTTCTTGTAAGGCGAAGCGATCTCAGCTCTCAAGGCGAAGGCGGTGGTGGTCCCCTCGGTTAATGCTAATGATGACAATCCAATGCGTGGCGGACGCGATAGCACTTCTTGTAGGGCGAAGCGATCTCAGCTCTCAAGGCGAAGGCGGTGGTGCCCCGCTTTGCTCAGGTGAAATTCGTGTTTGATCCACTTATTATTGGTTACAGTGGAGTTGGCCTGCTGTTTCTATTTCTTGCTCTTGGCATTCCCGTGGCAGTGGCCATGGGGGTCGTAGGTATCGTTGGGATGTATTTTGGGGTAAGCGAATTTTTTCTCATCGGGCAATTACGTTCCTTACCTTTTGCGACCGTTAGTTCCTATGGTCTTGCCGTCCTACCTTTATTTGTTCTTTTAGGAGTTATCGCAGAGGCTTCGGGTATCACTACAGATGTTTTCAAAGCAGCCGACATATGGCTGCGACGGCTCCGAGGTGGACTCTATCAAGCCACTATTGTGGGATCTGCAGTATTCTCGGCAATTTCCGGTTCGACTTTGGTGAATGCATTAGTGTTTACCCGCATCGCCTTTCCAAAAATGATGGATCTCGGGTACTCCAAAAGTCTTTCGTTAGGCGCAATTGCCGGTGCCGGGAGCTTCGCCGCAATGATTCCGCCCTCTATAACAATGGTTATTTATGCAATTATGACCGAGCAGTCAGTCGGCCAGCTACTAATGGCCGGCTTGATCCCCGGCGTAATAACAGCGGCTGTCTATCTCACCGGAATCAATCTTCTGGTCCGCATTAACCCAAAACTAGCACCAACAAAAGCTAAACCGACAGTCTGGAAAGAAAAAAGACGTGCGCTCGGAAAAATATGGCCAATTATTTTGTTAATCTTTTTAGTGCTTGGTGGTATTTACTTTGGAATATTCCCGCCATCAGCAGCGGGTGCTGCTGGCGCATTCGGTGCTCTCTTGTTTGGTGCATACCGAATGAAAGGCTTGCGCAGATGGTTGCCGGCAGCCCTGCAGGACGCTGCATTTATCTCCAGTATCATGTTCATGATTCTCGTAGGTGGACTTCTTCTTTCACGTATGCTGGTTGCGACTGGGGTTATTGATCATATGGTAGACGCAATAACCAGTGTTGCTGACACGCCGCTTAAGTTTATGATTCTCGCGTCGATTCTCTATCTTATTCTTGGTTGCTTCTTAGATACCACTTCAATGATGGTGGTCACTCTTCCGTTTTTATTTCCGACAGTAGTAGCGCTAGATATCAATCCTATCTGGTTTGGCATCGTTCTGGTGAAGCTTATCGAAATCTCTGTGATCACTCCCCCGGTAGGATTCAATATTTTTGCGGTCATGAGCGCAGTGAAGGGACAAGCAACTTTTGGGGATGTCTACAAAGGTGTTTTGCCTTTTATAGTTCTCGATCTAATAGTTCTCGCCCTTCTAATCATGTTTCCTCAGCTAGCGACATGGTTGCCTGAAACTATGATTCGATAGCAATTAAGACCACTGGTTCCGGCTCTTTCATTAGTGAAGTTGTAACTTATAGAGTAAAGGCAAAACCCCGATTAAATCCCAGTTTTTTTTAGAACCGGGGGCGAAGTATGTAATATCCAACGAAATATAAACCCAAACATCGACAAAAAAATGAATAATTTCTTAAAAAAAAGTATTATTGTGATATGAAACGTGGCAAAAAGATAATTTATCGTTTTGGTGTCATTGCAATTTGGGTAAGCGCCTTATTTATGGCGGTTGCTGTATTTATTGGTAGAAACGGAGAAAATGATGTAATCACATTTGGTTTTCTGGTGCTTATCGGTGTAATTGGTCTCGGCGTCCAGTTTCTTTGGCGTTGGGTTCTAACGCAAAATAACCATACTAGTTAATAGATCATAGATTACCCCCCTAACTAAGAAGTTCGGATTTTTTGTATTAAAACATCAATGTGATTTGGCCCAATACCACAGCAACCGCCAATTGCCCGAACGCCACGCCGATGCCACCCTTTAGCGATTTCAGCATAGTTATTTGGGCTAATTACGTTATCGAATATCCACTTACCGTCGATATAATCGCCAGAATGCGCGTAGACTCCGATCGGGCCATCCCAATTTGCCTGAACAACATCAAGACATTCATCGATTAATGATACATCAGTGTGCATTATACTTAGTAAATCTACTTTCTTGCCGTGCAAAACATTGATTGCATCTTCTAAAGCTTCGTTACTATCGTAGAGACGTGGTGATCGATCTTTTCCAGTCTTACAGCTTAAACCTACCCATACTGGCAAATCAACCTGTTCAACACCTTCTAGTACAGCTAGCATTCGTTCCATCTTAGACATCATCTCAAGCATGATTAATTCAGCCCCACTTTCTCGCAAAATTTGTGCTTGTTGTGTTGCGTTTTGGCACAGGTGTTTTAAGGTTGGATATCGTCCTGACCAAGACCAATGACTAATGCCACCAGCCACTACCACATTTTCAGCGGCTAAATTAGCACGGGCGGTACACGCTAACTCTATGCTACGCTGATTCAAAGATTCGAATTGTTGTTCCAGACCTGCGTCGACCAATGCGCTCTTCAAAGTAGCAAAAGTATTAGAAATCACAATGTCTACACCAGATCTAATGTAATCCTCGTGGACTTCTAGGAGAATATCGGGGTGACTTAAAGCGCCGCCTCCATTCCACGCATTGTCTAGTTGTGGAACACCTCGACGTTCAATTTCAGTTCCTGTTGCTCCGTCTATAAATATTGTTTCTCCATTCAAAATTCGAGACCATATTTTTGAATATCGGTTCACTTTAGAATCTTGCTACCACTTCATAAGCCTACGTTTTTAAAGATTGATCGAAATAAATATTATTTTTGTGGATTTGAAGTTTTGAAATTAGACCATGCTGTATTAAGATAAACTAGCATAGAATAAAATGTCAGTATGCCTGCTATATATAAAAGTACTTCACCTACTTTTAATGTTGGAAACCAGCCAATATCTTTTGCATAAAGCAATAGAGTTATAGCTAACATTTGAGAAGTTGTTTTTAATTTACCAATTGTACCTACTGCAACTTTTGATCGTTGACCTATTTCAGCCATCCATTCTCTTAAGGCTGACACAGTGATTTCACGACTAATTATAAGTGTCACAACAACGATGAATGCTTGCGAATTGATAGAAGCGTCTAAAACGAACGAATCACTGACTAGTAATATGAGCACTACAGTCACCATAATTTTATCTGCAACCGGATCGAGAAACGCTCCTAGCTTTGAAGTTTGTTTTAATCGTCGAGCAAGATATCCGTCTAAGTAGTCGGTGAAGCTAGTAACTATGAATATCAATGCTAACCATAATCCGTCTACCCTAATGATGTATAACCCAATAATTACTGGCACAATAAGAATTCGTGAAAATGTCAATATATTAGGGATATTTCGAATCATTGATTGTTATTTATGAAGAGTTTGATAAATAGTGTGAGCTAATTTAGCGCTAATCCCCTTTGCTTGAGAAAGTTCGTCAGCGCTAGCATTCTGCACAGACGATAGACCGCCAAAATGGATCAGCAGAGATCGCCGTCTTTTTGGTCCTACCCCTTCAATGTCTTCTAAAATTGAATGTTTATTAGTTAACGACCGTTTTCGCCTATGCCCAGTCAAAGCAAATCTATGCGCTTCATTTCTTATTTCTTGTACAAAATTCATTGTGCTTCTATCTAATATTTTCAGTTTTGGTTTTCTATTTACGAGAATGTAGATTTTATCAAATTTAGGATTTCGGCTATGGCCTTTCGCTATCCCTGCTATTGATATTTTTGTTAAGTTTAATTCGTCAAGAATTTTGTACGCAATATTCAATTGCCCCTTGCCACCGTCTACTAAAATAAGACCTGGTAATGTATTTATTTTTTCATCGAGATACCCTGTTTCTAGTCGCCGAGTCAGCATCTCCTTAAGTGCCCCATAATCATCACCACTTTTTGCAGTTTTTATATTAAAGCGTCGATATTGAGACGTGTCTGGTCCCATTTTGGTAAACACTACTTTCGATCCGACGATAGCCTTACCATTGATATGACTTACATCATAACATTCAATACTTTCCACTGACCCTCTAATTTCAAGTGTTTTGTATAAAGCATTAAACTTATTGCTATAATTTTCTCGACTTTCCCTGTAACGTTCCAAGTAATCCATCGCTTGATTATGTGCATTCGCTAAAACTTTAGCCCGTTTACCTCGAACGTTGGTTTTAATTTTTGTTTTATGTTCAGATATTTTAGTCAGATATTCCGGTATTTCTCGATTAATCTCTCCAACAGAGGGAACAATAATTTCGTGAGGTACCGTATTTCTACTATAAAATTGAGGAATAAAAGCTTCCAAAATCATTCTAGAATCCTCTCCCAAGGTTGGTCGAAATGTATAGCATCGGTGGCCATTAATATCGCCAAATCGAATGAATAAAATACAAATTACCACTACTCCATCCATCTCATCCAAACCAAAAACATCAATATTTTTATTTTTCGGAAAAATATTTCCTTGCCGCGATTGAAGCTCCCTCAGCGCTGAAATACGATTACGATAATTAGCTGCCATTTCATAATCTAATGAATAAGATGCTTCCATCATACGTTGTTCAAATATTTTAGATAAGAGGTTGCTTTGTCCTTTTAACAGCATTATTACTTCTTTTACGTCTTGATGATAAGCGCTTTTTGTTATGAAATTAACACAGGGAGCTGAGCATCTCTTAATTTGATATTGGAGGCAAGGACGGCTCCGATT
>PBJL01000030.1 GCA_002721105.1 Acidiferrobacteraceae bacterium | reverse complement strand
ATTAAATTTGGCTTCTGGCCTTATTCTCAAATCTGGACGGGATCAGATGCGAAAGTGGCGGAACTGGTAGACGCGCTGGCTTTAGGTGCCAGTGGGGTAACCCGTGGGAGTTCGAGTCTCCCCTTTCGCACCAAAAAGAATTTTAACCAAATAAAGTAAACGCTTTAATTAGAATTACACTTAAAAATTATGGATGTATCTATCGAATCTCCAGGCCCTATACTTCGTAAATTGACGATTGGAGTGCCTGCTTCTGAACTTGAAAACGCTATCGAAAAACGGGTTTTGGATTTAATGAAGACTGTTAAATTGCCTGGATTTCGTCCCGGTAAGGTTCCAAAACAGGTTGTAGAATCAAGGTTTTTGGGACAAATATTACGGGAAGCTGCAGAAGAGCTTATTGATGCGTCCTATCGCAATGCATTACAGGATAAATCCCTCGTTCCTGCGGGATTCCCCTCTATTGAAACAAAAAAATTGGCACGTGGGCAGGATCTGGAATATGTTGCAACATTCGAGGTTTTCCCAGAACTGGAAAATCCAAATATTCGCGACTGTGAAATCGATAAACCTATATGTTTGATTGAAGAAGCTGATATTAATCGAACGGTCGACACATTATTAAAACAACATACCGAATGGGTGCCAACAGACGATCAATCAGAACTAGGTGATCGTATGTTGATAGATTATGTAGGAACCATTGATGGCCAAAAGTTTGATAGGGGAGAAGCTGAAGATCATCCCCTCATACTTGGTGAGAGTGGTTTATTGCCAGAGTTTGAAGAAGGGCTGAAAAATCAATCTGCTAGGATCGAAAAAACAATTTCCGCTCGTTTTCCGACGGACTACGGGGTTACAGCCCTTGCTGGAAAAGTAGCAGAATTTGCTATAAAAATTAAGGAGGTTGCGAAACCTAGGTTGCCTCAATTGAACGAAGATTTTATTAACAAATTTGGACTTGAGGAAGCAACTGAGAAGGCATTTCGCACACAGATTGGAAAGAATTTAGAACGAGAAGCTGAAACTCGGATTGACACGATCTTGAAAGAGGCGGTGTTTAACGCTTTACTGAATGCATACGAATTCGAGGTACCAAAAACGCTTGTAGAAGATGAGATTAATCGAGGGATAGAGGCTTTCCAGAGTCACTTGCAACAACATGGTCTCCCGGCGGATGAGTCGCCGCAACGAGAAGATTACCGAGTGGAGGCGCATCGAAGAGTTCGATTAGCTCTACTGATCCGTGAAGCTGTTAGTAGTCGTGGGATAGAGGCTGACTCATCTGTAGTGCGCTCTCGTGTTGAGAAATTTGCTCAAAATTATAATGATCCAAAACAAGTAATTGATTGGCATTATTCGGATGCAAATCGATTGAACAAATTTGAGAGTATGGTTCTAGAGGAATTATTAGTTGATGCGTTGTTGTTAGAAGCAAAAGTAATCGAAAAAAATGTCACGTTTCAGAATTTGATGACTCCAAGTACCGAGAACGTCAGCGATGAAACTAGAAATATTGATCAAAGTGGAGAGGGTAAGTGAAAAACGAAATTCCAAGTACCAATTCCAGCATAATGGATCTTGGTTTGGTTCCAATGGTAATTGAAACAACAGGTCGTGGCGAAAGAGCATTCGATATTTATTCGCGACTTTTAAAAGAAAGAGTGGTGTTTCTGGTTGGGCCTATAGAAGACCAGATGGCTAATCTTGTTGTTGCCCAAATGTTATTTCTTGAATCTGAGAATCCTGATAAAGATATTCATCTTTACATTAATTCGCCAGGAGGTGCCGTAAACTCAGGTCTAGCGATTTACGATACGATGCAATTTATACAGCCCGACATAAGTACAGTATGTATTGGGCAGGCGGCTAGCATGGGCGCTGTTATACTTTCTGGGGGGTCACCCGAGAAAAGATATTCCTTGCCTCATTCAAGAGTAATGATTCATCAGCCATGGGGGGGATTCCAAGGACAAGCTACTGATATTGATATTCACGCTCGTGAAATATTAGAAATGCGGGAAAGATTGAATCAAATTCTTTCGAATCATACAGGTCGTAATTTGGACGATGTAAAGAAGGATACCGAGCGTGATAATTTTATGGGTAGCGATGAAGCTGTTAAGTACGGAATAATAGACAAGGTNATAAAAAGTCGGGAGCGGTAAATATGTTGGATATTTGACTCTAGCATGCTAGGAAAGCCTGATTATAAAAAGATTAGAAAAGCTAGGTATTTCGTCGTTTATCTGAGATCCTGCAGCTTATAGATGCAACTACTCTTCTTTCTAGCTATCATAGGTAAACATAATTTTTAGTGATTTGTAGCGACGTTTTAATTTAATGTGAGACAGCATAATGACCGACGAAGAGAATAAATCGAAGAGCGATAAGCTTTTATATTGCTCTTTTTGTGGCAAGAGTCAGCATGAGGTGCGTAAATTGATTGCAGGCCCATCGGTGTTTGTTTGTGATGAATGTGTTGAGTTGTGTAATGAGATAATTCGGGAAGAGGCAGAGGAGATTGCGGGTCAGGAATTAAATGATTCTCGATACCCAACTCCACAGGAAATTTGTGATCGTCTAGATGAGTATGTCATTGGCCAAGAAGATGCAAAGAAAGTTCTGTCCGTCGCCGTCCACAATCATTACAAGCGGATTGAGCATGAGGGAAGCATTGGCGAGGTAGATATACAAAAAAGTAACATCCTAATGATTGGGCCGACTGGATCAGGAAAGACATTATTGGCTGAGACTTTGGCTCGAGAGCTCAATGTTCCGTTCACAATAGCTGATGCTACGACACTTACAGAAGCGGGTTATGTTGGTGAAGATGTTGAAAACATTGTTCAGAAGTTATTGCAGAAGTGTGATTATGATGTAGAGCGGGCTCAAATTGGTATAGTCTATATCGATGAAATCGATAAAATATCTCGAAAATCAGATAATCCATCTATCACTCGAGATGTATCTGGAGAAGGAGTCCAGCAAGCGCTATTAAAACTTATTGAAGGTACAATTGCGTCAGTTCCTCCACAAGGTGGTAGGAAACACCCTCAGCAGGAATTTCTCCAGGTTGATACGCGTAATGTTCTCTTCATTTGTGGTGGAGCATTTTCTGGCTTGGAAAAAGTGATTAGAGAGCGCTCAGAAAAGTCTGGAATTGGATTTGGTGCTGACATCAAAGGACGATCGACTGAATCGAAGTTTGGAGAGCTGTTGCGTGATTTGGAGCCGGAAGATTTGATTAAGTTTGGTTTAATTCCAGAGTTTGTTGGTCGGTTGCCAGTAATTGCTACGCTCGAAGAATTAGATGAACCCGCTTTAATTACCATACTGACAGAACCTAAGAATGCTCTGGTAAAGCAGTATCGTAAACTTTTTGATTTAGAGGATGTTGATTTAGAATTTCGAGAGGAAACGTTGCGTGCAGTAGCAAAACGTGCCATGGAGAGAAAAACAGGCGCTCGCGNATTACGATCTATTCTTGAAAAAGCACTACTTGATACTATGTTTGAGCTTCCCTCGTTAGAAAATGTACACAAGGTGATAGTGGATGCGAGCGTGATTGAAGAAGAATCGCGCCCACTTTATGTTTACGAGGATACAACGAGAATAACGCAACAGTCCTGAAAATCTATTTCGAGAAGAAAAAAATAAAATTATGGTTGAAAATACCATGTTGCGACCGCATATTTTAAAAAAGAGATACAAAATTATCGTCTAGCAATTTTAACCATTTATAAATTTGATATATAACAATGACAGAAGACACTGATTCGGAAATAGAACCTCAGGTTCACACGCGTTATTCGTTGCTACCGCTAAGAGATGTAGTAGTTTTCCCACATATGGTAATCCCTCTTTTTGTAGGGCGAGAAAAGTCTATTAAAGCTCTAGAGGCCGCCATGGAGGGTGGAAAGCAGGTTTTTCTTGCCGCTCAACATGACGCTACTGATGATGATCCTTCTTCAGAAAAAATATTCAAGGTTGGCACTGTCGCAAACATCCTTCAACTTTTAAAGTTACCTGATGGAACTCTAAAAGTTTTGGTGGAGGGTGTCTCTAGAGCGATGATTGTCGGGTATGCAGATTCAGATGATATGTTTAGTGTAGACACACAACCAATCGTGAGCAATGAGATTGAAGACAAGGAATCCGAAGCACTAATACGCACGGTAATGGAGCAGTTTGAAAAGTATGTAAAAGTTAATTCGAAAGTGCCTCAGGAAGTTCTGACCTCGTTAGCGAGTGTTAATGAGCCTGGGCGGTTAGCCGATTCAATTGCTGGGCATTTAAATTTAAGAAATGAAGAAAAGCAGAAAGTGCTCGAGATTTTTGATGACCGAGAAAGGTTGGAATATTTACTAGGCATAGTAGAGTCAGAGGTCGACCTGCTACAGGTTGAAAAAAGAATTCGTGGGCGAGTGAAAAAGCAGATGGAGAAAAGCCAGCGGGAATATTATCTAAATGAGCAGATGAAGGCTATTCAAAACGAACTTGGTGAGATGGATGAGACTCCTAATGAGTTGGAGGAACTGCAACATAAAATTGATGAAGCTGGGATGCCTAAGGATGCGCATGAAAAAGCCGAGTCCGAACTAAAAAAGCTTCGAATGATGGCGCCAATGGCTGCAGAGGCAACGGTGGTTCGTAATTATATTGATTGGTTAATCCAGGTGCCATGGAAGAAAAGGACGCGCATATCTAAAGATCTCGTTAAGGCAGAGCAGATTCTTGAAAATGATCACTATGGATTAGAAAAGGTTAAAGAGCGTATTCTCGAGTATTTGGCGGTTCAACAAAGGATTAATAAAGCAAAAGGACCCATCTTGTGTTTGGTAGGTCCACCGGGGGTTGGTAAAACGTCTCTCGGAGAATCTATAGCGCGTGCCACAAATAGAAAGTTTTTGAGGATGTCCTTAGGTGGCGTCCGGGATGAAGCTGAAATTCGCGGGCACAGACGCACGTATATTGGTTCATTGCCGGGAAAAATTATTCAAAACTTGGCAAAGGCTAAAACTAGAAACCCACTTTTTATGTTAGATGAGGTTGATAAAATGTCGATGGATTTTAGGGGAGATCCGTCTTCAGCGTTACTAGAAGTTTTAGACCCCGAACAGAACCACTCTTTTGGTGACCATTATCTAGAGGTAGATTACGACTTATCAGAGGTAATGTTCATAGCAACTGCAAATACTTTAAATATTCCAGCTCCCTTGCTCGATAGAATGGAAATTATTCGAATCTCGGGATATACAGAGGAAGAAAAGATCAATATAGCGACGCGCTACCTCGTTCCCAAGCAAGTCAGCAATAACGGATTAAAATCATCTGAAATTTCTTTAGCCAAGAGTGCTCTTAAGGATATCGTAAGGTATTATACACGCGAGGCAGGAGTGCG
Source organism: Acidiferrobacteraceae bacterium (assembly GCA_002721105.1). The sequence goes on along the minus strand of PBJL01000030.1, from coordinate 101,419 downwards.
TAATCTTGAACGTGAGGTTGCAAAAATATGTAGAAAGGTCACTAAGCATTTGTTGCTCGCTAAAGATGAAACGAAAGTTTCCGTTTCAAGTCGTGGACTCGATAAATATCTTGGGGTTCGTCGTCATCGCTACGGAAAAGCAGAAGAAAATAATCGCGTGGGCCAAGTGACTGGCTTGGCTTGGACAGAGGTGGGTGGTGAACTCTTGACTATTGAAGCGGCGGTAATGCCAGGAAAAGGAAATCATATCTATACTGGCAAGTTAGGTGAAGTGATGCAGGAGTCTATTAAAGCCGCTATGAGCGTTGTTCGTACTAGGGGTCAGAGATATGGGATCGATACGGACTTTTTTCAGAAACAGGATGTGCATATTCATGTTCCCGAGGGCGCAACACCGAAAGATGGCCCTAGCGCGGGAGTTAGTATGTGTACTGCCATGTTTTCTGCAATTACGGAAATCCCAGTTCTATCTCAGGTTGCCATGACCGGTGAGATTACCCTTAGAGGAGAAGTGCTGCCTATTGGAGGTTTAAAAGAAAAACTTTTAGCCGCGCAGCGAGGCGGACTGAAAACAGTCTTGATTCCTAAAGAAAATGAGAAAGAGCTAGTAGAAGTTCCAAAGAATATCAAACGAGGTCTAGATATAGTCGCTGTCCGTTGGATTGACGAAATTTTCGCTCTCGCATTAGAAAATGTTCCAATGTCGGATGGAGTAAAATCCGAAGAATCAGTATCCACTAAATCGAAAAGCCAGACTTCACCGACAGATGATGCAGATGACTATGCGCGTACTCATTAACCTACTTTTTAAATTAAATTTGTTTCTAGCCTATTTTGATTCTTCGGAGAAGTCGCTCTTAAAATTTAGCGTAAACCGATTTAATGTCTTATAGATCAGCAAGTTGTAACGTTTATTAACTATTTTAGCTTAAGCATAAAATGGTTAAATTTGGGAAGATCTATAGTTATTTCCTAAGTTGCGCTAGAATTTTGACCGAGTGATAAAGTTTTATAGGCGAGATTGTGGCGGCTTATGAGGTGAACGACTTTTTGTCAATTTAGGTAAAGTAAGCAAAAGCGACCATTACAACTAGCAACAATAACAGGAGCAAAATGTGAACAAAGCGGAATTAATAGATGCTGTTGCGGCGAGAAGCGGGCTGGGTAAAGCGGAAGCCGGTAATGCGGTGGAAAGTGTATTCGAGATAATTGGTAACCAATTACGACAGGGTGACTCGGTTTCAGTTGTGGGGTTTGGCCAATTTTCGGTCAGTAATCGTGCGGCACGGACAGGACGCAATCCGAGAACTGGTGAGGAGATATCTATAGCAGCTTCTCGGGCTCCTAAATTCAAAGCTGGCAAGCAACTTAAGGATACGGTTAATTCATAGTCGTAATACTTAGATGGCTAGGCGGTTCTTGGTGATAGGAAGGTTGACTGGGAGTCGGCCCACGGATTTTGAGCAACATGTTTCTACCAATGTGCTCAATTATTTTTACGGCAGGGCAAAGTTAACGAGTCCAATAATCCGATCTAAATACAAAACGGAGGCATTAATAGCGCCTCCGTTTACTTTATATGCTGCTGTAATTTAGAGCCGTGCTGATTTCCATCCTAAATCTCAGGACAAATTCTGAAAGTGCTTTAACAGCCGAATTTAAGCTATCGAGGGTGCATGAAGAGATCATTTTCTCATATTCAATGATTTTTTAGTCCGTTGATGCCTTTTTTCGTTTAAAAGATTGGCAATTAGGGATCTAGACCGTTAAAAGGTGATTATTACCCCGATCGTCGATCGTCTCCTTAGAACCATGTGTTTTTAATCATTTCTAAAATCTTGCAGAATTATGCGCATCTAGTAGAATTCAGGTGTCTTTAAAATTATTAAGATACTGCAGAGAATAGGGACGGGTGCTTAGCTCAGTTGGGAGAGCGTCGCGTTTACACCGCGAAGGTCGCAGGTTCGAGCCCCGCAGCACCCACCAGTGCCGTCCGATTGGCGCAGCTAAATGGACCGAGCTAGTATTCGACATTGGAGCGGTAGTTCAGTTGGTTAGAATACCGGCCTGTCACGCCGGGGGTCGCGGGTTCGAGTCCCGTCCGCTCCGCCAAAACAAACATTGCGAATAAGTTTAATTAATTTAGTTGAATTAAAGGTTTTTTAACCGAGAGCATTGATGAACATAGTAACCAAAAAATGTTAAGTAAAATTAGAGACAGAGCTAGTGGGTGGATCGCTTGGGCGATAGTAATTCTAATTTCAATTCCATTCGCATTGTGGGGTGTTAACTCCTACTTTGAGGGAGCTACCAAGGTTATTGTTGCGAAAGCTGATGGTATAGAAATTGAGCAGGAAACTTACCAACAAGCTCTTTCCCAGGAGCAAAGGAATCTTGTTCAACTTTCTGGTCAAGATTTTGATCCTGAGTTTTTTTCGACCAATGAATTTAAGTTGCAAGTGTTAAATAGGTTGATCAACCAGGCATTACAAAGTGCTTATATTAAATCACGTCGGTACAAAATAAGTGATGGAGAGTTAAATAATCAAATACAAGCTATTCCCTCATTTATGACTGATGGCATGTTTAATAAAGAGCGATATCAAACCCTCATAAATCGTGCCGGTTTCTCTATCATGGCTTTTGAGGAACAGCAGAGACGCGAAGCAATGTTCAGGCAAATAGAAAGTAGCATTGTCACTACCGCCATAGCACCTAGATTTAACACCGATCAACTAATTAAACTGTTGCTTCAGGATCGAGAAGCGAACTATATAGTACTCGATTTGTCTAGTTACTATGATCGAATAGTAATTACGGATGATGATGTGGAAAATGAATTTGAAAAGAATAATAATCAATATTTTTTGCCGGCTGAGATGCAAGTAGATTTTATCCGATTGTCAATTGATGAACTCTCGAAAGACGTTGTATTAGAGGAACAAGAAATAATAAACGAATATGAGAGCAATCTGGATCGTTTCATTCAGCCGGAGAGCCGATTTGTTCGCCACATACTTGTTAATGCAGGTATAGATGCTGATGAAGCTTCAATTACAGTTGCAAGAGACAAAGCTGAGTCCATTATATTTCGCGCGCAAAATGGGGAAGATTTTTCAGAGCTAGCAGAGGAATTGTCTGATGATGTAGGATCAGCACGTCGTGGGGGAGATTTGGGTGTGTTGCAACCAGGAGTAATGCCAACTTCTTTTGAGTTAGCCGTAAATTCGCTACAGGAAGGTAACATTAGTGAGGCAGTTAGGACAGACTATGGATTCCATATAATTCAGGTATATAAGGTGTTACCCGAAAAGGTTGCATCTTATGATGATGTGCGATCTGAATTGGAAAATGATCTTAAAATAGCAGAGGCTGAGTCTAGATTTGTTGAAATATCAGAAGATTTACGCAACATTAGTTATGAGCAGAGTGATAGCCTTGAACCTGTTGCAAATGCGCTAAATCTTGAAGTGCAGCAAAGTAGTTGGTTTACTCAAGATATTGGAAAGGATATTTTTTCTGATTCTAATCTAAGACGTGCAGCTTTTTCTGACCTTGTTTTAATTGATGAATTGAATAGTGATGTGGTGGAAATTGATATAAATACTTTGGTGGTTATGCGTAAGATAGGGTACCGTGAACAAAAGCCACAGGCATTATTAGAGGTTAAATCACGAATAACCGAAAAGCTGATGCAAGAGAAGGCATTGTCTGATATGAAACTTGATGGATTGGCTATAGTGGAGCAATTACAGGGCAAAGAGAGTTCTTGGGCTGATTTGTTGAGCAGAAAAGACTTGGAAGAGAAAAATTGGTCATCAAAAAATCAAATCGAGGATGATTTGTTCAGTGAATCTATTCGAGCAATGATTTATGCTGCTCCTCCGCTAGCAAAACGTGGGGAATTTATTTATGGCAATGGTTGGTCTAACGATGGTAATTTAATTATTTATGAACTGATAGATGTTATAGACGGGGATGTAATGGCCATTAGTGCGGAAGATAGAGTTAAAATTGATGCGCTAGTCTTACAAAAAGATGGTGCCGAAATGCTTCTTGACCTCGAGAACAAATTACGTTTGGAAGCTGATTTAGAGATATATGAAGAACATCTCTAGAGCATTTCATTTTACAATCGATCTATAATTTTCTGGCCGAACTGGATTTCCTAGCCCTGTTCAGATATTGACGGACTGATCCCAACAGACTTAAAGCCCGCGTCAACATATAAAATTTCACCAGTGATTCCCGATGCGAGATCTGAGCACAAGAATGCCGCAGCATTGCCAATTTCGTCGATAGTAACTCCACGCCCCATCGGAGATGTATTGTCATAAAAATCCATCATTTTCTTTAAGCCACGTATACCAGAGGCAGCTAGAGTTTTTATCGGACCAGCAGAAATGCCATTTACTCGTATTCCCTCTGAACCGACTGATTGAGCGAGGTACCGTACGTTAGCCTCAAGGCTCGCTTTAGCTAACCCCATAACGTTATAGCCCGGCATAGACCGCTCAGATCCGATATACGTGAGTGTAAGCATAGAGCTGTCTAGGTTTGTCATCATACCTTTCAATTGTTTTGCCAATGCAGCAAAGCTATATGAGCTGATTTCATGCGCCTTAGAAAACCCTTCTCGAGTAACCGCATCTAGATAAAGCCCTTCTAGCTGATCTCGGGGCGCATACGCGATGGAGTGCACGAGGATATCAAGTCCATCCCAGTGTTTCGACAATTCGCTTTCTAGAGCTCCGATTTGATTATCGTCGCTAACGTCGCATGGGATGGAAGCTGTAGCGTCAAAATCTTCCGCAAATTTTTCAACGCGAGATTTAAGTTTTTCGTTTTGATACGTAAAAGCTAATTCGGCACCTTCCCGTTTCATCGCATTTGCGATACCCCATGCAATTGATCTTTCGCTAGCGAGACCTGTAATCAGTGCTCGCTTCCCATTTAAAAATGCCATAACTTAGGAAGTCCCTGTCATAATATTGTTAATTTGCCCCAAGGTACCGTTGTCCGTCACACAATGCAATAATAAAATTCAAAAATTGGGTTTCATTTAAGTTTTTTATGCAAATTAGTAAAAAATATAATGAGAAGTTAGAAAAAAAGGATTAAGGATAAAATGTCGATGCACAATGATTTACGTTATTTTCCTGCCCCATGGTTAGAGGTTGTTGCTGAAGATCCAACAATGGATTCAATTGCGCGTGCATTTTCCAATGAGCTTAAATCATTTGATATTGGCAAAATAAGTGATAAGGATTACTGCTATGTACTTCAAGTTAAGCGGCAGGGGATAAGCCTTGAGGAAAAGGGTGACCTTAAAATTAAGCCACTTCTCCTAGATATCAAATGGATGACTCGTCGAATAGGTCGGGATCTTCTGGCAAAGTCGGTAGGAAAACGTTGCACTACTGTAATTGATGCTACTGCTGGGTTTGGCCGCGATACATTTCATTTCATTCATTTAGGTAAACAAGTGATTGCAATTGAACGATCGCCGGTAATAGGAATTATGTTGAGAGATACAATTTCACGCTTATTGGCACCTACGATGCAGCAGTCTGTTGAAGTAATTTTCGGTGACGCAAGAGAATGGTTGTTAGACTGCGATCCGCCTGATGTAGTTTATCTAGATCCCATGTTTCCAGAACCGAAAACGCGATCAGCGCTTCCAGGTAAAGAGCTAAGATTCCTACGTTCATTGGCAGGGAATGACATAGATGCGCCACAGCTTTTACCGATAGCTCGTTCAATAGCCTTGCAACGGGTAGTAGTGAAGCGTCCAGTTTGGGCCAAACCTTTGCAAGAGATCCCAGACATCAAGTTTAAGGGAAAAACCACACGTTATGATGTGTATTTAACCTAAGTATGAGCAAGGTGCCTTGGGTTTATTGTTCCCACATCAGTGATTCCAACGAAATGGAACTGCCGAAAGAAGAATTACGACATCTATCAGGCTCGCTGAGGCGTCGCGAAGGGTCAACGATAGTGCTATTCGATGGCGTTGGATCTGTTGCATACGCTAGGTTAGCTGAAATCAAGAAAAAACCACTTTCTGGTTGGGTTGAAATTGTTAGTAGAGATTATGTAGAAAAGCCTCATCGAAAAATATGTATCGCCACTGCGTTACCTAAAAGAGATAGGCAGGCAGTAATGTTAGATTTTCTAATCCAATTGGGTATTACTGATTTCGTGCCACTCTCTTGTATGTATAGCGTTGCTCATCCAAGCAAAAATTCTCTTGATCGTTGGCAACGAATTTTGATTGAAACATGTAAGCAGTGTAATCAGCCTTGGTTACCAACTATTCACCCTGGATCGACTCCAGAAAATCTTCTTGAAAGTCGACAAAGTATTAAAAATCAAGTGATATTATTGGCCGACGAAAATGGTGAATTTGGTCACAGCATTAAGAACGAAATTCAACAATCTGATCAATTGCTAGTTGTTGGTCCAGAAGGTGGTTTCACAATTGAGGAACGCGAGAAATTTATTAAAAATGGAGCGTTACCAATTCGGCTTTCAGCAAACAATCTAAGAATTGAGGTAGCTGCAATAGCTATTGCTGCTCTAGTGTTAAGTTAATTTTTTTGTCGACCCCGATTTTCGATACGAGCAGATTGCTGTTTCAATTGTTCAAGTGATGCAGCTAAATCGTGCGCCCGTTCTTTTTCTTTGTTTACGACATCTGTCGGGGCCTTTTCAATAAAGTTCTTATTTTCTAACTTGTTCGTTGATCGATTGAGATCGTCAGTTAGTTTACGAATTTCGCGTTTTAATCGTGAAACTTCAACATCGTAATTGATTGAGGAATCTAGGGGTATGCAGATCTTCATTTTTCCCACCAAAACAGTTGCGCACTCGGGAGTTTGTGTAGCACTCGATATATGCTGAAAATCTTTCATGCGGCCTAGCTCGACTATAATATTGTGAAACTCCATCATATATGTGCGAGTCATTTCACTATCATCTTGAAGCATAACTGGTATTCGTTGGCGTGGTTCTATATTCATTTCACCGCGAATGGTGCGTGTAGCTGATACGACATCTTGTACCCACTTGATTTTAGAGAGTGCCAGTGTGTTGATTTTCTCAGAGCTCCCATCCGGATACGATTTTTTCACGATACTGGTACCTATTTCCGCTGTATGTGAAAAAGCCTCATTCCAGAGTGCTTCTGTGATAAAAGGCATAATTGGGTGTAGCAAACGAAGGGAATTATCTAAGGTATCCAGTAGCGTTAGTTTGGTTATCGCTAACTGTTCATCAGTTTGGGATTTGTCTGCTAATTGAATTTTGGCGATTTCTAAATACCAATTGCAAAAATCGTCCCATACAAAACCATAAAGATATTGGGTGACCTGATCAAATCGGTAGTTTTTAAAACTTTGATTAACATTGATAGCTATCTGTTCAAGCTTTGATCTGATCCAAATATCTGCAGAATTTGCGTTTGATTGATCAATGGATCGATAATTACTTAAATCTCCAGTGTTCATCAGCACAAATCGCGTTGCATTCCAAAGCTTGTTGCAAAAATTACGGTAGCCTTCAACCCGACCTAGGTCGAACCGAATATCTCGCCCTTGAGTTGCCAGGCTAGCAAATGTGAAACGTAGTGCGTCTGTGCCGTAAGCAGGAATTCCATTCGGAAAATGTTCTCTAGTATCGGCTTCGATGCGTTTAGCCATTTTTGGCTGCATGAGACCGGAAGTTCGTTTCTTGACTAAAGATTCAAGTTTTATTCCATCAATTAGATCTAAAGGATCAAGAACATTACCTTTAGATTTTGACATCTTTTGGCCATTCGCATCGCGAACTAGACCATGAACATATACTGTACTAAAAGGACGTTTCCCGGTGAACTTAAGCCCAAAGACAATCATTCTAGCTACCCAGAAGAATATGATGTCGAAACCTGTGACCAGTACATTGGTAGGATAAAAATGTTCAAGTTCTGGTGTTTCGTTTGGCCACCCTAGTGTTGAAAATGGCCATAACGCGGATGAAAACCATGTATCTAGCACATCATCGTCTTGAGTAAGATGCACTGGGTGACCATGTTTTTTTTTCGCTTGAGCTTGTGCTTCTTTTTCATTTTTGGCAACAAAGACATTATTATCTTTGTCATACCAGGCTGGTATTCTATGACCCCACCAAATTTGTCTAGATATGCACCAATCCTCTATATTTCGCATCCATTCAAAATAGGTTCGGCTCCAATGCTCGGGAACAAATTTAATCCTACCGGATTCTACTTCCTGAATAGCTGGTTCTGCTAAAGTTTTCATAGAAACGAACCACTGATTCGTCAAATAGGGTTCTATAGTCGTTTGGCTGCGGTCACCACGTGGCACCATAAGGGTATGAGTCTCTATTTTTTCGATAAGATCTTGTTGCTCTAGATCCGATATAATTTGTTTGCGAGCATCATATCGATCTAAACCATTATACGGAGAGTTTGAAACTACTATTGAGGCATCTGGGTTTAGCACATTCAAAATTGGCAGGCCATGTCTTATGGCTACCTCATAATCATTGAAATCATGTCCTGGAGTAATTTTTACGCACCCTGTACCAAAGGCCGGGTCTACATACTCATCAGAAATAATTGGAATAGTCCTGTTTGCAAGTGGCACAATGATTTCCGTACCGATTTTATCTAGATAGCGTTCATCCTCTGGATGTACGGCAATCGCAACATCGCCAAGCATTGTTTCGGGTCTCGTTGTCGCAACCACCATAAATCCACCATCCTTGACTATCGGATATCGGATATACCATAGGAATCCAGATTCCTCTGTTGATATTACTTCGAGGTCTGATAGGGCAGTTTGCAAAATTGGATCCCAATTTACCAATCGTTTTCCGCGATATATTAAGCCTTCGTTATATAGATGAATAAATACATCTCGTACGGCAACTGAGAGGTCTGCATCCATTGTAAATCGTTCCCGACTCCAATCTAGTGATGATCCCATACGGCGCAATTGGCGAGAAATGAGTCCTCCAGATTCTTCTTTCCAACGCCATATGCGATCTATGAATTCTTTTCTGGTGAAATCATTTCGTGTCTTTCCTTCCTTCTCCAATTGGCGTTCGACAACCATTTGTGTAGCTATGCCCGCATGATCCGTGCCTGGCTGCCATAAAGTATCCTTTCCCGACATTTGTTGCCAGCGAATCAGCCCATCCATGATTGTGTCTTGGAATGCATGGCCCATATGGAGGCTGCCAGTCACATTGGGAGGCGGAATGACTATGCAGAATGGATCGCTATTGCCTGTAGGCGCAAAGGTACCCTCAGCTTCCCATTTTGAGTATAAATCGTCCTCAATAGCAGACGGATCATAGGGTTTATTTAAATCAAGTCGTTTCATGCATGTACTCTTACTGAATTTAGTGGGCAAAATTAGTTAGTATTTGAATCATCACCAGTGGGATTCGAAGTGCTTTCCTTAGCTATGATGTAACCAGCTTTCTAGCTGCAGGGTTACAGCATCTATCAAATCATCTCTGAATGAATCATCTAAAGATTCTCCGCTTCGCTTGCTTACTATGTCTTCAATCACCACAACAATTTCTCTAGCAAGCTCATCTATGGGAAGCTCTTGCAGATCTACCGCCGATTTTAATTGACTATTTTCAGAGAGAGAGGCATTTTCTTCTAGATTAATTTTGTTTTCATTAATTTGAGAAAATTTGGTTGCCTTTACTTCAGACGTTTCAATTGGTATTTCTGATTTAGTTTTAATGCTAAACATATCGCGAGTAGAATAAGGTGAGTCGACAATATTATCCAGAACTGGAATTTGTTGAGTGGGTGTTTTTTTTTCGTTAGCATTGTGATCTGTTTTGTGCGTTGATTTAGTCTTAGTTTCCTGCATGGATTTCTCCGATGCCGGGTCGATTAAACGACCAACCCTCATGAGTTCTTTAATTAGTTTGCTGCGCTCGGAATTCATGAAGTTTTTATAAGGCTTTCAAGTTAATGTGGTAAGTATTTGGATTAATTCCATTTTCTCTATAATATCGAAATCTGTTTCGTGCCAATTCTTTTTCACTTGTCTCGATTCCTACAATTTCAGCAATACGGGGATACGTATTAAAATCTTTAATAGGATCATCAGCAACTGACACTAATACATCAATACCATTTTGTTGGAGCAATTCTGTACCAATAATGACTGGACATTTTACGAGTTTCTCGGATGTTTCTAATTGATGAGGGACAAAACTACTTTGCGAAAAAGTCCAAAGAAGATCATCCAATGTACCGCTATCTTCGGTATTGTTCGCGAGTAGATATATATTATTGTTTTTTAGGTATGCTTTCTCAACAATTCGACAAGCAAGTCTAAATCTACCATTAGGTGAGCGGTTTTCCAAAATATAAAAATCTATTCTTGGTTGGCTTTTCATTTCTGGCCCAGAGTTCAGGCATTAGCGCGGTCAATTAAAAATTGGGTGAGTAAATTGACAGGTCTTCCGGTTGCCCCCTTCTGAGCCCCGCTTTGATAAGCCGTGCCTGCGATATCTAGATGAGCCCAGTTAAGATCATCTGTAAATCTAGAAAGAAAGCATGCAGCTGTAATTGCGCCTGCACCGCGTCCGCCAATATTTGCAATATCAGCAAAAGGACTATCTAATTGTTTTTGGTATTGTTTCCATACTGGTAGTCGCCAAGCAAGATCACCACTTATTGTTCCAGCGCTAAGTATTTCGTTAGCTAATTGATCATTATTAGAGAACAAACCACTTGCTGGGTCGCCGAGAGCAATGACGCATGCGCCAGTCAAGGTGGCAATGTCAATGACCACTGCTGGTTTAAATCGCCTAGAATATGTAATTGCATCACATAAGATGAGCCTTCCTTCAGCATCGGTGTTAAGTATCTCAATGGTTTGGCCAGACATGCTAGTCACTATATCCCCCGGTTTGTTCGCTGCTCCATCGGGAAGATTTTCTGAACTCGGTACAATGCCAACAACATTCATTCGCAGTTTTAATTCAGCCACTGCTAGCAGTGTTCCGAAAACACTCGCACCTCCACACATGTCATATTTCATTTCATCCATGTTTCCAGAAGGTTTGATCGAAATGCCGCCCGCATCAAAAGTTAGTCCTTTGCCAACCAAGACGACCGGTTGAGACGTTTTTGGAGCACCATGATATTCCATGACTATAAGTTTTGCTTGTTCACGGCTTCCTCTGCTTACCGAAAGTAGTGATCCCATCTTTAGCATTTTCATTTGCTGTTCATTTAATATGGACACTTTTAGTTTATGGCTTTTCTGTAGTTTACGAGCTTGAGTTGATAAATAAGTAGGTGTACATATATTGCCTGGAAGGTTTGCCAAATCACAGGCTAACTTTACGCCGTTAGAAATGGCCTGTCCTTCTGCTACACTTTTTCGAACCGTTGTAGCTGAAGTGGTTGATTGGGCTAAGAGTGTTATTTTTTCCAGATTTTCAGTTTTAGACTTCTTTCTTTTGAGAGTATCAAAACGATAGTAGGAGCGAGAAAAAGATTCCACAATCATGCGACTACGCTGTTCAAAAGATCGATCTTTTACCTTAGCTTCTGCCAATGTTATGGCTACATTTTTTGAGCCGGTATTTTGCAAGGCAGTTCCCACAACTTTTAGAATGTTAGAGAATTCTTCTGAGTCCAATGTTTTTGGCTCACCAAGACCTATTATGAGTAAGCGTTTTGCGGGAATTAGATCGTTGGTAGGCACCATCAGTGATCTACCACAGGTGCCATCTATGTCACCCTGTTTGTATAGTTGTTTAAGTAGGCCTTTACTAGCCCGGTCTGTCGCAGTAGCACTTGGAGTAAATTTGCTTCCAATGTAGACTCCAAGAACAAGACAGTCGGTAGGGATATTGGCAAAATTTGTTGTCTTTACGGTGTACTTCATGGTTTTCTGTTCCTTTTAATCGTTGAATCATTTGTATTGGATTGTTTATTACTGCAACATTTATGATTAAATCTTACAATTGTTGTGTATTGTCGTGTGAGTTTTATAATTCTGTCAAAATAATCGATGGTACTATAAAAAATTGATTCTTCATCGCGCATTCATACGTGAAGTAGTCCAAAACGTGGCCGCAGTGGCGTTTTTGGTCTTATTTATCTTCTTAGTAGTTCGAATCACCGATTATTTACAGCTCGCATCCGAAGGAACAATTCCTATGAACAGTGTTTTGACGTTATTGGGCCTTCGCTTGTTGAGCCATCTTGACATTATTCTGCCGTTAGCAGTCTACCTTGCAACCCTTTTGGTTTTAGTTCGTTGGTCCCGCGACCGAGAAATTATAGTTGCTGCAGCCTCAGGTTTCGGACCATCGAGTTTCCTAAAGCCCATTTTATACCTAGTTATTGTTTTAGGAGTCATCATTAGTAGTTTTTCTCTATCTTTATCACCTCTCGCTCTTCGCAATGGGGATGACGTGGAGCATGAGTTTCGTACAAAAAGTGATGGGACAGGTATCGTTCCAGGTGTTTTTGTCGAAGATCCTGGTGGAGATGGTGTTTATTATGTAGAGACTTTTGACTCAAAGGAAAAGCTTTATCGCAATGTTTTTATTTGGTTACGATCTAAATCTAAGGATGGTATTGTTGTAGCATCGAGAGCACAAAAAACTGTTGCAGAAGATAATTTTTATAGCCATTTCTTATTGCGTGATGGGGTTCGTTATGATGGCACACCTGGAAGCTCTAGTTACCAGTCATTAGAATTTGAAACTTATGGTTTATTACTGGATGAGCGATCGATACCGCAAAAGCGGAAGCGTCGACTTGCGGGGTGGAAAACGACAGATTTGTGGAAGCATAAGCACGATTTAGAAATTCGATCCGAGCTTCATTGGCGTATCTCAAAGATTATAATCTTACCAGTTCTAATGCTGTTAGCGCTTGCGCTCGCATATAACGGAAAGAATCAAAATCGTGCACCAATGATGATGGGCGCTCTTCTAACTTATTTTGCATACGCAAATTTGGCGGCTTATTTGGTAGCGCTTTCCAGGAGAGGGCACGAAGAGCCACTAATTATTTTATGGATTCTTCATACCCTAATTAGCGGCATCACTATTTTTTTATTTTGGAGACGGGCAAATAATCAAACGCTGTTTATCAAGTTGCATCGAGATTCGAGATAATGCGCTTAATTGATCGTTACATTGGCCACGCTATTTTACGCTACTCATCGCTTGTTTTTGTTGTTCTAATGGGTATTTTTCTTTTTATGGTCTTCATTGAAGAGCTAGCTGACGTTGGTGTCGGAAGTTATGACTTGATTGACGTGATTCGATTTGTGGTATTGAGTGCTCCGCTTATTGCTTATCAAACCTTCCCAATGGTTGCATTGATTGGTTCTATTCTCGGATTGTCATCTCTAGCATCGGGTTCTGAGCTAATTATTGTGAGAGCTAGTGGAGTTTCAATGGCAAGAATTACACTTAGTGTCTTAAAGATTGGAGCATTCTTTATGATAACCTTGATACTGATTGGAGAATTTGTTAATCCTTGGAGTGAAAGTGAAGCACAACGCGGTCGAGCTGAATCCCTACAACGGTCTATGGAGCAGAGTAATAGTTTTGGCCTGTGGATTCGTGACGGAAATAAATATATCAATATCGGTCAAGTTCTGCCGGATTTGACTCTGTTGCAAATTAGGATATTTGAGGTTGACGAAGGCAGAAGACTTGTTTCCATGCAACAGGCTGAAAGAGGTCTTTATCAAGATAATGGTTGGGATTTGTTCGAGTTACGAGAGACATTGATTGGAATAAATGGAGAAAGTACGACAAGACTTTCCAAACAATTTTCTTGGTCTACAGATATTACGCCAGAAATGCTGTCGGATTTCTTGATCACTCCTGATAGATTGTCCATTAGGCAGTTATCAAAATACACAGACTATCTTACAAATAATGGTCAAGATCCTCGCTCATACCAATTAGCATATTGGCAGAAAATTATCTTACCAATGTCAACTGCTGCAATGTTAGTGTTATCAATTCCATTCGTATTTGGGAGTCTGCGGTCTGGAACTATGGGCCGTAATTTATTTATTGGAATTATGGCTGGGTTACTTTTTCATACCATGAATAAGGCTTTCGGTTATATAGTATTAGGCTATGGCGTCCCTCCTTTTTGGGGCGCGATCTTGCCTACTGCCAGTCTTTTTCTTTTAGCTTTTACCCTATACCGCCGAGTTGGCTAACTATATATAATGTTTTACGAATATTTACAATCAGACATAATCACTATATTTTGAGAGATATCGTACTGGTTTTTTGAGGGCGTCTCTACGGAATGGATCTCCAAGTTCGCGAGTACACATAACCTCAATCACGGTTGTGATACCGTCATTCATTTGAGCATCTATAGCCTTTTGAAGTGATGTTCCTACGTCTTCCAGTTTACTTACTTTAATTCCATCAGCCCCCATTGCTTGAGCAATAGCAACAAAATCCTGCCCCTCTAATTCGTCTGCTACAAACCTGTTACCATAGAAATCAACTTGATTTTTCTTTTCGGCACCCCATTGACGATTATGGAAAACCACAGCCGTTACAGGTATTTTGTGGCGGACGCATGTCATGGTTTCTACCATACTCATAGTCCAAGCCCCATCTCCAGCATAAGCAATGGCGGGCCGGTCAGGCGCGGCGACTTTTGCGCCAATTATTGTGGGAAAAGCATAGCCACAGTTTCCAAAACTCATAGGTGCAAAAAAACTTCTTGGTTGGCTAAATCTGAGATAACTGTTTGCTATTGCGTTTATATTGCCTATATCAGTGGACACCATTGCATCTTCTGGTAGTGCATTCTCTAGTTCTCGTAGTACTTGTCGAGGATGCAGATCACCTTCGCGCGCTTCCTGAATTACAGATAAACTCCAATCATCTTCTTCATGGATCCAATTAGTTAGTTCATTTTCCCATGCCTCTTTTTCAGAAGTCAGTGTTCTCATACGATCGTCGCTGTTTCTTTTGCATTTAAGTTCACGGCTTCGCAAGTAATCCAGTAGAGCAATTGATGAGCTTTTGGCATCTCCGCAGATACCTACTGATATATTTTTCACTAAACCCAACATTTTATGGTCTGCATCGATTTGAACAATCTGAGCATTTGTGGGCCAATAATCCATACCATATTGAGGCAGGGTTCCAAAAGGCCCTAAGCGTGTTCCAAGAGCAATAACGACATCTGCTCGTTGGAGTATCTTCATTGCCGCTTTGGAGCCATGGTATCCCAGAGGCCCACACCAGAGAGGATGATTCGCTGGAAATGAGTCATTATGCAGGTAACTATTCACTACAGGTGCATTTAGATATTCTGCTAGCATTTTGCACTCATCCATAGCATTACCCATCACAACTCCTCCTCCTGAAATGATTACCGGAAAACTGGCACTTGCGATAATCTCAGCGGCATCAGTAAGACTTTTAGTGCCGCCAGGGCCTCGATCTACAGTCTTAGGCTGAGGAATTTCTGCATCGATTTCACCATAGAAGTAATCTCGTGGAATATTAAGCTGAGTAGGGCCTAGTTCAGAGTGAGCTCTATCGAAGCATCGACCTGTAAATTCTGCAATTCGTGCAGGGTTATTTACATGGCCCTGATACTTTGTAAATTCTTGAAACATTGGTAATTGATTTGCTTCTTGAAAGCCACCAAGACCAATACCAAGACTTCCCGTTTCGGGCGTTATGATTACGACTGGCGAATGCGCCCAATATGCTGCTGCTATTGCTGTTACACAATTACTAACACCGGGACCATTTTGTCCAGTACATACTCCATGCCGTCCGCTAACCCTTGCGTATCCATCAGCCATATGAGCAGCACCTTGTTCATGCACCACAGGGATAAATCGAATGCCCGCCGGCTCAAAAATATCCATCGCGTCCATGAAAGCCGAACCCATTATTCCAAAAATTTCAGTGACACCATGCGCAACCATGGTTTCTACAAACGCTTCGCTAGGTGTTAATTTTGCCATTAGTAGTCATCTCTTTGATTTATAAATATTCAAAAATTCCTAGATAATCCGATCATACGCCTAGTATACGTTCTGTTGGGACGTGTTTGCATTGATGTGCAATTGCAACTTCGGCGCAAGTAACTTCACCTAAACAAATATTTAAACCTTGCCGAAGGTATGGGTCGTCAGAGAGCGCTTTACGATATCCATTGGTGGCTAGATTGATCACATGTGGGAGGGTTACGTTATTTAAAGCATAAGTAGATGTACGTGGGACCCCACCCGGCATATTCGTAACGCAGTAATGAACTACATCATGGGTAATGTAAGTCGGATTATCATGTGTTGTGGGTTTGGAGGTTTCACAACATCCTCCTTGATCGATGGCAACATCAACGATGACGGCGCCTGATTTCATCGATCTTACTAGATCTTCACTGACTAACTTCGGAGCAGCTGCACCAGGTGTGAGTACTCCACCAATGACTATATCAGCATTGCTTACATGCTCTTCAATAGCCTCTTCTGTTGCAAATACGGTGTTTGTATTCCTTCCGAACTGTTGCCAATGGGATTCAAGTACATTCGGATTTTTATCGATAACCCAAACATCGGCGCCCATCCCTACAGCGATGTGTGTTGCATGGGTGCCAACGACACCTGCGCCCAGAATAACAATTTTAGCAGGATCGACACCGGGGACACCGCCTAGGAGTATACCTAGGCCTCCATGAGAGTGCTCTAGACAATAAGCTCCAGCTTGTATTGACATGCGTCCTGCTACTTTTGACATTGGCGCCAAAAGCGGCAATCCTCCCTGCGGTGATGTAACAGTTTCGTATGCTATACATATAGCTCCACTGTTCACTAAATCTGAAGTTTGTTCAGCATCAGGAGCAAGATGGAGGTAAGTAAAAAGAATTTGTCCTTCCCTTAGGAGTGCTCGTTCTTCTTTTTGCGGTTCTTTAACTTTGATAATCATTTCTGATTGTCCAAATAATTCTAAAGGGTCAGAACAGATTCTTGCTCCCATTTTTTTATATATTTCGTCTGTAGCACCAATCCCAATTCCTGCGTTGGATTCCAATATGATTTCATGCCCTAGTGTTCCGAGCTCTCGAACATTTGCCGGTGACAATCCGACTCTATATTCATGATTCTTAATTTCTTTTGGAACCCCTATTTTCATCATTAATTCTCAGGTCGAAAAATTATTGGTTGTTCAGATATGCAGCTATATCGGAGCCGATATTCTTTTGTTTTGTAATATTAATCTTAAATGGATAGATAAAAAAATTTTGACAAAAATGATCATTGCTAATAGATGCTGACATTCAGCATAGTACTTCGAATTGTG
The DNA here is from genome assembly GCA_002721105.1 of Acidiferrobacteraceae bacterium. Next base: position 84,052 of record PBJL01000030.1, on the reverse strand, counting down.
TTTTACCAAATTTTATTCCATTGATTGATACTTCTACATTCCATACTCCTATAAATTCCTGCATGCCATATGAAGGATTGAAAAGCCGTAGAGCAAGAGTTCGGGGAGGTGGATGCAAAGTTAACCAAGCCCAGATTTGTTGGCGATGACCAGAATGGTAGAAGCGGTGTGGCGCATGTTCGCGTTGTTTGCCGGCCGGATCACTCCAATCGAAAGTAATTACGTTCCAACCTTTTTCCAAATTGCGAAGGGTAGCCATTGTATAAATTTTGTCAGAGCAACTGAAAAAGACGTCGGATGTTGCGATTGGTTTGTCATTTTCGTCTGTGTTGTTTGTCACAAACCACGAAATCTCGACTGCTCCTGCTTTAAGTGGGAGAAATAAAATGATGCATAATGTTTTAATTAGAAGCAGAGTTTGCAAAGCATTTAGTTTCATTAGCTCTTCTTCCCCAAAAAATTTCTACATTAAGAGTTTTTTTCTATCATATCGTGAGCTTCATCTAATGCAACGGCAAGTCGATCAAAGAGGTCATCGATCTCATTGTCTTGGATGATCATAGGGGGACAGATCCCAACTACATCCCCTGGGAGCCCACGCACAATAAGCCCATTGTCAAGTGCACGCGTAGCCACTAATGCTGACGCCTTAACTTCGGGCGGATATTGTTCATGAGTTGCTTTGTTTGATACCAATTCAAGTCCGCCAATGAGGCCAATGCCTCGCGCTTCTCCCACAAGTGTTGCGTCATTCAGCCCGTTAAGTCTCTCTTGAAATCGGGACGCAACAGATTGCACATGTTTTATGATGTTGCGCTCTTCATAAATTTTTAGAGTTTCAAGAGCTACAGCGGCAGCAACAGGATGACCTCCATACGTATAACCCATTCCAAGAACACCATGCTTATCACTCTGACCTCTAAAAACATCATAAATGTCTTTTGAAATCATTAGGGCTGCTATCGGTAAATATCCAGATGACAATTGTTTAGCACAAGTCACCATGTCAGGCTGTATTTCGTAGGTTTGTGAGCCCCACATGTTTCCAGTTCTTCCGAAACCACAAATAACTTCATCGGCAATCATTAGGACATCGTATTTTTTTAAAATATCTTGAATTTTTTTGAAATATTTTTTTGGCGGTAGGATTACTCCACCAGCCCCCATGATAGGCTCAGCAATGAATGCTGCGACCGTTTCTGGCCCTTCTGACAAAATTAGACTCTCAAGATTTTTGGCCAGTCGATCGGAAAATTGCTCTTCGCTTTCTTCCGCATTAGAGAAACGGTAATAGTTGGGGGTGTCCGTCTGCAGCATTCGAGCAATTGGAAGATCGAATCCATTTTGCATTAGAGGTATAGCGGTTAAGCTGCCGCCAGCAACAGTGACTCCGTGGTAACCTCGTCGCCTAGAAATAATTTTTTTCTTTTCTGGACGCCCCAATCCATTATTATAATACCAAGCAAATTTGATCGCTGTGTCAACCGCTTCAGAGCCGGAATTAACAAAAAAGGTTTTAGTCATTTTCTCAGGCGCCATCGATATTAAACGTTCGGACAGTTCAATAACGGGTTCACTTGAGCGATGAGCGAAAGTATGCGTGTAAGGAAGAGAGTCAAATTGCTTTGCGGCAGCTTGCCCCAAGCGAGGTTCACTGAATCCTAATGATACACACCAAAGGCCTGCGAGACCTTCAATATATTTGTTGCCTTGGTCGTCCCATACATTTATTCCATCACCACGGGTGATGACAAGTGGCCCATTTTTCTCATGGGTCGAAATATTCGTATATGGGTGCAATGTATAATCGATATCTTTTTGTCGGATCTTGGTCAAATTAGTTGTCATTACAGGCCTCCTACTATTTTCCCTCGGTCATAATGTTCGGTAATCTAGCGAGGATTTTCTATTTTTGATTATAGTATTTTGTGTTTCGGAATAGGGTGAAGTGCAGGGTCTAATCGTTAAATGCGTCTTGGTTAAATTAATTTTCAGGGTAATTATAGACGGGTTGAGGGCAAGGCATGACATTCAATCTAATGTTTGGGCTATAAACCGTGTAATATTCAATAACTTGACGATTATGTTTTTTAGGTCAATTCATTTTTACCTAAAAATATTATGCAAATAAGAGGAGTTTTAGCAATGGATAGTGAGATACAACAAACGCTAACCCATTATATGGGTGGACACAAGGTTCAAGGGAAGAGTGATAGATATGGGGATATATACAATCCTGCTCTTGGAAAAGTTGTGAAGAAGGTGCCTTTGGCGTCAGGTATAGAGGTAAATTCGATAGTTGAAAATTCTCTTAGCGCGTTTTCTGGGTGGTCTGCTACGGCTCCAGCAAGGAGGGCTCAGGTTCTATTTCGCTTTCGCGAGTTAATTATTAAGAATATGGATGAGTTAGCTGAAATTGTTTCGTGCGAACATGGGAAATTAATCGACGACGCTAAAGGTTCGATTAATAGGGGACTTGAAGTAGTTGAGTTTGCATGTGGTATCTCAGAACTGCTTAAAGGCGAATATTCTGGCAATGTTGCATCGGGCGTTGATTCATGGAGTATGAGACAACCATTAGGAGTTTGCGCAGGTATCACTCCTTTTAATTTTCCTGCCATGGTGCCTATGTGGATGTTTCCAATTGCTATCGCTTGTGGTAATACTTTTGTTCTTAAGCCCTCCGAGCGAGATCCATCTTGCAGCTTGCGGTTAGCGGAACTGCTGACAGAAGCAGATCTTCCCGATGGTGTTCTAAATGTGGTAAATGGAGATAAGGAAACTGTTGACGCCCTTCTTAGTCATAATGTTATCCAAGCTATCAGTTTTGTTGGGTCAACCGCTGTTGGAGAGCATGTATACCAAACTGCTTGCACTAAGGGAAAACGAGTACAGGCACTTTGTGGGGCAAAAAATCATATGGTTGTAATGCCGGATGCGAACCTGAACCAGGTTGTTGACGCTATCATGGGTGCCGCATATGGTTCAGCAGGTGAGCGGTGCATGGCTATTTCTGTTGTCGTTGCAATCGGCGACATCGTCGCTGATAAAATAGTCGGCAGCCTAAAAAGTAAAGTGAAAGAGTTAAAGATTGGGGCTTATACTCAGGAAGATAAAGAGATGGGCCCGGTTGTAACCCCTGATGCTAAAAAACGCATTCATGACTACATTAATTCTGGTGTAAAAGAGGGTGCAGAATTAGTTGTTGATGGCAGAGATATTAAGGTTTCGGGTTATGAAGATGGATTTTTCGTGGGCGCCACCATATTTGACAGGGTTGACCCAAGAATGACAATTTACAAAGAAGAGATATTTGGGCCAGTATTGGCTATAGTTCGGGCTGGAAGTTACGAGGAAGCCGTATCCCTAATCAATGATCATGAATATGGTAATGGAGCGGCGGTTTTTACAAGAGACGGTGAAATTGCCAGAGATTTTGCGCAAAGGATCCAAATAGGAATGGTTGGCGTAAATGTGCCGATTCCCGTACCTTTAGCCTTTCATAGTTTTGGCGGTTGGAAAAGATCTTTATTTGGTGATCACAACATACATGGACCAGAGGGCGTCCGTTTTTATACTAAAATGAAAACAGTAACGTCACGTTGGACTTCAAAGTCTCATCCTGGAGCTGTTTACAATTTTAAGCGAGGTGGAGCAGATTAGGTGTTAATTAGCATGCTCAGCTAATTGGATATAATTCAGATTTGTACTGTAGTAATCGATTAACATAGATTTCAGCGTTGGCGAACAATCGAGATATTTCCTGTTCAGTTAAAGTTCTGATGAGTTTGGCTGGAGACCCTAGAATCAGCGAATCGTCTGGGAATATTTTCCCTTCGGTAACCAAGCTCTTAGCGCCAACCAACGAATTTTTCCCTATTCGCGCATTATCCAGAATGACGCTACCGATTCCAATCAGAGACCCATCATCAATCGTGCAACCATGAACCATTGCGCTATGCCCTATTGAAACATTTTTTCCAATTTTAGTGGGTGTATTTTTATCCACATGGATAACCGTCCCGTCCTGTATATTGCTTCGTTCTCCAATTTCGATTAAGTCATTATCGCCTCTCAGAACTGTGCCGTACCAGACGCTAGCTTTGGATGCTATTCGTACCGATCCAATAATAATTGCACTATCGGCAACGTATGCGTCTTCAGCTATCTTAGGAACTAGATCACCGAGGGAGTAGATCACATCCGTAAATCCTTTTGTGATTTAAGCATGGGAGAGATATGTTGTTCAGCTGCTGTATATTGTTCCATTAGATCGCCTCTACGTGTTAACGCACTGAAGGCCGAAGTAATTCGATCCATCAGCTTTTTCTTTGCTTGGTAATCAACTTCATAGATATCAGTGGATTCTGAAAGGCTCATCAAGTAATCGTCGCTAGTTTTTAGTTCATCAATAAGTTTTAATTCATGTGCATGTGTACCTAGCCAATGCTCGCCTGTCGCAATTTTATCTATATCTACTATAGGTCTTTGTTTTTTTACAAAGTCTTTAAATAATCCGTGTATCCCCTCAACTTCTTCCTGGAGTTTCTGTCTTCCCTTTTCAGTTGTCTCACCAAACATTGTGACTGTACGCTTGAATTCACCACCTGTTGCTTGCTCAAAGTCGATATCATGTTTTTTTAACAATCGATTAAAATTTGGAATTTGTGTAATCACGCCAATTGACCCAATTATTGCAAAAGGCGCTGCTAAGATTTTATCGGCAACGCAAGCCATTAAGTAGCCTCCGCTAGCCGCAACTTTATCCACAGACACTGTCAAGGGGATCTCCTTGTTTCGCAGTCTTGCTAACTGAGAGGCAGCTAAGCCATACGCATGTACAACTCCACCACTGCTTTCGAGGCGTAATAATACTTCGTCTGCATGTGTTGCTACTGTCAAAATAGCGGTGATTTCTTTCCTAAGCTGTATTACTGCACTACCCATGAGATCACCCTCAAAGTCAATAACGAAAATACGTCGTCGGTATCTATTTTCTCGATCATGAGTATGTTTGCTTTTTTTCTTCTCGTTTTTTTGTCTGATTTTTCGGTTTTTCTTTAAATCACTTTTTGACAGCATAGCTTTTTCAAGTGTATCAGTCATTTGCTGATAATGATCATTGATCTTTTTAACGTTTATATGCTCCTGTGTGCTAGTGCGTCGCTTAAAGGAGGCAGAAATGATCAATATGAGAACGATTGCCACTCCTGTCAAAAGTGTCAGGGTTTTTGCTAAAAAAAGTCCGTATTCAGTAATAAAATTCATGATTTTTTGTCTTGGTATCAGTAGTATAGATTCTAAATCAAAATCTACGATAGATTAATTGATTGGCTCTATCTTTGAAACTAAATTTCAGTCTATCGCTCGACATTTTGATTTTTGCCTTAAGGCTTTTTGTTTGAGATATTCTTAGATTCACGAAGGGTTACGGTTCGGTTCAAAACAAGTTGATTATTTGTAGTGTCAGTATCGACACAAAAGTATCCTATACGTTCGAGTTGGAAAACATTTCCAGCTGTTAGGTCTAATAGAGATATTTCAACTTTAGACCTATCTAATTCAATTAGCGAATTGGGGTTAAGTATTTCTTCTAGTTTCAACGGGGACTCATTTAGTGGATCTGCTACGAGAAAAAGAGGGTTATACAATCGGATTGTGGCGTTGATCGCATGATTACAAGAAACCCAATGCAGAGTGCCTTTCACCTTTCGCCCATCTTTAGTTCCTCCACCATGACTATCAGGATCATATTGACAGTAAATCTCTTTAACGTGACCTGACTCATCTTTTATGACATTGGTACACGTAATATAGTAGGCGTAACGAAGCCGCACTTCACGTCCGGGCGCAAGTCTAAAGAAGTTTTTTGGAGGATCTTCCAAAAAGTCATTCGAGTCAATCCAGATCTCTCTAGAGAAAGATATAGTTCTCGTACCCATACTTGGGTTGTTGGGATGGTTAGGAATTTCAAATGATTCTGATTGGTCATCGGGATAATTTTCGATAATAAGCTTGATTGGGTTTAATACGCCAAACTTTCTCGGCGCATTTGTCTCCAAGTCGTCTCGAACGCAGGTCTCTAATGCGCTAAATTCGATATGTTGGTTTTTTTTAGTAACACCAATGCGCTCGCAGAAATTGCGTATACTAAAAGCGCTATACCCTCGGCGACGCATTCCAGATAAGGTCGGCATTCTTGGATCGTCCCAACCGTTTACATATCCATCTTGTACGAGGTTAGTTAGGTGCCTCTTACTCATTATAGTGTAGTCAAGCGATAATCGCGAAAACTCAATTTGACGCGGTTGGCAGGGTACATTAACGTTCTGGAGAATCCAATCATATAAAGGTCGGTGATCTTCAAATTCAAGTGTACAAAGAGAATGTGTGATCTCTTCAATAGCATCAGATAGTGGATGGGTAAAGTCATACATCGGATATATGCACCATAAGCCACCCGTGTTCTGATGATGTTGGTGACGAATTCGGTAAAGTGTTGGATCTCGAAGATTGATGTTAGGCGAAGACATGTCAATTTTCGCCCTTAATACATGTGTACCGTCATCAAAATCCCCAGCGCGCATACGTCGGAACAGTTCAATATTCTCCGTGACACTACGATTTCGGTAAGGACTTTCAATGCCAACTGTTTTTAGAGTGCCCCTGGTTTTTCTAATCTCTTCTCCGCTAAGACTGCACACATAGGCATTATTATTTTGGATCAAGTCTAAAGCCCATTGATATAGTTGTTCGAAGTAATCCGAAGCATGCGTCAAATGGTCAGCATACTGGAATCCTAACCACTCAACATCGTTTTTTATTGCTCGTACATATTCAAGATTTTCTTTATCAGGATTTGTATCATCAAACCTTAAAAAACATTTGCCGTTGAATTCTTTAGCGATGCCGAAATTAAGACATATCGACTTAGCATGACCTATGTGTAGGTACCCATTGGGCTCAGGCGGAAAGCGAGTAACAATCATTGCTTTTTTGTTATCAGATTTGCGATATTCCTCGATAATCTGATGAATGAAACTACGGGTGTTGGAGTTTTTTAAACTTTTCATATAGGAAAATCAATCACTTATGCCAATATAGGACCAAACAGCTATTTTTTTCGATTATGTTTCTTATTGATTTCATTTTTGTTTCATGATATCGGTGCTTATTGGGCGATCGTTTATTGGTTGAGAGGAATTGCCCCTCGTTTTTGTTGATTATTGTCGATAAGTATAAGACGAAGGAGGATCCATGGGAGAGTATACAACGGCAGATATACGAAACGTGGCATTTGTCGGGCATGCAGGCTCTGGAAAGACCCTACTGACTGAAGCATTGGCACAGCATGCTAGACAGGTCTCTAACAAGGGAAGTATTGAAAAAGGGACTACAGTAGCAGATTTTGATGAATTAGAGAAGAAACATCAGCACTCGCTAAAATCTTCCTTCCTCACTTTTAAGCATGGTGAAAAACAGATCAATCTCATAGACACGCCAGGTTACCCAGATTTTATTGGCTCTGCTTTAAGTGTACTTCCGGCAGTGGAGACAGTTGCTGTTGTGATAAATGCCAAACATGGTATTCAGAGCATGTCGAGACGCATGTTTGGGTGGGCTAGTGAGCAAAATCAATGTAGGATGATAGTCGTTAATCAAATCGACTCAGAAGGAGTCGACTTACCAAGTATTTATGCGGAAATCCGTCAGGCCTTTGGAACCGAATGCTTAGCCATTAACCTGCCAGCACAGGGAAACACTAGCGTGGTGGACTGTTTTTTTAATCCAACTGGGGATGATGCGCAATTTTCCTCAATTGAAGATGCCCATACCGCAATAATTGATCAGACGATTGAGGTTGACGAAGAGCTTATGTCGGTGTATCTCGAAGATGGGGAAATTTCGCCTGAACAGATACACGATGCGTTTGAGAAAGCTTTGAGAGAAGGTCATTTAATTCCAATTTGTTTCGTTTCTGCAGAAACAAATGCGGGCATTGCTGAACTTTTTGAGATCATAGAAAAATTGTTACCCAATCCCTCAGAAGGTAACCCACCCAGATTCATTAATGGAAATAGTCATGAAGATCAATCAATTGAGGTTACTTCGAAGCCTAACGATCATGTTCTTGCCCATATTTTTGATGTTGATTTCGATCCTTTTGTTGGACGTCAGGTAATGTTTCGAATCCATCAAGGCACTATAAAGTACGATAGCCAGATCTTTGTTGGAGACGCTCGAAAGCCTATCAAGGTTAGTAGTCTCGGCAGTCCTTTCGGTAAAAAAATGGAGGATAGAAGAAAAGCGGTGCCTGGGGATATTATGATGTTAAAAAAGATAGAGAACGTCTACTATGGAAATGTTCTTCATGATTCTCATGATCATGATCAAATTCATCTCGCAGCGTTACCGTTGCCAATGCCTATGGTTGGTTTATCTGTAGCGCCAAAGACGAGAGGCGATGAACAAAAAGTAGCTGAGGTTTTAGCTCGGCTCACTGAATCAGACCCTTGTCTTTGTCTAGAAAGAAATCCAAGTGCTAACGAAACTATACTTCGTGGTATGGGTGATTTGCATCTGAGGATAGCAATTGAGCGAATCAAAGAGCAGTATAAGTTGGAAGTGGAAACTGGAAAACCAAGTATCCCCTATAGAGAGACGATTCTCGCTAACGGAGAAGGACACTGTCGACATAAGAAGCAAACAGGCGGGGCAGGGCAGTTCGGGGAAGTTTATTTACGAGTAGAGCCTCTTCCTAGAGGCAATGGTTTCGAATTCATAAACAATGTAGTTGGAGGAGTTATTCCATCACAATTCATTCCTGCTGTTGAGAAAGGGATTCGGCAATTGCTTGATGATGGAGTGTTTGCCGGATTTCCAATACAAGACATCAGAGTTGTGCTTTACGATGGAAAGCATCACGCTGTAGATTCTAAAGAAATTGCTTTCATTACTGCAGGAAAAAAAGCTTTTATAGAAGCAGTTTCTAAGGCAAAGCCTATAATTTTAGAACCAGTAGTAGATATTCAAATAACGGCACCAAGTTCTAGTATGGGAGATATAGCTGGCGACTTATCTGCGCGGCGAGGTAGGGTTGGTAGTAGTGATGCGCTATCTGATGGAAGAATTGCTGTTTCAGGACAAGTGCCGCTAGCTGAGATTGATGATTATCAGTCTAGACTAAAGTCGATGACTGGGGGTGAGGGTGCGTATGTCATTGAATTTAGATCATATGAGCCAGCACCTTTGGACGTTCAAAAGCGATTATGCGAAGGGTTTGACCGTCTAGATCATGAGTAAGTGGAGTAGGAATTAACCTAACAAATTAGTCAACTTTTCAAATTAGATTCTAGAACGAACTGGTCTTTAGTGTAGTCAGCAGAACTTTGCTAGGAAACCCAACCAAACAAGGAATTTATCGAACCATTTGTCGGTTATACTTCCGCGGCCATGCTTTCCAAAAGCATGCGGTCGATTAACAAATTGTCATATAAGGACTTTCGAATGGTGAATCAACGCCAAATAGATGATCTTAGAATTACAGGAATTAGGGAAGTGCCCAACCCGAAGTCGATTTGTGAGATGTATCCTGCCACGGCTGATGCTGCAAATCTAACTTTTATGACGAGGCAGGAAATTCATAATATTTTGCATGGCGCAGATGATCGGTTGCTTGTAGTAATTGGACCATGCTCAATTCATGATCCTAAAGCCGCGATGGAGTACGCTGAGCGTCTGTTAGCTATGCGACAGAAATATGTTTCGGATCTCCTTGTAGTCATGAGGGTATATTTTGAAAAACCGCGAACAACAATAGGATGGAAAGGCTTAATAAATGACCCAAGTCTTGATGGAACTTTTAATATAGCGTCTGGACTGCAGACTGCCCGAAAGTTGCTACTTGATCTGAATAACATAGGCATGCCTGCTGGCACAGAGTATCTAGATTTAATGACTCCACAATACTTAGCAGACCTTATTAGTTGGGGCGCGATTGGTGCGAGAACAACTGAGAGTCAGCTACATAGAGAAATGGCTTCAGGATTGTCAATGCCCGTTGGATTCAAGAATGGAACAGATGGAAACCTTCGCATAGCGGTTGATGCCATTGCTGCAGCTAATCATCCTCACAATTTTTTAACGCTTACTAAGGCAGGTAATTCGGCAATTTTCTCAACGAGCGGTAATAATGATTGTCATCTAATTTTGCGGGGCGGAGTTGAGCCTAACTATGATGCGAAAAACGTTCAAGAGGCGCGTAAATATCTTACGAATTCTCGTGTATTGCCAAACATTATGATTGATTTCAGTCATGCAAATAGCCGTAAGGAAGCAACGCGACAGATTAACGTTTGTGATGATGTATCTAATCAAATACGCAGCGGGAGTGACCATATTATTGGCGTGATGATCGAAAGTCATTTGATTGAAGGTCGTCAGGATATTATTCCGGATCAGCTGCTCACCTATGGTCAAAGTGTTACTGATGCATGTTTGGGGTGGGGGAAAAGCGTCGATCTATTAGATAGCCTCGCTTCTGCTGTCGCGCGTCGTCGAGCATTGAATTAACATGCATTAAAGAGGGACTATGGTCGATTTGTGATCCGGATAAATGATTTCCCCTTATGGCGCTGATAAGCTTAATAGCTTGTTTATAGATGACGAGCATGATCGATTGGTTGCGAAAGAAAATGCCAGATATCTAAACGATCTAATTATAAGTCCTTCCGCAGTTGCTAATGTTGTTATGTTGGGTAGCGGTTATTTCACGCCCTTGACTGGATTTATGAACAAGTCTGATGCTTTGTCCGTAGCCGTGAATTTGTACACTGAATCGGGATTGTTTTGGCCCATTCCCATTGTAAATCTTATTAAACACGAAAAGCCAATAAAAGTTGGCAAGCCTTTGGCATTACGTGATCCCAGTATTGGAGGTAATCCGGTTATTGCTATACAAGACGTAGAATCAGTTGAGTATTTAACCGACCGCGAAATTAATACAATTTTGATAAATATTTTTAGCACAACTGATGTGAAACACCCGGGGGTAGCAACATTTCTTGGACTTGGCAAAACATTAGTGGCTGGCCCCTTGCGTGTTGTTAATTTTAGTTATTTCACAGAGGCATTTCCGGGAATCTTTGAAACAGCACAAGAGATACGTAATGATATTGTTAGTAGAGGATGGACTACCGTGGTAGCGTTCCAAACTCGAAATCCTATGCATAGACATCACGAAGAGCTTTGTAAAATTGCAAAGAGAGAATTGGGAGTAGATGGAATCCTGATTCATACGCTGTTGGGTCGACTTAAGATAGGAGATATCCCAGCACATATTCGAATTTCAGCTATTCAAGTGATGATTACACGTTATTTTCCAGCAAATAGCGTAAAGTTGTCTGGTTATGGTTTTGATATGCTTTATGCTGGACCTAGAGAGGCATTGCTTCATGCCATTTTTAGACAAAATGCGGGTTGTACGCATCTAATTGTTGGTCGTGATCATGCGGGGGTGGACAATTATTATGGCCCTTTTGACGCGCAGACTGTATTTGATGAAGATGCTCCTAAGCATGAATTACAGATTCAAATTTTCCGAGCGGATCATACTGCTTATTCCAAGAAACTACGCCGTGCTGTAATGATGCGAGATGCGCCTAATCACGATTGCGGTGATTTTGTTCTTTTATCTGGAACCCGCGTTCGTGCCCTTCTGGAAATGGGAAAGCCTCTCCCCGTTGAATTTTGCAGGCCAGAGGTAGCAAAAATTCTTATGGAATATTACCAGAAAAAAAGCAAAGAATAGGAAATGACTAACAATTGGGGATAAGGAATACTAGGCAATTGCCTACGTTTATTCGATTGATTCGTGGAATCCCGGAATTTGGTCAGTCAGAATACTCTCATCTTCTAGCATAATTGGTATGTTTTTTTCAATACGATAAATCCGATTTTTGTTTTCTGTTATTAAGGCATCCAGAATTTTTTCTTTCACTGTATTTCCATCAGCCTGGAAAACAGTTCCAGAGATGATTTCGTTGTTTAGCATATCGAGTTTCTCTGTCGACAATGGAAAGACTTGTTGTTTAGTGACTGGGCACCGCAGAATTTCTAACAGTTGTTTGTCAATTGTCATTTGTGGATGCGCAAAAGATTATAAAGCGTGTTTTGTGAATACTGAGTATACTTTCTACCTAACATAATGTGTACAACCTTATTTAGCAACGATTGCATCCTACAATAGATAATTCTAGGCAAATAGTAACTCGCGGGTTCCAGTTTTACTGAATGTAATGATTTGTACAAAATCAATCTGGTAAAATTTACGTGATGTATACTTTATTGGACCATTATAAGAAAAATATTCGAGGTTAGATTATGAGAAGTTGTGTTGCGAGAGTATTTGCCCTAATGTCTCTTTTTTTATCAGGCTTTGCTATGGCTGACGATCAAGCAATGATCGAGACAGGTAAGCAAAAATTTAGCTATACAATTGGTTATCAGATCGGTAACCAGTTAGCAGAACAGATAATTCGCGAAAAAATAGATATTGATGTTGAAGCCTTTATGCAGGCGATCGATGATGCTTTACTCGAGCGACCACCGTTGATGACGGATGATGAAATGAGGGAATCATTAAGCGCCCATCAGTTGCGAGAAATGGAAAAACAAAATGCTATGGCAGAATCGGGACGAATGCGAGGCCAAGACTATCGTACGGATTATGGGAGACGCCCAGATGTTGTGGCTACAAAAAGCGGCCTACAATATCGAATCATAGAGCCTGGAGCAGGACGTTCACCTGGATCGACTGATACTGTTGTTGTGCATTATGTTGGTCGATTAATTGACGGATCGGTTTTTGATAGTTCTCGAGCACGAGGGAATCCGGCAACATTCAGTTTAGATGGGATTATCGTAGGTTGGCGAGAGGTATTGCAACTTATGGTAGAAGGTAGCATATGGGAAGTTGTTATCCCTCCAGAATTAGCTTATGGAGAACAAGGTGCGGGTGCTAATATCGGACCTAATGAGACTTTGGTGTTCGAGATCGAACTTATCGCTATCAAGTGAGACAAAGTCAAAGAGCAAATATTAGTGGTCTGTCAAATTCATTTTTTAGACAAGAAGTTTGACGTTACGCATAAGCTTCGTGCACGTTCTCTCTAAATTATCGATGTGGTATTGCCCAAAGCTAGGATTAGTGGTAGAACATGAAAATTAGGAATAATACAAAAAGATCTGCGGAGGGCTATTGAAAGTTCTTATAGCGGATAAATTTCCATCTTTCGCCGTAAATAAGCTGTTGGATGATGGGCACGTAGTTGAACTCAAGCCTGAGCTGATGGGAGATTCGTTATCGGATGCGATGGATAGCGCGGAGATATTAGTGGTTCGCAGCACTCCGGTAAGTGCGAGCATCATTGATGCATCACAAAATCTTAAGTTAATTGTCCGAGCAGGTGCCGGAACAAATACCATTGATAAACAATTCGCAAGGAAGAAGTCAATCAGTGTTTGCAATGTTCCAGGAAAAAATGCGGCCGCTGTTGCTGAGTTAGTTATAGGACTCATGATAGCTATCGATAGACAGATACCCGATAACGTGTTTGATCTGCGGGCAGACCGTTGGAATAAGAAGCAATATGCGGCTGCTAGAGGTTTATATCAACGTAGTCTTGGTGTCATTGGGCTCGGGGCTGTTGGCATAGCAGTATTGGAGCGGGCAGTCGGATTCGGTCTAAAGTTACATGTTGTTAAAAATCCAAATCGACCCGATAGCATTCAAAGCCGACTTACAGATTTGAACGTAGAAATGGTGGCAGATATTGATATGTTAATCCAGAGTTGTGATGTGATTAGCGTGCATGTCCCATCAAATTCGAAAACTCATGGGATGATTGACGCGCAGTTCCTGAAAAAATTAAAACCGGGGACAATTTTAATTAATACCTCTCGAGGCGATATAATTGATGAAGACGCCTTGATCCAGGCGTTAGATAAGCAAGATTTACGCGTAGGACTGGATGTTTATTGTAATGAACCTTTAGTAGCTGATGGAGAGTTTAAGTCAGCCGTGGCACGTCATAAAAGTGTTTATGGAACCCATCATATCGGCGCATCTACTTTGCAAGCACAAAATGCGGTCGCAGAGGGAGTGCTAGAAGTAATTGAGGCTTTTGGTCGGGGCGTCTTACCTAATTGTGTTAACTAGAGTTACAGCCAGATTGATATTGTTACCGGTGATATGCTATGAATAATCGAATTTATAATTTTAGTGCAGGCCCATGCACTCTGCCTCTCGAAGTTTTGGAAGAAGCTCAAGCAGAATTAGTCGATTATAAGGGCGCGGGAATGTCTTTAATTGAAATGAGTCATCGAGGGAAGGATTTCATGGATGTGTATGATGAAACCATTAGCTTGACAAGGAGTATCTTTAATGTGCCAGATGACTTCTCCGTTCTCTTTTTGCAAGGAGGGGCAACGCTCCAGTTCTCAATGGTTCCGATGAATCTGCTAAATGAAGGAAAAAGAGCTGCCTATGTCGATTCGGGTCATTGGGCACGGAGCGCTATCACAGATGCAGAAAGTTATGGTGACGTATATGTCGCGTGGGATGGGAAAGACAATAATTATTCACGAATGCCAAAAACTGATGAGATTGAACTAAAAGACAATACAACTTATCTACATATAACGTCTAATGAAACAATTGGTGGAGTCCGTTTTCATGAATGGCCTGAAGTTGAAGTGCCTATTGTTTCAGATATGTCGTCCGATTATATGTCTCGACCAATCCGATGGAAGAATTTCGGTTTAGTGTATGGTGGAGTACAAAAGAATTTAGGGCCTGCCGGTTTAGCTATTGTATTTATTCGAGATACTCTCCTTAGAGATATCAACCGCAATCAGGGTAAGTATCTTAGGTATGATATACATGCAGAAAAAAACTCTATGTTTAATACCCCCCCTGTCTTTCCTATATATATTGTTGGCAAAGTTTTAAAATGGATGTCGAAAATTGGAGGAATTCATGTTATTGAGAGAGTTGCTGAAGAAAAAGCTCGATTGCTTTATTTTGCGATTGATGAGAGTAATGGGTATTATCAATGCCCCGTTCAGAAAGATTGTCGTTCGATAATGAATGTTGTTTTCCGATTACCTACGCCCGCTCTTGAAAATGAGTTTGTTAAACAAGCTAGTCTGGAGGGGTTAGCCAACCTAAAGGGACATCGTAGTGTAGGAGGTTGTCGGGCTAGCATTTATAATGCTATGCCAAGAGATGGTGTCGAAACCTTAGCTGCTTTCATGGATATCTTTCAAGCTAATAACCCGATATAGATAGAGCTATAGCTATAGTTTTTGTATGTTTAACTCAACAAGCCTCATGTTGGTATAAGATCTAAATTTAAATTTCCAAGAAGATATTTCATATTTGATCCATATTCGCCCATTTTCGACATATCTTGCTAATCAGGCCCTAGCGACCAAGGTGGTAGCGCCCCCTTATGATTCCATGTCGTCTGCAGAAAGGCTAAGATTTTCAGCAAATCATCCGGATAATTTCATTAACGCCATGCGGACAATTGAAGATTTACCTGATGACCTGAACTTATCAACACATGAATTGTTGAGTGAGAACTTAAGCTTTCTAAAAAACGTGCTAAGAAGTTATTCCTATACATATCAGCCAACTCCCTGCTTCTATGTTTATCAACTTAAGAAAAATGATTTTTCCCAAACGGGAATAGTTGCCGAAGTGTCCATGGTTGATTATCAAAAAGGTGCCATCAAAGGCCATGAAAGTACACGATCTGATCATGAAGGTCATATCTACGAATATTTAAAAGTTGTTGGAGCAGTTTCTAGCCCTATATGTGCGGCCCATAGGAGCACGCCCGACATTGAAGCGATCGTCCAGGAGTCTATTCTTCAGCCATCACTTCTTAGTTTTGATGATGACGACCAAGTGCGGCAAACAATATGGGCAATTAGGGATTCAAAAAAGCAGTCAAAGTTACAAGAATTATTTTTAAAAGTTCCTAAGATTTATCTCACTGATGGCCATCATCGTGTTGCAGCCGGAGTTCGATATTCAGTAGATCAACGATTTTATCAGGCACATGATAATCCTTGGGATTATTTTTTGATGGCCTTATTTCCCATAGATGAAATGAGGATCATGCCTTTTAACAGATGTGTGCGAGACACACATGGCTTATCTTTTGACAAATTAATGAAACGATTATCGAAGGCATTTGTTGTGAAAAAACTGCACCGAAGTGACTGTGATTTTTTTGGACCTCGAAGGCGAGGTGAATTTGTCTTGTTTTTCCAAGAGAATTTTTATCAGCTAAATATTCTGCCTCACTTGGTTCCCGACGATCCCGTTACATCACTTGATGTTTCGTTGCTTCAGGATTATGTTCTTGGTCCTATACTGGGAATTGAGAATCCTCGAACAGATCAACGCCTTGATTACGTTGTAGGCAATAAAGGGCTAGATGGGTTAGTAGCACGCTGCCAGGCCGGCTGGGAACTAGGTTTTGCTTGTTATCCGCCATCATTCGACGAACTTGTGGCTGTCGCGGATGCTAGTATGCAAATGCCACCAAAATCGACTTGCTTTGATCCCAAAGCTCGATCAGGTGTTTTTGTGCGCCTTTTTAATCAGCTTTAAGTTAATGGCGGATAATCTCAATGAGGTGTTGTTCAGTGGTATCATCCCATGCGCTTAGATATGGCTTATTAGTTTTTTTTATGAAAATGAATTTCAAATGTTGTAAATACCGTTAATTCGGCATCTTAAGGTGCTACAGTGCGGACCGAAATATGTTTCGTGATATTAATTCGAGTACTAAGGAGACAAAAAAACCGTGACAACTGACATTGAGATCGCTCGACGAGCGAAACTGAAGCCGGTCGTGGAGATTGCTGAAAAGCTTGATTTATCCAATAACGACTTGATTCCTTTTGGCGATGATAAAGCGAAATTATCAATGGATTGCGTGGAAGGCCTTAGTAATCAACATCCTGGGAAGTTAATCTTGGTGACTGCTATGTCACCGACACCTGCAGGTGAGGGCAAGACTACTACTTCAGTCGGTTTGACGGATGGGTTGAATAGGATTGGAAAACAGGCGTTGGCTTGTCTTCGTGAACCAAGTCTCGGGCCGTGTTTTGGTATGAAAGGTGGCGCAGCAGGTGGAGGTTATGCACAAGTGGTGCCAATGGAAGACATTAATTTACATTTTACTGGCGATTTTCATGCCATCGGCAGTGCTCATAATTTACTTTCATCAATGATCGATAATCATATTTATTGGAGCAATGACTTGGGTTTTGATGCGCGTCGTGTAAATTGGCGCCGTGTCGTTGACATGAATGATAGAGCTTTAAGAAATATCACAGCTTCATTGGGCGGAATTTCGAATGGATTTCCGCGTGAGTCTGGTTTTGATATTACCGTCGCTTCCGAAGTCATGGCAATTTTTTGTTTGGCAGAGAATCTTGAAGATTTGCAAAATCGTCTCGGTAATATAATTGTTGGTTATTCGAGAAGTCGATCGCCAATTTTTGCACGCGATCTATCAGCCGACGGATCGATGACAGTGTTACTTAAGGATGCATTCAGGCCAAATTTGGTACAGACTTTGGAAAATAATCCGGCCCTAATACACGGAGGCCCATTTGCCAACATTGCGCATGGTTGCAATTCTGTAATTGCAACAAAAACTGGACTTGGCATTGCTGATTATGTTGTTACAGAGGCTGGCTTTGGAGCTGATCTCGGTGCTGAGAAATTTTTGAATATTAAGTGTCGGAAATCCGGCCTTAGGCCGGATGCAGCTGTAATTGTGGCAACTATTCGTGCATTAAAGTATCACGGTGGATTGTCAAAAAGCGAATTGTCCATGCCTAATACCGATGCTGTGCAGAGAGGGCTCGAAAACTTAGGCAAACACATACGCAACCTAGAGCAGTTCGGAGTTCCCGTGATCGTTGGTGTAAATGGTTTTGAATCAGATACGACAGAGGAGTTTGAGGTAATAAAAAACTTTTGCACTGACTTAGGAGTTGATGCAGTTTCTTGTACTCATTGGGCTGACGGGGGTGCCGGTGCGGAGGAATTAGCACAAAAAGTGGCTGAGATCGCTGATTCAGATCAGGCTAAATTCCAAACTTTGTATGATGACGCCACACCTTTGTGGGAAAAGACACGCACTGTTGCCCAAAACATTTATGGTGCTGAAGACATTATCGCAGATAAAAAAGTCCGGCAACAGTTTAGTCAGTTGCAGGAGGATGGTTTTGGCAACCTACCTGTTTGTATGGCAAAGACCCAGTATAGTTTTTCTACTGATCCTGCCCTTTTAGGCGCTCCTAGTGGCCATATGGTTCCTATCCGTGAAGTTCGTTTGGCGGCAGGAGCTGGTTTTGTGGTAGCAATTTGCGGAGATATCATGACGATGCCTGGGCTTCCTAGAGTCCCAGCTGCTAATAACATTCGGATTGGTTCAGATGGAGAAATTGAAGGATTGTTTTAAGCAGATTTCATAGTCGGTTTATTTCGGGCCGAGATTTAGACTCCCGTAGATAATAATTCTTACTTTCAGTGATGTGTCCTGGTTTAATGTCGCAAAATGATTGTTGGGGGTCGCACTCAACTGATGTTTGAAAGATGCTTCGCCGTAATATTTCCTTGTATTTTTAAATCCATTCAATAGAAGCGATAGATCGCTATTTTTGATCAGAGACAATGAACGACGAAACATCAATTGAGTCATCAGATGAAATAGATCTTAATACTCTGTCTGATGAAGATCTTGTCGAACAAATGCATGACGACCTTTACGATGGACTAAAGGAAGAGATAGAAGAGGGTACAAATATCCTGCTCGGGCGAGGCTGGGAGCCTGGAAAAGTCCTTGAAGATGCACTAGTTGAAGGTATGCGAATAGTTGGTATTGATTTCAGGGATGGCATATTGTTTGTTCCAGAGGTATTGATGTCTGCTAACGCCATGAAAGGTGGGATGGCTATTCTAAGACCGTTGTTGGCGGAAACTGGCGCTCAAACAATTGGAAAAATGGTTATCGGTACGGTTAAAGGTGATATACATGACATCGGTAAGAATCTTGTTGCTATGATGATGGAGGGAGCTGGCTTTGAAGTCATTAACATTGGCATTAATAATGGTGTTGAAAAATATCTTGATGCCATAGATGAGCATAAACCAGATATTCTTGGTATGTCTGCGTTACTTACAACAACTATGCCTTATATGAAGGTCGTAATTGATACCTTGGTTGAGCAAGGCATAAGGCAAAAGTTAATTGTTTTAGTTGGTGGAGCTCCATTGAATGAGGAATTCTCCGACGCTATTGGTGCAGATGCGTACTGTCGCGATGCTGCTGTAGCAGTTGAAACTGCTAAGACATTGGTTCTAGCAAGCAGAGGGCAAATTCCAAAACCGTAGACCGGCCTCGCAAAAAATTTTTCGACGAGATTATTATGTGATTTGTTGGAGTGACGATCTAGACCCATTAGAACCTAGAGCACTAAAATCAACGGAGATCGCAATTTAGCAGTAACAGGTGAGACAGAAATGACGGTTGTTAGTTCGAAAACGCGGGAAGTTCATATTGACTATGATCGACCATTTTGTATCATCGGCGAACGCATTAATCCGACAGGCCGTAAGCTTTTAGCAGAAGAAATGCGTCGGGGTGACTACAGTCGAGTTGAACGTGACGCAGTCGCACAAATTAAAGCAGGCGCACAAATTCTAGATGTCAATGCAGGGATACCACTTGCAGACGAACCAAAGATCTTATCCGATTGTATTCGATTAATACAGTCGATAACTGATGTGCCGTTATCGATAGATTCGTCAATTGTAGATGCTCTGGCTGCTGGGTTGTCAGCCTATGAGGGAAAAGCTTTAGTTAACTCAGTAACCGGAGAAGAAGAAAGACTGGAAGCGGTTTTACCTTTGGTAAAAAAATTTGGAGCAGCAGTTGTAGCTATCTCTAACGATGAGACAGGCATATCAGAAGATCCTAGGGTACGTTTTTCGGTGGCGAAGAAGATAGTAGAAAGGGCAGAAGATTATGGTATCCCTAGGACAGATATCCTAGTGGATCCCTTAGTGATGCCAATTGGTGCTATTAATTCTGCTGGAATACAAGTAATAAGCATAATCAAACAATTGCGTGAGGAACTCAATGTTAACACTACTTGTGGGGCATCGAATATAAGTTTTGGGTTACCTAATCGTAAAGGATTGAATGCGACTTTTCTTGCGATGGCAATGGGAGCGGGAATGACTTCCGCAATTACTAATCCACTAGATTCGGAAATCAAGCAGTCTATCCTAGCGGCTGATGTTATGATGGGTAATGACCTAGGGTGTCAGAAATGGATTGAAAGTCACAGAGATTCTAGTTTAGTAAGGCAGGCGAATCGGCAAGGGAGGCGAAGTCGAAAGCGAAACTAGCAACCGAAGTATTAAACGCGCGATGTACTTGTTTTAAATACAGAATAACCTTTCTAGGCCACTTTCAGAGATTGTTTTACAGGATTACATGCGTATGATTATCGGAATTATTCGAAAGATGTTAACTCAACCCACAAACCCAGTCTCTTACTGGTTGCCTATTGGTCAAGAATCACTAGCATTAAACGAGTTAATCGGATCAGATATAACGTTACAATTTACTGGGAACATATATTGCATCGAATGTGGAAGAAAAACAAAAAAGAGCTTTAATCAAGGTCATTGTTTTCCTTGTTTGCGGAGCCTTGCAGCCTGTGATACATGCATTGTTAAGCCCGAGACCTGTCATTATGAAAAAGGTACTTGTCGTGAGCCAGAATGGGGGGAAGCGAATTGCATGCGACCGCATGTGATTTATGTAGCTAATACATCTGGTTTGAAAGTTGGTATCACTCGAGCAAGTCAAGTTCCTACACGATGGATCGATCAAGGCGCAATTCAAGCTATGCCGATGTTCCAGGTAGAATCACGATTACAATCGGGATTAATAGAGGTTGTTCTCAAAAATTATGCTAATGACCGCACTGAATGGCGAAAAATGTTAAGAGGCGATCCTACTAGTCTAGATCTCATTTTTGAGAGAAAACGTCTCTATGAGCAGGCGAAACCTGATCTATTACGCTACCAAGACTGGATTGATGCTAGCCTAATAGGATCATGTACAGGTGATGGGATTCGCCTTAATTACCCTGTAATTAATTATCCAGAAACAATAAAATCTCATAATTTCGACAAGCATTCGTCCGTATCTGGATGTTTGCAAGGCATTAAGGGTCAGTACATGATATTTGATAATGGCGTACTAAATATTCGTAAGTTTGGCGGATACGAATTAAAACTCTCCGTCGGCAAAAATAATGTCTAGTGCGGGCTACCCTTTGGGATATTATCCGTGAAGCCTCATTAAAAATAATCGCATTTATAGATAATGGATAAGCTTTCAATAGATAAAGGATTGTCGCACTCTAGCTCTGATCTTGAACTCGAAGAGGTATCGGTTGGTTTCTTCACATCGTGTATTGTTGATATTTTTCGTCCATCCGTTGGATTTTCGTCACTTCGCCTCTTAGAAGATGCGGGATGTAAGGTTGAAGTTCCGGAATTGCAAGCTTGCTGTGGGCAACCGACTTACAATAGAGGAGATACCCTTGGTGCTATGGCTGTAGCGCGTCAAGTGATTTCAGTTTTTGAACAGTTTGACTATGTCATAGTGCCATCAGGCTCATGTGCTGGCATGATTAGGGAACACTACCCACGTTTATTTATGACCGATTTATATTGGTTAGAAAGGGCGCGCCGACTGTCAGAAAAGACTTATGAGTTGACCCAATTTCTCGTAGATATTCTAAAAATTCAAAAAGTAGATACTGAACTGAATGGTGTTTGCACTTATCATGATTCATGCTCTTCGAAGAGAGAGCTTGGTATTGATCTGCAACCAAGAAAGTTACTGTCAAGCGTAAAAGGTTTAGAAATCCAAGAAATGAAAGACACTAGTGAATGTTGCGGATTTGGTGGTCTTTTTTGTATGAAGTATCCAGATATCTCTACACATATGGTGGCGAATAAAGTAAAAAACATTGCTGCTACCCAGGCAGACATTTTGGTTGGAGGTGATCTTGGTTGTTTGTTTAATATCGGCGGATTTCTTGAAAGATCGGGAAAGATTTTTCAAATTTTTCATGTCGCAGAAGTTTTAGCCGGAGTCATCGATGGCCCGGTGAATCTGGAATTGGAAAAACTAGATGATGGATAGTCTTCCAACTTTTCAAGACAGAGCAAAAAAAGCTTTGCATGATAAAGATTTACAGAATGCAATGAATCGGGCAAAAGGGGGATTTGTTGGCAAACGGAAGGAGGCCGTTTCACAATTGCCCGAGTTCGAAACGCTACGAGATGCTGCGCGAGATATAAAAGATCATACCTTAAGTCATCTCGATAAGTATCTTGAAATGTATGAAAATAGAGTATTAGAAAATGGGGGTCATGTCCACTGGGCTCGAAATGCAGAAGAAGCAAGCACCTTGATCGTTGAGCTGTGTCGAGATGCAGGAGCTAATCTGGTAACAAAAGGGAAGTCGATGGTCTCAGAAGAGATAGAGTTGAATGCTGCTTTAGAGAGAGCAGGTATAGAACCTGTAGAGACTGATCTTGGTGAGTATATTGTTCAGCTTGCCGCAGAAAAGCCAAGCCATATTATAGCGCCAGCAGTGCACAAAACGCGTGATCAAATCACTGAATTATTTCATACTTACCACCAACCACTTGGTTATTTCGAGCGAGTGTATGAAAGAAAGGCAATAGTTAATGAAGCACGTAGTGTATTAAGAGATCGTTTTTTTAGTGCTGATGTTGGTATTACTGGAGCAAATTTTTTGGTTGCTGAAACTGGCTCCAGTGTAATCGTAACTAATGAAGGCAATGGCGACTTGACGAGTTGTCTACCAAGAGTGCAGATCGTGATTGCAGGAATCGAGAAGGTAATACCGTCTTTAGAAGATCTTTCCACTATGTTACGGATTCTAGCGCGTAGTGCAACCGGTCAGGAGATGACTGCTTATACTAGTTTATATTCAGGGCCACAGTTTAATGGTCAGTTCGGTGATGGCAGAGAATACCATGTGGTGCTTTTAGATAATGGACGGTCTGGGATGCTTGGAGGAGAGTACAAGGCGATGTTGCGCTGCATCCGATGTGGGGCATGTTTAAATCACTGTCCTGTATACACAGCCATAGGAGGCCATGCGTATGGTTGGGTCTATCCGGGGCCTATGGGATCCGTTTTGACCACTCTAATGCAAGGATTTGACACAAATTTCGATCTACCAAATGCTTGTTCTTTGAATGGAGCATGTCAGGATGTTTGTCCTGTACGGATCCCTTTGCCAGATCTCCTTCGAAAACATCGTGCAGAACAGTTTCGAAGACAATCAATTACATTATCCAGCAAAATTTTTTTTGCAGTTTGGCAATATTTAGTACTCCGTCCTCGTTTTTATCAAATTATGATAGCCCCTCCTTTATGGTTATTTTCTCGATTAGGAAAAAAGAGCGGTTTCATTAAACAACTCCCACTTATGGGTGGTTGGACAAAAACGCGAGATTTCCCGGCACCGGCTTCTCGCTCATTTCAAAAACAGTGGCAAGATAAAATAAGGCAAAAAAAATGAATGAGTCACGAACCGCAATACTTTCGGCAGTTCGACGTTCATTGGGTAGAGATAAACAAAAATCCTCAGCATCATTTGCTAGCTTAGAGAATAAAAATCAAAAACGACATGTGTCAGTTGGAACCAAAACGAACTATGATTTGATAGCCAATTTTTGCAAAAAACATGAGGCTGTAAAGGGCACATATGACGTTATAAGCAAATCGTCTGAGCTGTTGTTGGCATTAGAAAAATATTTGGGTCATCATGATTTGGCTTTTGAATTAGTTTGCGGAAAAGGGTCAATTATTAAAAATATCGAATGGCCTGATGATTGGAATATCCACAAAAGATTTGCGCAAAAGCATGATCGTACGGTAATTAGCGAGGCATTTTCTGCCATCGAAGAAACTGGAAGCTTAGTTTTTGTTGAGAGCCAGGAGTCTGTAACTTCTGATCTTTTTCTCTCCGATGATCATATAGTAGTGCTTGATAGCGATAATATTCTTGAGTCGCAGGAAGATCTCTGGGAACGTCTTAGGCGTACTTATAGCCAATGGCCGAAATCAGTTAATCTGATCACCGGGCCTTCCAAGACCGCTGATGTAGAGCAAACTATAGAGTATGGTGCACATGGTCCTCGGCGTGTACATGTTATCGTCTGTAATCTTGATAAATGATCTAATCGTGTAAAACTTACAGAAGACTAATTGATTAACCATAATTTTGTGGTGAAGGAATAAATTTTTTGAAAAAACCGAATTATTACAGTTATGAAGATTTGCTTGCATGCGGGCATGGTAATTTATTTGGCCCAGGGAACGCTCAATTGCCTTTACCTCCTATGTTAATGTTTGATCGAATTACCCATATATCAGAGGATGGAGGCGCATTTGATAAAGGAGAAATTATTGCCGAACTGGATATCAATCCAGAGCTTTGGTTCTTTGAGTGTCATTTTGAAAACGATTCTGTTATGCCTGGTTGTTTGGGCCTAGATGCATTGTGGCAATTAGTAGGCTTTTTTTTGGGATGGAAGGGTGGCCCAGGACAAGGTCGAGCATTGGGGGCTGGGGAAATTAAATTTACCGGACAAATTACACCAGAATGCTCTAAAGTTAGGTATCATGTGTCTTTAAAACGATTGATCACCCGAAGATTATTTATGGGTATAGCTGATGGTGAGGTAGAGGCGGATGGAAAACTCATTTATACAGGCAGAGATCTCCGTGTTGGTTTATTTCAGGTTGGGCAAACAGCCTCAAGAATGAAATCATGAACAGAATTGTAATAACAGGTCTCGGTATCGTCTCTAGTATCGGTATAGGTAAGGATGCAGTCTGTGAAGCGTTACATAAGGGACGATCGGGTGTGAAATTCAGCGCGGAATATAGTGACCTTAAGTTTCGGTCACATGTGCATGGCGCGTTAGATATAGATTTGGATGCAATTATTGATCGGAAAGTCAAACGCTTTATGGGCGATTCAGCTTCATATAATTATTTGGCGCTAGAAGAAGCATTGACAGATGCAAATTTAAGCAACGAAATAATCCGTAGTCCCAGAACTGGCTTAGTTGTGGGTACAGGTGGTGGTTCCCCAGAAAATATTGTTAAGGCGGCGGATTTGTTGCGTTCTAAGGGGATCAGAAGGGTAGGGCCCTATATGGTTACTCGGACAATGTCTAGCACCAATGCGGCTTGCCTTAGCACAGCCTTTGGGATCCGAGGCATCGCTTATTCTATTAGTTCTGCCTGCGCAACTAGCGGGCATTGTATCAGCAATGCAGCCGACTTAATTCAACTTGGCAAACAGGACATAGTATTCGCTGGCGGCGGAGAAGAATTACATTGGGCGATGACAATGTTATTTGATGCTATGGGGGCGTTATCGTCTAAATATAAGGCTTGCCCTGAGGTCGCATCGAGAGCATATGATGCGGAGCGGGATGGCTTTGTTATTTCTGGTGGGGGCGGTATTTTGGTTGTTGAAGAGCTCGAACATGCTTTAGCTAGAGGAGCGAAAATATATGCTGAGTTGGTTGGTCACGGATCCACATCGGATGGTTATGATATGGTGCAGCCTTCAGGAGAAGGAGCAGAGCGTTGTATGCAGCAAGCAATTCAGAGTATAAAAAAACCAGTTGATTATATAAATACTCATGGTACCAGTACTCCGATAGGGGATATTAGGGAGCTCGAGGCTATAAGGAAAGTGTTCGGTAAGGATATACCAAGGATTAGCGCAACCAAATCAATGACTGGACACGCCCTAGGTGCAGCTGGCGTTAATGAGGCGGTCTACTCTCTCCTAATGTTGGAGAAAGATTTTATTGCTCCATCGATTAATATCAAAAAGCTCGACTCTGGCGCAAATGAATATCCGATTGTCCAAGAAACTGTAGATAACGCAAATTTGAATGTAGTAATGAGTAATAGTTTTGGATTTGGCGGAACAAACTCGAGTGTAGTTTTTCAACGATGGGAAAAGTAGACTGGTCCTCTTTCTAGCTAACTCTACAAGGTGTTTGTAACTTTTCTCACTAATAACTTTTTTTGGCATATTGATTAGCCACGTGTGCTTCTAGAATTTGGATGAACTGTTGGGATATGTTACTACCTTTTAGTGTCACTGTTTTTTGTCCATTTTCATATACGGGAGCTACGGGACGCTCCCCACTTCCTGGGAGGCTAATGCCGATATCGGCATTTTTACTTTCACCGGGGCCGTTGACAACACAACCCATCACAGCTACGGTCATTTCTTCTACTCCCTGATATTGTTTTTTCCATGTTGGCATATTGTTTCGAATATAGTTTTCAATATCTTTTGCCAGTCTTTGAAAGTAATCGCTGCTTGTTCTTCCACATCCCGGACATGATACAACTTGAGGTGTAAATGATCTTACACCAATGCTCTGTAAAATTTCTTGCGCAATTCGAACTTCACGTGCTCGATCGCCGCCAGGTTCAGGTGTTAGTGATACGCGTATAGTGTCGGCCACACCCTTCTGAATTAGAATTGCTAGACCGGCTACCGATGATACAATTCCCTTATCTCCCATGCCTGCTTCGGTAAGTCCCAGGTGTAAAGGTAGTTTAGTTCTTAGCGATAGTTCTTGGTAAATACTAATCAAATCAGGTACTGCACTGACTTTGCAAGAAAGTATAATTTTGTTTTCAGGCAAGCCTTGTTTTTTTGCAAAGTCAGCACTCCTCAGTACCGACTCTACCAACGCATATCTCTTAATGTCATCAAGCGATCTGGGCACAG
This sequence comes from Acidiferrobacteraceae bacterium, assembly GCA_002721105.1. The sequence goes on along the minus strand of PBJL01000030.1, from coordinate 57,067 downwards.
CTAGTGATGCATTCTCGTCTAGTAGTTGTGAGAGAAGATCGGGATCCAAAGATCCCCAGTTGACACCAATGCGAATAGGTTTATTGTATCTAAGTGCGCATTCGATCATCTCTGAAAATTGTTCGTTGTGTTTACTTCCACGACCCACATTTCCAGGGTTAATTCGATATTTTGCGAGAGATTTTGCGCAGTCAGGATAATTTTGTAGTAACTTATGGCCATTAAAATGGAAATCACCAATCAGAGGTACATCACACTTATGACTTTTTAATTTGGCATAAATTTCAGGCACTGCTTGAGCTGCTTCAGCGGTATTTACTGGAATTCGGACGAGTTCCGATCCGGCTGTGACCAGTGACTGAATTTGATTAGTGGTAGCTTCAACATCAGCTGTTTCTGTATTAGTCATTGACTGCACGACTATCGGATGACTACCACCGATAGTTACATTTCCCACGCTAACTGCTACCGTTGATGCGCGTCTAATTGGTTTCATGGTTAGTTTAATGATATGAAAATTGACACCGAAGACAAGATGTAGATTCTATAGTTTCTGCTGTTTGGAATGCGGGATTCTATTCAGTTCGAGCACCACTTTCCATTAGAGACTAAAGGTTGGTTATAGAAATGACTGGCTACGGTCATATTGTTTGGGTGATTAATCGATTTTTATTTCAGTCGTTCAAACGCCATCGCTGTGGCTTCGCCTCCACCGATACATAATGCTGCTACGCCTCGAGATAGGTCATGTCGTTCTAATCCATGCAAAAGAGTAACAATAATTCGTGCGCCAGATGCTCCGATAGGATGACCTAACGCACAGGCTCCACCATGAATATTAGTTTTTTCACCGGTAATACCAAGTTCTTGTATTGCAGCCATTGGCACTACAGCAAAGGCTTCATTTATTTCGTAAAGGTCAGAATCGTCTGGCTTCCAATCAATTTTTTCCAAAAGAGTGTGTATTGCAGAAATCGGAGCTGTGGTAAACCAGCGTGGTTCTTGGGAAAATGTTACATGGCCAAGGATCTTTGCGAGAGGCACATGACCACCTTTTTCTGCATCAGATAGTTTCATCAAGACCAAAGCGGCTGCGCCATCTGAGATTGAACTAGCATTTGCTGCTGTAACCGTTCCATCTTTTCGAAAAGCGGGACGTAGTTGTGGTATTTTTTCAACGTTAGCTTTAAGTGGAGCTTCATCAGTACTGATAACCTGACTTTCACCTTTTTCTTCTATGGCCACCTTGGCGATCTCATTAGTAAAGGCCCCGTTTTCAATAGCTTCTTTAGCACGAGTCAAAGATTCAATTGCGTAATCGTCTTGATCTTCGCGAGTAAATCCGTAGTGAGCTGCGCATTGTTCAGCGAATTCTCCCATCAACGTCCCTCGATCATACGCGTCTTCTAAACCATCAAAGAACATATGATCAAGTACTTTAGAGTGACCTAATCGATGACCAACTCGAGCTTTAGGCAAAAGATATGGCGCATTAGTCATACTTTCTTGGCCGCCTGCTACAATAATGTTGGCGTTTTCAGCAACGATCATGTCATGGGCCAACATGACTGCTTTCATCCCCGACCCACACATTTTATTTATGGTAGTGCAGCTTGTGTGAAGCGATAAACCCCCACCTAGAGCTGCTTGTCTTGCTGGTGCTTGCCCTTGCCCTGCTGACAAGACACAACCCATTATCACTTCTTCTATCAGATCGGCTTCGATTCCAGATCTTTCCACGGCTGCATTAATAACTGTGGATCCTAGCAGACTCGCCGGAGCATTCGCCAAGGAACCCTGAAATGCACCCAGTGGGGTTCTTGCCACGCCTGCAATCACAATTGGGTCCTTATTTATGTTGATTGCCACTTTATTGTCAAATATTGTTGTATAGATATAGCATTGTCATTAATGGGCGAGGTCACTAAACTGACATTTATTGAAGTTCAAAAAACCCCACTATTTTAGACTTGGATTGCCATAAGTAATTTCCGCATAGGCAGAATGATTATGAATAGATTCAAAATTCTCGGCTGAGATAGTGTAGGCCTGAAATCGGTCATCGGCATTGAACCGACCAGCAATATCTCGAACTAAATCTTCCACGAATTTTGGATTGTCGTAAGCTTTTTCGGTGACATACTTTTCGTCAGGGCGCTTTAAAATACCATATAGCTCACAACTTGCTTCGTCCTCGATTATTTCAATAACCTCTTCTATCCAAATTAGATTTGTGGTGTGGATGGTGGCTGTAACATGAGATCTTTGATTATGTGCTCCATACTCTGAAATTTCTTTAGAGCACGGACAAAGGCTAGTTACAGGTACAGTAACCTTGACCGAACTTAGAGCTTGTTCTTTGTTTGCTTCACCAGCCAAAGTCACTTCATAATCCATTAGGCTTTCTACTTCAGTCGCGGGTGCTTTTTTCTTCAGAAAAAAAGGAAATGACATCTCTACACAGCCTTTTTCAGCATCCAAATGATTAATTACCTCGTGCAACATCGTTGGGAATGATTCCATCGAAACATCACGGTCATTTCTATTTAAGATCTCAACAAAACGTGACATGTGGGTACCTTTAAAGTTATGAGGTAATTCCACATACATATTAAATGTTGCGATTGTCTGTTGCTGTAATCCTCTACGATCTATGATCTGTACTGGATGACGTAGCTCTTTCACACCCACCTTATCAATTTTCAAGTTACGGGTGTCGACAGAATTTTGAACGTCAGCAATTTTCGTATCAACTGACAATGGCTCCGATAAATTCATTATTAGTAAAGGTTTCAGCTTATGGATTGGATAGTCTAAGCAGTGCTTAAATTTACAGCAACCCTAATTGAGCTTTTTGACAAGATAGACTGATAGATCCCTACTGCGTCAAGACCATATTTTTCAAGTATCTTTGAGGGAGATCCATGTTCAATGTGCTGATCTGGCAAGCCCAAATTTAAGGTTTGGGTATCTAAATTATTCTGATTTAGGAGTTCATTTACTCCAGATCCAGCACCTCCTTTTAGGACGTTTTCTTCAACAGTAACGATTAGCTCATTGGATTCCGCAAGGCTTGTGATTAAATGACTATCCAAGGGTTTTACGAAACGCATGTTAACAACGGTAGCGTTTAGTTGATCTCCCGCCTCAAGACTTGGTTTTAGCATCGATCCAAAGGCAAGAATAACGATACTATGTCCATTCCGAATTATTTCAGCCGTGCCAATTGGAATCATCGACATCTGCCGGTTTTCTGCGACACCTGGCCCGATTCCTCGGGGATAACGTACTGCTGCTGGGCCATCAAATTCATAGGCAGTGTAGAGCATATTTCGACTTTCTGCTTCGTTGGAAGGCGCCATTACAACAATGTTTGGTATGCACCGAAGATAGCTCAAATCAAAGATTCCTTGATGTGTTTCGCCATCTCCACCAACGATACCCGCCCGATCAATCGCAAGCGTTACGTCTAGTTTTTGTATGCTAATGTCATGAATTAATTGGTCATAAGCTCTTTGCAGGAAAGTTGAATATATCGCTACGACTGGTTTAAATTTTTCACATGCTAATCCAGCAGCAAAGGTCAAAGCATGCTGTTCTGCTATCCCAACATCGAAGTAACGATCCGGGAATTCTTCAGCAAAACGGACTAAACCAGAACCTTCTCGCATTGCGGGTGTAATAGCAACAAGTCGGTGATCCATTTTAGCAGTGTCACAGAGCCAGTCAGAAAACACACTTGTGAAAGTTCTTTCTGCCCGTTTTTTTTCTATTTTCCCTGTGGTTTTGTCAAAAGGTGTTACTCCATGAAAAATTGTTGGTTGCCCCTCGGCGGGTTCGTATCCTCTACCTTTTTGAGTAACCACATGTAAGAATCTAGGCCCTTTCATAGACTGCAAATTGCGAAGCGTTGTTGTCAATGTACGAATGTTGTGACCATCAATTGGCCCCACGTAGTAGAAACCCAATTCTTCAAATAAAGTGCTTGGAATAACCATTCCTTTAAGGTGTTCTTCCCAGCGTCGTGCCAGAGCCTGCATTGGTGGCATGGTTCCTAGCACTTTTTTACCACCTGCACGTACCGTAGTGTACGTTCGGCCAGATAAGATGCGTGCTAGGTAGTTGGACAAAGCGCCCACATTTCGTGAAATCGACATTTCGTTATCATTTAAAATTACTAACAAATCAGTATCAAGCGCGCCTGCATTGTTCAATGCTTCTATCGGCTCCCCTGCGGTTAATGCCCCGTCGCCAATTATTGCTACAATTTTTCTGTTTTCTCCTGAAAGTTGCGTAGCTGTAGCCATACCCAGTGCCGCGCTGATTGATGTGCCTGCGTGTCCCGCACCGAAAGTGTCATAAATACTTTCATTTCTTTGGAGAAACCCAGAAAGACCTCCATCTTTTCTTATTGTCGAGAGTCGGTTCTTTCGACCAGTCAGAATTTTATGGGGATAGGCTTGGTGCCCAATATCCCATACTAAGCGATCTTCCGGGGTTCGGAATACATAATGCAAAACCGTAGCCAGTTCGACCGTTCCAAGCCCAGCTGCTAGATGACCTCCTACTTCAGAGATGGTTTCTAACAAATATTCGCGGAGCTCATTTGCGACATCGCTAAGCATGGATTCATCCATACTGCGAAGATCAGTCGGTGAATTGATTTGATTTAGCAGAGGATATCTATCTAATGAAGCCATAGTATGTTCACTGGCTAATGGACAAAAATCATATTATTAATTTCAATTGTTAGTTGTGGCGATTAGTCACAAATTTAGTCAGTCCTAGCAAATTTGTCGTATCCATAGGATACTTAGATAATTTCGCTAGCTTGGCTATTGCGAGATTTCTATATTCTACAGCAATGTTTCGCGCCTCTGATTCTCCTAAAACTGTAAGGTATGTGGGTTTTTCATTTCGTCGATCTGATCCAACTGTTTTACCGAGAATTTGTGACTCTGATGTACCGTCAAGTATATCGTCAGTTATCTGAAAAGCTAAGCCCAATGTCATTCCAAAGTCATTTAGCAATGATAAGGTGTAAGGATTGTTTACATCGGCTGCAAGAGCTCCAAGTTGCACGGATGCAGCAATAAGAGCTCCAGTTTTAAGTTGATGCATAGTGGTCAGAATGCTTTCTGTACAGGTAGCTTCCGAGGAATTTAGGTCGATAGCTTGTCCACCAGCCATTCCAAAAGGCCCCGTCGCTTTAGAAAGAATATCTACCATTTTGATCTGTAATTTAGAAGAATAAAGGTTTGAAGCACTTGTTAATAAATCAAATGCTAGACTTTGAAGTGCATCTCCTGTCAAGATTGCAGTTGCTTCATCAAAAGCAATATGGCAGCTTGGTTTGCCGCGTCGCATTGCGTCATCGTCCATCGATGGAAGATCATCATGCACGAGTGAGAATGCGTGTATTAGCTCGACTGCGCACGCAGGGATATCTAGCTTTTCCGCATTTGAGCCTAGCGCCTTGCCTGTTGCATAGACGAGGGCGGCTCTGAATCGTTTACCATTTCCAAGAGCAACATATCGGATAGCCTTGTATAGATTTTCTGGTTCATGGGTATTTTTGGCGATCGGCAAATATTGATCTAAATATTCATCAACGCGATGGCGCCAATTTTGCCAACAATCATCCAATACGCCTGAGCTTTTCACTCGCTCTCAGGTTCGAAGGGTTCCCGTTCAAAAATTCCAGCTTTCTCGACTAGCTTTTCGACTCTTTGTTCTGCATCATCTAAGCTCGCCCGACAGGCTATCGCGAGGGCATTGCCTCGCTCAAAATCTTTGAGTGACGCCTCCAGACTTTGTTCACCTTTTTCCATACGCTCGACTATCGCTTCGAGTTCTTTAAGTGATTTCTCAAAGTCAGCTAATTTCGGTTTAGTTGATCGCGCCACAGAATTTCAGATTTTTGATTATTTCATTAGGACTCAAGTTTCCTGATATCAAACCTATCATAGCCTGCAAATAATTGGAACATAGTTCTTGACATCAAATTCCTAATTTTTTAGCGTTAATTGAATAATTTATTTGCGGAAAAGACCTCTTATCGTTGACGATGGTCTTAGCATATTTTAGAATCATTCTAAAGTATTTTCATTGTGAATACTGAACATTTTTAATGAACGATTAATTATAAGGAGATCGTATATGGAACTAAAGGGGAGCCATACCGAGCAAAATCTAAAAGATGCATTTGCGGGTGAATCACAGGCAAATCGACGCTATCTTTATTTTGCAGCAAAAGCTGATGTCGAGGGTTATAACGATGTTTCTGCAGTATTTCGTTCGACGGCCGAAGGGGAAACGGGACATGCACATGGACATTTAGAGCATCTTGAGGCAGTTGGTGACCCCGCAACAGGCCTACCAATTGGCGCCACGAGTGATAACTTAAAAGCTGCAATTTCTGGTGAAACGCATGAGTACACGGATATGTACCCCGGAATGGCAAAGACGGCGAGAGACGAAGGGTTTGATGAGATCGCTGATTGGTTTGAGACTTTAGCAAAAGCGGAACGTTCCCATGCAAATCGTTTTCAACGCGCTTTAGACGGACTTGATGGTTGATTAGTAAACAAAGGGCGATAGGCCTTGGGTTAGAAGCAAAAAGAGGGGCCGGCTTGGATCGGCCCATTTTTTTGTTTATTTGAAATGGGATCCAGTTAGATGAATGAAATTAAGTTAGAAGATTTGATGTCTCTAGAGAAGTATGATGAGGTGAGAAATACATATCGAGCTGGAGTCATAGACCATAAAAGAGCCCGACAGATTTTGATAGGGCCCGATATTGTTTTGTTTTTTGAAGATAAAAAAACGGTAGCCTACCAGATTCAGGAAATGCTCAGAACCGAGAAAATCTTTGAGAGAAGGGGAATACAAGATGAGTTGGATGCCTATAATTCATTAATCCCAGAGGGCAATAACTGGAAAGCGACGATGATGATCCAAATACCTGATGTTGATGCGCGGCGCGCAGCATTGGCTCGATTTGTAGGAATTGAAAACTCGTGTTGGGTTAAAACTGGCGATGCAGATCCAGTTTTTGCTCTTGCTGATGAGGATTTAGACCGAACCACATCCCACAAAACATCGGCTGTTCATTTTTTACGTTTCCAGTTACCTGAGAGCATGAGAGCGGTAATTAAATCGGGAGAAGAGTTTTCGATTGGATTTGATCATGTTGAATATGAACATAGCGTTAGTCTAGTATCAGGTGCGTTAGCAGATTCTTTGCGGGCGGATTTGACCTCAGACTAGTTTTTTCCATCACAGTTTAACTAGCAGTATTTGTTAGTATTTACCTAACGCAAAATTTGCAAGAAGCTGCCACATGCCCAGTAGATACGACTCTTCATCAATTGAAGTTCTGAAAGGATTAGATCCGGTTCGTAAGCGGCCGGGAATGTACACTATTACTGAACGACCTAACCATCTTGCTCAGGAAGTGGTGGATAATAGTGTTGATGAAGCTATTGCAGGCTTTGCCAATCAGATCGAAGTCATACATCATAACGATGGGTCGCTTTCTGTGATTGATAACGGCCGTGGCATGCCGGTTGATCACCATAAGGGTGAAAAGGTTAGTGGAGTTGAAGTAATCATGACTCGGTTACATGCAGGAGCTAAGTTTTCATCGAAGAATTACCGATTTTCTGGGGGGCTTCATGGAGTGGGCGTATCGGTTGTCAATGCCTTGTCTCAGAAATTGGAAGTTAGCGTCAAGCGTAGCGGTAAAAAGTTTTTTATGAGCTTTGTTGATGGCAAGCCTAAAACTTCGTTAAAAAGTGTGGGCATAGTTGGCAGCAAGAATACCGGAACACAAATTAGATTTTGGCCGGACACTAAGTTTTTTGATAATGTAGAGTTTTCTATTCCAAATCTAAAGCGGCTCTTAAGAGCAAAAGCGGTCTTGTGTTCAGGGTTAAAACTAATTTTTAAGGATGAAGTTACACCGAAGAATTCAGAGGAGTGGAAATATCAAGATGGCGTTAGAGATTATTTGTTAAGTGCAATCAATTCCGAGAATTTTCTGCCGGAAGAAACATTTTTCGGTCATTTTAGTGGTGATGATCAGGAGGTAGATTGGGCGGTAGTATGGATGACAGATGATTTAACTCAAACCACTGAAAGTTATGTCAATTTAATACCGACTATTCAGGGCGGGTCTCATACTAATGGTTTTCGTGCTGGCTTAACTGATGCTGTACGAGAGTTCTGTGAGTTTAGAGATTTTTTACCAAGAGGAGTGAAATTGACATCCGAGGATGTTTGGGCTAGGTGCAATTATGTTCTATCTATACGATTAGAGAACCCACAATTTAGTGGCCAGACTAAGGAGCGACTCGCTTCTAGAGATGCGAATACATTTATAAATAATGTAATTAAAGATGCGTTCAGTATATGGCTTAATCAGAATACTCTAGAAGCAGAGCAAATAGCTCAATTAGCTATTGACAATGCACAACTAAGGATTCGAGCAGGAAAAAAAGTTGCCCGCAAGACTATCGCATCTGGACCAACTTTACCTGGGAAATTAGCGGATTGCATTGAGCAGGATTTGGAGCGAACTGAACTATTTTTGGTAGAGGGTGATTCCGCCGGAGGTTCAGCTAAGCAGGCTAGGGATAAGGATTACCAGGCGATAATGCCCTTGAGAGGTAAGATTCTGAATACTTGGGAGGTTGACCCCTCGGAAGTCTTGAGTTCTCAAGAGGTTCATGATATAGCTGTAGCACTTGGTGTCGATCCCGGCTCATCAGATTTGTCGAGCCTGCGCTATGGACGTGTTTGTATTCTTGCTGATGCTGATTCTGATGGTGCACACATTGCTACACTACTGTGTGCATTATTTCTCAAACATTTTAAGCCACTCGTAGCAGAAGGAAGGGTATGCGTTGCGATGCCACCTTTATACCGAATTGATTGTGGAAAAAAAGTTTTTTATGCCCTTGACGAAAAAGAACGAAAAATAATTGTGGATGGGATCAAAGCCGAACAAAAGTCAGTAGCAATTGCTGTTCAACGCTTTAAAGGTCTTGGTGAGATGAATCCAATTCAGCTTCGAGAAACTACTATGAACCCTAATACGAGGCGACTCATTCAATTAAATTTAGATCGACAAGGCCAAGCAGAGAAAATATTAGATTTATTGCTTGGGCGAAAAAGAGCGCCAGACCGTAAAGCTTGGCTTAGTGATAAAGGTGACAAGGCCGAGCTCAACTAAATAAGCGGTGCCTGCCAGAAAGGTTGAGTTCTCGGGTCTTCAATTTCAATAGTTTTTTCGCGATAAAGAACAAATCCAGCACGTTCATAAACTCGAATTGCATTTGGATGGTCTAAGTTACAAGTATGTACCCAGATCCGATTCGGATTTTTTGACCAGGCTAAATCTAGTGCTTGATCAAGCAGCCATGTACCCAAACCTTGCCCAATGAAACTTTCGAGTAGACCAAAATATGCTAGCTCAATTTCATTGTTAAAGCGACTATCCAACTCAAAAAAGCCTACTGGTGACCCATGGGAATATAGGACATTAACAGAAATATCACTGCGATGAATAATGGAGATCAATTCATCATCGCTGAATAGTCTGCGCTCATACCAAAGCCAAGGCTCCCCAATTTGATGGTAAAGAAAACGATAAAAGGATGGCTCAGGCTGATGTATAGCTTTAATCGTGAATTGTCGGGGCGGCCGTATATGAGTTACGCAATCTGGCTTATGAGTCATCTCCAGATATCTAATTCGTACTCGCAACATTATTTTCTGATAATCCTATCCTGAGTTAGATTTTTGTATTTTTTTCATTAAATCAAAATTCTTTATTAATATGCTTATTTAATGAGGTTTTCTATTTTGACTTCTAGAACGATGAATTAGAAAGAAAATACCGCCAATTAAAGACCATGCAACAACATGTGTTCGATGAAGCACCGATAGAGTCACACCACGTGTCCTCCATATTTGTTCTGCCCCCTCAATCGTCGGTTGCGTTAGAGCGCCGACTTTGCCAATCAATGTACCGTAAACAGCTTCGCCAATACCCCAACCTGCTGGAGCAATAGGGATGCCCTGGATGACGGTAGCAATGGGCACTACGAAGCAGTATTCAAGAATACTTAATCCGATGCCAAGAGATTTATCCATTAACCAGAAGCTAGCAATAAAGAGGCTATACGTAATTGGACTTGCGAATATCCATACCGATATACCCCGTAGATGCTGACGGTAGTGGAGTACTGATCTATCTATTTCTAGTAAAACCCTGGCTATCCTGCCGGGGAGACGATTAATGACATGATCAATACGAATTAATTTTCTTAAATTAGCGCTGATCAAACAAGCACCAAACAGGGCAGCACCGAGACTTAAAAGCCAAACAGTGATTGCAATCTGAGGGAAATCATCCACAGCCATTAAGCTTGCGAGACATGCTAAAAATAACAATGATAATAAGCCCACTATACGATCAACAAAAACTGAAACAAGAGCTGATACCTTATCAGTAGAGAATCTTTTAGCGATATAAACAGCTTTGACCACGTCACCACCTGTGGAGCCTGGAATAACATTGTTAAAGAAAAATCCAATCCAGGCTAATTTTTGTACCTCGAGGACACCGACATTAAACATATTAGCTCGCAGTAGCCACCACCAACGCATATTTAATATGATGATCGAAGTTACAAAACAAAACGCTCCTAAAGAAAAGAGCAGAAGATCGAGGTTCTTAAGATAAGTTGGTAAGCTCGGACTAATTATTATTTGTTTTCCATCATTTGTGCCGCCCTTTCTGATAATTTCAGCAGTTGTGGCTTTATTTGGAACAAAGCGTACGTCTTTATCTTTCCATTCTCCTAAGATAGCCCCCTCTACACGCAAAATAACTTCGCCTTCAGGGTTTAAGATGGAATAACTATCACGCCAATCTATTGCATAAAAAATAATAATGAATAGCGCGATGAATACCGACATCTTTAGTGTAAATACAAGAGTTCTATTCATTAGTCTTTAGGCTGATAGTCTCTGGTTTTGCTAATTTTAATAATGTATTCTGAAAGACCATATTGCAGGTAGAATGTGTCATTAGAGACAATTCTAGCGTTTTAGGGCAAGATCATCGAAAGACTTTTTAGCTTAAGATAGTTGGTCTAGCAGTTTTTATTGGTATCGAGCCCTCCGCTTATCACAAATCCTAACAAAAAATTGCTAAATTCTCCCTAGGTAACGCACAATATAGGTAAAAATACCGGAGCTACGCTAGCTATCTATGTAACTGCTGTTTGATAGCTCTAGCCTAAAGGAAAAAATTAATGGAAAAATCACTCCATATAAATGCTGAAAAGTGTACTGGGTGTTTGCAGTGTGAATTGGCGTGCTCGTTTGAGAATGAGGGGGTGTTTAATCCTGCAAAATCAAGAATTAAGGTGTTCGAATTTGAACATGGACGTTATTCTGTACCTTATACATGCACTCAGTGCTCGGATGCTTGGTGTATGCAATCATGTCCCGTTGATGCCATTGTCATTAACTTAGCTACAGGCGCTAAGGATGTTCTAGAAGATAGGTGCGTGGGATGTAAGGTATGCACTATCGCTTGTCCTTTTGGCACCATCAACTATAACAAGGATACGGGAACTGTTATAAAGTGCGATCTATGTGGTGGAGCGCCGGCGTGTGCAGATGCATGTCCGACAGAGGCTATAACGTTCGTTGATTCTGATTCAACTGGATATGAGCGTATGCGAAGTTGGGCCGAAAAAACTATTAGATAATTAGTTTGGTGATTGAAATTGAACGCGACTACACTTGGATAATGTAATAGTTGCCTGGAGAAGTTAACACATGCGTCATGTAATAATTGGATCGGGGCCGGCAGGTGTTTTGGGAGCTGAGGCGCTACGTCGATATGACGCAGAGTCAGAGGTAGTTATTATTAGTGATGAACCAGAGCCTCCATACTCACGAATGGCAATACCGTATCTTTTGAGAGATCGTATTAAAGAGGACGGAACCTATCTAAGGAAGTCAGAAAATTATTTTGAAGATAAGAATATCGAGATCATCCAAAGTCGGGTAATGTCGGTTTCCCCAAGTCATAAAACTATTGAACTCACGTCAGAGAAATTTTTTTCGTATGATCGGCTTTTGATTGCGACAGGCTCAACTCCTGTTTCCCCTCCAATTGAAGGCGTTGATCAATTGGGAGTACACCACTGTTGGACTCTGGAGGACGCTCGACATATAGCTCAAAGAGCTAAACCTAACTCTAAGGTCGTCCTGATGGGGGCGGGGTTCATTGGATGCATAATTCTTGAGGCATTAGCGTCACGGGGCGTAGATCTAACGGTGGTTGAACGCGAGAATCGCATGGTTCCGAGAATGATGAATGAAGTATCAGGCAACCTAATAAAAAATTGGTGCGAAGGTCGAGGCGTTCGGGTGCTAACTGGAACTCAAGTAGTAGGAATTTCTGATACCCAACCTTTAGAGGTGTGTCTTGCTGATGGCCAAAATTTGATTGCTGATTTGGTGATTACTGCTACAGGAGTTAAGCCGAACAACAGCTTTTTGGAAGGATCGGGAATTGAGATAGACCATGGAATTCTAGTGGATGATCACTTAAAAACTGGAATTTCGGATGTTTATGCTGCTGGTGATGTTTGCCAAGGTAGAGACTTTTCTACTGGTGGCTACAGCGTTCAAGCGATACAACCAACAGCCGTCGAGCACGGTAATGTTGCAGCTGCAAACATGGTTGAAAGCAGTGAAGTTGTGCATCGTGGCTGCCTTAATATGAATATTCTTGATACTATGGGTCTAATTTCGACGTCCTTCGGCTTATGGGAGGGCGTCAAAGGGGGCGAGTCGGTAGAACTTTCGGATCCCAAGCGATACCGTTATATTGATTTACAGTTCGACAATGATGTGCTTGTGGGCGCAAACGCGTTGGGCTTAACAGAGCACATTGGTGTTATTCGTGGACTCATACAATCTAAGCTAAGGTTGGGAAATTGGAAAGAGCGTTTGTTAAAAAATCCCCTAGAGTTAATGGAAGCGTATGTTGCTGTAGCGCACGGGCTAGATAATGGGCATAAATAGTACTATTGAGATTAAAGATCAATTGAGCCGACCGATTCGGGATCTGCGTATCTCTGTAACTGATCGTTGCAATTTTCGATGTGTTTACTGCATGCCGCGTGAGATTTTTGGGCCTAATTACCAGTTTGTACCAAGAGGCGAGTTACTCCGACTTGAGGAAATATTTCGTATTGCAAAAGTGTTCGCAATCAACGGCGTTAGAAAGCTAAGAATTACTGGTGGTGAACCTTTAATTCGAAGAGATTTAGAACAATTAATCGAAATGCTTGCCTCTATCGATGGCATACGCGATGTTAGCATGACAACCAACGCATCAATGTTAACTAAGGATAGGGCGATTCGGCTTCGTGAAGCGGGATTGAGGCGGATAAATATTAGCCTCGATGCGTTAGATGAAAAGACTTTTCAGAGAGTTAATGATGTAAATGTACCTATCAAGAAAGTACTTGAGGGTATTGAAAATGCGCGTAAAGCTGAATTTGATCAGATAAAAGTCAATGCCGTTATTCGTCGTGGTTTTAATGAACATAGCATCTTAGACTTAGCTAATTATTTTAGGAAAACAGGTATAATTTTGCGGTTCATAGAATTTATGGATGTTGGATCTACTAATCGTTGGAAGATCGATGAAGTTGTGCCGGCTAGCCAAATGATTAGTATTATCAAACATGATTTTCCAATTGTTCCCACTTCTCCAAATTATGACGGCGAGGTAGCTAAGCGTTGGCGTTATTTAGATGGCTCTGGTGAGATAGGATTTATTTCATCAGTTACTGAGCCTTTTTGTAGTGACTGTAGTCGAGCGCGTATTTCTGCTGTGGGAGTCCTCTATACTTGTTTGTTCGCGAGTCAGGGGCATGATCTTAAGAAATTGGTACGTGAAGGAGCTAGTGATAAGGCCTTAACAAAATGCATCCGATCCATTTGGTCGAATCGAAAGGATCAGTATTCCCAAATTCGAGGTCAATTACCGATTGAAGTGAATCGTTCAGGCCGTGTAGAAATGTCCCATATTGGAGGTTAAAGTCATGATTTTGTCATCAATTTCGAGACTAATTAATTGTTTGGAATCCTTGATATGACTCGTGTCGCTATTGCTGGAGCCGCTGGTCGAATGGGGCGGTCAATACTAAAAGCGGTTGCAGACAATTCAAGTCTCCAAATTACTCATGCATATGAACAAATAAAACATCCTTTATTAGGAACCGAAGTTGGCAGTTTAGTGGGGATTGATACACCAGGTCTTATTCTAAGCGACTCAATTGAGAGCGGGAATTTTGATGTCCTAATAGACTTCACTTTACCGAATTCCACGATGTCAAATTTAGAATTTTGTCATGCTAACGATCGAAAGATAGTGATTGGTACGACAGGTTTGGATACCGCACAAAAGGTAAAAATAAAGAATCTTTCAGAAGATATCGGGATAGTAATGTCGCCAAATATGAGTATCGGAGTCAATTTAACCTTAAAGCTGATCGAATTAGCTTGCCGAACACTCGGAGATTCAGTAGATATTGAAATATTAGAGGCTCATCATCGACATAAGATAGATGCTCCGTCAGGAACAGCAATTAAAATGGGTGAAGTGGTGGCTGATACGCTTCAAAGAAATTTAAAAACTGATGGAGTTTATAGTCGTAATGGCCAGATAGGCGAACGCAAAGATAAAAGCATAGGATTTTCAACCATACGAGCGGCAGATGTTGTTGGTGAGCATAGTATATGGTTTGCGGGACTAGGGGAGCGTGTAGAAATTAGCCATAAAGCAACGAGTCGAGATATTTATGCTCAAGGTTCGGTTCGTGCTGCTCTTTGGTTAGCAGATCAATCAAATGGTTTATACGATATGCAAGATGTCTTAGGACTGTCATTTTGAACATACTAATTTCGATATTAAGGTTGGACTAATGGATAGAATTCTTCTCACACCTGAAGGATCTAAGGTTTTGTGGAGTGAACTCAGTCGATTGAAAAAAGAGCATAGACCAAAAATTATAGAGGCTATCGCAGAAGCGAGAGCTCATGGAGATCTCTCGGAAAATGCTGAATATCATGCTGCGCGAGAACAGCAAGGTTTTATTGAGGGGAGAATACGCGAATTGGAGTCAAAACTAGGTCGCGCCGAGATAATTAATCCTGCTGAGCTTAATGCGAATGGTAAAGTGGTATTTGGCGCTTGGGTTGATTTGTGGGAAGAACAAGGTGATCGAGAGGTACGGTATCAGATAGTGGGGGAACTGGAAGCCGATGTTGATCTCGGCAAGATTTCCAATACTTCCCCTATTGCTAAAGCGCTTTTGGGTAAAGAAGTGGGTGACGAAATCGAATTTAGCGCACCTGGCGGAATTCGAAGGTATGAACTGCTCAAGATAAATTATGCCAGTGGACTGGATAATTAGAAATTCGCGAAAAAAGTTCCTGTTTTTAACTGGTCACCCAAATTTTTTAATTTCATTTCCTTCTAAGTCTAAGTTTTTCTGATTTCCTACTCTGGGATCCATGTCCGATATTATGGTTGGAGCAGGTTGTTCAGGAAACGCTACAAATGCCTCTTTTTCGTGGGTAGGTACCCATTGACGTTGTCGCATTCTGAAGGAAATATATAGTGTTAATATAGTAAGTGACCCGGTGACTAAGGCAAACAGGCCATAAGAACCTGCAAAGGTTATCAAGGCTGAGCAGGCAATCGGTCCAAGCCCTGAACCAATCCCGAAGATAAGGACAAAGCCGGCACTGGTAGAGATTATCTCATCAGGCTCAAGATAATCATTGGCATATGAAATGCTTAAGGGGTAAATTGTTGCTACTAAGCCACCAAGAATTGAAATGCTGATAAATGTGAGGCCAGACGTAATCAGAGGGCCGAAGCTTAATACTACAGAAGGAAAGAGTGCTGCTAATGTAACGCACCACAACACTTTTCTGCGGTCATAGTAATCTGACAAGCGACCCACTGGAAGTTGAAATACTAATCCTCCCACAACAAAGATACTCATGAATATCGCTATCTGATCTACTGTGAAACCCAAAGATTTTGCATGGATTGGACCGAGCCCCCACAGTGAGCTAGTGATTATGCCTCCGATTAGACACCCTGCAACCGCCGTCGGTGAGATGTGAGTGAGACGTATCAGATTAATTTTTGGTTTGCGAACGGGCGCGGGAAAGGTAGCTTTTGTTAGGGCAACAGGCACGATCGCAGTGGCAAGAACAATGCTGGCAAGCACAAAGATTGTAAACTGGCTAGGATCCCCAATTCGAAGCATCTGTTGACCGGCTGTTGCTGCCAAATAAATGATGATCATATACATTGACAGCAATAGACCACGATTTTGGTTAGTAGCACGGTTGTTTAGCCAGCTTTCAGTTACTACAAAGCATCCAGATACACACATTCCCATTATGAATCGTAGTCCTACCCATATCCATGGATCAATTATCACTAAAAATATAAGCGAAATTGTAGTTGATACGCTAGCAAAAACAGCAAAACTTCGGATATGACCAACCCGGTTTATAAGACCTCCGACCCAAAGAGTCGTTATGGCAAATCCAAGGAAGTAGGCAGAGGTCATAACGCCAATCATTCCTGCTCCATAATTTTCTGCGTCGGCTCTTAGTGATACGAGCGTGCTAAATAAACTGTTTCCAGTCATTAGTAGTGTTATCGACATCATCAGTGCAGATAGGCGATGAACAATTAATATAGTGTTGTTCAAGGGTAGATATCTCATTCAAATTATTGTGGTCGCGGAGTTTACGCCCTACAATCTATTTTTTGAAGCGAAAACGTAAATTATTCGTATAAAAAGAGGCGCAATATTCACATAGAATTACTGGCTAAAATACCAAAACGCTAATCTCATTAAAGTTTCCGAATTCTTAAGGTGTGTCATGACACAAAAGTGTCTTACCTAAAATGTGGTGTTACTATAAATCTTGCTCTTAAATCGCTTTTTACTACCTAACTGAGAACAATAAATCCCGATTGCACGGATGAAATACCTAATTCGCTTTGATAATGTCAGTTTGTCTTTCGGAACATATCCGATATTAAAAAATGCAGAGTTCTCGATTGAGGCAGGCGAGCGTGTCTGCTTGGTTGGTCATAACGGCGCTGGAAAAACATCTATGCTGCGACTGTTAAATAATGAAATTGAGCCTGATTCAGGAGAAATACGTCGGCCTAATAACATCGTATTGAGTCATCTAAAGCAGCATCTTCCTATTCGAAAAAATATGACAGTTCAAGACTACGTTGAAGAAGGATTATCGCTTATTCGGAGCCTACGTGACAAATATAGAGAATGCTCTGAGAAGCTAAATATTCCTCAAAATCTTGCTCAATCAGAAATCTTGTATTCAATTATTGATGCTCATGGTGGATGGAACATCGAACAGCAGATTGCAAAAGTGTGTGCGGAGTTAGGCCTTGACCCATCAGAGGGCATTGATAATTTATCGGGTGGATGGCGGCGACGCGCTGCATTGGCACGATCCCTCGTTTGCAATCCCGACGTACTACTTTTAGATGAACCAACTAATCATTTGGATCTGGGATCGATTGAGTGGCTAGAAGATAAGATTCATAAGATCCCTGGAGCAGTGTTATTTATTACCCATGATAGAAAATTCTTGCAAAAGTTAGCAACCCGCATTGTTCAAATTGATAGGGGCCAAATCACTAGTTGGCCCGGAAACTACCAAAAATATCTAGTTAAACGAAAAAAGAGTTTGTCTGAGGAGGCATCAAAAAACAAAGAGTTTGATAGAAAACTAGCTGATGAAGAGAGTTGGTATCGGCAGGGAACAAAAGCCCGACGCGCTAGAAATGAAGGAAGAGTTCGTGCTTTGATGGAGATGCGTAAAAAAAAGGAGGAGCGCATTCCATTAGCGCATGATGTAAAAATTCATATCGAAGAGGCCGCACCTTCTGGTAAACGAGTTATTGAGACCCACAAAATTTGTTACCGAGTCGGTGAGAGAACTTTAATTCATGATCTTACGCTGCGGATAATGCGCGGTGATCGTGTCGGCTTAGTTGGAAATAATGGTGTTGGAAAGAGCACTCTACTTAATATTCTTTTAGAAAAAATTGCTCCAGATCATGGTTTTGTCAAGACTGGCGTTAACATACAATTGGGCTACTTTGATCAACATCGGGAAGAGCTCGATGTCAAAAAGACAGTGTTTGAGATCGTTGGTGATGGTAAAGATTATATAACGTCAAACGGAAAATCACGTCATGTCATTGGTTATTTAAGAGGATTTCTATTTAGTCCTAAGCGATCGATGACCCCGGTCGGAGCTTTGTCTGGAGGGGAGCGTAACAGACTTTTATTGGCACGCCTTTTCACTAAACCTACAAATTTATTGGTCCTTGATGAGCCAACAAACGATCTTGATATAGAGACTCTCGAAGTTTTAGAGCAGCAAATATCAGATTATGATGGCACGTTAATAGTAGTCAGTCATGATCGTCAATTTCTCGACAACGTGGTCAATCGAATTTTTGTCTTTGAATCAAATGGGCAAATTAGACCATATATAGGAAATTACAGCGATTGGCTAGAAAGAGGTATAGATTTGGATCAACGTGATGCTAGTAAAAAAATAAGTAAAACTAGTAACGATTTTAACCGGTCTTCAATAAAGCATAAAAAAAAGATGAAGCTTTCATACAAGCTTCAAAGAGAGTTAGATAAATTGCCGATTGTTATTGACATACTAGAAAATGAGATTGCAATACTACAAGATCAAATTATGACGCCAGCATTCTATGAGCAGTCTTATACAGATACCAAGCCAATACTGGACAAGGCGTTAGAAAAACAGACTGCACTGGATCAGGCGCTAGACCGATGGACAGAGCTTGAGGAGCTGCAACATAGTCTTGCCGTTAGTCAGGACCAGACTGGTAATTCGTCATAATCTAATAATAAATCTAATTAACTATTTATCATTGTCTTGATACAGCGAGTCTAATCTAGACTAGATTTAGTTTCGAGATGTTTTTTAAGCTCGCTTTTAGCAACTGCTCGCAAATGCACTTCGTCTGGGCCGTCGAAGTAGCGCATAGCTCGCCCCCAAGTCCAATGATCGGCAAGCGGGGTATCAGGACTAAGACCCATAGCCCCATATACCTGCATTGCTCGATCGAAAACGGTTGTGTGAAGGGTAGGCACAAGAGCCTTAATCATAGATATATCCTTACGTGCTGTTTTCGCTCCAAAGTTATCGATCATCCATGCAGTTTTAAGAACCAAAAGTCTTGCTTGATCAATTTCAATTCGTGAGCGTGCAATCCAATCTGAAATAGAGCCATGCTCATAGAGGTATTTACCAAACGTTTTACGCCGAGTTGACCTTTCAATCATCAGCTCAAGAGCGAGCTCAGCCGCACCTATCGATCTCATGCAATGATGTACGCGACCGGGCCCAAGACGCGCCTGTGCAAGCGCAAAACCGCTACCTTTTTCACCCAAAAGATAATTTTTAGGGACCCTCACGTTAACGAAATGTAGCTCGCAGTGTCCCTCAAAAGCCCGATGGTTCATTATTGGAATATTTCTGATTACCTTAACGCCTGGCGTATCTAAAGGTACAAGGACCATACTTTGTTGTTTATGAGCATCCGCTGTTGGATCTGTTTTCCCCATGACTATCAGCAGTTTACAGTTTGGGTGAGCAACATTAGTTATAAACCACTTTCGCCCATTAATAATAAATTCATTTTCATGTTCAATAATGCTAGTCTGTATTTGTGTAGCGTCTGATGAAGCCACGTCGGGCTCTGTCATTGCAAATGCAGAACGAATCTCCCCTTGAAGAAGAGGTAGTAACCATTTTGTATATTGATCAGGAGTTGCGAAAAGATGAAGAAGTTCCATGTTACCAGTATCAGGGGCATTACAATTAAACACTTCAGATGCCCAACTAACTCGACCCATAATTTCAGCGAGTGGAGCATATTCAAGATTAGTTAAGCTTGTACCAGGCTCCGTCTCTCTTAATCCTGGTAAAAATAGATTCCAAAGTCCTTCTTCTCGAGCTTTTGATTTTAGATCCTCAAGGAAGGAAACAGTCTGATTTCCATTATTTATTTCTTTTTTCCAATCATCGATTCGTGGTGATATATACGTATTCATAAATACTGTGAGTTGCTTTCGGAGAGCAAGTACTTTTTCTGTATATGTGAAGTCCATTAGTAATTCCGGTCATTAATTGAGATCTATCCGTTTTCCTCCAACACCTCAATCGCCATTTTTGCAAGAGTATCGGTCATGCTGCCGATACGTGTTGCGTTCGAGCCTGAGGCAGTTCCATCGATAGACCGTTTTAACACTCCTTGACAGATAGCCGCAAGACGGAAAAAGCTAAATGCTAGATAAGTAGACCAATTATAAATTGGTTTAGTGTCGCAAAGCTCGCAATACCGATCAATCATTTCAGATTCGCTAGGAATTCCTAAGCTAGATCGATTCAATCCGTTGATACCGGAAATATGTTGCTCCGGACCCATTCTTAAGCACATACAAAGGTAAGCGAGATCTGAGATAGAGTTACCGAGTGTTGCAAGTTCCCAATCAATTATTGCTACAAGCTTGGGCTCTTTGGGATGGAAAATAAGATTGTCGATTCTGTAGTCGCCATGAATTAATGAAGTTTGATCAGTATCTGGAGGTAAGATTTTCGGAAATTCATCGATAAGCCTATCCATTTCTCTAATTTGGATAGTTTCGCTCATTTTGTACTGCTCAGTCCATCGCGCTAATTGTCTTTGAAAGTAATTACCTTTGCGCCCAAAGTCAGTAAGTTCAATATTTTTAGGATCAATGGAATGCAAAGCGCTCAATGTACTAATTATGTTGTCAAATAACATTGACCGTTCATTTGATGACAGGGCAGGCAAACTTGGTTTCCAGAAAATTCGACCGGGTATGTAACTCATCAAATAAAAGGCGCTCCCGATAATTTCTTCTTCTTCACATATTAAATATGGTGTTGCAACCGGTATTTCTGTATCTACTAAGCTCTGAAGTACACGGTACTCTCTATCAATAGCATGGGCTGAAGGCAATAGAGTTCCTTGAGGTTTTTGTCGAAGTACATATTTTTTTGTTGGAGTCAAAAGAAGAAAAGTTGGATTAGACTGCCCGCCTGCGAATTTCTTAGTACTAAGAATTTTGTCAAAGCCCGCGATTCTTCTAGACAAATATGAGTTTAGGCGCTCGATATTGAGCTCATTTGAGGCAGTATTGGCCATAATGCAATATGTTATTGTTTTCTTTTTTAATAAAATTACATGAAATAAATTAATATTACAATGTAGTCTCTATTTATCTGGATAAAAAATAAGAAATGAAAACACTATTTGTTACCTTTGTCTTGTTGGTGAGGTATGAAATTGGAAGCTAGCGCCTGTCCACACGATTGCCCATCAACCTGCGCACTAGAGGTCGAGAAACTTAGTCCCTACGAAATCGGCCGGGTGAGGGGTGCAAAAGATAATTCCTACACTGCAGGAGTTATTTGTAGCAAGGTAGCACGTTACCGCGAGCGTATTCATCATCCCGATCGCCTAACTCATCCGCTCCGACGTGTCGCGAAAAAACGCACTGGAAAGTTTGAAAAAATTAACTGGAACGATGCTTTGGATGATGTGGCAGAAGCGTTACTTTTGGCAGAGCAGAGTTATGGCTCTGAAAGTATTTGGCCATACTTTTACGCAGGCACTATGGGGCGGATCATGAGAGATGGCGTTAATCGGTTGCGGCATTCAAAAAATTATTCGGGCCAGCATTCCACGATATGTACAACCTTGGCATGGAATGGCTTTATTGCTGGCACGGGGCGATTAGCAGGTGTTGATCCACGGGAGATGGTGAGTTCAGACGCTATAGTTATTTGGGGTACAAATGCAGCGAGCACGCAGATTAACGTTATGACCCATGCGTTGCAAGCTCGTCGGAATCGAAAGGCAAAGATTGTTGTGATTGACACCTATGAAAATGCGACCGCTAAGCAAGCAGATATATTTTTACGCGTGAGACCCGGTACTGATGGGGCTCTGGCTTGCGCTGTAATGCACGTGCTTTTTCGAGACGGTTACGCCAATTGGAATTATATGCGTCGATATACAGATTGCCCAGAAAAACTAGATGAACACCTTAGATCCCGCTCACCAGTTTGGGCAGAAAATATTACTGGCGTCTCGTCGACGTTGATTGAAGAATTTGCCAGATTAATAGGGAATACACCAAGAACATTTTTTCGATTGGGTTATGGATTTTCAAGACAGCGCAATGGCGCCTCAAATATGCACGCTGCGTTATGTATTCCTTCTGTGACTGGCGCTTGGATCCATGAGGGTGGTGGTGCATTTCACAATAATGGCGCTATCTATCATTGGAATCAGAAAATGATTGAAGGGCTTGATGTGCGAGATCCGAATGTTCGGATCTTAGATCAGTCAAGAATTGGCGCTATCCTTAACGACGATGAGGACGCGCTTTGCTATGGACCTCCCATAAAGGCATTATTTATACAGAACACCAATCCAATGGCTGTTGCTCCGGACCTTAATCAAGTACATAAAGGATTTGCCCGTGATGATTTGTTTATATGTGTTCATGAGCAGTTTATGACCGAGACTGCCGCTATGGCTGATATTGTGATGCCAGCGACTATGTTTCTTGAGCATGATGATATTTACCAAGGCGGAGGTCACCAGCACATAATCTTTGGACCAAAAATTGTTGAACCTCCTTACGAGTGCAGATCAAATCACGATGTCATTTGTGCATTGGCAGAGCGACTTGGCGCCAATCACAAAGGTTTCAAAATGTCACCACGAGAATTGATAGATTGGACTTTAAAGGAGTCAGGTTGGGGCACCCTAAGTGATCTTGAGGAATCACGATGGATAGATTGTCAACCCTCTTTTAATAAGTCCCACTATATTGATCGGTTTGCTCATATAGATGGACGATTCCATTTTTCTCCTGACTGGAAAGATCTTGAACCTAATGACTTTGGTCCAGAGGGTATCATGCCCCCAGCACTTCCAGATCATTGGGCGGTGATTGAAGAGGCAAATTGTCAAGAACCATTTCGACTAGTGACCGCACCGGCAAGACAGTTCTTGAATTCCACATTTAGTGAAGCATCAACATCTCGAAGAAGAGAGCATCGCCCAAATGTAATGATTCATTCCGATGATGCTAAAGTATTAAATATTAAGTCAGGCGACGTTGTAATTATTGGAAATAGTCGTGGCCGACTTCGAATCCATGCTAAGCACTTTGATGGCGTTGGGCCTGGAGTTGTCATTATTGAAAGTGTTTGGCCAAACAAAGCGTTTATCGATGGAAAAGGTGTTAACGTTTTGACCGGTGCTGATCCGGTGGCTCCAGTTGGAGGTGCAGCATTTCACGATAATTCCGTTTGGATTCGATTGGACAGAGTAGATGCAAATATCTCTTGAGTAACTGAGCAAACCGAACGGCTATTTGATTAAGAGATTTTGTCTAAAGTTTTTTGATTGCTTCAATTAAGCAGTCTGAGTCGTTCACTCTCACATAATCATCAACACAAAGCCAATCCTTGGTTGTGTAAGCAATTGTTGTTTGATTATCGATTGCGCAATTCGATAACGGTAATAGTGTGATCATTACATCACCTAGCTTTCCTCTTGATTGCCACTCATTTGGCTTGTCAATTTGGAAGATGTAGGGGTCTGCTTCGTCGTTCTCACCACCACCATCCTTTGGCGCAGGGAGCCACTTCCACTGCGTTCGTCCTTCGACGACAGCGCAGGTTTTTGTTACCCATTCTGATGGCGAGCCCCGCCCAATATCGGTCTGTAATTCTCTATGAGCTACTCCTTTTCCACCAATTCCAGCGTCAGTGTCGCTCTCTCTTAATACATCACAGGAGGATAGTGTAAGAATCAGGAATCCTGATAAAGCAATTGTTTTTGCAACCGTGAGCATCTTTACCATTGATCCTTTGTTCTTCTGCCTGAAGATAGCATGCTGTTAATATACCATCATTAGATGTATAAGGAAATTTTAATCTGCTCAGGAAAAAAGATTGAATATTGGAGAAATTTAAAGCAAATTAGGGTCATAATTAGTGTTAATGCAAATAACAAAAAAACGTATGGTATAGAGAATTTATGTGTAGCGACAACGGGACAGATGGTTCGAGTGTTGGCTCAAAATTTAGCTTAAGGCGAACTAAACACTTTTAAAAGAATGAATTGCAGGTTTTGTTCTAAGAATATCTATTTGGAAGGCCTAATCTAATATGAAGGAAAAAGTTGGCTTAATAGGATTTGGTATTATGGGCGAGGCAATCGCTCGCTGTTTGATTAATAATGATTATGCTGTAGTCGTTTTCGATCCTTCATCAACAGCTATTGAGAATGCTCAATCACTTGGGTGCACTGTCGGAAAAGCACCAAATGATGTGTCAGAACAAGTAGGAACGGTGATTATGTCGCTCCCCAACCCTGAGCATGTCAAAGAGGTTGTAAGAGATCGAAATACGGGGTTGCTTGTAGGGGCTTCAAAAGGTTCAACTATAGTAGATACGAGCACGGTTGACCCAGCTACCTCAAAGGAGAATTCTGAGATTTGTTATACGAAGGGCATTGGATATCTAGATTGCCCAGTTTTAGGACGACCTTCCGGTTACGGCAATTGGACACTACCCACTGGCGGTAGAGTAAATGACCTTGAGCGAGTGCGACCTATTCTTAGCACCTTCGCGAGTAATATAGTGTCTGTTGGTGAATGTGGGCAAGGGAACCTAGTGAAACTTCTTAATAACCTAATGTTCGGGGCGATCAATTCCATTACATGTGAGGTTTTTTCATTATGTCGCAAAGCGGATATGGATGAGAATTTATTCTTTGAGACGATTGCAAATAGTGGTGCGGGTACAGTTAGTAATCTTTTTAAGGAATTGGGGCCAAAAATAATAGCAGGAGATTTTTCACCAGTTTTTTCAATAGATAATCTTCATAAAGATGTTGAGCTTGGCATCTCCCTGGCAAAAAAGCTTGAAATTGAACTTAAAGTCAGTGAGGTGGGACAAAAGCTGAATTCAGCAGCAAAGAAAGCAAATCTTGGCAAGAAAGATACTGCCGCAGTAGTCGAGATGTATGAAAAGTGGCCACTATGAATGAGTGATAAATAAATGAAGCAGGTAAAACTAGATTATGGACTGAAAAGTATGGTTGTAGAATTGCCAGACAGTTCTGTTGTAGTTCGTTATGGCGAAACGCATAAGGATCCTCCATGCGTTGATCCGGTTATTGCTACGCGTGAAGCGCTAGATAATCCCTTGGATATGCCAACGATTGTATCTTTAGCAGGTCTTGGAAAAACAGCTGCAATTGTTTTTCCCGATAGAGTTAAAGGTGGAGCGCAAGCATTATCTCATCGCCGTGTAAGTATTCCTTTAATTGTTTCAGATCTAGTAAAGGTTGGCTGCCGAATTGAAGACATAACATTAGTATGTGCACAAGGATTGCATAGGCGGAACACTCTAGAAGAGTGGTTATGGTATCTTGGGCACGAGATAGTCAACAATTTTTGGCCTGATCGATTGATTAATCATGATGCAGAAGACCCAAATCTCTTAGATTTAGGTAAAGATGAGATGGGGAATATTGTACAAACAAATCGCTTTGTCGCGAATGCAGATATATCAATATTAGTTGGTCACTGCGCTGCAAATCCCTATGGCGGTTATTCAGGTGGCTACAAGATGTTAGTAACAGGTTTAGCGGGTATGAAGTCGATTGCGAGCCACCATTCACCGAAGACTATGTTGCGAGCCGATTGGTTGGGGGGTGCTGAAAAATCTCATATGCGAGATCAGTTTAAATCAATTGGAGTGGCGATTGAACGTAACCTGGATAAAAAATTTTACACCGTAGATGCTGTAATTGGACGTAAAGCAGATGTTCTTGATGTGAAAGTAGGTGACACTGAAACAGTAGAAAAATCAACTTGGCCTTTAGCTTTCAGCCGTTCTAATGTTGTTTTAGAAGAGTTAAACGAGCCAGCCGATATTCTAGTTATAGGATTGCCTCGGGATTTTCATTATGGCCCAGGGATGGGCACAAATCCTATATTGATGAGTTTAGGTATTGGAGTTCAATATTCCAGATGCGCAAAAGCGCTTCGGTCAGATGCAGTCATAATCGCAGTATCATGGTGTGATGGATGGTTTAATTCAGACTGGTTTCCCTCCTATGAAGAGACCTTCTGGTCTCTACAGGAATACTCCACTTCAGAGGAGTTCTTGTCTTCTAATGAGGCGTTTCGGATATCAACTGACAATGAATATTGTTATAGTTATTCTAATCGTTACACCTACCATCCATTTCATGCAATGTCGATGATTTCTGGCGGAAGCGTCCCTCTAAAATGGTGTTCGCAAATTTATGTTGTGGGGGCACAGCAACCCGGTATCGCTCGTTCATTGGGATATCGTACTATGGATAAATTTTCCGATGCTCTTGTCGATGCGGAGAGATATGTGGGCAAAAATCCTCGTGTGTTATGCACTCCAGAGTGTTATTCGGGCGGAATGCCGGTTAATCTGGTTGCTCGAAAAAATCAATAAAAATTACCTAATTTCAGGTATTAACTAGCGACTGTTTTGAGAAACGCACTATACTTGCTAGCCTATATGGTAGTATTAAAACGCTAGTTTTTTTTCAAGTTACATGTGTTTAAACAGAATGTTTTTATTTAGAAGGAGGACTTCAATATGAATAAGTGGTTCAGTTTTAGTAAATCGTCCCTTTTGGCCCTATATATGACCTTGGGTGGATTAATCGGCGTTTCGCCCGCCGCCCTAGCTGGGGGCGAGGTAAATCTTTTAACTTGGGAAGGTTACGCGGATGATAGTTTCGTAAGTATTTTTGAAGAGCAAAGTGGATGTAAATTGACAAAAACGTATGTTGGGTCCAACGATGAGATTGTCGCAAAGATGGCAGCAGGTGATCGTAATTACGATGTCATTTCACCCGCGGTCAACTTTAGTCAAATGATGGCTGGTATGAAAGTGTTAGAAGCGATGGATCCTAATCGTTTAGATCACTTTAACGAAACCTTTGAATCGTTTAGAAATCATCCCGGTGTTCAGCAGAGCGGTAACATTTATGCCGTCCCGATGGCATGGGGGGCAATTCCACTTATGTATAGGACAGATAAATTTGATACCCCACCAACATCGGCTAGCGTTTTATGGGATCCTGCCCTGAAAGGGAAAATAGCGATTCAAGATGTAAGTATGAGTATTTACATTACTGCACGTTTACTTTTTGGAGCTGACAAGAATGTGTATAACTTGACTGATGATGAGCTAGCTCAAGTAAAAGCTAAGCTACTAGAGCAAAAGCCACTGGTTCGTGATTATTGGTCATCAGCTGGAGAGCTTGTAGATCTCTATGCGAAAGGAGAGGTATGGGTGTCTGAAACTTGGGGTGGTTATCAAATAGCATTGCTTAAAGAACAAGGCATTCCAGTCGCTGAAGTTATTCCTGTAGAGAAGGCGGACGGTTGGCAGGATGTATGGAACATCGTCAAAGGAACTCCTAATCTAGACTGTGCTTATGACTGGATTAATTTTATATCCGGACCGCAAGGCCAGTGCGGAATGGTGAAAGTTGCTGGTTATTCACCAGCAAATCCAGTAGCTGTCAAGGATTGCCTGACAGCTGAGGAGCAGGACTACCATAATCTTCGAGATAGCGAGTATACGAAGGGCTTAGATTTCTGGCAGTTGAGTCCAAATCAAGACAAATATGTTGATCTATGGAATGCTGTCAAAGCCGCTAATTAGGCGATGTAGATAATTGTTGTTTCTTTAAATAAGCGGTTGATTCTTTATTTTGAATTGGGCGTGATGCAGATGCGAGTTTATCTGTATCGCGCCCTTTAATCGTTTTGTTGGAAGAGGACACTTTAAATGGCGCTAGAAAAAAATAGGATTGGACGAGTAGAAGGTAAGGTTGCAGTTGTTACTGGAGCAAATGGAGGGCTAGGCAGCGCAATTGCCATGTCATTAGGCAAGGAAGGAGCAAAGGTTGCTCTGGGGGTTCGGCGCGGTCGCGATATTGCAGAGAAGGTAGCCAAAGAAATTAACAACATGGGGGGAGAAGCTTTTGTTAGTAATTTAGATGTTGCTAATTTGACTTCAATTAATGAATTCGTAGCAGAGTCAGCTAGTCGTTTGGGTTCAGCCGATGTTCTAGTGAATGCGGCAGGCAGGATTGATCCAGCCGATACAGTACGATTTCAAGATATCAAAGTTGATGATTGGGATAAGATATTCGAGATTGATGTAAAGGGTACAATGATGATGTGCCAGGCTATAGTTCCTCAAATGAGAACGTTGGAGAGAGGGTCGATAATTAATTTTTCAGGATCCTATGGTAATGGTGTGAATCAAGACAATATGGTTAATTCAGTATGTATACCTTTTTGTGCAGCCAAGGGCGCTGTTCGAGCCTTCACTGCATCATTAGCACGGGATTTAGCCCCTACCATACGAGTAAACGCAATTTCACCTGGACCTATCGAAGCTAATTGGGAAGCTGATTGGGGTATCTCGAAGGAACATATGGATGAAGCGCTATCTATGACGCTATTAGGTAGGCTTGGCAAGCCTGAAGAGATTGCCGAAACAGCACTATATTTAGCGTCTGATGGTAGTGGTTATATGACGGGCCAAAATCTGCTTGTAGACGCGGGATGGACTCTAACTGGATAGGAGAAGAAAGAATGGATGCCATCGATCTTAGTGATCTTATACCGTCAGATCTTCCTGATGGTCGGGAAATTGTTGCCGAAGGTTTAGCTCTTGGAGAGAATGTTGTTATTGGTGAGTCTTTATATTGCAAAGAAAAAGGAGTCCGATCTGAGCGTGAGTGGCGCGAAATCGCTCGAGACAAAGGCATACCTTGTACGTGTATGAATATTGGTCTTAGCACTTGGGGCGAAACGCGTGATGCCCTCCAAAATATCTATGAAGATGCTTTAGTTAGAGGTGTTCGCCCACCGGATCGTTTTAATCTAATTGCAGAGAGGCGCATGGGTTTACCCAAGGATCGACGCGCTGAAGCGCCACAAGAAACTGGACCTTGTTTGTGGAATGAGAAAGACTGGTGGGAATTAACGCAAACGGTTCCGATACAACCAGAAGCTGCTGATAATATGATTGGTGGCCCTGGGTCTCTGGATAACGCGCTTGATGCTCTCCGAGTTGGTATCACCTGCATAGGTGTTTTAAGCCAGTATACCTGGCGATGGCCTTATTGGGATGATGAGACTAGCCAGGTTGTGTCGGTAGTGAAAGCAGCTGCTGTTCTCGCCTCAAAAAAAAATGATGGCGTAGTTTTTGACTCCTACCTTGAAGATGGGTATCCCGGTGTTTTCCATGATTATGCGAGCTATGTTGGATGGGCGATGTTGGAAAGATACGTTGCCGAAGATCTAATCGGCGCAGCATATGCGAACTCATGGGGTGGTTTAACTCAAAATCCAATAATCAAGTCAGCTGTGACTTTAGCTCTGGAAGCTGTAAATCCAAATCGAGTCCCAATATCTTTTTTACAGGGTGACACCATTGGAAATACACCAGATTTTGATGCAAATATGGCAGTTCTGGTGAATGACCTGATGATGTCGAAACTTACAGATATGCGGTATAGATTAGGCACTGCACCACTCGCTGTACCGGTAACCGAGACCGAACGCATACCTGATTGGAGGGAGGTTGCGCAAGTTCAAACAATCAGTCGAAAATGTGAAGAGTATTTGCCGCTTATTGAATCTTATATTGATTGGAAAAAAATCGAGGAATTGCGTAATCAACTTGTTGTTGGAGGCAAACAATTTTTTTCGAACGCGTTGGGAACAATGAAGAAAATGGGAGTCGATATAGCCGATCCGGCTCGAGTCCTGATCGTGATGAAATTACTAGGACCCGAGAAATGTGAAGAATTATTTGGCGTTGGTGATAGGGATGATAGCTATCTCCGAGGCCATAAGCCAGTTCTGGAAACAGATCTAGTTCGTCAAACTATGGAAAAACGTCAGGCAATTCTCGAGAGTGTGGCCAAAATGAATCCGGATGAACAATTGCGAGACAAGAAAGTTGTTGTAGCATCCACAGATGTCCATGAGTTCGCAAAGTTTCTACTGACATCAACCTTAGAATCTGTAGGTAGCAAGGTGATTGATTTTGGAATCAACCGTGATCCAGAAGATATAGTCAAAGTTGCTCTCGAGACGGATGCAGATGCAATTGTAATAACGACTCATAATGGGGTAGCGCGAAGCTTTGGAACCACTCTAGTTCATTCCATGAAAGAAGCTGGATTAGAGTCTTCGGTATTTATGGGCGGTGTTTTGAATGAAGACATTGAGGGGTCTGATGTCCCAGTGGATGTTCGCGAACATCTCCATAAGATTGGCATTATGACACCTGATACTGTGGAAGACCTGCTGGGAGAGCTCCGTTAACTTATTGTTATCAATCCCAATAATTGATGAAAAATGAAGTTACCGCATTAGTCGATTTTGGAAGTACGTTTACCAAAGTCGCGTTAGTTGAATTGGAGACAGGATCCTTACTTGCAAAGGGGCAAGCACACACTACAATCAAGACAGATGTTATTGAGGGCTATGGGAGGGCTCTCAATCAGGCGTGCGACAAAATTTCGTTAGACAAAAAGTTAGTTACTCCACTTGCCGCATCAAGTGCAGGAGGAGGACTATCTGTAGCAGCTATTGGGCTTGTAGATGACTATACTGCAACGGCAGCTCGACAAGCAGCACTGAATGCCGGAGCCAAAGTAGACCTTGTGTTAAGTGGAAGGTTAAACCAGACGTCCATTGGTGTGATAACTAAGTTAACTCCAGACATTTTGCTTTTTTCTGGAGGAACTGATGGTGGTCAAACTCATCAGGTTTTGAGCAATGCACGGAAATTAGCAGAATTTCGTTTTGATATCCCTATAATCATTGCCTGCAATAGTGAAATCTCTGAACAGATATCAGAGATTCTTACCGAATCGTTTTCCGATATTGTGATTACGGCCAATGTGTTACCCGATATCACTAAGATGAATATTGAACCTGCGCGATTGGCTATAAGTCGAATTTTTATTGAGAAAGTCATCATGGGTAAAGGGTTAAGTCAGTCAAATGTATTCAGTCAATCCGTAATCTTACCAACTCCGCAAGCGGTATTAATTGCGGTGGAACTCTTGTCTAAAGGGACAGAATTATCGGAGGGAATTGGATCTGTGGCAGCTATTGATATAGGTGGCGCTACGACTGATGTTCATTCGTCAATAATAGAAACAGACAATTTGACAAAAATGAATATTCGAGGTGTTATTTATCCCCCTTTGAAACGCTCTGTTCAGGGTGATCTAGGTATGCGCTGGAGTTCTAAGAGTGCCTTTGAAGTCGATCAGGATTGGATAGTTGAGACGGCCTTACGGCATAAAATAGCTAGGGACGAATTGGTTAAAGCAATTAATCATAGACAAATTAATCCTTCCTTTTTGTCAACAAAAATTGTGGATAAAAAAATAGATGAGATTCTCGCTATTTCCTGCGCAACATTATCAATTGAGCGTCACTGTGGCAAGGCGCATGCGGTATATATTCCAAACCAAGGAATAGATATGTTTCAAGAGGGTATTAATCTTCGAGAACTACCGCTTTTAATTGGAACTGGAGGAGTTCTTTCTCATGGTGAGATTGGAAATATGGTCATGGAAGCTGCGTTGGAACGACAACTCAAAGAGGCTCTCACTCCCGTGTCGCCCCAGTTAATCATTGATAGAGATTATGTTCTAGCTGCAGCGGGAATATTATCTATATCTGATAAACAAGCGGCATTCAATCTAATGCGCCACAATTTATTAGAGATGAATTTGTAGTTAGGACTCCGACATAGAAAACTTGCTAGGTGCTGATGAGCGGCTATTATCTCTATTTTGTAATTTGATTATTTTTTGTCGTCATTGATCATGAGTACGGATATAAATATTATTGCTATCGAGAAGACGACAATAATGGTGCCAATGGCATTTATTTCTGGCGTAATTCCTCGTCGAACTACAGACCAAATGTACATAGGTAGAGTATTGTCGCGACCTGTAAGAAAAAATGTTACGGGTATCTCGTCAAATGAAAGGGTAAATGATATTAGCGCTGATCCGATTAGAGCTGTCCGTATGTTTGGGAGCGTAATGAAGAAAAAAGTTTGCCATGGATGAGCACCTGCATCGGCTGACGCTTCCTCAAGTCTTCGGTCAAAACGTTGAAGACGAGCAAAAAGGCTAGTAACCACTATTGCAGTAAAAGCTGTACCATGACCAATGATCACAGTCCAGAGGCTTAATGGTATGTTGATCATAGAAAAAAAACTAAGAATAGATACACCGGTAATGATTCCAGGCAACGTAATTGGCAGTAGTACTAATCGTCTAAAAATTTTTTTGCCTGGAAAATTAAACCGATCAAGTGCAAATGCTGTGGGTACACCAATAATTAGGCAAATGATTACCGTCGCAATAGCAACGATTGCGCTATTCCATAGAGCTGTTAAAAGGTCTTGATTAGTGAGCGCTTTAACATACCAGTCGAGAGTCCAGCCAGTGAGAGGCAATTTAGTAATATTGTTGCTATTAAAACTAAACAAAATTAGTGTCGCAATTGGAAGGTATAGGAAGCTAAACGCTATGAATGCCATTAACCCTACCGCGGTGTTCCAAAAGTCGAATCTAAATCGAGATCTTAATTTCAAAATATATTCCTATCAGATGTTCTAGCTTAGATTGACTCGACCAGTACGTTCAAACCGATCTGATACTGAAATGACTAATAAAACGATAAATAGAAGTACCACTGCGATAGCAGATCCTAAAGGCCAGTTCATTGCCAATCCAAATTGTGAAGTTACAACGTTTGCGATCATATTAGAATAAGGCCCGCCCACTAAGACGGGAGAAATAAAATCACCTGACGCCATGCAGAAAGTTAATGTGAAACCTGCGAGAACTCCAGGCATTGAGAGTGGGAACGTTATTCTAATAAAAGATGTAAAACGCCCAGCTCCAAGATCTTTTGATGCATTTATTAGGCTGTCTGGAATTTTTTCTAAAGATGCGTAAATGGGCATCACCATAAATGGCATAAAAATATAGGACATAGTGATGATCATCGCAGCTTGGTTATACAAAAGGAATGCGAACGGTTCCTCAATAAATCCAGCCCAAATGAAGAAAGAATTGAGAACTCCTTCGCTACCAAGGATAGTTTTCCAAGTATACGCTCGCAATAGGTATGAGACCCATAAAGGAATTATCGTAGCAACATAGAGAAGAAGTTGCAGCCTAACTGATTTTATTTTTCTTGCTAAAAAATATGCGAGTGGAAATGATAAAAGCAACGATACTATAGAGACAGAAAAAGCGACGCGTATGGTGCGAACGAAAACTGTGTAGTATTGAGGATCAGTAATTAAGGTTAGATAATTTCCAAGTTGTAGGTCCGGGACATGAAAAGGAAATTTTCTAGTGTAAAAACTCAGGGCAAACATAATCAAATATGGAATTAACAGAACGAAAGCCCACCAAATAAATGGACCGGAAACAACAGACCAAAAGATTAGACGTTTCCTTAGGTAATTAGCCATAATATTATGTGGCGGTGAGTTTTGGTCTTATTCAAAAAAAACTGATATAGCGTCAGGTGGAATTAAGCAATCCACTTTATCGCCAAATTGCGCCACGTCAGAATTATCAATTGATCTCATTAATTGCTGGTCTACGGTAATTCTTGTTTTTTTATCAATTTCAATTACATAACGAATGCTGTTTCCACTGTATGCAGAATTTACAACCGTTCCGGTTACAATGTTGACTTTGTCTGGATTCTCCTTATTTTTCGGTTCAATTTGTATTTTTTCGGGCCTTATACAAATAATCACCTTTGTCTTGTCTTGGATATGTTCAAATCGATTAACGAATGCAAGTGATTGACCGCTAGCAATTTCAGCATAGTTGATTCCCGCCTGATTATTAATTTTCCCAACAAGAATATTTGATTGCCCCAGAAAATCCGCAACATAGGGCGATCTCGGGGTTTCATACAGTTCAGTGGGGGTGCCTATTTGCTCAACTTCTCCAGCTTTCATGACAATGATTCGATCAGACATTCTCATTGCTTCTGTTTGATCATGGGTTACCATCACAAAAGTAATTTGTAGGCTTTTCTGAAGCTCTCGAAGCTCAGTCTGCATTGCTTCTCTTAGTTTGGCATCCAACGCAGACATGGGCTCGTCTAAGAGTAAGATTCGTGGTTCATTTACTATAGCGCGCGCAAGTGCAATTCGTTGTTTTTGCCCGATCGACAATTCTTGAGGAAAGTTCGCCGCTTTTTGTTTAAGATCTACCAAGTCCAATACTTTCATAACTTTTTCAGAAATAGCGGTCTTTTTTTCTCCAGCAATCATTAGTCCGTAACCAATATTTTTTTCAACAGACATATGTGGCCATAGGGCAAAATCTTGGAACATCATGTTGACTGGCCTCTTGTAGGGAGGCTGATTGCTCACTTCTTGATCGTCCAATATAACTTGTCCCGAATCTGGGAACTCAAAACCGGCTATCATCCGTAGAGTGGTTGTTTTTCCGCAACCTGAAGGTCCAAGCAATGTTACAAATTCACCTTCTCTAATAGAGAAGGATACATTGTGGGCAGCCACGACATTTTTTTGATACGATTTACAAAGCTGTTTAACTTCAAGTACAGTTTTCATTGTTGTTTCCGATCCACCCAATGGTAATTTTTTATTTTACTTTGTTAAATAGTATTTTGGGCACAATGTTTATATTCATACTATGTCAAAGCCAGGAGCGCAGTAGCCTTAGACTGCCTTTCCTTAGTAATATTTAACTAGTGATATTGAACTAGTAATCTTTCATCATAGTTGTATTTAGACAATATTTCTGGCGTATTTTCAGTTATTAGTATGTGTTCTTCTAATTTGACACCTTGCTGATGATCAGATGACCCAATGTAACTTTCCACACACAGTGTCATTCCTGGGTTTAGATTTCCTTGTGGTATTCGGGCATTTGGGTTAAACGAGTGTGGAATTGCTGGATATTCTCCTGACATGCCAATTCCATGAGCGATTACATAATAACTTGTAGATTGATATTGCTCGGGTACTGGCCATGCTTTTCGAACGATTTCCTCAAATGAAGTGCCATTAATAAATAACCCGACATTGTGCTGGAGTTGATCATATGCAAGACGATACAGTTGTTTCTGCCACAATTTAGCAGGTGAATTCCCACATAGAAATGTACGAGAGAAGTCTACCGAGTAACCATCTACGCCTATTGCATCCGTATCGAATGTGATCAGATTTCCCTCAGTTACAAAATATTCACCACATTCTCTGAAGTAAGGATAACTCCTTTCTCCCCCTACGAGTAATCGCGTGGTGACGTACTCGGCATCGCGCTCAATTAGGCCATGGTGAAAATTAGCCCATATTTGATTTTCCGTCATCCCTGGTTTTATCAAATTCTCCATTTTTAGGACTGCTTCTTCGACTGCGTCCATTGATAGTCTAATAGCAGGTATTTCTTCCGACATTTTTATGCTTCGAGATATCCCCATTATCACATCTGCTGATGTGAGGAGAAAACCATTTGCTCGCAATACATCAATTGCGGGATAAGGTAGTCGATCTACCGCGATAAGACTCCCCCTGCCTGAATGTTTATATATGAGCTCTGAGATTAAACTACCCCATTTACGAGCATCAGGTAGAGGATCTATTCCCGGTCCGGCATACGGTATTGCTTGACCTGTAAATATTTGATCAAGAGTAGGTAATCCAGCCGCAAGATGCTCGTAACCTGGATATTCAAAAAGAAATGTCGGGCCTTCTGCTAATAAAAGAAGGAATCGCGAGGATTCTCGGGAACTCCAAATTTGCATATTGCGAGCACCTGTCGCATAACGAATATGGATTGGATCCGTTACAAGAAGCGTGGGAATTTGTTGTAATAACATGATTTCACGAAGGCGATTCTGGCGTGCACGATAAATTTTATGCCGGTCTTCCATTGGGATAATGCTGCTGTACATTTTTTTACCTCTGCGGTATCTATCTTAAACACCGGAAAAAATTAGGAATTTTAAAAGATGGGGTTTAAGATACCAAAACAATCAAAGGAAGCCAAGAACAATACTGGCAGTTAGGAATAGGTCTATTTTAATGTTGCGGAGTTTTCGTTTTATACCACTTACGTCATATATCTCACTTGTATCCAATCATCCTCGATTGATAGGTTTTGGTTTTGTTATGACATTGGCCTCGAGTTTTGGACAGACCTATTTCATTGGTGTTTTTGGTCCGGAGATACAAACTGAATTCGACTTGAGTCACACAGAATGGGGAACTATCTATATGATCGGGACTGTGTTGAGCGCAGCTCTCTTAACTTGGTCCGGAGCTTTTATAGACCAGTTTTCGCTACAGCGCTACACACTTTTCGTACTAGCGCTTTTAACTGTTTCATGTATGTTTATGTTGATCACAGCAAGTATGTTGATGCTCATTGTTGCAATCTTCCTTTTGCGTCAATCAGGCCAAAGTTTGGCAATGCATATAGCTACCACTACTATGTCACGATATTTTGAAAGCGATCGGGGACGAGCGATATCTTTATCGTCGATGGGAGCAACAGTAGGTGGTTCACTGTTGCCATTGATCGCTGTCCTAGGAATCTCTATGGTGGGCTGGCGATGGACTTACGTGGGAGCAGCTATTATTTGCGGTTGTCTTGTTGTTCCAATTGTTTTGTGGTTATTAAAGGGACATTCGAATCGACATCAGGCCCATATAGAAAAGCTCAGAAGTGAGACAAATCATTCCATGCAGAAAAAAAAATCATGGAATCGAACACAAGTATTAAGAGATCGACGTTTCTATCTCCTGCTTCCCGGATTTATTGCTACAGATATTGTGGTAACAGCTATGTTTTTTCATCATATAAATCTTGCTGATGCAAAAGGTTGGTCACATACTTGGATTACCGGAAATTATGTTATCTATTCCATCGTCACCCTATTTGTAACATTACTAACTGGGCCACTTATCGATAGGTATTGTGCGATTAGAATTGCCCCTTTTGTTTTGCTTCCAATTGCTGCCGCACTTCTTGTTATCGGTTTGTCTGATTCGATGTGGATAGTGGTGTTCTATATGTTTCTACTCGGTATTAATAGCGGTCTTTCCTACCCAACAATGTCTGCACTCTGGCCCGAGATGTATGGTGTTGAATTCATTGGAGCTATAAGAAGCTTAGCGACACCGGTTGCTCTGTTTGGATCGGCGTTAGGCCCAATCATAATGGGTGGCTTGATGGATTTAAATGTTAACGTAGACGCTATCTGTATGGCTTTTGCTAGCTACTGTTTGTTAGCAACCGGTTTAATTTTTATTGCAGTCAGGCAAAAGCCTCGAATCAATTTAGACTAAAAGTGAAATATGAGATGAGGACAGGATTAAATAATGATTATTAATGATAGAAATATGTACCTGAAAGGGGTATTTATGCTCGTTTTATCAGGTCTATGTCTTAGTATCTCTGGTTTGGGATTACGGTATATTGCCGAGGCCGATGGCTGGCAAATACTTTTTTACCGGGCTATAGCGTTTACAGCAACAGTTTTTATTTATATGGTGTTAAGGAAAGATTTTAGCGCCAGAGAGACTTTCTCAAGAATAGGCATTAATGATGTGCTCCTTGGGCTCTTTCAAGGAACTGGATTTGTTGCTTTTGTCTTTGCAATTTTAAACACAACTGTTGCTAATGCATTATTTGTTTTTAGTGCGGCACCTCTTTTTGCTGCTGTACTGGGATGGTGGATCCTAAAGGAAGCTGTTCATAAGAGAACATGGATTGCAATAGGGATTGCCACGATTGGTTTAATGTTGATGGTAGTCAATGGGATAGCAGGTGGTCGTTTGCTAGGAAATTTAATCGCACTTTGGGTTCCAGTTTCCTATGCTGTAAGCGTAATTTTAATACGACGATCTCGAAAAGTTCATATGTTGCCCGCCCTTTGTATCGCTGGACTAGTGACGGCGCTAATTTCAATATTTTTTATTTCAGATTTCCATATTTCATTTAACGATTTGTCAATTTCACTATTTCTAGGGGTTTTTGAAATAGGCTTCGGATTCATCTTAATGGTGCTTGGCGCACGTTTTGTACCGGCAGCACAAGTTGGGTTGTTGGCCTTAGTGGAGCCGTTGCTCGCCCCTATATGGGTGTGGTGGGGTATTGGGGAGATTCCAACTACGTTAACGATTTTTGGCGGATTGCTGATTTTTATGGCTATAGTTTCTGATTACTTCATTAGGAAATAAACAAATGCTTGGGTGAAGTTTCGTTGTTTTTTATTGGTTTTCTCAAGTCCTATCTATCCAGATGTTGCCGGATATGCTCAGGTTATTGATGCTGACACGATCCAAATTGGAGCACTGGGCATTCGTCTAAGTGGCATCGATACTCCAGAATCACATCAAACATGCACTCGAAACGGATATATTTGGCACTGGGGTAGGGAGGGAATCAGCAATCTCGCAATAAAAATTAAGGATATGCAGCGCTGCAACGATGTATGGTGCTTTTTGCCACCATTCCCTCTGTGAGTGTTCGGTACTTTGCCATGTGTTCAGAATTAGCATGCGTTTGCAATGCTTCATCATCCGCATAGACTTCAACAAGGATTATGTTATTCAACGATTCGTCGGGGACTAATACCTCAAAGCGCAAGCAATTTCGTTCCAATTGAACACTGTTGTGTGCATGTAGCTTAATTTGTTCTAAATAGTTATCGAAATGAGTACCGTTAACTTCAAGATTTACAACAAGAACTATTCGTTTGGGGTTTGACATGATTATCCTCCTTTAATTATTAAAATAAGCGTCTTTGGGTCTACTTTCTGCTATTTGGCCTTCCATTTTTCCCATTCATCTAAGTTCCATCCTATGGCAACCAGTGGATTGTATAGACCAAATGAATCTATTAACCCAATAACGTAGTCGCGCAGCAAGTTTTTAGTTGTTCTATCATAAGTCTCAGGATATGGAAAATATTTTCTTCTTAGATCAAATTGATCAATTTCCGCAATATCCTTTGACAAACATTTATTCCTAAATGGCGGTCCTTTGAAATCAAGTTTTGTTTTAACCTCGCCCTCAAAAACAATTCCGGTCAAAATAAGATTTACACGTACCAGACGATAACCACCTTCTGCTACAAGACAATTAGAAAATAATATCGGAAGTACATTAAGGCTAGTACCTGAAGATGTTCCTTCAAAGATCACTTCATTGGCCGTATAGTCTATTTCGCCATTTGGTGAGGGCACCAGTTCGTAATTAGAAAGAAAATGCTTGTCTTTATCATGAGCGATAGCAAAGTTGGTCGCATCAAAATTGGTCTGCTTCATTATTTGGACAGCCTTTTCCGCATCACTTACATAATGAAATTGCGTTGGCGAATATTGGCCAAAATTAAAGTCATCAACTGTATACAAAAAAAATCGGTCATCTTCCAATACAATCTTATCTGTATTATCGAAGAGCGCCAGCTGATCAGAAAACAAGTATTGCACACCTAACATGGGATATAGATGCACTTGCGGGCGGGTAAAATAATTTCCGTTCGTGCCATAGTAATCATTGTCTCGCATAAACAGACTGCGAAAAAAATAGACATAAAAAGGGTTAGTCAAGTGGTTGTTTTCTTCTAATGTGCGTTGACCGTTTAGCCAATAACTGATTAACGAAGTTGTCCGACCATATCGCTGGAAAAAATAATTTCCTTCATTATTTTGAAAGAAGAGTCGATTTTCAATGCCGAAGCGTGATGGCAGGCCATTGATTTTGTTAAATTCCGAACCGTCAGTTCCAATCGCAAAACTTATAGAGCCACGCATCTTTTTTTGGAGCTGTTCATCTATTACAAGTTGAGTTGGCGGTGGATAAGGATTGATGACATCGCGCGCTCTGTTTTCAGCAGTAAATGCATGGGCAATTTTTAAAATACTGAAGCCAAGTGCTAGCATTAAAACCAGAAATCCGAAAAATTGTCTAATAGACCATGAGAAATTTATATCATTCAGCATTGCTTCAATACCTTTAGCTCCAAAAATGAAATATAGAGGGATCAGTGAGACTTCAAACACATGGAGTGGTGGCATGAAATTAAAATTAATAGATTCGGTAAGATAGATTATTCCCAGTACGATAAATATAATTTTTATCCCCAGGATCGATATCGCTAGCATATCTTTTTTCTTGGCAGCCAAATAACCAAGTCCGATTAGGATAACGACGCTGTATATGATATTTTGAGGAGATTGAAAAACAAAGGACGACGTATTTACAGCTTTAATGGAGTGGAACAGACTGTCGTTAAATACAGTCCTTGCGATGTTTTGTTGTAGAAGTAGAGGGTATTCAATAGTTCCTAGGATAAATAAGGCAAATATGATTATCAGATAGTATAAAGATTCTTTCCAACGATTTTTTATGTTAAGTAAATAATAGAACCCTAATACCAGTACTATCGGTGTGAAATATAGGAAAAAGTAGAACGGATCACTAATGATGCCAATTACTGAAATTACCACTGCAATAAGGATATTTGCTTTGTTTAAGCCTGGTTTGGTTGCAAAGTAGAACAGAATCAATGCCTCTACCAAAAGCAAGTTTTGTGGGGGCATCAAACGAAAGTATGAGAAGGTTGTTTTTGGGTATAACACGAGGTGAGCAAAAGGTAAGAAATCTTGAAAAAAAATATTTAAAGTCAGAAAAAGCACTAATAATCGCACCCACAGGTTTTCAACTTTTGAAAAAAGTATTGTGGTCATCATAGAAGCGAAGAGTGCAAAAATAATAGCAGTTGTCAGTCTATGGGCTGTGGTTGTTTCGTCGATCAAAACAGCAATTAACCAAAGGGGATTGAAAAAAGGATTGAGTGGATAGCTCAAACCAAACAAACCTTGAACTGGACTAATGACCATGGTAAATAGATTTTGACTAGAAATGATTTTTTCGTAGTTTTGCTTTGCCCAAAATAGCCAGTCATTCCAATCGAGAGTTCCGGCCCCGTTAGACTGGTAAAAAATGTCAACGGATATTGCTAACGTCGTAATCGCTATGACAAAGATATTCCATCGGGGGTTGGATCTGATGAAATCCATGAAAGTTTGGAGTCTTTCCATGCTGAATGATGACTTTATCGAAAATTAGAACTTTATTCTTAACGAATAAAAAGTAAGTTCAGCTTTCGTCAGGTGAAGTATCTATGGGCAGTTCCTTTTTACTTCTGACTCCCATTTGTTTGAGATCCTCTGCTCTTTTAATCAAATTACCTTTGCCAGTTAGTAATTGATTATGCGCTTTTAACCATGTCTCGCTAGCTTGGTCTAGTCGGTTTCCCACCAGTTCAAATGATTCTACAAATCCGACGAATTTGTCATACATTTGACCAGCCTTTTGGGCAATCTCAACAGCATTTTCATTTTGATATGCATATTGCCACATTGCATGTATTGTCTTCAGGGTTACTAATAAATTTGATGGACTTACGATAAAAATATTTCTGGTTGCTGCAAAATTAAATAATTCTGGATCTTCACTAACAGCTAAAAGAAATGCCGGCTCAACTGGAACAAACATCAAGACATAACCTAAAGTATTTAAACCTTTAAGTTCTTGATAATCTTTGTTACTTAAGTCTTTAATATGGTTTCGTATGGAGAGTAAATGCTGCTGAAGTGCAGTGGATCGTCTGTCCTCTTCGTCGGCGCTCGAGTAATTATCATATGCAACAAGTGATACCTTTGAGTCAACCACGATATCCTTTTTTTCCGGCAAATGAATGACAACATCTGGTTGTAATTTGACGCCGTCTTCATTTTCAAGACTCATTTGTGTCTCATACTCCCGGCCTTCGCGTAGACCTGAGCGTTCGAGTACTGTGGCCAGGATAACCTCTCCCCAATTCCCACGTGTTTTGGATTCTCCCCGGAGTGCGCGAGTGAGATTTATAGCATCTTGAGACATCTGTTGGTTGAGCTCTTTTAATTGATATACTTGTTGGCTTAAAGCGACTCGGTCTTTAGTTTCCTTATCGTAAACATCGTCGACCTTTTTTTTGAAGGTGCTAATTTGATCCCGAAATGGATTAAGTAATGCTTCCAGTGAGCTTTTATTTTGTTGAGTGAATTTTTCACTTTTTTCTTCAAATATTTTTTGGCTAACAATTTGAAATTCTGCGGCAAGCGCAGTTTTAGCGTCACGGATAAAGACCGCTTGTTCGGCGAGAGATTTAGTCTTTTCTTCTAAGCGAGTTTGGAGTTCTGTGCTTCTTTTTTCTTCCATTGACAAGAGTTGTTTTGTTTTTTCTAGATCTTCCTGAAAAGTTGGAAGTCGTTTCGAATATTCCTCCAAAACAGCATATTCTGTTGTCAGTTTGCTTAGAGCGGTTTGAAGATTATTGGAAGAAATCTTTAATTGGTTGGTTTCTGAAGTAAGCGCATCTACTTTAGAGTTAGCAGCCTCAACTTCTATAAGAAGTTCTGTTTTCTCGGAATTAAAACTGTTTTGAATAAGGCGTGCATCTTTCTTTTTCCAATTGTGAGATAAATACCAGCTGATCAATCCTCCAATCATTCCTCCAAAAATGAAGAGCATGAAAGAGTACGTTGTTGCTAACATGACAATATCGAACTTAAGATCCGTATAATTTCGAATTCATTTTGTTTTCGTATCTGTGTATATTTGTATTGAATCACAATGCCGCTCATTTGCCTAGTTTCATCGTTATTTCTTTCGCAATATGCTCTCTTCTTCATTAATTGTTGAAAAAAATAAAAAAAGCCCCGATTCAACGAGGCTTTTTGTCAATATTATATGAGTATTATTTTATTTGATCCAAATATGTGCTCATCCGATCTTGATTCATCACTAAAGTTCCCTTGTTTTCATCCCAAGCCGCTAATGCCTCCATCTTATTTACAGCTTTGCCTACTTGGATTACGCCAATCATTCCGAGCATAAAATGAGGAGTGCATTTATAGAGATAGACTCCTTCTTGCGTCAGTACAACAGATTCTGTTACTCCCAATTCTGTGTAGAAATTTGCATCGGATATTGGGGCAAAAAAAGATTCAGCATTATGAGATGCATCAGCGGGCTCGAATACGATAGTGTCGCCGACTGATACTTTTAGGAAACCTGGCTCAAATACCATTGTTTCACCATTAGATGCCGTGGTCAATAATTTGACCACGTGCTGTTCCGAACGGACTGATGTTGAGGCAAAAAGAATGATTAAAACTGAAACTGAAACTGAAACTATTTTATGTATGCGCATTTTCTATTCCAAATAAGTAGGTTTTGAAGGGTTGTGTTAATTGATAATGATACTAATCAATCTTGACAAAGATGTGAAGGTTTTCAGCTTATTTATTTAAGTTTGACGATTGTGTTGAATCTGT
The DNA here is from genome assembly GCA_002721105.1 of Acidiferrobacteraceae bacterium. The sequence goes on along the minus strand of PBJL01000030.1, from coordinate 13,303 downwards.
TCTTTCTTGTCGACAAGATCTTTGAAGTTATTATTCACTACAAATAGCATAAAAACTATATCGAAGATAAATTAAGGAAGCCATAAAAATATTTACAATGAGATCCAAAGGAGAGGCCCCGCAATTGCGGGGCCTCTCAATCCTATTTGCTTGTATGCGCTCAGTCCAAGTAATTACAATAGCGCTACTAATTAGGTTTCCGACTGGCTGTAAGGTAGAGGATACCAATAATGGCTGTAATGATGATATTTACCCAAGCTGTCGGGCCAGATGCTGCACCAATCAGCATATGATATCCAATTATTAAGAACCAGAGTCCGTGACCAATAGCATAGAGTTGGCCTAGCGATTTCGCACCATCTTTAACAATATCAGGTATTCTCCATGTGAGAAGAGCCAAGAATAAAAAAGTCACACCGGTAAATTGACCAACGGTTCTAAGATCTGCTGTAACCTCGAAACTAGCCGCTTCAAGAAAAGCTGAGGTCAAAAAAAGTAGACCCAAGCCATTAATCAGCGCAACTATTGCATCAATTTTAAAAATTACCTTTAAGTTCATACGGGATCCCCGTTCAATTTTTCAGGGGGTTAATTCTACCATTAGACGGAATGTATTTGTTACTCAAAATTGACACCCAAAACAGCCTTCTATTTTCTGGAATTTTGCGTTTCTCCACTTAAATTGCAGTTGCAGATTTATCGATTATGTGGGCTTTATTCAGGAGTTAAGTCATAGTGCAGACCGGATTTACCAATGTAATTTTTTGTACAATGGATTTGGCCACCAACTCCAGTGGCGTATCGTTGCGACCATGCTTGGAACCAAGAATCCACGGACAATAAACGTGTCAATTAGGACACCGATTGCTACACCGAACCCTAGCTGTGATATAGGTTGTAGCGGCAGTGTAAACAGCACCATAAATGTCCCTGCCAGTATGAGGCCGGCTGATGTTATGACGCCGCCGGTTCGGGACACAGCTTCCTGTATGCCATCCTTTATCCCACGTAATGTCACTTCCTCCTGTATGCGTGACATCATATAGATGTTGTAATCGGCTCCTAATGCAATTAGGAAAACAAACATCCACATAAGGTTCTCAAAAGCGACACCGGCCTGGCCCAATACAAATTGAAAAAAGAAGACTGTAACCCCAAAAGCAGAACCAAAGCTTAATAGGATTGACACTATTAAATACGTCGGGGCTACTAGGCTTTTGAGTAAGGCAACTAAAATTAACCAGACTACCAGAAGAATGAGTGGTCCGATTAGAAGTAGATCTCGTATCGTTGATTTTTTTATGTCATAGTAAGTGGCAGTTTCACCTCCGACTATTACCCCTTTGGCCTCCAACCCCGATTGTGCAGCAAAATCTTTAATATCATTTTTGAAGGTACCAATGTTTGATATAACCTTATTGTCATATGGATTGTCATCCCAAGTGATTTCAAAACGAGCGATCGAGTTATCTCTCGACAGAAAACGCGGTAATTGAAAAAGAATTCGGGAAAGGCCAGGCAATTGGGCGGAGGTATCCTGTAACGTACTTATCCAATCTATTGTTTCACGATTTGATTGTTCTATAGATATAAGCGAAGCCTGAATTTCATCGCTTATTAAAAATTCTGCCTTCCCATTCGGCCGAGTAGGGCTAGTTAGTCTAGCTATACCAGGATAATCCAGAAGTTGTTTAGAAAAGTTTTCGAACTTTATTAAATGGGATGGCAATTTTTCACTATCAAGTTCTATTAAAATTATCGTCGGAGCTAGATCTCCGGCAGGAAATTTATTCTTCAAAATGTTATAGCCAATTTTCGAATCCGCCGTGTTTGGAAAGCCATTGATAAAACCAAAACTTGGCTGTAAAAAGCTGCTACCTAGGGCAACAATAGTAAGTAGAAAAAAAGAAATCAGAAAAATCCGATTTGGAGCACGTGAAATTAACAATGATGCGCGATTCCAGAAACGAGAGGAATCCGATTTGCTTTTAAACGGATCTGTGGGCCAGAAAGCGGTCTTGCCTAAAGTAACTACAACGGCTGGAACAACGGTGAGGGCTGTAATTAGCATTACTAATACAGCGATTGCTAGCATTGGGCCTAGTGAAATAAAACTTCCATTGGATGCCCATAGTAATACCATCATTGCAACTATGGTTGTACCGCCGCTCGTTGCGATAGCGGGTCCGACTTTGCTCATAGCGCAGTTCATTGCTTTCCATCTATGTGTTAGCCCTAGTTTTTTCCACTCTTCGCGATAACGAGATACGATGAAAAGTGTGAAATCAGTTCCGGCACCGAATAAAAGGACTGACATGATGGATGCTATTTGATCGTTCAGTGCAAGACCAAAATGTTGTGTCAAAAGAGATGCGATAGCTCTCGCGCAAACCAGTGCGCCACCGATAATGAACAATGGAATGACTGCAAGAAGTAATGATCGGTAAACCATTAAAAGAAGGACGAATACTAAAATAACGGTTGTTATCGTTACTCTAAGATCAATGCTTCTAAATACCTTTACGGCGTCAGTGACAATTCCAGCGGGACCGGTTACTGCGACTCGGAATTTTTCAGTTCCAAGAATTTTCTTTGATTCACTTCTCAACCAATCCACTGATTCGCTAAATTCTGGATCTGCGGGAACGCCTTTTATGGTTGCCAAAATTTGCATTGCAGTGCCATCTTTGGACATCATTGATGTCATCAATGCAGGATTATCAGTTGGAGATAAAATTTGCTCTAATGCAGATGGCCGATCGTTTTTGCGAAGACGCTCAGCATAGTTAGCAATAATATCGATATCTTCAGTAGCTAGTTTACGGTCGGAGTCCAAAACAATAATTGCCGGAATACCCGAAGCAGAATCAAACTCTCCTTGAATGATTTCCAACACCTGAAGACTTTCTGAATTTCTTGGTAGAAATTCAGATTGCTCATTTGTAGTGACTGAATTGAGACTAGGTGCTTTTGTGGCCAAAAATATCGCAGCAACCAAAAAGATGACTATTGTGCATGTTGCTGATCTTTTACTGCTAGAAAACTTCGCTATGTAATCAAACATATATGATAGTTGATCCGTACCTTAAGGCTAGGTATTAAAGAATACCCGAAATCTCGTTAAAAATAATAATTTTGGTATTTTAATGCATCCTCGATCGTTTGGCTTTTTAGTTTGCTAGGCCTCAATTTGCGTAGCAATGAAAGATGCTGCTTTCATTTGGTCGATTGTTCTAATTCTACTAGTTAAATTTTCGAAAATTATATTGTTTATGACATTAGAATTTATTTAAGATACCATGTAAAACATCTCTGATGTTGCACTAACGCATCCTATGAAAAAAATTACTTTTTTACCTTCTTCGCTAGTGTTATCGGTTTTTTTAGTACTATTTTCTGTGAAAGTAATTGCAGAAATTGACCATGTCATAGATCGCGTATATTTAACTGGAGTTTATACCGGACAAATAGCCTATGGATTTCCTCATGGTATTGGAGTTTATAGCTATTATGGTGGGGATGAGTACATCGGAGAATTTAGACACAACAGATTGCATGGAGAGGGTATTTTAAATTTCTTTAATGGAGATCGGTACATCGGAGAATTTAGTGATGATAAGCGTCAGGGCAAAGGCATTTATACTTTCATATCTGGAGATATTTACTCAGGAGGATTTGCAGACAATAAATTTAATGGGCAGGGAACCTATATATTTTCGACAGGGGCACAATATGTTGGTCAATGGAAGAACAATAAAAAGCATGGAAAAGGGATACTTAACTTCGAAAATGGAGATTCTTACGAAGGCGAATGGAAGAATGATCAGAGATACGGAAAGGGCATCTATACGTTTGCAAATGGCGATGTTTATTCCGGTGAATTTAGAAATAATAAACGGCATGGATTAGGATTTTATATTTTTTCGAATGGTAAAAAAATTGATGATATCTGGGAAGACGATGAACGGTTGTAGTGTTTTTAATGGTTAATCGTGCTAACGGAATTGATGTATTTGAGGATACAATCCTATGACAAAAATATTTTTTTAAAAAGATCTTTATGCAAAACTAAAGAACGAATTTAATGAAGGGGTAAAATATGGATTTTGACAACGAAGCTGGAGAGCTTCAACGTAAAATAGCACAATGCCTAGAAGGGGTGGCCCGACGGAAATCCATGCTTGAATCTTTGGCGTTGGAGTCAGGGCAAGATATTCTGGATCTGGGTTGTGGTGGAGGACAACTAACACGAGAATTAGGGCTAGCTGTCGGTCCTGACGGCCGAGTTGTAGGTGTTGACCCAAGCGTTAGTCAGGTTACTGCTGCTCGAGAGTTATGTAAAACACTAGATAATGTGAGATTTACCCAGGACTCAGCAACAGAACTCTCTTTTGAAAATGATACTTTTGACACCGTTACGTCAACCCAAGTTTTAGAGTACGTGAGCGACGTTGACAAAGCAATTAGTGAAATTAGGAGGGTTCTAAAGAAAAGCGGTCGTTTTTGCTCAATATCAGTACTTTGGGATCATTGGCGTTTTTATGGCCCAGATCCTACTCTTAATGACAAAATTCATGAAGTATTTCGTGCTCATTGTTTTCACCAGATGTTACCTATGGAGTTGCCACAAAAGCTTAAAAATAGCGGTTTTTCTGTTATCAATGTTACACCAATTGGTTTTATTAATCAGACACTACATCAGAATTCGTTTGCACTATGGGCGTCAAAATTAATTTCTATTTTTGCACTTAATAATGGGATGACCAGGTCGGATGTAGAGCAATGGCAAGAGCAGTTGGAAGCAGCTAATCACGAAGGACGATTTGGTTTCATGAGCGTGCCTGTTTTGACAACGTCAATTGCGGTCTAAAACTGGGCCGCTTGGCGTTTAGTATAATTTGTGGTTAAGAGAACTTATTGATTGATTGTCAGCTGATAGATTATTAAGGCCAAAGTTGCGCAGCACCACGGACACCGGCGCTGTCACCATTCTTATTTTTCAGGATCGGCGTGTCAAATTTATCCCAGAAAACATGTTTTTGGATTTCTTTATAGCCGTCTGTGTAAAGCCTATGAAAGTTTGATAATCCGCCACCTAGCACTATAACATGGGGATCAAAAATGTTTATCACAGTAGCGAGAGCCTTGCCGAAGTGTTGCAGATAACCGCTCACACATGTTTTAGCGAGGTGACTACCTTTCTCAGAGTCATTAATGATTGTTTCAGCAGTTGCTCCTGGCGCTCCCCCTAGTTTCTCATATGCTTGGACTAAGCCAGGGCCTGACAAAAAAGTCTCGACGCATCCTTCACGCCCACAATAGCATAACGGGCCTTCTTTTTCTAAAATGTTGTGCCCCCATTCTCCGGCTATATGAAGACGTCCTTGCAGTAGACGTTTCCTCACAATAATGCCACCGCCGACACCCGTGCCCAATATAACTCCGAATATTGTTTCAAAATTCCGTCCAGCTCCATCCATTGCTTCCGATTTAGCAAAACAGTTAGCGTCATTTTCAATACGGACTGATCGTTTTAGTCGATCTTCGATATCAGCCTGAAATGACTGATTGGTAAGGCAAGGAGTGCTACTGTTTTTCAACAAATTATCATGAGGTGATATCGTGCCAGGTGTACCGATGCCGACTGTGCATGGTTCTTTTGCTATTGTTTCGAGCTCGACCACCAGATTAGTTATGGTCACAAGGATTGACTCATAACCCGAGGATTGTGGTGTGGGGTATCTAACTCGAATTACTTCACGCCCGTCACTGGCGAGAAGTACGCCTTCAGTTTTGGTGCCGCCTAAGTCTATACCTATGCGCATCCTATGGTCTCGGATATTCTAAATTGTTTTACCTAATGTTATTTTCTAATGTTCAGGAAACCCATTAGTTTATGAACTTCCTGAAGTATTGGTGTTGCAATAGAGGAGGCTCTTGCAGCCCCTTTATCAAGTACGAGGTCTATTTCTTCTGGTTGCTGGGTTAGGCGGTTCATTTCATCCCGTATAGGCGTTAGCTGCTCCACTGTTAGATCGATCAAGGCTTGTTTAAATGTACTGAACCCATGCCCTTGAAACTCATTTAAAACCGTCGAAATATCGACGTCCTGAAGTGCGGCATAAATTGTAACCAGATTAAGTGCTTCAGGGCGCTCTTTTAGATCAATTATATTAGCTGGCAATGGATTAGGATCTGTCTTAGCCTTACGAATTTTTTGAACTATTTGATCATTTGTATCTGTAAGATTTATTCTTGATAAATCGGAGTCTTCTGACTTACTCATTTTTTTGGTTCCATCTCTGAGACTCATAACACGTGTTGCAGAGCCAAGTATTTGTGGCTCAGGTATGGGGAAAAACTCGACACCATAGTTAGAATTAAAGGTTTGCGCAATGTCGCGAGTAAGCTCTAAGTGTTGTTTCTGATCCTCGCCAACTGGAACATGCGTTGCTTTGTAGGCAAGAATATNGGCTGCCATCAGTACTGGGTAAGCATATAGTCCAACGGTTGCTTGCTCTCTATTTTTACCTGCTTTATCTTTGAATTGCGTCATCCGATTTAACCATCCAATTCTCGCTACACAGCTGAATAGCCATGCTAATTCCGCATGTTCTTTCACCATTGATTGGTTGAAGATAATCGATTTTTTTGGGTCTATGCCTGCCGCTATAAGGCTAGCAGTAACTTCTCGTGTCGCATGGCCGAGCTCATTAGAGTCGTACGTGGCCGTTATTGCATGAAGATCCACGACACAGTAGATTGCTTCGAAGGAGTCTTGCAGTCGTACCCAGTTGCGTATTGCGCCGAGATAGTTACCTAAATGAAGGCTACCAGTCGGCTGAACTCCAGAAAAGATTCTATTTTTGCTCATGACTAAAGACCTAACGAAGAATACTACGATTATAAGAGGTTCATGGCTTAATAGCTAAAAGCTGCCCAATCTGAAAATTCACCATTATTGGTAGCTATATGCTTGCGCTAGGTCTAGTATAAACTCTAGACGTAACTTTTTTACAAAGGAAACAGAGATATGACTAATTTAACACGGACTCAGGTGAATAACTTGATTACGAATTTACCATTTCGCAATCAAGCTTTTATCAATGGCGAATTCGTAGCGGCAAAATCTGGCAATATATTTGACAGCATTAATCCCGCAACGGGCGAGATCGTTGCGGAAATCGCACACTGTAATCACGACGACGTAGACAAAGCTGTGAAGGCAGCACGCATGTCATTTGAAAGTGGTGTTTGGTCACGATCTGCTCCTGAGCATAGAAAAGAGATACTTTTAAGGTTAGCTGATTTAATCCGATCTAATAGCGATGTTCTTGCTGTTATGGAAAGCATAGATAGTGGCAAAACTATTACGGATTGTCATCATGAGATAACGAATGAAGTTGTTTCATTTTTTGAATGGTATGCAGAGTTAGTCGACAAAGTGTTCGGAAAGGTTGCTCCTACCGGTGAGGATGCTCTAGCGCTAATTTTGAAAGAGGCAGCCGGTGTAGTGGGGCTTGTCCTTCCATGGAATTTTCCTCTTTTAATGGTGGCCTTGAAAATGGCTCCTGCACTGGCTTCAGGATGTTCAGTGGTTGTGAAGCCAGCTGAGCAAACATCATTGACTGCACTTTATCTGGCAGAGCTTGCTAGCGAGGCGGGCGTGCCATCAGGAGTAATTAATGTTACGCCTGGCTTGGGAGAGACCGCTGGACAGGCGATAGGCAGACATCCAGATATTGATATAGTATCGTTTACCGGATCTACCGAAGTGGGCGGGCGTTTCTTACGCTATTCAGGTGAAAGTAACTTAAAAATTATTGGCCTTGAGATGGGCGGCAAAAGCCCATTTATTGTGCTCGATGATGCTGACATAAATGATGATCTAGTTGAACATGCAGCCATGTCTGCATTCTGGAATGGTGGACAGAATTGCTCCGCCAATATGCGCCAATTGGTAGATATTTCTCTAATTGACGAATATCTTGATCGAATAGTAAAGCGGACGCAGGAGTTTCGTGTGGGAGATCCCCTTGATCCAGAAACAGATATAGGAGCTATGATTACTTTAGAGCATAGGGATAAAGTTATGTCTTATATTGATAAGGGGACTAAAGAAGGTGCGCGATTGATGACTGGAGGTAATTTTCTAGAAGGCCCAGGATTTTTCATTTCACCAACAGTGTTCACGGATCTCAAACAGGAAATGACAATTTCCAGGGAAGAAATTTTTGGGCCGGTGCTTGGAATCTTGCCAGTAAACGGTATTGATGATGCATTGAGTTCCGCAAAAGACACTGATTATGGTCTTCATGCGACTGTTTTTACTCGTGATATTGATCGTGCGATTCATTTCGCGCGACGCTTGCCATGCGGAACTGTTGCGATTAATGGTTTTACAGAAGGTGATGTCAAGACTCCATTTGGTGGATACAAGAAATCAGGATCACTCACTAGAGACATGGGTACCGAAGGATTGGATCAATATCTGCAGACAAAAACTATTCATATGACAGTTTCCGAACCGAAATAAATGCCGGTAGCATGGGCTCAAATGTTTTAGGCGTTTTTTACTTTAGTGTTTTAAATAATTGAAGAGCCAGCGAATTGCGGTGTCGATTGAAAGTATCTGATTCTGATTGTAGCTGATCTATTCGGAGCAGAGTTTTCTGGCATCAGACACGATGTCTTCAACAGATGGAATATAAGCAGTTTCCAGTGGCGGGCTGAGTGGAACAGGTGAATGAGGGCAGGTAAGGCGATGTATTGGAGCGTTTAGGTAGTCATAGGCTAACTCAGCTACATTAGCAGCAATGTCCGTAGCAATGCTGCAGTGCGGCGGGCTTTCATCAACAATTAGAAGCTTGCCAGTTTTTTTAACTGAGGTAACGATGGTTTCGTAGTCCATAGGAGATAGGGTACGAGGATCAATAATCTCCAGATCAATGCCATCGTTCGTTAGCGCTATTGAGGCATCCAACGCTTTTTTTACCATCATAGAGATAGCTACCACAGTCAGGTCCTCACCATCTTGTAGAATGCGCGCAGTTCCCAGAGGAATCTCATAGGGATCCTCACGAACTGAAGTTTTCATGTTGTATAGCCCCATATGTTCAAAAAATAGTACTGGATTATCGTCTTTAACGGCCGCTATCAATAAACCCTTGGCATCATCAGGGTTGGATGGGACTACCACCTTCAAGCCAGGTATGTGAGTAAAGATTGAGTACAAAGTGTCGGAATGCTGTCCTGCCGCACCCAACCCAGCGCCCATCGCCATTCGCAAAACCAAAGGTATTTTTGCTTGACCACCAAACATGTATCGCATTTTTGCAGCTTGGTTAAAGATCTGATCGAATGCAAGAGGTGTAAAGCTTGACCACATCATATCTACAATGGGACGAAGACCTGCAGCGGCCGCGCCAACGCCAACGCCTGCTATCGCAGCTTCGGAGATTGGTGTATCTCTTACACGCAATGGGCCAAATTTTTCAAGCAAGCCTTTTGTGACGCCAAAAGAGCCTCCCATTGCGCCTTCATGTTTCCCACCTAGACCCGCACCACCAGCAATATCTTCACCGATTAATATCGTCGAATTGTCTGCTGCCATACTTTGCCATATCGCTTCGTTAATAGCAGCAGCGCCGCTAAGAATACGTTCTTTTTTTGTATTCATTCTGAATAGACTCCAACAGCTACATCAGAACTTTTCGGTAATGGACTATCTATTGCATAAGCGACAGCATCATCAAGCGCCAAAGCTATCCTTTCTTTGATAAGCAAAATATCCTCAGGTGTCTGAATGTTCTCGTCCGTAAGTTTAGCTTCAAGGATTGGAATTGGATCTTTAGATCGCGCTTCCTTCTTATGTTCTCGTGGACGATAGCCTTCAGGATCACCTAGATAGTGGCCGCCCATGCGCCCAATTTTGGCCTCGATGAGGGTTGGACCTTTGCCGTTTCTGGCACGATGGACAGCGTTACCCGCGACATCATAAACTGCCTCGACATTGGATGCGTCCACTACAAATCCCGGAAAGCCATATCCTTTGGCGCGCTCAGCGATATTGGATACGCTAGTTGAGTATTCTGTCGGTGTCGATTCAGCCCAACCATTATTTTCACATACGAAAATCAGCGGTAATTGCCAGATTGACGCGAGGTTCATTGTTTCATGGAGAATACCTTGATTACATGCCCCGTCGCCAAAAAAACTTACAGACACACCATTAGATTGCCTTATTTGACTGGCGAGTGCTCCCCCGGTAGCCAAACCGATACCTCCACCTACTATCGCGTTTGCACCAAGCATACCGCGATCAAAGTCTGCGATGTGCATGGAGCCACCACGACCCTTGCACAAGCCAGTCTCTCTTCCATAAAGCTCGGCTAGCATGCCACGGAATGAGCATCCCTTTGCGATACAGTGTCCATGACCTCGATGTGTGCTTGAGATATAGTCCTCATCAGTTAGATGTATGCATATTCCGGCCGAAACAGCCTCTGCTCCGATGTAGGTATGAACAAAACCTGGCATGTCGCCTTTTCGAAACTCTCGTGTAACTCTTTCTTCGAACATGCGAATTTTAAGCATGAGTTCATAAAGTTGCACAAGATATGTATTATTAGGATTCATCAATTGGATCCGACTGGATATTTTTGTACTCAGCCTCAGTCTCAGCAATTAATCCGATCACAGTGCCAATTGGGAGAGGTTTATCCTCCGAAGGTTCTGCAATTTGATGCACCCAGCCACTGCAGTCGGCCTCAATATCCATTGCTGTTTTTTCGATTTCCATCTCAAATATTGCATCACCCTCCTCGACATATGAGCCTTCCGTAATATGCCAACCTAGTAGGGCGCAATCGTCCATGTTAAGTCCAGTTTTAGGAATAATAATTTCATTTATCGCCATTCTTATTTAGGTCTCCCTGCTTGGAATTACATTAAAGAGTCTTTTCAACAACCATGCCTTAATCATCATTATCATAACATCCTGTTAAAACCAATTAATTGAAGTGCGTACGTTTTAAAGGTGTCCTAGTGTAAAGATGCGCTTTCTCAAATCCTAATCGTACTCGTTTATGGGCTTCTGGTCGCCAGCGTTCTTTTGCTTCACCACCTTGTATAATTGTTTTAATGTTAGAGCGGTCATGGAGTACGCTGATATCTTTATGGGGGGAGCCATTTACTATCAATAGATCCGCATATTTACCGGGCGTGATTGTTCCAATCTCATCTTTATGCTTGGGGATTGTTGTCGAAGAATTTTTCGTCATGCACAATATTGCTTCCATGGGAGTTAATCCCAAATGATCCACAAATAACCCCATTTCTCTTGTATGCCATTCGCCATAGGGCGTCATTGAAAACCCTGTTTCTGATCCACAAATCAAAGTTCCACCTGCGCGATGAAATTTTGAAAGAATGTTAATAGCAGAATCACGCTCCTCTTCGGCATGGCGTCGACCCGCAGGTGAGATGTTAGAGATGCCGATATCGTCGGCTTCGATCATATTGACGAGTAATGTCATTGCTGGGCAAATAGGTATTTGTTTTTTAAGAACCAGATCTAATCCAGCATCGTCCATATAGGATGCATGCATAATCCAGTCGACGCCGGCCTCAGCCGCATACTTTACAGATTGTCGTGATCGAGCATGAATAGTAATTTGGCGAGTTAAGCGATGAGCTTCGTCAACTGCGAGCGTAATTTCTTCTTGTCTAAACGCAGCATATTCATCAGAGGATAGTCCAGAGGCTGCTAATTTGATGATATCGACACCTGCTTTGACCTGATCACGAATTTCCTGAATAATTTCGGAATCACTGCGAACCATGACACCCATTGAGGATGGCGGAACACCAATCCATAATGGAAAATTATCTCCAATACCCTGCTGACTAGTGAGTTGTCTGCCCGCAGCAGCCATACGTGGACCTTGTATAAGACCTGCGTTTCGAGCGTCTCTCACGGCAACTCCCAAATTGTTTGGCCCTCCTGGGTCACAAGAGGAAGTTACACCACTGAATAGAACTTTTTCAGCATCAGTTGCTGCTCTGATCGCGCGATATTCTGGCGATGTGTATATCGAAAGTTCCTCTTCAGATTCACACTCACCAAAGCTGATATGCATGTGGGCATCAATCAGCCCCGGCATTATTGTATGGCCAGTTAATGACTCACAAATGTAGTCATTGGATAGATAGATTTCTGGTATATCTCGTTCATTACCAACCCATGCAATCCTATCTTTCTCTATAACCACCGCGCCATTTTCAATAATTCGTGAATCTTCGCATGGTAATACGATTGCGTTTTTAAGTAATTTGCCTTTCACACCAATCTCCGTTAAATCATAAAAATGGAACGAGCGGGAAGTATTTTCCCGAGATAGGTTCTCCAATATGAATCCCTACCTCTTCATCGCTATAGTTGTATTCGTATCTGTTTGATCCGAGCCATATTGTTCCATCACCCGCGTATCGGACAATAGCAGCTCGACGAGGATAATTGGTGTTGTTTGGTCCTGAGGCATGCCAGGTAAGGGAATGATGTATAGACACTTCTCCAGCTTTGATATCTACTACTTCAGTATCAAGCCCTTCATTTTTCGGGTCTTGAACTGGTTTGATCCATTTTGGACGTTTCTCACTCAAGTAGGGTGTACCCGTTCCAAAGGCCGCCGGCAAACGTTCGCCAAGGAGGTGGCTTCCCACTGCCATTTGCATTGAACCATTTTCTAGATAGACATCGTCCAATGCTAGCCATACAGTCACCGAATTGGGTTGCGCGAGAGGCCAATAAGGATGATCTTGATGCCATTTGAGCTCACCTCCTGCGCGCGGAGCTTTGTATAGGGCGTTGTCTTCCAATAATCGAACTTTTCGCGATCCGATTAGCTGGGATGCCCAGCGTGCTAATGTTGGATTAAAACAGAACTGACGCCACTCTTTATTGTGCAACCATAGATTAAATAGAAAGCCAACTTTTTTACCGGGTTGAGAGTGTGATTCTTTCTCCTTGGTTGGCCACGCTTCGGGATCCAGGAGATCATATTCCCGACCAGCTTCACGCTCGGTTGCTTGCACTTTGGCTAGTGAATAGCGCATAGATTCTACAGTATCAGTAGAAAATACCCGACCAGGCATTAAAAATCCCTTTTGGGAGAATTCAAGAATCTCCTGAGCAGTTAGAGGGGTTGTGCGGATTAATGACATAACAATAATCTTCCTTGGAATACGGTCTAGAGACATGCAACTTGTGTATGTATACTACATGAAGCGTAATCAATCCATT
>PBJL01000029.1 GCA_002721105.1 Acidiferrobacteraceae bacterium | reverse complement strand
CAATTCCATTGGAGACAAGGGAATTATTCTTTTAAGTGAATCGGAGTCCTTGTCAAACCTTGAAGTATTAAATCTGGAAAACACAGGAGTGTCATCGGTAGGGATATTGGCTCTATCTCAATCACCTTATTTGAAAAACTTAAGAGAATTGAATTTAAATGGAAATTCAATTAATGAAAAAGGGTTTCGGTTGCTGGCAATCTCTGAAAACTTTAAAAATCTGAAAATTTTTAGAGGCTCAGGAGTTTCAATGGGTGATGAAGGTTTCCAATCCATTGTAAACTCCAGCACATTAAAGCAGCTTGAAGAATTGGAAGTACCTGGAAATACTATTTCCAATAAGGGTCTTTTGAATCTGGCAAAATCAGGGCTACTTTCTCAATTAAAGAAAATTGACCTGCGAAGGAACCGCCTCAATGAATCTGACCAACTATTTATTATCCAGTCTCCAGAGTTTCGAAATTTAAAATCATTGCGGTTTTAATTGCCAAACAGAAGAACCCTTTTGATTAATTGATTTACCCCGAATATTCTAATATAATTGTTTTGGTATTTTTTTATTTGCCAGTTTGAAAAAGATTAAGGGTTTTTAGTTCATGAGAATCGGCTGCGTATATTCAATTGAAAACTATTGTTCCATTGATAAACCAATGCGGACACCTATGGAAATTCCATTTGGAATATCTATAATTGCAACCGTATTGAAAGTCGAAGGGCATAATGTTGATTTATTTGTAATTAGTCCTGTTACTCCCCTTCGAAAAATTTTAGAAAAATATATTAAAGAAAAAAGACCTCAGTTGTTCTGTTTATCTGCTGTATCCTCTCAATTTCCAGCTATTGAAAATGTGGCTGCCCTAGTAAAGGAAATAGACCCTAGTATTTTTGTTATTTTAGGAGGGCACCATGCCTCCTTGGCTCCCGATCAAGCTATTAAATGTGCGAATTTGGACGCTATTTGCGTTAGTGAGGGAGACGCAGCGGTTGTGGAATTGGCCCGGCAACTTGAGGCAGGAAAATTACCATCGGGTATTCCTAATCTTTGGATAAGACATCCTGAAACAGGAAATATTGAAAGAAATCCCACCGCTCCCTTCAATGAAGAACTGGATACCATTCCTCATGTTGACCGCACCCTTTGGGAACCTTGGATAGCAAATCCATATGAAGAGGCTTCTATATTGGTAGGGCGAGGCTGTCCATATAAATGTACCTATTGCTCTAACCATTCAATGGAAGAGTTGGCTGAAGGGCAATACGTCCGCTATCGTTCCTCGGAAGATATGATTTCGGAAATTGAATTTTTGACCCAACAGTATCCCAGAATGAAACATATCTACTTGGAAATCGAAACTGTTGGAGCCGATATCATAAAAGGAATCGACTTGTTTGAAAAATTAGCAAACTACAACAATTCCAGAAAAGAAAAACTAGCCTTTAGGATCAATTTAGCTCTTCATTCCAACTTTGTTCGAATTGAAGAGAAGTATAGGAAATTTTTAGAGCTTTGCCAGAAAGCAAATGTTACTGCCCTAAATGTTGGCTTGGAATCGGGATCTTTCAGGGTACGCCGTGAGATCCTAAGACGACCTAGATACACTAATGAAGAACTTATTGAATTTTGCCGAACGGCCAGGGAATATGGGGTAGCAACCTCCCTTTTAGTATTGATGGGCGTCCCTGGAGAAACTTTTGATGATTATCTAGAAACGGTCTCCGTAGTACGTGATCTTCAACCGGAAGATGTCCAGCTTTCCATCTTCTATCCCTACCTTGGGACGGACTTATATAATATCGCAGTTGAACAGGGAGTTATACCGGAGGGAGGAACAGAACCAAGTAATGAAAGGCATCGTGCCACCTTGGAGCTTGAAGGTTTCCCAAAATGGCAGGTTCAGTTTGAATTTCTCTTTTTCTGGTACAGATCCTTTAAAGGGCATTGGTCAATGGACAGAATTTTTCTTAAAATGGTACGAGCTTTTCTGTTACGGTTCACCAACCTTTCGGCAATCGCCCGGTACTTAATTGTCAATAATCGTTTTTGCAATTATATTTTTAAAGCTTACATGGACGGCGCTAAAAAAGTTACCGGCATAAAAGAAGAAAGAATTGGCACACTTGGCTCCTACCATACTGGCGAATTGTAAAACCAATCACCAGGCAAATCCCCTCATAATCTCAACTTCAAAACTTTCCCAAAAATTTCATACTTCGAATTCTATTCATCTTGATTTGGGTTTTAAAAGTAGCTCATGTTAAATCCGGCCTTTAGATTGTTTAAACCATTTAGAATCGATATATTTCCGCTAAAGCATTTGCAAAAAAATAAATGAATTTATTTGAAGTCTTTGAAAATTCCCGACAAAGGTGCCCCGATTCATTATGTTTGGTGGTAAATGAAATTTCCTACTCTTATGCGGAAATGGGTAAGTGGGTAGACCTAATAGCCTCACCCATGAAAAATAGCAACCAACCTTTTATCGGAGTTTATGGTCATAGATGTTTTTCTGCTTATGCAGGGATTTTAGCGGCATTAAAAGCGGGGAAAGCATATGTCCCATTAAACCCAAAATTTCCTGTGTCAAGAAATCAGGAAATTATAAGATCTGCTGCAATAGATACTTTAGTGGTTGGTGCAAATTACCAAGCAGGAATATCAGAGCTAACGGCAAACCTTGAAAAACTCCAATTAATTTATCCTGAAAACAAGAATAATGAAATCTCGAATCGTCTATCAAATCATTCCCAAATTTGCGCCGACAATTTAACTCAACCCATCGGTGACAACATTGCACCTCCCAAAGATGGGTTCGCGTATATGTTATTTACGTCCGGAAGCACAGGTTCACCCAAAGGCATACCTATAACTCATTCCAATGTAATATCGTACCTGGACTATCTCAATGAAAGATATTCCCCAAGCCCTGAAGATAAATTTTCACAGACCTTTGATTTGACATTTGACTTAAGTGTTCACGATATGTTCCTGTGCTGGAAAGCAGGCAGTTCCCTTTATTGCATTCCAGAGAATGTTCTAATGGCTCCAGCAAAATTTATTAGATCAAACCAATTAAGCATGTGGTTTTCTGTGCCTTCTTTAGTACAAGTATTAAACCGCTTCAAAATGTTAAAAAAGGATGTATTCCCAACCTTACGATATAGTTTGTTTTGTGGGGAACCTTTACCCGCAACGTTGGCAGATAGATGGCAGGAGGCTGCGCCAAATTCAATTGTCGAAAATATTTACGGACCTACCGAAGCAACTATTGGAATAACTCATTACACCTGGAAAAAAGAAAAACAGAATAACAAAACCCACAATGGAATTGTTTCCTTAGGTCGTTGTTTTTCGACACAAAAATATGCCATTATCAATGAAGCCGGCAAACAAGTAAAATCAGGAAATGAAGGTGAGTTATACCTTTCAGGGTCACAAGTTTCTTCTGGATATTGGAAAAACCCGAAAAAAACAGCAAATCAATTTGTTCTATCTAGCTTGGAGGAAGGCAAAGAGAAGATATTATGGTACAAAACAGGTGATATTGTAAAAGAAGATAATGAAAATAACCTGTATTATATAACCAGAAAGGATTTCCAAATAAAAATAAGAGGTCATCGGATTGAGCTAGATGAAATAAATCATGTTATTTCCGGGTTTATTGAATCTGATCTGGTTGTTTCAATTCCACATCCAGTTTCTCACGGAATTGCTGAAAACATATTTACGTTTATCTGCGCTGAAAATAAAAAGAGCTATTCCGAGGTACGAGAACATTGCAAAAAACACTTGCCAAACTATATGATTCCAAAAAACGTTATTTATTTAAATTCTTTTCCATTAAATTCCAATGGAAAAGTTGACCGACAAAAATTAAGCCAACTTTTATAAAATTTTTGAGATGGACGAAAAATCAGTTCAAATTCAATTATTGAATATTTTAAAACCAAAACTTGAGCTCTTTAATAAAGATCCTGGAGAAGTTGCACTAGATGAGAGTCTCATGGAACTTGGAATTTTAGACTCAATGTCCTTCTTAGAATTTATAGTTTCATTAGAAGAAATTTTTCAAACAGAATTGGATTTGAGCGAACTGGAACCATCTGAATTTTCAACTATACAAAAACTTTCTAAACTCATTATTCAAAGCCGCAATGGAAGTTGAAATTTCTTTAGCATCTAAAAACACATCCCGATCAACATTTCGGCAAGTCGAGTGCTTGTTTAAACAATTGTATGAAGGAATGAACCAACAGGGCCTTCAATCAAACTTACATACTAACGGCTCAGAAATATGGACAAGGCAACTTAAAAAAACATTGGGAAGATTCCAAGCATTGGTAATTGCAGAGGAGTTGGGCAACGTTATAGGTTTTGGGGTCGGAGCTATTAGGTTGGCGCCAGAATATTTGGAAACTAAAAAGGTAGGCTTTATTACCCATATTAATATTGTCCCGGAAAAAAGAAGAAATGGAATTGGCAGAAAAATTGTTAATGAACTGGAGGCATGGTTTTCTGAAAACCAGGTAGATTCTATTGAATTAGAAGTTATGGCCAATAATAAATCTGGTGTACCCTTTTGGGAATTCTTAGGCTATCAGAAAAATTTAATTAGAATGCAAAAAAAATAGCAGGGATTTCTTTTGAAAATATTTAAAGAAGAAGTTAAAATAAAAAAAGCAACCCCTGAAGATTTTGAAAAAGTAATTAATGTTATAACCAATGCATTTAATGAAGAGGGAAATCAAGAAGAACAATATCTTAAATCAAAAAATAAATTTGAATACCTATTTAAAAACAATTGGGGTTTAGAAGAAGACCATATTGGTTATAAATTAGAAAAAGCTGATGGAGAAATCGTAGGTTTTTGGTCTTGCATTTTTTCTGTTCGCCAAATAAATGGAAAGGAACACAAAGTTTGCAATTTTTCTACTTGGGCTGTAAAAAAGAACTACCGCAATTATAGTTTGCTGTTAACTAAAGCAGTAAACGACTTGAAAGATTATTCTCTAACCATTCTTTCCTCTGATGAAACATCTCTTGAAGTGTTTACGAAGCTATATAAATTTAAACCTCTGGAAGAAAATCTGATAATTATCCCCCCCCTTCCCCCCATAAGGAGTTCTGGCATATCAGGGTATATTTTTTTTTCAGGCAAAGATTCACCACCACCAATTTTAAAAGATGATCATAAACAACTTTTTTCTGATCATCGTAAATTTAACGCCAGTTTTTTATTAGTAAATGAAGGAAAAGATTATTGTTTTTTTATTTTAAAAAAAAGAAAAATGAAGCATCTTCCTTTTGCATATATGTTTTATATGAGCAATCCTGAAATCTTTTGGAGACACATAGCTGAAATACGCTATAGAGTCAATAAGCAGCTTAAAACATTCGCCCTAATAGGTGAAGAAAGAAAATTCCGGTTTGGCCGACCTTTTTTTAGTTTCAAAAAAGCCTTACCTCGTCCATTTCTTTATAAGTCTAAAGATTTGGGCCCTGAAGACTTAGATGGCTTGTATTCAGAATATTTTTTAATTAAAAATTTATAATTTCAGTGCTGGTTTTTTATAATCTTTTTTCTATTAAAGTTTTCATTTCAGCTATAAATTTCAAGGGTATTTGAGTGTATTCTAAAATTAT
Organism: Acidiferrobacteraceae bacterium; assembly: GCA_002721105.1. Next base: position 10,643 of record PBJL01000029.1, on the reverse strand, counting down.
AAAAAGAGCGGCAGCCAATGTTCTGTTTTCATCTCTTTTCTATACTAGAAGCCATCTCCTTTCAAAACCAATTTACTCGGGGCTAGGTAGCATTTTAATGTTCCACCGTGTATGCCCAGAAAGATCCGACACGAGAATAAGAGGCAACGCGGGACTTGAAGTAACACCCGGGTATTTGGAAAAAATAATCTTACATTTATTCCAAAACAATTATGAAATAGTTCCTATCGGTCAAATAGAAAAAATTTTAAATGGCGAATTGAATGGAAAAAAATTTGTAGTATTTACTTTTGATGACGGTTATGCAGATAACTTCCAATATGCATATCCGATATTTAAAAAATACGAGATTCCTTTCACGGTATATGTGACAACAGATTTGCCCGATAGCAAAGCAATCTTATGGTGGTATCTACTTGAAGACCTGATTTTAAAAAAAAATAGGGTGGAATTTGAACTCCACGGAAAAGCACATAAGTTTTCCTGTACTAAACATTGGGAAAAGGAATGGGCCTACCATAAAATACATAGCTTAATACTGAACGGCCCTTCCAACAAATTAAAAGAAAGGGTAATTCAAGTGATAGAAAAAAATAATATCAATTTATTTGAAAAAACATCGGAGCTTTCACTTACATGGAAACAAATCCGCGAAATGCATCAAGACCCATTAATTGATATAGGAGCGCACACAGTCCACCATGATGCTTTGAACAAACTGTCTGACTCAATGGTTATTAAGGAGATGAAAGATTCTCAAGAAAAGATTGAATCAGAAACGGGTCAAAAAGTAGAACACTTTTGCTACCCCTTTGGGACAAAAAACGAAGTTGGGAAGAGAGAATTTGACTTAGCAGAAAAATGTGGCTTTACAACTTCAACAACCACCCGTTCCGGAAATATATTTCCTGAACATAAAAATATGTTACAGCAATTGCCTCGCATTGCAATCAATGAGAAAAGAGATAATGGAAATATAAAATTTTTAAGCCTTTGGTTAAATGGTGCACTTCCCTGTGTAATAAATAAGTTCAAACGGATTGTATGAGTTTTAGCAAATCTTTTGAAAAAAATATTACAAAGAGGGAACGTTTATTTTTAGCCTTAGGAAAAGCATGTCTAATAGACAATATTAAGAAATTGAGATTGTCATTTATTTAAAGGTCCTTGTGGTATTATTAACCCTGCCAGACTTTTTAAAAAATGGGACAAGGCCTCAAAAGGGTTTCCTCCGAATTTCCGAAAAGCTTTCCACCTAATTTGGAGACCTTCAATTCGCATTGCTTTGCTGTTTTCACTTGAAGTTGACTGTTCGGACAGACGTATAGTGCTCAATTCATCCTTAAGAATATAAGCTTCTCCAAAATCAAGCAATCTTGACCATAATTCATAGTCCTGACCAAATTTATATTTTGCGCTGTAACCTCCCGATTTAATAAATTCTGGCTTTCTAAATACTACCGTGCTGTGCGAAAAGGGGTTGAAACAACTCATAGATTTTCTAATGGCCTCGTTTTCTACAGGAACATGATTTGGAAAATCTATATACTCCTTTCCTAACAACACCTTGAACCGTGATCCACAGAGGACAATCTCTTTGTGCCGATTCATAAAATTTATTTGTTTTTCAAGTCTATTCGGTTCAGAAACATCGTCCGCATCAAGGCGGGCAATGAGGTCACTTTTTGCCATGTGAATCCCCTTGTTCAAAGATCGTGCAATACCCAGGTTCTCTTGTTGAACAATGCGAATGCGAGGATCCTCATACCGGGCTAGGATTCCAGCAGTGCTATCGGTTGATCCATTGTTTAGGATAATGTATTCAAAGTCCTGAAAGGTTTGGTTGAGAACACTGTCCACGCATTCTTTTAAATATGCTTCTCCGTTATAGACAGATGTGACCACCGAAATAAGAGGCATGGGTCAAAAAATTTTATTCCCATTTGGGTAATTGGTATTCAAGATTACCATTGGAAGGGTATTTGGTCGGAATCATAGGGTAACGATTCGATTTCATCAGGGTTATGAGGATAGTTGGCGCAATTGGCAACCAAAGCAGTTTCACCGGCAAGACACTGGAAACCATACCACAACATCGGAGGAATATGAATTAGATTGTAATTGTTTGGACGTCCAAGTTCATACTCTTTAATTTTTCCATGCGTTTTAGAATGAAGTCTTGAATCATAAATTACCAACCGAATTTTATTAATCGGGACAGCCAGGTTTTGTGTTTTTTGAGTTTGCATCCTCCAGGCTTTCACTACTCCGGGTAAAATTTCGCTAAAATAAACTTCACCGAATTTTTCGTACAATTCGGAATCGTTTCTCATCATATGTAAAACAGCTCCACGATTGTCAAATATCTGCCTTAAAGGCCGAATAATAACTCCTTCTATTTCATCTGATTCTTTTATTGAGTCCATGCAAGGTTTGCCTGTGTCGCTTTTTCTACATACTCTTCAATTTGTTTGCTGGTGGTTTCAGAAATATTAGAAATTTTCTGGTCATAAAATGTCTGGTACCACTTTCCTGTCATTCGAATAGTCTCAGGAAAGTCCAGAACAGAATTCCAATTTAGAGTTTGAAGCGCCTTGTCGCAGTTGAGCTTTAATAGGGTGGATTCAGGATTGGAAGAATTTAATTCCTGTTCAAATTTCCATTCCCCGTCAGGCCAATATTTGGCCATCTCGGTAACGAGATCCCCAACCGATTCGTTAATTTTTGCAGAGGGACCAAAATTATATGATTGGTTTTTAACCTCATTATCTCCTTTTAATAACTTGTTTCCCAGAAAAAGATAACCACTTAAAGGTTCAAGAACATGTTGCCAGGGACGGGTTGCGTTTGGGTTTCTTACCACAACTTTTTCCCTTTTTGACCAGGCTCGAACGCAATCAGGAACTATCCTGTCTATAGCCCAGTCGCCTCCTCCGATTACATTCCCCGCCCGGGTGGTCGCAATGGAAGGGCCCTTATCGTCCAAAAAAGATTCCATATAAACCTTTGAGATTATTTCAGCGCAAGCCTTTGAAGCGCTATAAGGGTCCTTACCGCCCAGTCGGTCATTTTCACGGTACCCCCACAACCATTCCACATTTTCATAACATTTATCACTGGTTATTAAAACGGTGGCAACAACTGACGATGGATCTCGCAAACAATCTAAAAGGTTAAGAGTCCCCATCGAATTAGTTTCAAAAGTAAGAATTGGGCTTTCATAAGATTTTCTTACGAGTGACTGTGCGGCAAGGTGAAAAACGATATCAGGATTAAAAATTTTTATAGTTTCTTTAAGAGAACTTTTATTCCGCACATCGCCTTGTATATGTTCAATTCGACTGGCAAGATCCAATGCTTCGAAATGCGAGGGTTCTGTCGGCACACCCGAAGAATAACCGGCAACAGTGGCCCCGAGGTCTAAAAGCCATGCACATAACCAGGAACCTTTGAATCCTGTATGTCCGGTAATTAAGACACGCTTATCTTTGTATATTTTTCCAAACATAAAATTTGCAATTCAGGGCCTTAAGCGTTCCAAAATGCTTTTCCATTTTTCCATAAGTCATTCAGAAAGACGGAATCTCGATAGGTATCCATACATGCCCAATCACCTTTATGATGGTAAACCATTAATTCACCATCGCGTGTAAGTTTTTCAAGTGGCCCGACCTCAAAGTCACAATCCACATTTGAACTCAGATAATTAAAGATGCTTTTTTGAAACACAAAAAATCCTCCGTTGATAATACCTTCGTCGATCTTGGGCTTCTCTATGAAACCAAGAACTTTATCATTATCAGCCTTGATCTGACCGTATGAAGAACGAGGACTGACTCCTGTAACGGTTCCTATTTTCCCATGCTCCTTATGAAATTTTACCAGATNACTGATATTGATATCACTNACACCATCGCCATAGGTNANCNTGAAATCATCATCAATATNTTTTTGNNTTTTATGAATCCTCGCACCCTTAAGGGAGTTTTCNCCCGTATCAACCATCGTGANTTCCCAGTCCTCGACCTTATTNTTTTCGNGGATGGTGACTTTTCTATCCCGCCCCAATTTTACAGTTACATCATTGCTGTGAAGCATATAGTGATAAAAATATTCTTTGATCACCTCTCCTTTATAACCCAGACATAGAATAAACTGTTTAAATCCGTATTTGGCATAATGTTTCATAATATGCCATAGAATAGGTTTAGCTCCTATTTTGACCATTGATTTAGGTCGGAACTCTGTCTCCTCGCGCAGTCGAGTTCCCATACCGCCACACAGAATAACTACTTTCATGAAAAACCTTTTTATTTGTGTTTGTAAAAATATTTAATTTTTTTTGCGAAAATTTCACATAAGGAAAGTGTTTGCTCAATTTCTCTTTCCATATTTTCCGTTAATTTAAACCCTGTTTTTTTTAGTTTGTCTATTTTGTATTGAACCGGTCTATAAACCTCTCCATTATCTTTTCCCAAAATTTGAATGGAAATGGGTTTTCCATATTTTTTTTCATATGACTAAAGCTATTTTTTTGGCCACATCCAAAATGGCAAGGGAGCAATTTCCCCCTAAATTGTATAACCCATCCTCCCATTTATTTGGTATCGAAAATAAAAAATGTTCCACCGATGCTGCAATATCATGGAGAGAAATAAAATCACGATGCTGTTTACCGGAGGACCTCAAAACCATTTTCCCGGAGGTCATAGCTTGACGGCATAAATCATTGAAAACCAGTGTCCAACGATTAACCTCCAAATCCATAGGGGAGCCAAAGCCGTTTGATAACCTAAGGATCAATGTATCCATATCTTTGTAATACTGAAAAAACCTAACCATATCTTCGGCGGCACGATGAGTCGCAGCATAAGGATGGTGAGGATTCGTTTGTGATTCCTCAGTAATTATTTCAGAAAATTCCCCATAAACATGAAAAGTGGAAAAATAAATAAACTTTGAAATCTTCTTTTTGTGTGCCACAGATAGAAGAGATTGTGTGCCTAGGGCATTGACTTCCCAAGCTAATCTAACATCATCAAAAGAGTCGTGCTCATTTAAAGCCGCCAAGTGAATAATGACATTCAAATCTTCTGATACTGCTTTCCTGATGGAAATCGGGTCCAGCATATTCAGTTGAGCTATTTTAAAAGTCTTTGCCCAATCTGGAACTTTAGTGATTTTTCTGCTTGTTCCTAAAACAATGGTGGATTCTGGGTAGTTTCTTTTCAGTGAGCCCGCAATCCGGCCCCCGATATAACCCAACCCCCCCGTGATAAGAATTTTTAAATCCAACATTACATGTTTTTATAGAATCGATTTTTGGGTTACAAGGTAATCATACCCTTTTAAATTAGAAAGTTTTTTTTATAAATATCTCTCTTCATTTTCAATCTATCGAACTTGCTGATTATTTCTTTTTTTAGGGGTGGCAAGATGAGTATATTGACAAATGCAATCATTATTGTTTATGGATTATACCCCTATGGTTTGTATATTTTTTGCATGCCAGAAATTTTTAGGCTATTAGATTCTGCTGAATAATTTTTTTAATTTTGAGAAGTCCATATTTTTAAAAAAAATTAAACCTTTTTTACGCAAAATAAATAGAATATTCGTTAGCATCATATATAACAGGAGAGACTCCTTTATAAAGTTATTTGAAATATGTACCCCAATGATTCAAATACAATCACCAATATGATGCATATAATCTTTTTCTATATTGCTAGTTTTTACATTCAATTGCTTTTCTTATTAATTCTTACATTTGAGGCTTAATAATTTTAAGAAATACTATGAAATAAGTAGTGGATTTAATCCAATTTTTTCAGCAAAGTTTCATCAATATAAGTTTGTTGGACCTATTTACAATTGACAGGAATTATACTCTTTTTTCAAGTTTTTATTTGGCTAATTCTGCTTGAATATCTTACTCGACTTACCAACAATGGTTACTTTTTTCACACTCACCTGGAAATTAGCACTTTAATCATAGTCACTCGTCCTCTATTTTCTTAGCAAACTTAAAAAAACTCTGATTCATTTCATTTATTTTCAATTTGATTTTGAAAATTTTTAATATTTTGTGTGCCACTTTGATCGTATTCTGAGATCGATTTAGTTATGGCAAACGGCCCTTTTTCAAAAATAGATTTAGGCTAATAATAGCTGGGCTTATTAAACGTAACGAGGTTATAAGCGTAATTGCGAAAATTGATTTAAAATTGGAATACATAAGAAAATTTGGATAACCTTATGAACATGACTTTACCTTCCATCAAAGTTGTTAAAATTTCTCCATAAAATTATTATCAATAAAAAATATTTTAGGGTGGGAAGAATAATTAGCGTTTTTTAAATCAAACTTTGTTTGGCGCAAAGACTGTTATAAAGTCCGTTTCCTGCCTTGAGTTTTTCATGGGCTCCTTCCTCAGTTAGACTCCCCTTTTCTATAACATAGATACAATCGGCATTCGAGATTGTGGCCAACCTGTGCGTTACTACGATAATTGTTCTTTGTCCTTGTAGGGTTTGCATTGCTGCATGTATTTTTCTTTCTGAATTTGCATCAAGGGAGCTAGTTGCTTCATCAAAGACAAGAACAGGGGGGTTAAGATAAATGGCCCTAGCTATAGCCAAGCGTTGCCTTTGTCCTCCTGAAAGCTTGGCCCCCCTTTCACCTATTATTGTTTGATAACCCTCAGGCAAAGGGTCTATGAATTCATCAGCATAAGCAATCTGCGCTGCTTTTTTTAGGCGGTTTTTATCCCGATTCGCAGAATCCACGCCTAAGCAAATATTATCTTCAATGGTGCCACTAAATATAAATGCATCTTGACTAATAAGACCCATTTGGCAAAGCCATGTTCTTTTATTGGAATTTGCAAGGTCAATCCCATCAATCAACACTTGGCCCTTCTGGGGACTGAAGAAACCTGCTATTAGATCAATAATTGTGGATTTACCACTACCGGAAACGCCAACAATTCCATAAAATTTATTCTTTTCAAATTTTAATGAAATTTTTTTTAATACACTTTCCCGACCCTTGTACGAAAAAGAAACATTTCTGAACTCAATATTTTTTTGTATCGGTGGTATATCGTAGCCCGAATTTTTTTCTTCAGACTCTTTAATAAGATCGGCAACGGCTTCAGTTGCAGGGAGGACTGAGGCAAACCCCATAATTACAGCACTTGCTCCTGCAGCAAGAGGAAGTACTCGATATAACCCAACAGCAAACACAGCAAGTAATGGAAATAACTCTTTTTCTTGTCCAGTAGCCATAAGCATAATCATTGTTGTTACGCCAGCAATAACGACTACCGATTCCAAAATAGGACGTGGTAATGCTACAAGAAATTGATTTTGAATAGAGTGCCGAGAATATTCGTTCCATATTTTATTTATCCGCCCTTGGAAATTTTCTTCAGCACAAAAGATTTTAATTTGTTTAATCCCTGAGAGAACCTCGGTGGTCAAGCTGAATCCTTGTTTCTCAAGTTGGACAAGACCCTCTCCTAATTTATAGAGTTTCGCTTGTGAGACTTTCATCGTAGCGTAATACAAAGGAACCATTAGAAGGAGAATTACCAGTGTGGCGGGGAGATTTACAAAACCTAAAACCAGGAAAACAGCCAAAATAGTAGTTACTCTTCCTAAAAGAATTACAAAAAGCCTAATTGCGCCTGAGGCTTTTTGAGTTTGCACGATTTTGCGTTGAACCAAATCGCCAGCCTTGTTTTCTAAAAAGAATGCATAAGGTTTTTTAAGGTAAATACTGAATATACGGTTCACCCATGTATAGTAAAGGTTAACCACCACCCGAATGTTGCCATATTCAGCCACAACAAAAAAAAGGTTTTTAAAAATGAAAAGTGCTCCTGTGGCCAGAAGGAAACAGGAAAAAAATTGTTCTCGACTCAGAGATTCAAGCGCCGGTATTTCAGAGGAAATCTTATTTTTATAGTAATCTAATTGGCTAACATCTTGAAGCATATCAACAACGGGATAAAAAGAAGCAATTCCGATTGACTCCATCGCCGCACTACCAAGAATCAACATATACAATAAAAAAAGAGAACGACGTTTACCCTTTGCTAACACTATCAGGCAGGAAATTTTGGAAAAATTCAAAACCTATCCTCTACTTAATTAATAATAAATTGCATAAATGAAGAAAAGTATGAAGTTAGGTTTTTTTCTGCGGATGACTCATAAGTTTAAGTACCTCGTGAGCATGTTACTTTTTAAGCTCGGACATAGCTTGATTGTTTTTTAGTAAAAGGGCAAACCTTGGAAATCATTTTTTCCAGCGACAGCGTTTCTGATTTGCAAATGCGGCCTGTACCATTAAGTTTTAACACTATTTAATTTAGTATGTTTTTTTGACTCGCACCCGTTTAACAGAAAAATTATAATTAATGGGTCAGTTTAGCTTGATCTAAATTTTTGAAATTTCTCCGAGGTTCAATTTCTTAATGAAGTATGTAATCTTATTTCGTTAAAACCTTCCCTCCCATAACTCTATTTTCTTCTGGGCATCGTATAAACTTAGAAATCAGTTGTGAAAAAACCAATCCTCTCGAAACCTTATCTGAAAAGTTTAACAAAGTCATTACCAGTTGTAATTTCCTAGCGGCAAAAAATTCCACAAGTAATTTTTTCACTTGTTTTTTAAAATTTTGTTTTGCTGTTGTTATTAAAATATTTGTAATTAGGTTTATCTTATTTCATGGATCTAAAAAAAATGTATACTAGGAATTGGTTTTAAAAATTGATACATTGGAAGCTTTTATTAATTATTTTAACATTACTTGACTAAAAAAATATAACTTAATGGGGCGCAGTGATAAGTTCATTTGGCCAAATAAACCTACTTGCCAATTCAGAAGAGTATCCACCCTAACTTTTATTTCGGCTTTTTTATTTTGCCTAAAAACAAATTTTCTGGGTAAATGATCTTGCTCGTGACATCAAAAAACAACCAAATTAATAGTTACTGTGGTTTTAATAATGGTCCTGCAGTATCTTTGATTTGGTGTTTTTAAAAAGGGAGAGTTTGGGTTGCAATCCTTAAAAAAATAACAATATTTCATTCTATATTACCACATCTTTAAATAATGATAACACTTGAATCTGGAGTTAGAAACGCAAAAAACCCTGGTCGTTATATTTTTGGGAAAGGGTCAATTTTGCAACTTGAGTCATTGTTACTTGATTTACGCGAAGATGAAAATTCTTATGCTATCTACTTTGTTGACAACTATTTTGAAAAAAACCCAGGACCACTTAAAAACATTCCTAAATCTGAACTAGATTTACTTATATATGTTGATACAAAACATGAACCCAAAACTAATGACATAAATTTATTTTTAAGAAAACTTCAAAAAATAGGAAAAATTTTACCCATTGCAATCATTGGTATTGGTGGGGGCTCCATATTAGATATTGCTAAAGCCGTGGCCAATCTTTTGACCAATGGAGGCAAGGCAGAAGATTACCAAGGGTGGGATCTGGTTAAAAAACCAGGTGTTTATAAAATCGGAATACCCACACTTTCAGGCACCGGCGCTGAAGCAACGCGCACATGCGTTATGACCAATCCAAAAAACAGACTCAAGTTAGGAATGAATAGTGACCATACGGTTTTTGACCAACTTATAATGGACCCAAATCTTACTGCTACTGTTCCGCGAAACCAATATTTTTATACAGGGATGGATGCATATATTCACTGCATTGAATCTTTAGCGGGTAATTATCGAAATTCGATTGGTGATGCATTTTCTGATCAAACCCTGAAACTTTGCCGTGAAGTTTTTCAAAGCACCGATATGCAAACAATTGAAAACCGAGCAAAACTTATGGTTGCTTCTTATTTAGGAGGGTGTGCAATAGCCACCAGCTATGTGGGAATTATTCACCCATTCTCTGCTGGATTGAGTGTTGTGCTTGGGATCCGTCACTGTATAGCTAATTGTATTGTTATGATCGCAATGGGCGACTTTTATCCTAAAGAGGTTAATGAGTTCTTGGATTTTACTAATAAACAAAATGTCAAAATCCCACAGAAGATTTGTAAAAACCTGAGCCCAGAGCAATTTGAAGATCTTTATAGATCGACTATAATACACGAAAAACCTCTTACCAATGCGTTAGGCGAGGATTTTAAAAAAATTCTGACAAAAGCCAAAGTAATTGAAATTTTTAAAAGAATGTAAACTTTAAGGAAATTCATACTTTTTCTCGAAAAAATTAAAACTTTTTCGTTGCGCTGATGATGAAAACCCCTGCTTTGGGTAAAAATTAGGTCTACAAAATAAGCAGATGCTAAAACTTTTTTTGTTAAAATACAATCCGGTTTCTTTCAAATAGCTTTTAAACGAAAATTTCTGAAAGAAGAAGGTACCAACGTAGCCGCAAAAATCCTTAAAGCATTATGCTATAAACTGTATTTGGAAGGGTTTTCCTTTTTATTTAACTTTTTAATCAATGCAGAAATTTTAAACCCGTATTATCCATGACTTTTTCATCTAACACATATAACAAGCAAAATAGTTTATTGGATATTCGTCCTTATAAGACACTAAAAGATATTGTTCCGCGGATTCGAAATTTAGAAAGCCATCTGCATT
>PBJL01000028.1 GCA_002721105.1 Acidiferrobacteraceae bacterium | reverse complement strand
TGAAATTTATTTTTCAGGATATGAAAACCTCATCCCAAATTTTAAAAATAGTTGAGTAAATACAGTATACTTTCCCCTAGTTATAAGTGAAATATTGCGACTTCTGGGGGGATTATAGTAAATGGCAAACCAAGTAAGGATACTTCAGGTGATGACTGGCAGCAATGTCGTGCATCAATTATTGGATGACGGATCTGTAGAGTTTAATAGAAATGCTGTAGGTGGCGGAGCATTTAGTGTTAGTGGTTCGGTAAATCTCGGACCAGAGGTGTCTGCCACCACACCAAACAATATTGCCTCCGGGTCATTTGTAGCAGGACTTCTTCAAATACCTTCGGTAATATCATCTAATGATGCTGCGTTCTTGACAGCACTGGTCGGCAGTGGCCTTGCAGCTGGTGACTATAACGGGCAGATGTTCTACATGAGTGGTTCTGGACTAACATCTGGAGATGCTACTGCTGTTTCGTATTTTAGTAGGGGTGATTGCCTCTATTTCTGTAGAAACGGCAAGTGGTTTTCTGACTTTTGGTCAGCAAACAAGACACCTGCCTCAGAAGAGGAAGGGGATGCAGACAATTTTAGTGCTGTTATTTCCTTTTTGCTATCGTTCGAAAACGGTCAGGGATGGAACGGAACAACCGCGTCGCCGGATGCAACCTCTCATACCTTTTCTGCATCAACAACAAGTAATCTGACTTATGAAACGAGCACTGGGTTTGACAAAACCTTTAGTGATGTCGATCTTAGTTCGTTTTCTGGGACATGGAACACAAGCACAGAATCACTGGGTTTCGAAGCAGCAGATGGGTACTCTGGCACCGCAATCAATGCTGCCGGACACACCTTCTCAGCATCAACAACAAGCGCCTTGACTTATGAAGCGAGCACTGGGTTTGACAAGACATTTAGTGATGTTGATCTTAGTTCGTTTTCTGCGACATGGAGCACAAGCACAGAATCACTGGGTTTCGAAGCAGCAGACGGTTTCACTGGCACCGCAATCAATGCTGCCGGACACACATTTTCGGCATCGACAACAAGCACCTTGACTTACGAAGCAAGCACTGGGTTTGACAAAACATTTAGCGATGTTGATCTCAGTTCGTTTTCTGCATCATGGAACACCAATGACTTCACTGATGACCCTGGTAACTGGAGTTAAACATATATAATGGGAGAAAATAACCGTGGCAAAAAGTAATGTTTTTTTAGTAGGAACACCTCATAGCCCTCTGACTATTTCTGGATCAGATCCGTATTCGTTGGATTCTGACGCAAGACTGGCATGTTGGTACACCATCGAGCCCGGAATGTATTTGACCGTCGGGGTTAATTCACTCCAACAAAAGAAGATTTCAACTATCTATGATTCCTCACAATTTGACTGGAGTACTGGGGTGAGGGCACTAAGGGCAACAGATGATAATATACCAATCCTAAAATACAACCTTGGAGCTACTGCTCTAGAGTCCTCAACGGGTGGAAATGTTGACGAAACCAACAATGCACTACACATGAGAAATAACGCAGAAGTATTCACCGCAATCGCAGGAACATCCCCATTTGCCCCTTCAAGTTGGATTTCCGGTTCAACAAGCGATAATCAGTTTAAAGAAGATTCTTCTATTTTTACTGTTATGAAGTATAACGGCAGCAGTACAACCAACGCACAGCCCCTGACAGTAACTTATGGTACTGCAAACCACAACGACTCAGATGGAAATACGGGACTCTATGGAACCTTTGCTCTTGGTTTGTGGCACGATTCTGATGCTGCCTCTCGCGTTTCAAAGGGAACGTGGGTAGGTTTTCAGGAAAAGGATGATGGTGCAGATGTTGTGTATAGGGGGTCCAAACAAGACATGGATACAGGATACCACGCTCTTTCGTTGACATTTCACAGTGCGTCCGTCAATGATTCCAAATATGAATTGAACGTGTATCATAATGGACTTAACGACATCAAAAAAGACTTCACCAAAGTGGCTGATAACGACAAGCCTGGCCATTTTGGTTCTAAGAAATTTGTTATATATGGAGGACAAACCAATGATTACGGTGCTGGAAAGGCAGCTGCCTCTGGAGAGAATCAAATTGCAGAAATGTTTGCTTTCGATGATTCTTTGTCCAACGTAAGAAGGCAGCAGATGGAAAGATATTTGTGTGACAAATACGATATCACAATGAAAGATAGTAGTTATCTTTCCCAATTCGAAGGTGGACCCACCGGAATTTCTTTTCCAAATCATGCACTCAGCACACAACCGTCTTCCTCATTAAATAATTATACTTCCAAGTATTCAAGAAAGTTCGTGCAGGCCATTGGAGCAGAGGAGATAAGGGGAAATAAGATAAATCACGAAACCGCTGCTGGAGCATTTGTTAAGAATACTACGGAATCTGGACTATTGACGGAATCAACTGGTTCCCTTTCCTTACGAGCATGGGTACGAGTGGAGGACACGGGAAGTAGTGGTAAACATGGCGGTGGCCATGTTGCTCTCGTCGCCCACGCAACATCACCTTGGGGTCACAAGATGGACAATATCAAGGGATACGCATTAAAGTTCGGAACATTCAAAGATGGCGCGGATGCAGACAACAACACCAACGAGGGCACAAATTTAAAATTCAGATTTTCTGCCAGAGATTCCAGAAAGCAATACGATGGATCACCATCTGGGTTTGGAGATCAAGATCTCACTATAACAGATATAAACCTTTCCGAATCCAGCTGGTATCAGATGAGGTTCGATGTTATTCATTCCGGTTCCCACGCGTTGGCAGAGACAGCAAATGAAACAAGAACCATAAGCACGTTTGCGAATAACACTGCTTTATCTGCCTCCATTGGCACAGCAGCATATTGGAATGATGCAATCGGTACTGGATCAGCTGATTATTATAATGGAATTCGGATGCTCTCGAACACCCGATATCCAAACGAAATGCTTTCTTGCTCACACCTCGACTGGACTTCGGTTGGCGATATGACGGTGACTGCCTCCTCGTATTGGGATGAGAATCTTCGAGCAGCTTCTGGAGGCAGAGATGGAGAGTTTACTTACTCCACCTGGCTTTATATGGGACCATACCAGGAAACTAATCACCCAAGGATTTTTGAACTTGGGTCAAATCTCTCATTTGCTTTGGGATATGGTAGGTCCGAAGAACAAATCTGGTGCGGATACACGTACAATAGTTGGAATTCAAATCATGTTTACTTTGCAAACTCCAAACTAGACTTCAATACGTGGAATCACGTTTTGGTAACAGGAAAAGCAGCACTGGATGGTGGAGATAACGTGGCACCAATTTTGTATCTTAACGGAATTAAATTAAACACATATGACGGTTCCAACGGAGCAGGACCATCTGTTTCTTGGTCGGGCACTCAAGCCACCGGAGGAACTCTCCGCATTGGAAATAACGCGGCCCAAGACAGAAAGTTTGAAGACACGAATTTTAGAAATGCCTGCGTGTGGAACAAGATTTTGTCAGATGCTGAATGCGAAGCAGTTTATGCCACAGGCAGCATGATATTGCCCACCTCAGTCCAGTCAGCTCGAAATCTTCTCAAGTCCGCCCTAACAGGATCATCACCGGCAGCATCTTATTATGTCGGTGAATCAGAAGATCCCTCCATCAAGCTAGGATCAAGTCCAAACCAAGCCTACTGGAACAACAACCTCACAACAAACAACGGGGACATCACTTTCATGGGATGGGTTCAGCAAGGATATTGGGATCAGACGTGGAATTGCATCTTCGGTGGTGGACAACATTCGGGAGCAAGTATAAATCGAGTGAGACTCTACTACAACATGACAGATAAACACTTTCACTTCAATATATCGTATGGTGGGCAGCACCTTGTCTACGATACCGCAGACAATTCAGTTCCGAACTCGGATATGCGAAGATGGGCCCACATTGCTCTAGTGTTCCAAAGACCGACAACTTGGTCATCAGGCCATGCCCATCCAGGAAATATCGAACCAATAATCTACCTTAATGGAAAACCAATTCCGTGGTCATCCACCCCTAGTACTCCCGGATCTAACTTGTCCGTAAATGCAATGGATTATGATATGGAGTTGGGAACAGACACAGACAACGATCATAGTGCTAGAAGTCAGTCGTTCAGGCACTTTGGAATCTGGAATGAGAGATTGACTCCCGCACAAGTTCAAACAGCATACAATAACGGGGTGATTACTTCGGCACTCACTGTCCACTCTAGTACTCCAAAGGGGTACTGGCCATTGGACAACCCAACAACATCCAATTCCTACACAAACTTTGATGGCACAAGTGATTGCCTAGAGTCACACAACTACCCTCGCATCTGGAACAGTAGGTTGCTAAAAGAAGGGCAGGCAAATAATCCAGGAAAATTCACATTCTCAGGATGGTTCTATTCTGCTGACTGGTCCGGCATGGGATCTTACCGAAGACTGTTTCAATTGGGTGCCGAAAACATCGCGTGCTGGTGGCATTCAGATGAACTCTACCTTAACGTACAATATGATGACGTAAGGAGAGAGGATGCCCGTCGAGCTAGGTGGAAGTGGCCATCTTGGACTCCATCTGACAACGCATGGCAACATATCGTCATTGTTTTTGACGGTTCAACGACATACGGAACCGTAACTGCCCCAACTCTCTATGTCAATGGGTCTTCGCAAGGGGCCGGAACACTGGTTGGAGGAGACACAAATGCAAACTCTGGTGATCGAGTCGGATATATTCAAAGTAATGGACTGTGCATTGGAAATAGGACAAACTTAGATCGAACATGGAACGGAAGAATAAAGGAGTGTGCATTCTGGAACGAGACACTGACTTCCGGAAATGTCACCTCCCTATACAACAGTGGAACTCCTGCTTCCGCAAAAACGATTAATTATGAAGATCTTATTGGGTATTTTCCCATGACTTCCAACTTTAACGATTACTCAAAACACGGACAGGGACTCCATGAATGGTCTTTGAGTCCAAGAGGTGATGCTAAAATTGTGGGGATGACCTATCCAGACTCCACATCGAACAATGCTGCCGTCTGCGAGAAGATCGTTAATCACGAGTATATTCAAGATAATTTTGCTGATGAATCTGGCAACGGTGCCACCGTCATAATGCGAGCTGGCAATACCACAAATATATACAATCAGTCATCACAGATCTATACAATGCCGATTGTGTTTGATGCTAAAAGAGGGCAGTTTACTATTTCTGCATGGGTCTACCCTACTGCGAGAGGAGATAGTTCTGGAAACTCCAGCAAATATGTTGCAAGTACGATTGTTCAGTTGTCCAACAAAGACTGGTATCACAACGGTGGTAGCATCTACCCTACAAATCATTTTGGAATTTGCGATGAAGGGTATCTTGTTTACACAATNGGACTTTATGAGAGGGACGAAGGCGCAGGGGGAGATGACATCTATGCTTACAGATCCAATACAACTATCCCACTGAATCAGTGGTCGCATGTTGCAGTCACCGTATCAACAGCTGTCAATGGGGACAAGAACGTAGCAAGAGCTTCTTTTGAGTTTTTTAAAGATGGGGTCCGACTTGGTAAAACTGCTGAAAACAATTATTCCGGCGGCAACCTAGACGGATGGAACGGATTAGCAGACGATCCGCAGGGAAGATCTCAACCCCTCATCGGCAACGGAACAAGTTACGGGAAGACGAGCACATATAGTGACGCGATAGTCGAAAACTTCACAGGAAAAATAGGACAAGTTTCCATCTNGGCAGGAAGGTTGACTGAAGGAAAAATAAGGAGACTATACAATACCGGATCAATGGGGGAAGATAATATTTTGGTTTCTGGTTCGGACGGCAACAACACTTTGGAGAAGTGCATTGGATTTTGGAAGATGGGAGTTAACCAAACCGCAGCCGGTCACATAACCGACGAGTTAGGAAACAATACGGCAATAACATCTAGTGCAGGAATTACCTTTACATCCGAAACCAGTGCGTTTATGGGAACATATCAGATTGCCGAAACCAATACTGCCAACGATACCCTGAAAGCTTTCTATAGACTTAAAGAGGACGACTCTTGGACCCAAATTGGCACCAAGACACTGCGCGCAGGAGTAGACAACAGCTATAGGTGGAAAAAGAACGACACAAAAGCTTCTGGCTCCCTCATGCCCGCTCAAAATGCTAGATATAACGGATACTATGTTGCGTTAAGTTCTAGTACTGGTGATAGACTTTCAACTAAATATTACATAGACAATTTTCAAATCTTAACTGATCATAATGAGGACGATAAATAATCGCAATCCTGGAGGAACTTTAAATGACTGCTTCTAAATTCGTATTCGTAGGACAACCACACGATCCTTACACAATTTCGGGATCAGACCCGTATAACTCTTTTAATAGGCCAGCAGACGGAGCAGGGAATGCTAGACTTGCTGCTTGGTATAACTGTGATATTGGAAACTTTGTGACAGGAACATTGGTAGATAACAGCAACGGCTCCTTGTGGATGCTTCGAGATATTTCTGGAAACTCTAAAGTTCCAGGACTCGACTCAGTTCAAAGAAACCTTTACAGAGGCACCGATCATCGTCCAATTATAACGGGCAGTGGTTTAGGTCCGTTCAACGCAAGCAATCACCACCTATCGGGGGATGCCCAAAATTGTTTGATGGGATCGAACGAACTTGACGGTATCCAACGATCAGTCCACCTGCAAAATGCTCCTATGGAGTCTATATCCAACCTGGCATCCAATGATGCGAACTCTTTAAGTTGGGTTTCTGGTTCAAAAACAACTGACACCAATGTCGGAATGGAGGGTGCAAGATCTATTTTTGTATCAATGAGACTGAAGAATGAAGGCAATGACGGATACCAAGCAGATCAGGACTATCCGTTTACCGTAACATACCCTTCATGTGGCAACGCAGACAACCGAAACGGTGAAAGAGGTCCATTCTCTCTTGGACTGGCACACGGTGGAGAGGAATGGGGAACAAACACTTCACCACACAACGGAAAAAGGATGATGGTTCTCTACTACAGAGATAATGACGGCGATGTTCGATGTTTTAACGAAGCACCTCTGGGTTACTGGCCAGACACATTTCATGCTTTATCTATGACGTATGATAACCAAAACGCAACCAAATCATCCCATACCGGCGGGGCATCCACTGCTAATTGGAAAATAAATGCTTATAGAAATAGTCTTCCGGTCATCATGATAACAGGTTCAGACGTAACCAAGAGAACGGGGATGTGGCACCACGAAAACACCACAGACCAGGATACCGGAAGAAGCTATCCTCGTCATTATAGACCCACCATCTTCATGGGCGGCCACGATGATTACGGCGGTGGCAAAATAATGGACTCAAATATGGAGAATTTCCGAAACGCAATCCATGAATATTTCGTTTTCGACGACGCCTTGTCTGACATTAGACGACAACAGATGGAGAGATATTTGTGTGATAGGCTGGATCTAAAACAATCTTCATCCTCCCACCTGTCGGAATTCAGAGGAGGACCACAAGGGCAGGCATATTTGCATACAAGATTAACAACAAACACTTTGGCGGGAAATGGTGACTATTGCAGGGCATACAGTCAAATGGAACGAACAACCGGAAGGGAAAAAGTGGATTATGAAACTGCTGCTGGAGCATTTCTTAGATCTACTGCCGACAACGGTGCCTTCTATCGAGTCCCCAGTACGTCAGCAATCAGACTTGAGTCTTGGGTTCGAGCAGAGAATCTGGATGATGCCAAGCATGATGGAAGTCACATTGCTTTAGTAGCAAAAGCAACGTCACCATTCGGGCACCAGATGGACAGCATTAAGGGATATGCACTAAAGTTTGGAACATTTAAGGATGGCGCGCACGTATCAACTGCTACTCCACGACTTCGTTTGAGTTTGCGAAACTCAGATCAATGGAAGGACGGTGGCACTACTGAATCATGCGGAGACATCGATCTTTCCCACGGCTCCATTACGATGGCAGTGGACAAGTGGTTCAAGATAAGAATAACAGTGACCCCTTCGGGACATGCCTATGACTATATTCAGTGTCAGGCAAGTCTTGATGGTTCAACTTGGCATACTCTACAGGACGGTTCCAGCAATACATCCTGGAAAGTTATGAGGGAAGATGCAAACTATCGTTACTGGTGTAATGATGCAGACTTTTCGTCAAGAGTACGCAGTCAGAATGGTATCCATAATGGATATTGGGTTGCGATGAAGACCACTGACGGAACAAGAATGGACACAAGATATTATATTGACGGGTTTACATGTATGGTAGACACAATTTAAAAATTTTAAACTTTAAGGAGATTATTAAAAATGGCAAAAACAGATTTCACATTCGTAGGTCAACCACACGATCCCAGATCCATTTCAGGTTCCGACCCGTACAATGCTTTGACCAGTGCAGGTCAAGAAAAAGCAAACACAATAGGCACAGCAAGGTTGGCATTTTGGTATAAATTCGATCCTGGATGCATCAGAACAACTCAAAACTTCTTCAACCATGCGACCTCCTTCCCAGGCCCGTCGAAAAGAACTTTTCCGGGGTCTAATTTTTCTACGGAAGGAGGAGCCAAACCACCTCCAGTTGAAATCATTTACGACGTATCGGGAAATTCTAGAGAATTTGATACTTTCAGCAACAGGGTAAATAGTCAAGGTTCTGAAACCAGGGTAACAAGGCACATGTATAGGCTGGGAGATAACTATTATGACGGAATTGTATCTGGATCTCAAGATAACGGTGTCAAAAACAGTAACTATAGAGTAACTGGAGACGATCAGTATTTTCTAATGGGTTCCGAAACAAGAAATTCGTCCACGAGAGAAGTTTGTTATACATCAACCACAAACGCACAGAGTTACAGAGATCATGGCGAAAACAACCAGGGATACAACATGTGGGTTACAGGAAACATCACTCATGGTGCTTCTGTTGACACGACAAAATCGAATGTAATGCCTGGTGGTTACTCCCTCTTTACCACGATGAGATACAACGCAGATGAAGCAGGTCAAGATTCTTGGCAAACCGACACGGATTACCCACTTTATGTTTCTTATCCGGGCACATACCCACACGATCTCAACAACAGCGAACACAACACTTTTAGTCTTGGGTTGACGCATGATGGTGGTGGGGCTTACCGAACACTTGAGTCTGTACATAGAAGAAAAGACAATGGGGACACGATTAAAACAAGAGGTTCAACCACGGATTTGCCCGACACTTGGCACGTTTTATCGATGACATACGACAATCAAACCAACATAGGTGTGGATGTAACTTCCAGCTACTACGTTGGAGGTCAACAGGAGGCAATCCTCAAATATGACTACAATAACTCATCTGCCCCGAAGAACGAAAATGATCACTGCGGTGTCGTGATTGGGGGGAATTCCGCCACCGGCGGTGGAGATATAGATACCTCTGACATGACCACCGATCACATTAATGGTTGGCATGAGTTTTTTGCTTTCGATGATACTCTGTCAAACATCAGAAGACAGCAGATGGAAAAGTACCTATCCGATAGACTTGAGTTAGCAATGTCGTCTTCCACTTATTTGCCAGAGTTTGATGGCGGTGCTGCGGGAGTTACTTTTGCTCACGATCAACTTTCAAATGCTTTGTCCGGAGAGAGTCAGGGATCTGCCTGTAGAAGATATTGGATGCAGAATACTGGTTCTGGTGATGTAGGTCCGGTAAAGTTGCACGAAGTCGCAGGTGGCGCGTTCGTCAAGTCCTCTGTCGATTCTGGAGCATATTACAGGATGAGCAGCACAGAGGCAGTTCAGATGACGATGTGGGTTCGAGCAGAGAACTTGGACGATGCAAAACATGATGGGAGTCATGTTGCTCTGGTAGCAAAGGCAACGTCACCATTCGGACATCAAATGGACAACATCAAGGGCTATGCCATGAAATTCGGCACGTTCAATAACGGAGCAGATTCGGGAAATACTCCGTCATTTAGGTTAAGTCTTAGGAACTCTGATGAGTGGCTGGATGGAACAACATCGGGGTCATCTTCTGACATTGCGTTGTCTTCCGGTGGTTTTTCTGTTGCTGCCGATACGTGGTATCAGATGAAGTTAGAGGTGATTCCGGCAGGGTTTAACTACGATCACATCAAGACGTATGTTCGTGTAGCGGGTGGCAATTGGACTGCTTTCGGAGATGTGATCGTTTACAATGATGACAGAAGATACAGACACTGGTGGGATGATAACCTGGAAGAGACAAAAAGAGTCCGAACTCCAAATGGTACTCACAATGGGTATTATGTAGCAATGAGTTCCAGTGATGGACATAGACTGACAACATCTTATTACATAGATGAATTTACAATAAAAACAGACACGGTTCTTTAATATAGAAAAATAGGAGAAAAACAAAATGAGAAGGGGATTACAAGTAATATCGGGAAGCAGCGTCATCCATAGTTTCATGGATGACGGGGAAGTCGTATTCGGTAATAGTGTAAATGGATTTACACTGGGAATTTCTGGCAGCGCTGAGCTGGGTAGAAGAACAAACAACATTGCTGACGTTACTAAAATTAACGGTTCTTTTAGAATTCCGAGGTATAGTGGGGCAACAGAAAGTGATGTTGCGATCTTGAATACCTTGGCAGCATCACCGACAACTTATAATGGATATATTATTTATCTTAACTCAGCCGGACTCACCGCAGGGGCCACAGTTGGATCGACAACAATTAGTGCTGCTGCCGGAACATACTTTGCTATTGGCCATCGGTGGTATTTTTGCCGTGATGGACAATGGGATGCAGATCGATTTGCATAGAATTTAACAAAACTTTTAACTACTTAACGAAATAATGTTCGAAAAGAACGGAGGGATAAAAAAATGGTAGCACCAAGAGGATTAGCGGTAATCACAGGATCGAATACAACAGTATTTGAGATCCTTGATAATGGAACCGCAAAAATGAAACTAAGCAATGTTGCAGCTGACCACATCATAACGGCATCTGCAACTGACGGTACATTGGGGACGATAGGATTAACTGCGTCTGTAATGGCCAGTAAACTAGGTTATGATGATACAAACACTGGATGGGGTGGTGGGATTGACACCGTTCAGGAGGCAATTGAAAAGTTAGAGGATTTATCTGGAACCTCGACGCTTGCTGGAGCAACAGATACAAACATTTCAGGACTATCTTCTGGTCATGTTTTGATTTACGATGGTTCGAACAGCTGGGACAACAAAGCTCTGTCTGGAGATGTTACCGTAGACGCAAACGGTGTCATGACCATCAAGACAAGTCCGGTGTTTACTACTCCGCAAATTAATGATTCCAATTCGAGTCACCAATATGTGTTTACAGTTAGTGACCTTACTGCTGACAGGAATGTTAATCTTCCTCTCCTTACGGGAAATGATGAGTTCACGTTCAACGCACATGCGGCAACCCTGACCAACAAGACAATTGATTCTGACAACAACACGATAACCAACATCGTAAATGCAGATATTAAAGCATCTGCTGGCATTGTTGACACAAAGTTGGCAACCATCTCAACTGCCAACAAAGTTGCTGCAACCGCAATAGACATTGACGGTGCAACTGACATTGGTGAAGCCTTGGTAGATGCCGACTTACTTATTGTTGATAACGGTGCTGGAGGTACAAACCGAAAGACTGCTTTGAGCAGACTTCCGACCTACCTGACAAATCATGCGAGTTTAACTTCGTTGAACGCACTGACAACAGTTGGCACAATCGGCACTGGTGTTTGGCAAGGTACTCCAATCGCGACTAACTATATTGCAAACGATGCAGTTACTCCTGCCAAATTGAGCATCTTTGATGACTCGTTAGCAGCAGGCAATACGAAGATCATGATTGGTGATGGTTCCGATTATAGTGAATTCGCACTGAGTGGAGATGTTACGATGACCAATGCGGGTGTCGTTTCGGTCAACTCAGTTCAAGCAAACTCGGTTGCTATGGGGACATCCACTACTGGTGACTATGTTGCGGCAGTTACTGCTGGTGACGGCATGTCATCTACTGGAGCAACTTCTGGTGAAACTGTCTCACACACACTCAGTGTCGATGCTTCCCAGACGACAATCACTTCTGTTAAGAATGCTTCCCTCACTATCGGTAGAGATGCTGATAATGATATTGATTTTGCAACAGACAATAACATTATCTTTAGAGTAAACGGTGCAGACCACCTTGTCTTAAAGAATAATGTACTTGAACCAGTTTCCAATAATGCGGTGGATCTTGGATCTACCAATAAGAAGTTTAAGGATATCTACATTGACGGCACTGTGAAAGCAGATGCTGTGACTGTTGGTGGAACTGCTGTTGTTCTTGTCGGTGGTGCAAATCACGATGGATTTAGTGACTTTGTTGCTAATGAGCATATCGACCACAGTTCGGTGAGTATTGCCACTGGCACCGGCCTTTCCGGTGGTGGTGATCTCACCTCAACCAGAACCTTGAGTGTTGATGCCGCACAAACTGGCATCACATCTATCCTCAATGCCTCTCTTGGCAAGATCGGTACAGATGCCGCACAAGAATACGTCACTTTTGGTACTGCTAACGAAGTTAATACCTTCGTCAACAACACCGAGAGATTGAGTGTAACTGCTGCTGGTGTTGACGTTACTGGTAACTTGGTGGCTTCCGGAGACATCACTGGTGCAACCGGTTCCTTGGGTGAACTAACTATCAATGGAGATCTTTACGTTAAAGGTGAAACTTTTACTGTTGATTCTACCTTGATTCGTGTCACTGGTGGCATCTCTTTTGAGGGATCTGGTGCTGATGATGACTACGAGACAACCCTTACTGTCACGAACCCAACTGCTGACAGAACCTGGACATTGCCAGATGTTACTGATACCGTCGTAGGTCTTGCAGCAACGCAAACTTTGACCAACAAAACACTGACAGCTGCAAACATTGACAATCCAGACATTGACGGTGGCAACATCGACGGTGCAACTATTGCAACGTCTGACATCACT
The DNA here is from genome assembly GCA_002721105.1 of Acidiferrobacteraceae bacterium. Next base: position 1,445 of record PBJL01000028.1, on the reverse strand, counting down.
GTCGGTTCCGGCAAGACTCTTAATGTTTCTGCTGGCACGTTGACAACTTCTGCTGCTCAGAATCTTGCTATCATGCAAGGTGCTGCAAACAATGTTGACATTGGCAATTATAAATTGACAGCACAAACTCTTGCATCAGACGTTAGTACTGGTACTGCTCCTTTGACAGTTGCATCTACCACTCTGGTCGCAAACTTGAACGCAGACAAACTAGATGGACAGGAAGGTTCTTACTATCTTGATTGGGACAACTTTGTAGTTGACAACGATCAGATTAGTGGTGACAAGATTGAAGGCGGTACGATTGGTTCAACCACAATTACTGCTTTGACGACTGCTGGTATCACTGCTACTGGTGATATTGATATCGGTTCTCATGACTTGAAAGCAGAAACTCTCACGTCCGATGTTACTACTGGTACTGCTCCTTTAACAGTGGCATCCACAACTCTGGTCGCAAACTTGAACGCAGACAAATTAGATGGACAGGAAGGTTCTTACTATACTGATTTCTCTAATATGACTGTTGACAACGGTGAGATAGCTGGTGCTAAACTTGCCGACAACGGAGTCACTCTCGCAAAGATGGCCGGTATCACAAGAGGTAGCATCATTCATGGTGATGCCAGTGGTGATCCAGCTTATTTAGCAAAAGGCACTGCACATCAGTTCCTCCAGTCTGACGGAACCGATGTCTCTTATGTCACGATGGGTGGTGATGCTACCTTGAGTGCAGGCACTCTTACTATTGCAGATAATGCAGTCACTCTCGCAAAGATGGCTGGACTTGCAAGAGGTAAGCTTATTGTCGGAGACGCAAGTGGCGACCCTTCTGCTTTATCGGTAGGTACTGCACACCAGTTCCTCCAGTCTGACGGAACCGATGTTTCTTATGTCACGATGGGTGGTGATGCTACCTTGAATGCAGGCACTATGACACTTGCAAACACAGGAGTTTCTGCCAATCAATACGGTTCTACCACAGCTGTTCCAGTAATTACTATTGATTCAAAAGGTCGTATTACTGCTGCTACAACTGCTGCAATCGCAACCAGTTTTAACGTCAATGCAGATAATGATTCTGCTGACACTGTTGCTGGTGGAGAGACTCTCACTTTCACAGGTACTGCCAACGAAATTGTTACTACTGTGTCCAATAATCAGATCACGTTCTCACAACCAAACGACGTGACAATTGGCCAGGACTTAACTGTTACTCGTGATTTGTCGGCAAGAACTGGTTCTATTACTGGTGATTTGACGGTTGCCAAGGATTTGACTGTTTCTGGTGACTTCTACGTTAAAGGTGACACTTTTACTGTTGACTCTACTTTGATACGAGTTACTGGTGGAATCTCTTTCGAAGGTTCTGGTGCTGATGATGACTACGAGACAACTCTTACTGTCACGAACCCAACAGCCGACAGAACTTGGACATTGCCGGA
>PBJL01000002.1 GCA_002721105.1 Acidiferrobacteraceae bacterium | reverse complement strand
AATAATGTTAACTACAACGATGCATTAGTTGCAAAAAAAGGGAGAGAGCCTAGGCTTGAATTATTAAAGGATGGAAAAACAATAAGTTTGAAGGATTGGGGGAATCAAATTGTAGATAATTTATTGCCAATTGCTGCTGTCTTAGATAGTGATAAGAAACAATATACAAAAGTTGCAGATCAAATGAGAGAGAAAATCAATGACGCTAACCAAACTCTGTCTGCACGCTTACTTGACAAAATTGCTAAGAATAATATGAGCTTTCTCGAATTAGGTGAAAGCATAGGGGAAGCCAATAAGATGCATTATTTGAATCAAAACCAATCTGATAATCCTAATTGGAATTTACTAGAAAAAGAAGCCATAGATTCACATAATCAGCAAAAAAGATTAGAAGATAATAATGGGGAGTCTTTTGAATCTTTTGTTGAGAATTACTTTAAATATTAAGGGGTTTAGATTCTAGACAAGAAAGCTTTTAAGATCTGAATCTTGATCTTCTAGGGCGTTTAAAGGGATGTTGGTTTGATTTTTTATTAGTTTTTTACCTAAAGCGAAAGATTTATTATCATTTATAGTTTCTATAGCAATAATGCGATCCTCTTTTAGGTAGAACACTGAAAACTTTTCCTCAGCTATATTTCCTCTAACCACATAATTTTCATAGTTCGTGTTAACTCCTATTATTTTGAGTTTAATATTGTATTGATCTGACCAGAACCATGGAATTTGTTCATGGGGTAAATCTATCTTATTAATTGTCGAAGCAGCTATTTTTGCCTGTTCTATAGCATTCTGAACTGATTCTAATCTCAGTCTCTGGCCATAAATTGCATTAGGATAATTGGCACAATCACCTACAGCAAAGATATTATCATCAGATGTTTGACAAAACTCATTAACTAAAATGCCATTCTGACAATCTAAACCGGCTTCAACCGCAAGATCTATTTTTGGCTTTACTCCAACTCCTATAATTATTGATTCAGCATGAATTGACTCATGATTATGTAGGCCAATAATTTTTTGATTATTATGCTGATTAATGTCTTCTATTAGAGCATTAAAAAAGAATTTAACACCTGCTTTTTTATGTATAGCTTCAAAAAAATGAGAGGTTTCAGGACATACTGAACGACTCATGACTCTATTGTCTGCTTCTAATACTAGAACTTGCTGGTTTTTTTTAATTGCAGTTGCTGCTATCTCTAAACCTATATAGCCAGCCCCAATAATAACAATTTTTTTCTGCTTCTCTAGCAACGATCTAATTTTTATTGAATCATTTATAGTCCTCAAATAATAAATATTTTTTTTATCACAAGTAATATCAAGTGTCTTTAAATCGCTTCCGGTAGCAAGTACGAGTTTTTGATAACTATGCTTACTACCATCTTCTAAGATAATATTTTTTTTGTTTCTATCTATTAGTTGCACAGTTTCATTCATTAAAATGTCTATCTTATTCTTTTTGTAGTAGGCATCTGATTTAATATATAGGCTCTCAGTTGGTAACAGACCTGTAAGAAAAGTTTTCGATAATGGGGGTCTTTGATAAGGAAGGTAGCCTTCCTCGCTGATCAAAAGTATTCTTCCTGAAAATTCTTTTTGGCGTAATGTAATTGCAGTCATAGCTCCCGCTTGACCAGCGCCAATGATTATGACGTCATATTGCATAAATATCCCACAATTATTTGTTTTTTTATAGTTTATAAATATTGTTAAGGAAGCATTGTAACTGATTGTAACTTAATGTAACTTTTATCTAATAATCAATAATATATTTCAATAGGAGTGGTGTATAATCCTTCACTCTTTTCTAAATGATGAATATAAAGGATGCGATATAGAACTGGTGGGAAACAAGATTAAAATAATATTTTTATTTGCTTTGTTAACAGTAATGTCAACAGGAAGAACTCAAACTATTGAAGACTTAGAATCTTTAGGATTGGGTTCCCCTCAGTTACAACAGTTACAGAAAATGCAAACAGGAAATGAGGATGATATTGAGACCCCAACTGAAGATATGGAGCAAATTAAAGAGTCTGAATCAAAGAGAAAAGATGCAGAAGAAGAAGATTTTGAAGATGTCGATTTTGGTTATTTGGGCAGGGAGGATTTTCTAGTAGAGCCACAACCTAAAACAACAAAAAAGGCACTGAAAAAATTTGGCTATGATTATTTCATTGATAGACCTTCTACGTTTGCACCACTGAGTGGTACTCCAGTACCGCCAGACTATATCATAGGCCCTGGGGATGAAATAAAACTAATGCTCTATGGTAATAATAATAGGAACTATTCATTACGAGTTACNAGAGATGGCGATATCTATTTGCCAGAAATAGGACCGATCTCTATTGCAGGCTTAACCTTTTTAGACCTTAAAGAGACGATTGATAAAATGATTGCTAGTCAACTGATAGGCACGCAAGTAACGCTTACTTTAGGAGAGCTTAGTTCTATCAATATTTTTGTTCTTGGAGAGGCGGCTCAACCAGGTATGTATACCGTGAGTTCATTGACCAGAATGACCAATGCGATTTTTGCAAGTGGAGGTATTAAGACAACCGGCTCTTTGAGAAATATAGAGCTTAAAAGAAATGGCAAAGTGATCTCTAACTTTGACCTTTATCGCCTCTTACTTGGAGGCGACGCTAGTAATGATGTTAGACTTATGCAAGGGGATATCCTTTTTGTTCCTCCTATTAAAAAAACAGTAGCTATTGAAGGTGAGGTTCAACGTCCTGGTATATATGAGTTACTTGAAAGTGAAACAGCTCAGGATCTAATAAGATATGCTGGCAATGTTAAAGCCAAAGCTAACCTTTCCATAGCTGAGATAAAAAGAATTAGCTCAACTAAAAAAGGGTTTAATTTATTAATAGCTGATCTGAGTCAGACCAATACTTCTGATTTATTGCTTAACGATGGAGATATCCTATCAATTTATCCCGTGGAGAGTAAAATTGAGCGTGCAATCTTAATAAAAGGCCATTTTTCACAGCCAGGATTTTTTCCTTGGAGTGAAGAAATGAAGCTTAGTGACGTTTTTAAGTCTAGAGCAGATTTGCTGCCAATGACAGATCTCAACTATGCATTAGTAGAGAGAAAGAATGATAATGAAGAACCTGAGTCTTTTATGCATATAGACCTAGAAAAATTTTTTGAAAATCCTGATAGTAAATACAATATCTCTTTAAATGATAAGGATGAGATAACACTCTTTCCTGAACTTAGTTTTTGTGAAATAACTTCACAAGAAGAAGAAATAATTTTACAAGAAGAAGAAATAACTTTACAAGAAGAAGAAATAACTTTTGATGGAGATGAAATAACTTCAGAAGAAGAAGAAATAACTACCGCAACAGAAGAAATTACTACTGTGAGGGAGGAATGCAGAAGAGAACTCATTGACCCTGTTATAGAGTTGATAAAAAACACAAGCACTAATGACAAGGTTAATACGGTGGTTAGAGTCATTGGTAATGTTCTTTTTCCAGGACAATATCCATTAACAAAAGATGCAACAGTTCAGGATATGTTAAATGCAGCTGGAAAACTTGGAGAGCTAAGTTATACCAATGAGGTTGAAATTTCTAGGACAACAATTACTAACAAAGAATTAGTTACCACCCAGATAATAGATAATTATGATCAAATTAAAGATCTTTTAGTTCAACCTCGAGATATAATTTCAATAAAGAAAATTAGCTCACCTTATGAAACAGTTAATCTTGAAGGAGAAGTATTTTTCCCAGGGGAATATCCTATTAAAAAAGGGGAAACCTTGCTTAGTGTAATCGCAAGAGCAGGTAGCTTTACCGCTAATGCTAATCCAGATAATTTGATATTCACCAGGGAGGCTATAGCCGATCAACAAAGAGCAAATTTAGAAAAAACTAAGGCTGATCTTCAAAGNCANCTCACTCTTGTGCAAGCCGAAACTTCTGGGGATGCGGCTATAGATCAAAAAGAATATTTTCAGCAATTACAATCTTTGGCAACTGAAAGCGCTGGAATGAATCAATTATTAGGACGACTTGTAGTTAATCTTGATCAGATCTTAAAGGGGCAAATCTCTGATGTAGAATTGAGAGATGGCGATTCAATATTTATTCCGCAAGATATTCAAACCATTAGTGTTATAGGCGAAGTTTATTCACCTAATGCACACTTTTATGATCCTAATATTAGTGTGAGTGAATATATTGAATTTAGCGGAGGTGTTAGTAAATTCGGCGACTCTTCAGAAGCTTACATTATCAAGGGTGACGGTTCGGTTGTGAAAGCTAATTCTCTAAGACAAGGCGGTGGTTTTTTTAGAAGCGATTTAGCTTCTTTAGAGGGTGGGGACACAATCGTGATTCCTCTTGAGATTAGAACATTTCCAGGGATTGAGTTAACTAATGATATTACTCAAATTGTCTATCAATTGGCCGTCGCAACAGCTGCTGTCAATAGTTTTTAATTTTTTAATCGTTCTTTGAAAAAAGAGATGAATAGAAGTGGTTATAAAAAATTATAGTACGCCTCAATGGTTTTTAATATATACAAAGCCACGTCAAGAGGAAAGAGCTAAAGAGAATCTTGAAAACCAAGGATTTGAAACATTCTTACCATTGATAGCTTCTGAAAAAATAAAGCAACCCAAGTCATTCTCCATGAAACCAATGTTTCCACGTTATCTGTTCACTAAATTCAATTTAGAGAAAGATAACTGGGCCCATATAAAATCAACAAGAGGGGTGAGTCAAGTGGTTGTGTTTGGCGAGAATTTTACAGAGGTTCCAAGCTCTGTGATGGAATATCTTAAAAGTAAAGTTGATGACAATGATGTGCTCAAACTTCAAACTAGAAGAAAAATATTTCAAAAAGGTGATGATCTAGTTATTCAACAAGGGATTTTTCAAGGTAAGGATGCAACATTTTTATCCATGAGCGGCAAAGAGAGGGCGAGAGTGCTGCTGAACTTGATGAACCGAATCATGATTACTGATATACCCGAGCAAAATATTGAAAGCAAAGCAATTGTTGAAACATTCAGATTGTAGTTAAAAATGTACCTTCAATTTCGCTTGTTCATGAGTTGAGTATGCAATATAATCCAGTGTGTTCACAGGTTGAACGCAACATATGAGAGTGATAAATAAATCGGATTTAAAAATCAATCCCTGCGGTAGCTATGTCAAATGAAAACACACCAAAGTGACAACGAATATTCGCTTCTGAAAATTCTTAAAGACAATCCAGAGATGACCCAACGTCAGCTTTCTAGAGAATTGGGCTTAAGCTTAGGACAAACAAACTATCTACTTCAAGCCCTCAGAAAAAAAGGTTTAATGAAGCTCAGTAATTTTAGACGTTCGGATAATAAAGTAGGTTATCTTTACCTAATAACTCCCAAAGGGATAGAAGAAAAAGCAATACTTGCAAAAAAATTTTTGGAGAGAAAATCTGCAGAATATAATAGACTTAAAAAAGAAATTGAGATTCTCAAAGGCGAGCTATGAGGGACACTGAACAAATACAAAGACATGATCCATACTTTGATGACGAGATAGATTTGAAGGAACTTTTTAATGTCCTATGGACAGCAAAAAGGCTAATTATTCTAATCACTTCTATTTTTGCCATTGGCTCGGTAGTCTACTCTCTTTCGCTTAACAATCACTACAAATCAGAATCCCTGTTGCTTGCAAGAAGTGTATCAGGGACTCAAGGCTTGACACAATATAGCAACTTGGCGGCTATGGCGGGAATAAATCTCCCAACAACAGCAGAGGATAAAACAGCCCAGACTATAGAGCTAATAAAATCCAGAAAGTTTGTAAAACACCTTTTGACGTTTGAAAATATTCTGCCTTCAATTCTGGCCGCAAAAAGTTATAACAGTGTCTCTGAAGAGTTATTATTTGATCAAGAGCAATACGAATCAGAAACCAAAACATGGAAGAATAAACCCAAAAACAATCGTTCAGTGATCCCATCTTACTTAAAGGCTCATAGGGCGTACAGTGGCATGTTGTCTATTGCTCAAGATAATAAAACTGGTTTTATCTCAATATCTATTGAGCATATATCGCCTGTTTTTGCTAAAGATTTTTTAGAGTTAATCATCAGGGAAGCCAATGAGCTATTACGTAAGAAGGATATGGAAGAATCGAAGCAAGGTTTAGAGTATTTAACCTCCGAGTTATCGAAAACACCCTTTGTTGATATCAAAGAGTCAATCAATGCCTTAATAGAAGCCCAAATAGAAACACAGATGCTGGCTAAAATCCATCAAGATTATATTTTAATCGAGATAGAACCTCCTTTTATACCTGAAGAAAAATCAAAGCCAAGTAGAGCTATCATCTGTATTTTAGGCACAATGCTCGGCGGTATGTTAAGCGTGCTTATCGTTTTGATCAGGCATTACGCCTTTGCAGAAAAGGAACAAGCAGTGGAATAAGTATCTGAATTAATGCCTAGATTTATAGGTGTATTCGAACGTTTTTATTTTGACAGTATTTATCGAGATGTATGAAGACTATGTTAATTTGGCTTACGAGATTGAAATACAGGAAACATATAATCTACCAACCGAACAGCACAATGAATTCGAATCGCTTACCATTGACGAGCTATTAAAAAGCAATCAAGTACACAAATACGTAAAGGATTATTTTCAAGAATAAATATGACAAATAACAAAGTAGCATTAATAACTGGCATCACTGGACAAGATGGTTCCTACCTTGCAGAATTCTTATTAGACAAGGGTTATGAGGTGCACGGCATTAAACGTCGTTCATCATCATTCAATACTGATCGTATTGATCACCTATACCAAGACCCTCATGAGACAGGACGTAAATTGATACTCCACTATGGTGACCTGGCAGATTCAATGAATTTGGTACGTATTATTCAACAAATTCAGCCTAATGAGATCTATAACCTTGGTGCACAATCACACGTTGCCGTCTCATTTGAAACCCCAGAGTACACAGCAGATACCGTGGGCCTTGGTGCACTTCGCATACTGGAGGCCATTCGTATCTTGGGCCTTGAGAAGAAAACCCGCTACTACCAAGCCTCTTCTTCAGAGCTATACGGTGAAGCACAAGAAACCCCGCAAAAAGAAACTACACCGTTCTACCCACGTTCCCCATACGCTGCAGCAAAGCTTTATGCTTACTGGATTACTGTTAACTATCGTGAAGCCTACGGCATATACGCTTGTAACGGAATCTTGTTTAATCATGAATCCCCAGTACGTGGTGAAACCTTTGTTACTCGTAAGATTACCCGTGCACTAGCTCGTATTTCTCTCGGTCTGCAAGATACACTTTATTTAGGAAACATGAATGCGTTGCGGGATTGGGGTCATGCAAAAGATTATGTTGAGATGCAGTGGCTAATGCTCCAACAAGATGAGCCTGATGATTTTTGTATTGCCACTGGTATGCAGTTCTCAGTGCGTGACTTTGTTAACCTTGCCTGGGACCATCTCGGTAAAACCATCCGCTGGGAAGGTAAGGGTATGGATGAAAAAGGTTATGACACTGAAACTGGCAATTTACTTGTGGCAATTGACAAGCGCTACTTCCGCCCAACAGAAGTAGAAACATTATTAGGCGATCCATCTAAAGCCAAAGAGAAACTAGGCTGGGAGCCAAAAATCACTTTTCAAGAGATGGTACATGAAATGATGGAGAACGACATCAACATTGCTAAGCGTGATTCATTAGTTAAAGAACACGGTTTTAAAGCGCCAGGCTTTAACGAGTAGCACAAGCACAAATAAACTATTTAATGAATCTTAACGATAAAATTTATATTGCAGGACACAAGGGCTTGGTAGGCTCTGCTATTGTTAGACAGTTAGAGTCAAGAGGTTTTACTAATCTTATTATGCACACGTATAAAGAATTAGATCTTACTAATCAGGTGCAAGTGCAAAACTTCTTCCAACAGGAAAAGCCAGACTACGTAATTTTAGCTGCTGCCAAAGTTGGCGGTATTCATGCGAATAACACCTATCCTGCAGACTTTATTTATCAAAACATGATGATAGAGGCTAATGTTATTAACTCGGCTTATGAGAACAAAGTTAAGCGTTTACTATTTTTAGGAAGTACTTGTATCTATCCCAAAGCAGTTGAACAACCTATGCGCGAAGATGCATTACTTACTGACGTATTAGAGCCAACCAATGAGCCATATGCTTTAGCAAAGATTGCAGGTATTAAACTGTGTGAATCATACAACCGTCAGCATGGTACAGATTTTAGATCGGTGATGCCAACCAACCTTTACGGTATTAATGATAACTTCCATCCAGAGAACTCACACGTTATCCCAGCACTAATGCAAAGGTTCCACCAGGCAAAGGTTGATAATGATGTTGAAGTAGTTGTATGGGGTACAGGTAATGCTAAGCGAGAGTTTTTGTATGTGGATGATATGGCAGAAGCGTCTCTGTTTGTATTAGAATTGGATGAAGAAACCTATAAAGCAAACACCAAGCCAATGCTTTCACATATTAACGTTGGTACTGGCAAAGATGTAACCATCCAAGAAATGGCACAAACTATGAAAGGAATAGTTGGCTATAAGGGGGAATTGATTTTTGATGCAACAAAAGCTGATGGCCCCCCAAGAAAGCTTATCGATTCATCTCGATTGGCCAAAATGGGCTGGAATTATAGTGTAGACCTAAAAGAAGGGTTAAAAAAAACTTATGAATGGTATGTAGAGCGGGTTACACAATGAAAATAGTGACTGTAGGCGCTGGTTATGTGGGACTGTCAATTGCCATGTTGTTATCTCAAAACAATGAAGTTGTTGCCCTTGATATCATTCCAGAGAAGATTAAACAACTTAACAATAAAATCTCTCCAATAGTTGACACTGAAATTGAAGATTTCCTGGCTAATAAAAACCTTAACTTTACCGCAAGTTTAGATAAAGAGTTAGCATATAAGGGAGCTGACTTTGTCATTATTGCTACCCCAACTGACTACGATACGACTAATAACTACTTTAATACATCATTAGTAGAAGAGGTCATCCAAGATGTCATCGATATTAACCCTAATGCAGTTATGGTGATTAAGTCAACCGTACCGGTTGGCTATACAAAGAGTATTAAGGATAAGTTTAATTGTAGCAATATTTTATTCTCGCCAGAGTTTTTAAGGGAAGGCAGTGCGCTGCACGACAACTTATACCCTTCTCGTATTATTGTCGGTGAGCAATCAGAACGTGCCAGAAAATTTGCTGATTTAATGGTAGAAGGCGCGAGTAAAGAAGACATTGATGTGCTGTTTACCAACTCAACCGAGGCTGAGGCAGTTAAATTATTCTCCAATACTTATTTGGCAATGCGTGTCTCATACTTTAATGAATTGGATTCTTATGCTGAGGCTCATGGCCTAGATTCCAGAAAAATAATTGAAGGCGTTGGCTTGGACCTTCGTATTGGCTCTCATTACAACAACCCATCATTTGGCTATGGCGGTTACTGCCTGCCTAAAGACACCAAGCAGTTAAGAGCCAATTATCAAAACGTACCCAACAGTTTAATCAGTGCCATTGTTGCTGCTAATTCCACTCGTAAAGATTTTATTGCAGATTCAATTATCAGTAAAGATCCTAAAGTAGTAGGCGTGCACCGCCTGATTATGAAAAGTGGCTCTGACAACTATAGAGCATCTTCCATTCAAGGCGTTATGAAACGCATTAAGGCCAAGGGCATTAAAGTAATCATCTATGAGCCAGTATTCGAAGAAGATGAGTTCTTTCATTCAAAAATAATTAGAGATTTAGATGAGTTTAAAAAGCTATCTGATTTGATTGTGGCTAACCGCATGTCGGATGACCTCAGGGATGTAAAGGATAAGGTTTACACCAGAGATTTGTTTAATGGTAATTAAGGTAACTATATGAAAGTACTGGTAACGGGTGCAGCCGGATTCATTGGTTCCGCGCTATCAATCAAGCTTCTAGATAAAGGAGACGAGGTAATTGGTATTGATAATCATAATGATTATTATGATCCTGACCTTAAAGAAGCTCGCCTTGCACGTCATATCAGCCATGAAAATTACACTCATATCCGTATGGATATTCAAGATAGGCAAGCTGTTAAGGAGCTATTTAAAGAACATCAGTTTGAAAGGGTGGTGCATCTAGCGGCACAGGCTGGAGTACGCTATTCTATGGAAAATCCACTGGCCTACATTAATACCAATATGGTTGGCTTTGGCCATATTTTGGAAGGCTGCCGACATAATAATGTTGGCCATCTCGTCTATGCATCAAGCAGTTCAGTTTATGGTTCTAATACCAAAATGCCATTTTCAGTCCATGATAATATTGATCATCCTCTAAGTCTGTATGCAGCAAGTAAGAAAGCTAATGAATTGATGGCTCATACTTATAGTCATTTATACGATTTACCTACAACAGGGCTCCGTTTTTTCACTGTTTATGGCCCTTGGGGTCGTCCAGATATGGCACTGTTTAAGTTCACTAAAGCGATATCATTAGGTGAAAAAATTTCAGTGTTTAATTACGGCAAGCATAGCAGAGACTTTACTTATATTGATGATATTGTGGAAGGTGTAATTCGAGTGTTGGATAAGCCAGCTACTTCAAACCCAAATTGGAGTGGCGACAACCCAGACCCCGGAACTTCGACAGCGCCATGGCGTATTTACAATATTGGCAATAATTCGCCAGTAGAATTGCTGGACTATATAAGAGCCATTGAGGATGCAATGGGTATTAAGGCAGATAAAGAACTTCTTCCATTGCAACCTGGTGACATTCCAGACACTTATGCAGATGTTGATAGCCTGGTTAAAGAGTTAAATTACAAACCCTCTATGAGTGTTAAGCAGGGCGTTAAACATTTTGTTGAATGGTTTAAAGAATATCATGAGCTATGATTGATAAAAAGAATACAAAAATAGCAATTATAGGGTTGGGTTACGTAGGTTTGCCGTTGGCTGTCGAATTTGGAAAAGTATTTGATACAGTAGGTTTTGATATCAACCAATCTAGAATTGATGAATTATTGGTAGGAACTGACTCAACACTTGAAGTCGAGCCTCATGAATTACAAGAGGCATCAAAGCTAAGCTATACAGCCAGCATCAAAGATATTACTAGTTGTAATATTTTTATTGTCACTGTACCAACCCCAATTGATAAAGACAAAAGACCTGATTTAACTCCTTTAGAAAAATCTAGTGAAGCGTTAGGCTCCATTCTTAAAAAAGGCGACATTGTTATTTATGAGTCAACCGTTTATCCAGGGGCTACAGAAGAGGTTTGCGTTCCAATTCTTGAGCAGCAGTCAGGCTTGATATTCAACAAAGATTTTTACTGTGGCTACTCACCTGAGCGTATTAATCCAGGAGATAAAGAGCATCGAGTAACTACTATTAAAAAAGTTACTTCAGGATCAACTCCTGAAATTGCAACTGAAGTTGACGAGTTGTACCAAGAGATTATTATTGCGGGCACACATAAGGCTAATAGTATTAAAGTTGCTGAAGCTGCCAAAGTTATTGAAAACACCCAACGAGATGTAAACGTTGCTCTTATTAATGAGCTCGCACTTATATTTAATAAACTAGGCGTTGATACAGAGTCAGTTTTAGAGGCAGCAGGCACTAAATGGAATTTTTTACCATTCAGACCGGGCTTAGTAGGAGGTCACTGTATTGGTGTTGATCCATACTACCTAACTCACAAAGCGTTAGAGGTTGGTTACCATCCTGAGATGATTCTCGCAGGTCGAAGACTGAATGATAGTATGGGAGCTTATGTGGCAGATCAAGTATCAAAACTCATGACCATGAAGCACATTCATATAGTTGATGCACATGTGTTAATTATGGGTTTAACTTTTAAAGAGAACTGTCCAGATATACGTAATTCGCGTGTGGTTGATCTAGTGACTGAATTTGAGAACTTCAACTGCAATATAGATGTTTATGATCCATGGGTGGACAAAATCCGAGCAAATGAAGAGTATGGTATTAACCCAATAAGTGAACCTTGCTGTGGAAAATATGATGCTATTGTACTTGCTGTGGACCATGATGAGTTTAAACAGCTGTCGGTGGATCAAATAAGAGCCCTAGGGAAAGATAATCATGTACTTTATGATATTAAATATTCGTTAGAGGCAGACAAAGTTGATGGGAGACTATAATTATGAATAAACAAAAGAAACCATATATTGAAGTGGGCAAGCTTAAGATTGGTGCTAATTTCCCTCCTGTGGTAATTGTTGAAATTGGTATTAACCATGGAGGGAGTTTGGATGAAGCCTGCGAACTGGTTGATGCAGCAATATCTTCAGGGGCAGAGATTATTAAACATCAAACACATGTAGTTGAAGATGAAATGATCCCCGCCGCTAAAGATATCATACCGCGAAATGCAGACATCTCTATATATGACATTATGGAAAACTGTGCCTTGTCAGAAGCAGATGAGATAGAGCTTAAAAAATATGTCGAATCAAAAGGAGCGATATTTATAAGCACACCTTTTTCAAGAGCAGCTGCTGATAGGTTGGAGCGCATGGACGTTTGTGCATACAAAATTGGATCAGGTGAGTGTAACAACTATCCATTGATTGAGCACGTGGCATCATTTGGAAAACCTATGATCATAAGTACAGGTATGAACAATATTGAGAGTATAGAAAAAACTGTTGAAATTGTTAGAAGAAATAATATTCCATATTCATTATTGCATTGTACAAATATTTACCCCACTCCCTCATATTTAGTGAGGCTGGGGGGCATGCAGCAGCTTCAGGAAAAGTTTCATGACGCAGTGATTGGATTGTCTGATCATACAACATCAAACTTGGCTTGTTTTGCAGCTGTAGGACTTGGCGCCTCTGTTTTAGAAAGGCATTTTACAGACAGGATGGATCGCCCTGGTCCGGATATTGTTAATTCAATGGATCCTGTTCGATTGAAAGAGTTAGTTATTGGTAGTCAAGAGATTGCTAAAATGCGTGGAGGGGTTAAGGAGGCAGCAGTTGAAGAAAAATCAACCATGGATTTTGCATTTGCTACAGTCGTCTCTATACGAGATATTAAAAAGGGAGATATTTTTTCCAATGACAATATTTGGGTTAAGAGACCGGGCACCGGTCAAGTGCCAGCTGATGCTTTTAATCATGTCCTTGGCAAGCGTGCTATTCAGGATGTAGCTGCTGATAAGCATTTGAAGATACAAGATATAGAAGGGTATACAGTTGGTAAATAGATTTGTGTTGTATTTTCGACGCCGTGTTTTGATTGAAATTCGTCGTTTTATGGAGTTGTATGCAAGAATTTATTTAAAGCGACATTCGGAGTTATGGAAAGAGCTTGTGCAATATCAAAAGAAAACTGGCTCAACTGGTTGCAACTTAACGGATTATTATGTCTTGTATAGGCGCATTAGAAAGTTAATGCCCACAGAGGTTCTTGAGTGTGGTACAGGAACTTCAACATTAGTTATCGCACATGCTTTGATGGAGAACGAAAAAGAGACAGGTAGACAGGGTCGTGTTACATCAATGGAAGAAGAAATTGAATATGCAGATATGGCGAAAAAGTTACTTCCCGATGTTTACCGCGACAAGGTTGAAATTGTGTTCAGCCCAACTATTGAAGATTGTTATTCTATGTTTAGAGGAATAAGGTACCAGGATGTTCCAAAGAGAGAGTACGATTTTGTTTTTGTAGATGGGCCTAAATATGTATCCCCGCATGACAATCATATGAATTTCGATTTTGATTATCTTCATATTTTACGGAACTCTAATATTCCTGTTGATGGACTTATTGATCAAAGGGTAAGTACAGTCTTTGTTCTCCAGCAGCTACTTGGAGTAGATAAAATTCGCTATTCGCCAGCTCTAGGTTTGTGTCATGTTTCTGCTGAGAAAAGTGATCTTGGGGAGGTGTCTAATGACTTGTCCTCGGCTAATTTTGTTCCAAGCTTTAGAATACTGAATAGAACAAGGCTTGCTATGCACCCTTTGATAAGAAAATTAAGAAATTAATATGGCGCTATCTGTTGTTGTGACAGGAGCTTCTGGTTTTGTCGGGAGCGCTCTAGTTAAAAAACTAAGATCCAGTAGAAATTTTGAAGTTATTCCGGTTTCCCGTTCTACAGTAAATGATTCATATATAAATGTGGATAATTATCGTGAAACTCCAGCAGGAGATGTTTTAGTTCACCTCGCTGAAAACTCAGACCGTACTTTTGTTAACGAGGCCGGCGAAGACTATATTAATGAATCGGGAGAAATCTTGGATTCACTAATTGCGAATAGATATGGAAAAATTATTTATTGCTCATCTTCTTCTGTTTATGGAGATAGAAGCAATAAGCCAGTTACAGAGGAGTCACCAGTTTATTTTGATGATAATTACACAAGACTAAAATTAACAAACGAACAAAAAATTATTAGTACGGGTGGAATTGTAGCTAGACTGTCCAATGTAGTTGGTCCAGGAATGGCAACGAATAATGTGCTTTCAGATATATTATTACAAGTTCATGAAGGCGCCCCGATAACTGTCAAAAAAGAAGATCCTGTACGTGATTTTGTTTGGATAAATGACGTTGTAAGTGCATTAGAAGTATTGATTAGTAAAGCTGAGTCAGGAATATTTAATGTGGGCACTGGGAAAGGAGTTTCTATCAAGGAATTAGCAGAAATAGTTTTAAACGCTGTTGGACAGGCTGAGAATGTTAAGTCTTTGTCAATTTCTCGTTCACTCTCGTACAATGTTCTCGATATTGGCAAAATGAGACAATTGTTAAATTGGTCGCCTAAGTTGACATTGTCTCAATCTATTAAGTTAATGATATAAGACATATGAAAAAAAGAATTATTGCAGTTTTTACAGGCAACAGGGCAGAGTATGGCCTGCAATTTCCGGTGCTGAAAGCAATTGATGCACATTCTGATTTAGATTACAAACTAATTGTATCGGGTGCACACTTAGATAAGAATTTTGGTGAAACTTTGGCAGAAATTAAAAGTGATGGATTTAGAGTTAGTGAAGAGGTTAAAATTGAAATGGATGCAGGAACGCTTGAATCAAATGTTCAAGCTATTGGGTCCGGCATTTTATCTATCGGAAAAGCTTTGAGTAAACTAAAGCCTGATATGATGGTTGTATATGCAGATCGGTTTGAGGGCTTGGCTGCAGTTGTAGCATCAACTCAGATGAATATTCCAACTGCACATATTGAGGGCGGAGACCTTACAGATGGAGGGGCATTGGATGATTCTGTGAGACATGCAATGACTAAACTTTCTCATATTCACTTTACTACAAACCAACAGGCCAGCAATCGAGTTCTTGGTATGGGTGAAGAGGAGTGGAGAGTTCATACAGTAGGATTTCCAGCTATTGACATGATATCTGAAAGTAACTTTGCCACGCCAAATGAAGTGGTCGAAAGTTTAAGTGTTGATCTGAATAAGCCAGTCGTCTTGTTTACTCAGCACTCGGTTACTACAGAGTTTGAACTAGCTGGAGAGCAAGTTGAACCGTCATTGCACGCGCTGGAGAAATTGGCAGCAGAAGGAATTCAGGTGATCGTTACTTATCCAAATAATGACGCTGGCGGTAAAACAATTATTGAAAAACTTATTGAAATGGATGTTCAATCCATAAATGGCATACAGGTCCATCGTTCACTTGGCCGCTATTTGTATCATGGTGTTCTTGCATTAGCGAGAGACCGCAAGAGAAAGGTTATTTGTGTTGGCAATTCATCATCAGGCATTAAAGAAACTCCAGTGTTTGGATGCCC
Source organism: Acidiferrobacteraceae bacterium (assembly GCA_002721105.1). Next base: position 6,653 of record PBJL01000002.1, on the reverse strand, counting down.
CACCGTTAACATAGGTAGTCGTCAATTGGGGAGATTGAGAGGGCAGAATGTTATTGATGTGGAATACAGCGATAAGTTAATCTTTGATGCAGTAATGAGATGCATTGAGGACAATGATTTTAGGAATGTCTGCCATGAAACTGATAATCCTTATTATCTCGGAGATGCAGGCAAAAAAATTGCAAATGTCCTAGCTAAAGTGCCCATCAATAACATACTCATTAGAAAAAAAATGAACCTCCAGGGCAAATCCAAGGATGGTTGGTTTAAATGAGCAAAAACTCCCTCTTACCTTCAGCCACTCTATTAGATGCCGTTAGTGCCATAGAAGCAACAGAAAAGAGATTAGCTGTAGTTGTTTCTGTAGACAATGGAGTTTTAGGTACCTTAACTGATGGGGATATTCGACGACATATTTTAAAAGGGGGCGCACTGCAAGCATCTGTTTCTGAGGCTATGAATGTAAGTCCTGTAACTGCATCAATAAACACATCAGATAGTGCGTTGCGCAAGATATTGGCGCAGCATAATATTCGTTCACTTCCTTTGGTAGATGAAAATAGCAAATATGTCCGTACTCTCCATGAGATGGAGTTAGATTCAGAAGACAAGCCTGCTTTAAATAAACAGGTATTTTCTGCTGCTGTCATAATGGCTGGAGGAGAAGGTACACGGCTTATGCCTTTGACAGAAAACCTGCCAAAACCGATGATTGAGATTCATGGGTTGCCATTACTTGAAAGGCAAATTCGCCGCTTAAGAAACATGGGTATTATCTTAGTCTATATATCTGTAAATTACCTGAGTGATGTTATTAGAAATTACTTTGGTAATGGCGCTAAGTTTGGTGTTGAAATACGCTATCTCCAAGAGAGTGAGAAGCTTGGCACTGCGGGAGCCCTGTCACTGCTTCCGAATATTGATGATTTAAAGTCAGTCTTAGTAATGAATGGTGATATTCTGACAACCTCAGATTTTATTAATTTGCTGCATTTTCATGAAGATCAACAATCTGAAATCACTATAAGCGCTGTTGATTACCAGATTGAAATACCTTATGGCGTTATTAAGTACGATGGAACAAAAGTAAAGGGGATAGAAGAGAAGCCGTCGCAACAATTTTTTTGTAATGCTGGAATATACGCATTATCTAACAAAGTGCTTAGTAAAATTCCAGAGGATAAATTTTTTAATATGACGGATTTGATTGAACGATGCTTAATTGATGGAGATATTGTTTCGGTTTTTCCGGTACATGAGTACTGGTCAGATATTGGCACTTCTACAGATTTAGAAAGAACTCGAGAAGAGTTTAAGGCTTATAAGATATGAGTAATAGATTTTCTGGCAAGTATGTTTTTGTAACTGGTGCTGACGGGTTTATTGGAAGCCATCTTGTTGAGTTATTGGTTGAATCGGGCGCAAAAGTTAGAGCTTTAGTTTATTATAATTCTTGGAATGATATTGGTTGGTTAAAAGATGTTCCTGAATCAATCCTATCTGAAGTAGAAATCGTCAAGGGTGATATACGTGATAGTGATCACATCCGTGAACTAGTTAAAGGATGTGATTACGTAATGCATCTTTCCAGTCTGATTGCAATTCCATACAGTTACAACGCTCCTCGCTCATACGTTGATACTAACGTAACTGGTGCATTAAATATACTCCAAGCATGTAGAGAGTCAGATACGTTGACACGGCTGGTTCATGTATCAACATCTGAAACCTATGGAACAGCTCAATATGTTCCTATTGATGAATTGCACCCTCTGGTTGGTCAGTCACCGTATTCTGCAAGTAAGATTGCAGCAGACAAAATGGCTGAGAGCTACCATCTTTCTTTTGGGTTGCCAGTGGTTACAGCTAGACCTTTTAATACCTATGGCCCTCGCCAAACTGCACGTGCGGTGATTCCCACCATTGCTAGTCAGCTGATTGCAGGAAAACAACAACTGCATCTTGGTGCATTATCACCTACGCGGGACTTTAATTTTGTGACTGATACAGCTCGCGGTATGTTGGCGCTTGCCTTGTGTGCCGAAGCGGAAGGAAAAGTTATTAATATTGGTTCTGGCAAAGAATGGTCAATAGCTGAAACTGCGAAAATGTTATGCAAAATATCTGGTCGAGAAGTGGAGATAATTACGGATGAAAATCGCATTCGCCCCGAGAAAAGTGAAGTCAATAGACTATTGGCTGATAACTCAATAATACATAATCTAACACATTGGAAATCAAAGGTACTTTTTAATAAAGGCCTAGAAAGGACTTACAGTTGGATTGAACAAAATATGCATTATTTTGATGTAAACACCTATGAGAAATAAATATGACACAGAGCAATAACACTGTAGTTGCTCTTATTCCTGCAAGAGGTGGATCTAAAGAGTTACCAGGCAAAAATATGCTTAAAGTAAAGGGTGTACCACTTGTTGGCTATTCAATCTATTCTGCTTTGAATTCGAAATATATAAGTGATGTCTATTTAACTTCAGATGATGAAAATACACTTTTGTATGGCGAGGAATTAGGAGTGAGGTTAATCCGTCGACCGAAAGAGTTTTCAAGCGATAGTTCAACTGCAAATAATGTGGTAGAGCACTTTATCTCAACAATCTCTAAGGAACTGATTGAGAAAGATCCATATGTTATTTATTTACAACCAACATCACCATTACGAACTGCAGCTCACATAGATGAGGCTTATGAAAAAATGGTCGAAGCGGGTCTTCATAAACTTATTAGTGTTGTCAGAATGGAGAAAACTCCATTTAAAGCTTTCATTCTAGATAAAAATAGTAATTTAGAAGTCTTATTTAATGAAAATATGACAAATAAAAGGCGTCAAGATCTTCCTCAGACATACCTCCCTAATGGGGCTATATATATTTTCCGATTATCAGATTTTCGAAAAAAATATGAATTTCCTTCAAATGGAAGTTTTCCATATATTATGAGCGAATTAGAAAGTTTAGATATTGATAGTAAAAATGATTTTGAATTCTTTTCCGAAATCTTGGAAAAAAATAATATTATTTCAGATGAAAAAAAATTGTAATTCAGATAAGAGATTTCAATTCTACTCAAAGTAATAATTTATTTCTTCTTAACTAACCCTTTATTGTTTAAAAGCTCAATAGTGAAAGGTTAATTCTTAACTTCAGGTAATTTTATTATGGATATTTTGATTCCCATAGAGACTAGTTCTAGAGAATTACTTTATAAGATATGTCTATGCCGTTTTTTAGCAGAAAAAGGATTTACATGCTACTTAGGCAGTAAAACCCAGATAAATCATTTAATGAGATGCATGTCTGACTATGTATATCTTGATAAAGGTTATCACAGTGGAGAGTCAGAAAAATTATATAAAATAATCAAGCAAAATAATGGCCTTATTGTTAGTTTAGATGAAGAGGGCGGCGTAGACTTTGCCGATAATAGTACGTTACTTAATAGATATTCAAATAAGTTCTTTAGTTTAGTTGACTTTACATTTTTATGGGGATTTAGACAACACGAACTTATTAGAGATAACTTTAGTAATCCCGCTAAGGTTGAGGTTACTGGTCATCCGCGCTTTGAGATGCTTAAACCCGAATATCATTATCTCTATAGAGAAGAGGTTGATAAGATTAAAAATAAGTATGGCAGCTTTTTGTTAGTTAACACTAATATGGGGTTTGGTAATAATATTAAAGGAGATCATTTTGTTATTAGTAATTACGGAGAGCGAGTTAACAAAATAGATCAAATTATATCTTTTGATAAAGAAAAGCTGTCCCTATACATCTGCCTAATCAAAGAACTTTCAAAGAAAACAAAATTCAATATAGTTGTTAGACCACACCCAGAGGAAGATCTTCAAATATATCAAAAGGCATTCTGCGATATAAAAAACATTATGATTGTTCGAAGTGGATCTGTAATACCTTGGTTGTTAGCTACTCAACAGATGATACATCCAGATTGTACTACTGCAATTGAATCGTTTTTTCTTGGTAAGCGTTCATATTCTTTTTTACCTAAAAATTACCCGAAGGATCTAGTTACTAAACTCCCTATTTCTGCAAGCGCGGTATATTTTGATTTTGATAAAATCATTGATAGCATTAACAAAAATCAACTTGAGAAGATGCCTGATAATAATGACTTACTTGATGGATATTTTTCTGTTAGAAATCAGAGTTTTAAAATGATTATTGAAAGGTTGGGCAAAATAAAGAAAATATCAAATGCTAAATGTCACAAAATTTTGTGGCGTGACCAACTCTGGCTTTTACTTAAATCATTAAAATCAGAATTTATTCAATTGGAGAAGCAAAAGTTAGTCAGTAATAAACTTAAAGGATTTAATTGGAAATATGTCTCTAAAGTTAATGAAAAGATTAATCTCAGCAAAATAGATCAAATTGAAATTAAACCTAAGTACAAAAATAAAGAATTGTATATTTTTTCTTGTACTAAATAATAATTGTAATTATAAGGATGACCTAGTCCAAGCGCTACAGTGTGGATACAATGGCGGCCTAGTAAATGAGACATAGACAAAAATAGTATTATGATTTCAAGTAAATATATTACATTTGCAAGACTGAGATTTTATATAGGTAATGTTTATAGATTTGTTAGTGGCGTTAAATACCAAAAGAGAATTAACATTAATCAGGCTTGCACAATTTTTGGTTCTTCATTTTGTGATAATGGATGGCATCATATCAGGGAAACTTTAAAGGAGTATGATGGCAATCCTTCTATAGATTATAGAGATACAACTATGTATCATTTTATGAAATATTTTTGCCCTAAGAGTATTTGCGATTTAAGTAATAATAAAAAAAAATGTAACTTATCATTATTTGAATACCCATGGGGAAAAATATATACAACAAAATCTAAAGACCCATTAATTTCAAGATTTTGTGGTCCATCTTCTGATGAATTTATTCAGGACCAATACAATAGAACAATTAATTTATATAATGAATTAAAGAAAACTTCATATAAGCCTTGGAAATTTGGCAATCAATTTATTGAAGGCATGTTGTTAATAAATCGATTTGGAGAAAAAAGGTTTGTTGTTTTGCAAGGCAACCACAGAATGGCAATATTTTCACATTTGGGCATGAAGACAATTAATATTAGGCTGAGCAAGCTCTATAGAAGTCCAATTAAAGAAAGCGATGTCTTGAGTTGGGTTAATGTCAAGAGGGGATTAATCAGTGTTGAAAGTGCAAAAAATATATTTAATCTTTTTTTTAAAGAGAATGGTTTCCACATCAAGGCCTTTAAGATATAGAGAAATTTTATAATGCTTGTTAAAGAGTCTACAAACAAAAAATCAAAAAAATACGCAGCAAGAAATCATTTTATAGTTTCTTGGAAAATACAGATTCTAATATTTATATTAGTGTCACTTTTCTCTGGCATTTTTTTAATGAATAATGTTCAGAAAATAAGAGATCATGCATTTCAAATAGGATTTAACGCAATTAATCAAGAAAGTGTAAGTGATGCAATTAAGAGATTTCCTAGTGCATATATCAAGGGTAAATTACAGTTTACTAATCCAGATAGAATTGATTTAGACATTAAGTATAAAAATTTTGCAAAGCTTGAAGATAAAAAGAACAAATCACTGAAGATCAATAAGATTATTCAAGAGGAAGATGATTTTGTTCCAGCAGAACTGAGATTTGATAACAAGACAACAAGTGTAGAATTGAGGATAAAAGGCGATAATGTCGATCATTTAATTGGCGACAAGTGGTCATTCCGCATAAAAACAAAAGGAGATAATGCAGTATTTGGTATGCGAGTATTCTCTCTACAAAATCCATATACAAGAGGATTTCAAGGTCAATTTATTATTGATTCAGTCAGAAAGAAATATGGATTGCTGTCCTTAAGACGCAGAGTTGTTGAATTATTTGTTAATGGCGATAGTGTTGGTTTAATGGAGCTGGAGGAGCATTTTTCTAAGGAATTATTGGAGAGCAATGGTAGAAAGGAATCAGTAATTGTTAGATTTGATGAAGGCGCATCTTGGAATAGTCCTCCGGGCTTTAACTATAAAAATACAATAATTGATACATTTAGAGACTCAAGTATTAATAAATCAAGCCAGTTAACTATGCATAGAAGAAACGCAATTGGCTTATTAAGAGGTTTTGTTAACAGCAAGTTAGACGCTTCTGAGGTTTTTGATAGCAATGAAATGGGGATGTTTCTTGCAATTAACCAATTATTTGGCTCGCAACATGGTGTTAGGTGGGGAAATATGAGATTTTATTATAACCCGTATACTGGAAAACTTCAGCCAATTGGATATGACGATAATTTTCATGAAAGACAAGTAGTAGGCTCTATAGTAGAAGAAGATTTATTTAATGAATTATTGTCTGATAAGGCTATATATGAGTCATATATAAATTCATTAAAAACTATCATTGATGATATTGAGAATAAAAACCTCATTTCCGAGTTACAGCAACTTGAGGATGAATATACTAATATTTTGCTGAGTGAGTTCTATCTACTTCAAAAATATGATTACTCTGATTTAGAAGATAGAGCGGATTACATCAAAGAGAATATCTTATCAGAGAGAAGTAATAATACTGACTACTCTGATGTGAAAAATTTATTTA
>PBJL01000027.1 GCA_002721105.1 Acidiferrobacteraceae bacterium | reverse complement strand
CTCAAAATATATTAATGATAATGATAAGAGTGTTAGAACTCTTTTTGGAGATGCAGCATGTTGTATTTATATAGATTCAAAAGAGGATGACATTGAGTATATTGCGAAAGTATTACATGGTACTGATGGAGAAGGTGGTAAGCATCTTATTGTGCCTCACGGTGCTCACAAAAATCCAATAGATGAATCCTCATATATTGAATCAGAAGATTCTAGTAAAAATATAAGGTCGCCAGCTAATTTATATATGAATGGCGCGGCAATCTATACATTTACTTTGACAAGAATACCTAAGGTATTTAATGAGCTATTAGAGCTTAATAAAATAACATTGAGTGATATTGATGTAGTTATATTTCACCAAGCAAATAAATTTGTGTTAGACGCAATGCAGCGGAAACTAAAAATACCTGAGCATAAAATGCATCGGTCATATGAGGATCTAGGCAATACTGTTTCCTCAACAATCCCGATAGGCATTAAGATTGAGCAAGATCTAAAAGGAGAGAATGAAAATAAGACTGCTTTAATTCTTGGATTTGGAGTTGGTCTTTCATGGGCAGGAACTATAATTAAATTTTAATTACAATTAAATGATTTCATATAGAAAGTACAATCATTTAACTGACTACATTTCATACAAGAAATTTGCAGAGATTAGTTGGGGTAAAGGCTCACACCAGTCTTCATATTCTTTTATCTCATGGTTAGATTCCAATCCTAACCATACAATCAATTTAGCTTTTAAAGATGATCAAGTATGCGGTTGTTTTCATGAATTTGAAGCTCCCGTTCTTCATAAAAATGAAGTTAAATATTTTTACTCACTTCACGATTTAATGGTTGATAGAGACAAGGTATCTCAATTAGGTCTAAAATTAATGCAAGATAGTATTCTTCAAGATAGCCCCGTAATCTTATCAGGAGCTCTTGGCAGAATAGCTAGAGCATATAAGAGGCTTGGGTCTTATCAATTTCAATCTCACTGGTACAGAAAATTTATTTTCCCAAGATCTCCAATAAAATTTTTTTTTAGAAATCATTCTATTGTGAAGACTATTCAAGATTCTATGGATTTTGCGTTTATAAATAATAAGGAACAAGAATCAATACCTAATATTATCAAGATAATGGACTCATTTAATTACAATGACCAAAAATCAATGGAATTCTTTAAGTGGAGATTCATTCAAAAAGATTCACCGCTAACTTTTTTTGTATCAGATGAAGATAAAAAAAATATAATTCTATTCTCATTGGGATTAAAAAAAATAGTTCCATTTTTAAGAATATTTTCAATAAAAAAATCCGATGATTTGGTTGTAGAAAAAATGCTTAAATCAATAGAAATCTTTGCAAGCAAATTAGGAATACCGGTTCTTTTATATACTGTTACTGAAGATAATTCTCCTCCCAAAATTTTAGGTTACAAGCCTTATAAAGAAATGCCCAAGTCTTATATTTTTTCTAAGAAGGAAAAATATTATGAGGAATTAATTATCAATGGGTTCGCTACAGATCTTGGTTTTAATGATATTATTTTAAACATTAAATGAAGCGTGAAAATGGAATAGTTACTTTATCTTTTGATTGCGAAGGTAGATGGGGTATGGCTGATAGGCATCATGCTTGGCTTTCAGAATTAACAACTAATAATTTAACTGAAGTCTACGAATATATTTTAGACACTTTAGAAAAATATAATATTGCTGCAACATTCGCTTTTGTTGGAGCATTGACAGAGACTAAAGAAGATTTCTTAAATAGAAGCTTACCAGTTTTAACTGGAACAAATCATCAGAAATGGGTTAAGCCTATTTTAAACTCAATAAACACAGATGAAGGTTGGTTTATCCCTGAAGTTTTCGAACTTGTTAAAAACAATAGTATGCATGAATGTGCAAGTCATGGTTACACACACACCCCATTTACTTATTTGGACTCAAAAGAATTTATAACTGAAATGAATCTCATAAAACAATGGTCACTTGACAAAGAAATACAATGTAAAACTCTTATCTACCCTAGAAATGAGGTTAATTATTCTGAGCATATAAAAGATTATGGTATTAAGTTATATAGAAGCCCACCCAAGTCTTCTAATATTAAAAAATTCCCAAAATTTATAAATTCTTTTTTTGATGAGCTCAATATTTTGAAGAATAGTGAAGCATTAGATAAAGATGGTGGAGCTATTCCAGGGGGTGTTTTTATTAACTGGAAATTCGGCCCAAGAAAATTGATACCAAATATGATTTCTAATTTAAAGTATAAAAACATTTTGAGGAATGCAGTGAAAAATAACAATATCGCACATTTTTGGACTCATCCTCATAATTTTATTACTGCTCCAGAGTCCAAGAAAATTTTTGAGCAGCTTTGCCAGCAAATTTCAAAAAAAGTTGATTCCAATCAAATAGAAGTTAGAAGACAAGAAGATTTTATTTAGCGGTATTATTTTTTCAGGCTTAANTAGAATTATTTTTCTGANCTAANATTACTCAACCTANATCGAATATGAACAATAATTTAAAATGGCAAGAAGGCAGTGTAGAATGTTTTCTTCAAAATTATAATAAAGGTCCCTTATAAGTGAGAGTCTTGTTAACAGGAGATAGAGGTTATATAGGTAGTGTTTTATCTAAAATATTACTGGATCATGGCTATGAAGTTATAGGATATGATTCTGGATATTTCTCAGAAAACACTCTAATCAATTTGGATCAAAAATATAAGCAGGTTACAAAGGATATAAGAGATATAAAGCCCAATGATCTTGAAGATATTGAGGCAGTAATACATCTGGCGGGTTTATCCAATGATCCTCTTGGCGAGTTTTTACCATCTTTAACATATAAGATTAATTATGAGGCCACAGTAAATTTAGTTAGGCTATCCCAGAAAGCAGGAGTATCTAGATTTATTTATGCCTCTTCTCAAAGTATGTATGGGGTATCTCAGTCTCAAAATGAATTNGTTGAAGATGATAGTGAAAAAAATCCAGTAACCGCTTATGCCAAAGCTAAATGGAAAGCCGAGAAAGAAATAAATGCCATGTCTTCTGATCAAATGCTTGTTACATCTTTTAGACCTTCAACTGTCTTTGGAGCAAGTCCTCGACTAAGATGTGATATTGTTTTTAACAATCTGGTTGCTTGTGCCTTCACAACAGGAAAAATTGAAATAATGAGTGATGGTTCACCTTGGAGGCCAGTCGTACATGTAAGGGATGTATGTTCTGCTTTTATTGCTGGCATGACCGCGCCAGAGCCATTAGTTTCAGGCAGAGCATTTAATGTTGGTATTGAGAACGGGAATTATAGAGTGAAGGATTTAGCCGAAGCAGCACAAAGAGCAGTCCCTGGAAGTGAACTTATATACACAGGTGAACATGGATCAGATTCTAGAACTTACAAAGTCTCATTTGAGCGAATTCTAAATGATCTCAAAGGCTATTATGAGCCTGAATGGGATTTGGATAAAGGAGGCGAGGAATTAGTACAATACTTCAAAGCAATCAATTTCACAGAACAACAATTTAGAGGTAAGAATTGTAATCGTCTGCAACAGCTTCTAAGTTTGAGAGAGTCAGAATTAATTAATAAAGAATTAAGATTTATAAAAGGATGATATTTAAGAAGCAAAAAATAGANGGTGTTTTTCTCATTGAGTCAGAGCCTTTTATCGATGAAAGAGGAGCTNTTAGAAGGCATTTTTGTCAGAAAGAATTCGCGAGTTTTGGAATAGAGAATAAGGTTGAACAGGCAAATGTATCTGAGAATAAATATGCAAGAACCTTAAGAGGATTCCATTATCAGTTACCACCTCATGGCGAAGGCAAAACATTATCCTGCTTGAATGGATCAATTTTCGATATTGTTGTTGACTTAAGAAAGTCATCCGCGACATTTATGGATTGGATCTCTTTTGAGCTTAGTGCGAAAAATAGAAATAGCCTCCATGTTCCTCCAGGTTGTGCAAATGCATTTCTTACACTTGAGGATGATTGCTTAATTCAGTACTACTGCTCACATTCATATGAGCCCTCATCAGAGAGAGGAATAAGATATAATGATCCCGCATTCGATTTTGTATGGCCTGTAGCACCAGAAATTATTTCTGAAAAAGATCGTGCTCATCCTGATTTTAATGTCACTTAGAATATGAATATCCTCATTACCGGCGGATCTGGATTTATTGGTAAGCCTATTATTCAGAAACTTCTAAAGAATAATGACTTTAATATTAAGGCTCTTACAAGGCAGCGCTCGAACACTCTAGAAAACCATGAAAATTTAGAGTGGATTCAAGCAGAGTTTGGAAATTTCCAAAGTATAGAAAATAAAATAAATGATTTTAAGCCAGAGGTAATTATTCATTTAGCTTGGGATGGTATTCCAGATTTTTCCCTTGAAAGGTGTAAGCAAAATCTGATCGAGTCAATCAATTTTTTTGAGTTTCTGTTTTCGATAAAGACGTGTAAAAAGATTCTCATCTCAGGAAGTTGCTTTGAATATATTGATCCGGATGGTGAGTGTATTGAGTCTCAATATACAGAACCAAAAGATTTCTTTACTTGGTCTAAGATATCTCTTTATAACTTTCTAAAGATTGAATCAAAGAGAAATGATATTTCACTCGGATGGTTTAGAATATTTTACGCTTATGGACCTGGACAAAGAAAAGAGTCTCTCATTCCTATGATCATTAGGAACATGATGGAGGGCAATGCACCTGATATCAAAACACCAAATAACTCTTGCGATTTCATTTTTGTAGATGATATTGCAGAACTCTTCGATAGGGCAGTAGAGCAAAAATTTCAATCTGGTATTTATAACATTGGTTCAGGANTTGAAACATCAGCCCTTGAAGTTTGTAGAGAGGCGGAATCAATTATCCTCAATGATCATAAACTATCCAAAGCAATAGAAAATAATGGTTCTCACTCTTCCAAGGGGCCTAGCTTTTATGCATCGCTATTAAAATTAGAGCAAACATTTGATTGGAAACCGCAGANAACTATTGAAAATGGAATTAAAAAGACATACCAGAGCTTCATTGATGGAGAATAGCCCTAAACAAGCAGTAATTTTATGTGGCGGTCAGGGGAAAAGACTGAGACCACTGACAGATGATATGCCAAAGCCTTTGATCGATATTAATGGTAAACCTTTTTTGCATTATCTAATTTGTCAGCTAGCGAATGAGGGAATAACGGATTTCTTATTATTAACTGGATACAAAAAAGAGAAAATTTCAGAATATTTCTCAGGATACTTGAATGAAGACATAAATATAGAATTCTCAGAAGGTCCAGTTGAATGGGATACAGGCAGAAGGATCTGGGAGGCTCGGCATCTTATTAATGAGAGTTTTATTCTCATGTATTCTGATAATTACTGCGACTTTAGACTAAAGGAAATAATTGATGTGCATAATAAATATGAATCACCCATGACTCTCACGCTTGCAAAAAAAGAAAAAGGGAATATAAGAATTAGTGATTCCTTAATTGTTGACGAATACAACAATGATAGGAAAGGGAAAGCCTTGGATTATGTTGAGATAGGATACATGGCTTTAAGGCTAAGCGTAGTTTTAGAATTATTTGATAGCCCAGATATAAATTTCTCACGAATCATTTCTAAAATGGTAGAGAGAAAAAAAGTCACTGCAATAATTAAGAATTGCGAATACTACAGTATTTCAGATCCAGAAAGATTAGAGATAATGAGAGAGTATTTTAAAAAAAAGAAAATCATACTTTTAGACCGTGACGGNACTCTTAATGCCAAAGCACCTAGAGGAGAATATATTAATTCTTGGAAAGACTTTGAGNGGATGCCTAATGTTAAGGCTGCCCTAAAAATATTAGCTTCCGAAGGCTTTGCTTTTATTGTAATTAGCAATCAAGCAGGCATTGCTAGAAAGATGATTACCGAGAATGAACTTGAAGAAATCACCAATAATTTTGAAAAAGAATTATGTGATTTATCTGTTAATATTCTTCAAACATATATATGCCCTCATCATTGGGATGATGGATGTGAATGCAGAAAACCCAATCCAGGTTTATTTTTTCAAGCATCTAAAGACTGGCTTTTTAGATTAGACAAAGTTTTATACATAGGTGATGATTCTAGGGATTGTGAGGCCGCATATAATGCTGGTTGTGATAGTCTATTTATTGGATTAGAGAAAGATTTAAGTGGAATCAGCAGACTATCATGGCCTATTTCAATTAATAATAATTTGATGGAAGCTCTACCAATAATTAGACATTACTATAAGGAGATATAGATAAATGATTATCACTAGAACACCATTGAGGGTTAGTTTTGTAGGAGGGGGAACAGATTTAAGAGCTTATTATCAAAATGAGACAGGCAGAGTTCTTAGTACAGGTATAAATAAATACCTATATGTATTTGTAAAAAAACAACTTGGTATAGTTGAAAAAAAATACAGGATAAACTGGAGTCAAACAGAGTTTAAGGATCATATTAATGACATTGATCATCCAATCGTCAGAGAAGTTCTGAGAAAATATGAAATTGACTATCCAATTGAGATTACCACTGTAGCAGATATCCCAGCAGGAACTGGACTGGGATCATCAAGTTCTTTTGCCGTTGGATTGATTCATGCAATATGTGCAATGGAGGGTATCCAAATGACAAAATTTGAGTTAGCCTCCAAAGCTGCTGAGATAGAACTAGATATCTTAAAAAGAAATATGGGAAAGCAGGATCATTTTGCAGCAGCATATGGCGATCTGAATATAATAAACTTCTTAAAGGATGAGTCCGTTGAGGTTGAACCAGTTATATATAACAAAAAAAAGATTGAGGAACTAGAATCCAGTCTCATATTGTTTTATACATATATGCAAAGAGATGCTAGTGAGATATTAAAAACACAAACAGACGAGACAATAAATAAGCTTGAAGTATTGACCAAGATGAAGGATCTTGTATTGCCCTTATCAAAATCAATAATGAAAGATGGAGATATTGATGATTTTGGAAGATTATTGCATGAAAATTGGATACTTAAAAAATCACTAACAGGTGAAATATCTAATGACATGATTACACAGTACTATGAGAAGGGAATCAGTGCCGGCGCATTGGGTGGGAAGTTGCTAGGTGCTGGCGGCGGAGGTTTTTTGTTGTTTTATGTTAAGAAGGAGAAAAGGGAAGGGTTGATATCAGAACTTTCTGATCTGTTTCCACTAGATTTCAAGATTGACAGAAGCGGCTCAAGAATCACTTATTATGACCGGGGCGATGAATAAATTCATTTATTGCAGTCAACCATGAGTAAATTTAAAAAACTTAGAATTGGTTATGTCCCGCATAGCAAAAATCTTGATCACCCTGGAGATAGGAGAAGATTTGTTTACTATGCAAATAAAAGAAATATAAATTTTGATGTAGTTGATAAAAAAGGGAATTATGATGTCATTGTAATCTCAGGGGCAGCAGATCACTCTTACTGGATTAAGCATGCAAATAAAGATTGCAAATATATTTTTGATTTTGTTAACTCATATTTATCGGTAGATCCTAAGGAGATAAGAGGCTTAGCTAGAGGAACTGCTAAGTTTATATCTAGGCAGCATAAATACTTTAGACCAAATTACTGGAAAACAATGAGAGATATGTGTGCTTGTTCCGAAGCAGTAATCTGCACAACTGAAGAACAAGAAAAGCTTATAAAGAATTATTCTAGTGGCGTGGATAAAAATTTAGATGTTCAAGATGAGGTTATGTCTGAAGTAAAGAAGGATTATTCAAAAAAAGAAATTTTTAATTTTGTTTGGGAAGGCTTTGCAAGTAATACTTATCCGTTTAGTACGCTTAAAAATGTGCTTAANGAAATAGATAGTAAATACCCGATAGCTATTCANTATGTCACTGATCTNCANTACTTTAANTATCTCAATAAATTTGGAAGAANAAATACAGTTGATGNNGTAAANAATTTTTTTCATCGATCTTTTGTATACCAACATAACGCTTCAATTTTTCCAAAAATTGCGACCGCTTGTGATGCAGCTATAATACCTCTGGATCTAACTTATCCATTATTCAAAGGTAAGCCTGAAAATAAACTAGCACTATTTTGGAAATTAGGCCTTCCAGCAATTACATCTGGATCCCCAGCTTATTTAAGAGCTATGAAAAGAGCAGATATAGATCTCGCATGTCTATCTGAGTCAGACTGGTACAACAAAATTGAAAAATTAATCCATGATGATCAGTATAGAGAAACCACAGCTAATCTAGTTAGAGACTTTGCTGAAAGAGAATATCATACCGATAAGTCTATAAATGAGTGGGATAAAATTTTTAGTAATCATTTTACTTAAAGACCATGGAGAAAGTTTATAGTGACTGCTTGATAATAGGCGGAGGAGTAACTGGCTTAAGTATAGGAAGTCAATTAGCTTCAAAATTTAATAATGTTTTTTTAATTGAGAAAAACCCTTTACTTGCAGAAGAAACAAGCAGTAGAAATTCTGAGGTTATTCATGCAGGTATTTATTATAGAAAAAACTCTTTAAAAAGTGACNTATGCATTTATGGTAAACGCTTAATCTATGAGTATCTTCAAGAAAGGAATATATCATATAAAAAATGTGGCAAATATATACTTGCAAATGGAGAAGAAGAGTTAGAACAACTAGAGGAGTTAATTGAGAATGCAAGGCATTGTGGCGTTAATGATATTGTCTACGATTGTGACAATTTGCAATTAGAGTATCCTTTTTTAAATTTTTCCAAGGCTATATTTTCGCCTTCTAGTGGTATTTTTGATACCCATTCATATATCCAGTCTCTTACAGCTGATTTTGAAACAGCCGGCGGTCATATTGTATGCAATAATATCTATAAAGAAGTTTCTTCAATTAACAATAAGATAGAAGTTGTTGTTTGGGATATGAAATCTGAAGAAGAATATATAATCCAAACCCATCTATTAATTAACGCATCTGGCTTAGATTCTGTAAATATTTATAATTCATACACAGCGGATCCAGCCGAACATTACACCCCAGAGTATATTAAAGGAGATTATTATTCCTATAATGGAAGAGAAAAAATTAAGCATCTAATATATCCTATGCCAGAAAAAAATGGTTTAGGAATCCATGCAACTATTGACCTTGGATCAAATGTTCGATTTGGCCCAAATGCTTATAAAACAGATGTCATTGATTATGAAGTTAATTCTGATAATAAAAAAATTTTTGAAAACAGCATAAAAAGATATTGGCCTAAGATTGATTCAAGCTCTTTGTCTCCATCTTATAGTGGAATCAGAAGTAAGCTAGAAGATGAAGATGATTATATTATTAAAATGACAAAATCCTCTGGCAGTATCCTAATTAGTATTTTGGGATATGAGTCACCAGGATTAACCTCAAGTCTAGCACTAGCTAGATATATTGATGAAAAAATAGCCAACGAAAATTTTTACAATAATAATTAAATATAAAAAGTCACTCAAATAAAGAGTATATTGCAACACATCAATGGCAAAATTATTATATTACGTCCCTGAAGATTACGGTTTTGTATCACATCGTTTTCAATTAGCAAAAAAGATGTTGTCCTTGGGGCATGAGGTAATAGTAGTAACAAGAGTTAACGAGCATGCTGAGGTTATTACTTCTGCTGGGTTTATGTTAGTAGAACTTGGAAATGCAACTAATAAGCGACACTCGAATATTCTCAGAAACTTCTTAAAACTAATCATGATATATCGTGATGTCCAGCCCGATATAGTTCACCATTTCAGTTTACGAATGGTAATAATGGGAACCATGGCAGCTAAATTGAATGGCAATATTCGTATTATCAATGCTATAACTGGACTCGGATCAATTTTTTTATCTGACCAACTTCGTTATCGATTGATTAAAGTATTCGTTATAAATCTTCTGCGAAAGTTATTGCCAAAAACCTTTGTAACGACACAAAATCGAGATGACTATCGTTTCATTGAAAAATTATCTATACCTAAGATTGACCTGCACTTAATTCTTGGGACTGGTGTTGATATAAATCATTATTATCCTGTAAAAAAACACAATAAAGTCCCCATCGTAATGCTCCCATCAAGAATGTTATTGCATAAAGGTATTGTAGAGTTTGTAGGTGCTGCCAGATCTTTGCGAAAAAAATTTTTAAACTGTCGTTTTGTTTTAGTTGGTGATAGTGATGATAGTAATCACTCCTCAATAGGTAAAGAGCAACTATTTTCATGGCAAGAGGAAGGCTGGATTGAATGGTGGGGGCACAAACAAGATATGTCAAAGGCACTAGCCAAGGCCGACATTGTTTGTCTACCTACCTATGGCGAAGGACTTCCCAAGTCATTACTTGAAGCAGCTTCCTCTGGAATAGCGATTGTTGCTACTGATGTTCCGGGGTGCAGAGAGATTGTTGAGCATGGGGTAAATGGTTTTCTGGTGCCAGCTAAGGATTCAGAAAGTCTATCTTTAGCATTAGAGCAACTGATAAGTGATAGAGAATTACAGCAATTAATGGGTCAAAAGAGCAGAGAGAAAATTGTTGCTTCAGTGTCATCTGATATTGTCATAAATAAAACCGTAGACTTATATTCAGAGTGTTTCCCCAAAAAATTTAAATCAGAAAAAAATAGTAATCTTAAGCTCTGATAATAAGATGGTTATGAATGCTTATGAAATTTAATTTTCTTTATATGAGAGGTAGAGTAGCATTATCTCGACTTCTATTAGGCTTGAATATATTGCCTGGAGATAAAGTTGCTATTCAGGCTTTCACCTGTGTGGCAGTTCCAGAAGCTTTAAAGTCTATCGGTGCGATACCTGTGTATGTAGATGTCGAAAAGAATTCAGTCAATATGTCACACAAGCAACTTATTAATATATTGGAGGAAAATGAAATTAAAGCAGTGGTGGTCCAGCATACTTTTGGAATTCCGGCTAATATTGTTCAAATTTTAGAAACTTGCAATAAACGAGAAATACCTATTATTGAAGATTGTTGTCACAGCATTAATACAAAATTTCAGGAAAAATATTTAGGAGATTGGTCAAAGGCTTCTTTTTATTCTTTTGAATGGGGTAAACCAATAGTGGCAGGGATAGGTGGAGCAGTGAAAGGTAATGACAAGAAGTTAAAAGATTTTTTGGAAAAAGATTATTCCAACATGGAAAGCGTACGTTTATTTGAAAATCTGAAACAATTGATTCAATTGATTGCTTTTAAGATATTCTATAAGCCAAGTTTTTATTGGTACCTTAAGGACGGGTTTCACTTATTTAGCAAATTAGGTATAGCAACTGCTAACTTTGACAAGAAAAATAAATATTCTATCGATAATGCTAGCAAGGATTTTATAAAAAAAATGAGTTTTATTAATCGCATGCAATTACTGATTTCTATGAAAAAATTAGACAGAGAATTACAGCACAGGAAAAAGATAAGTACTTTGTATGAAGTTGAGTTTAATGCGGATGATTTGAAAAAGTTTAATGTATCTAAGCCATCTGAAAATGCAGATATTTCCTACTCTAGATTTCCAATTTTAGTAAAAAATAAAGAGTCGGTACTTATGGCAGCTAAGAACGATAGAGTTGAGATAGCAAGTTTTTTTGATACGCCTATACATCCTTTATCTAATAAAGAACTTCATTTAGTAGATTATGAACTTGGCTCATGCCCAAATTCAGAAGATTTATGCAAACAGTTAATCTCGTTCCCTATAAATTCAAAAATAGATATCAACGCAGTTAAAAACTTTGCTAAATATATTAACCGTGAGGCAGAGTGAATACTCAACACGAAAAATACATTGTTACCACATTTACCGGCAATGAAGGAACAAAAAAATTCAGAAATATTGCAAAAATGCATAAAGAAGTTATTGATACAGGATTTTTATCTTCATTTAGTGTCTTTATTTTAAGTCAGCTTTATCAATCCATTGCAAGAAGTAGATTCTCTTCTTTATGTGTCTGCACAGATACAACAGGACAAATAATTGGTTTTATTGCAATATCTTTTTCCACTTCATCTTTCTATAAAGAATTTATTCTAAGAAAAGGAGTGCTTTTATCGCCGTTCCTAATAGGGAGAGTATTCTCAATTGAATTCTTGAAAAAATTATCAGAAACACTGCTGTATCCATTCAAAAGTAGCTCGGTTGAAAGTAATTATGAGAAAATAGATAGTGAGATATTAAATTTTTGTGTTGCAAAGGAAATACAAGGAATGGGCATAGGTCAAAGTCTATTCAATAAAGGAGAAGAAGAGTTTAGAAATAACTCTATAAGCAACATACAAATAGTAACCGGTGGCCAACAAAAATCAGCACACCGATTTTATGAGAAGTGTGGGGCTAAATTAATTGCTTCTTTAGAAATCCACAAAAATGCCGAGTCCTTGATATATAATTACAAGATTTTTTAAAGCTAGTTGATTAGTTATGGAAATAAAAATACCATTTTTTGATTATTCAGCTCTGTTTAGGAGCCATGAAGAACAATTGATAAAAATCTTCTCAAGTGTTGCAGAGAAAGGTGCTTTCATCATGCAAGATGAGTTAGATGAGTTTGAAGATAATCTAGCAAATTATCTCAATATTAAATATGTTTTGGGAGTAGGAAATGCAACTGATGCATTAGAG
The DNA here is from genome assembly GCA_002721105.1 of Acidiferrobacteraceae bacterium. The sequence goes on along the minus strand of PBJL01000027.1, from coordinate 4,833 downwards.
ATGCTTTTAAAAGCATCTGGTATCGGCTTGAATGATGAGATTATATTTTGCTCTCATACAATGGTTGCCACAGCATCAGCCATAAAATCTACTGGCGCTAGACCAGTTGCTGTTGAGGCTGGTGATGATCACTTAATAGATCCTGAATCTATTAGAGCTGCAATTACAGAAAATACAAAAGGAATAATGCCTACACAGCTTAACGGACGTATCTCTAAAATGGATGAAATTCTAGAAATAGCAAAATCATTTAACTTAAAGGTTTTTGAAGACTCTGCCCAAGCTTTGGGTGCAAAATATAAGGGTAAATATGCCGGATCATTTGGCGAAGGCGGTTGTATAAGTTTTTATCCAGCAAAGATTTTAGGATGTTTTGGTGATGGGGGAGCAATGGTTACAAACAATCAAGAAACCTATGAAAAGATAAAATTATTCAGAGATCATGGAAGGTCAGATAATAATGAAGTTACAGTTTGGGGTTTTAATAGCAGACTAGATAATCTCCAAGCAGCTATTCTTAATTATTTTTTTCAATCTTTCGACCAAACAGTTGCTAGGAGAAGAGAAATAGCGATGCTGTACAATAATTCTTTGGAAGGCATTCAAAGACTTAAGCTGCCCCCAAAACCAAATGATACAAAAGATAATTTTGATGTCTTCCAAAATTATGAAATAGAAGCTGAAGATAGGGATACATTGAAGCAATATCTAGAAAATAATGGAATTGGCACTATGATTCAATGGGGTGGTAAGGGAGTCCATCAATTCAGAGAGTTAGGTTTTAAAGAGTCACTTCCAAATACTGAATTAATAATGAAAAGATCATTAATGCTGCCTTTAAATAATTTTATTACAAATGATGAGGTTGAATACGTAGCAGAGACAATTAGAGGATTTTATGCCCTTTAAAAGAAAAAAATCTTTTGATCAAGAAGCCCTTAAGGAGCTATCTAATAGAATTAGAGTGCATGCTATCAATATGACTAATTCAGGAAAAAGTTCCCATATAGGTTCCGTATTATCAATGGCGGATATCATGGCAGTTCTGTATGGATCTATTTTAAAGATAAAAATTGATCAACCTGATTGGCCAGAAAGAGATAGATTTATCCTTAGTAAAGGTCATGCTGGGGCAGGTGTTTATGCCTCACTAGCAGAAATAGGTTTCATTCCAATTGAAAAACTAAGTACACACTATCAAGATGGATCTAATTTGTCTGGCCATGTTTCGCATAAGCGAATCCCAGGTATTGAGCTGTCTACAGGTTCATTAGGTCATGGCCTACCGGTGGGATGTGGAATGGCACTTGCAATGAAAATCAATAATATAAATAGCCGAACTTTTGTGCTGATGGGTGATGGTGAATGCAATGAAGGTTCAAATTGGGAGTCTTTTTTATTTGCTGCACATCATAGTCTTGATAACCTAGTGGCTATTATTGATAGGAATAAACTCCAAAGTATATATTCAACAGAAGAGACCCTTGGTTTAGAGCCTTTGGCTGAAAAGCTTGAATCATTTGGTTGGAATGTACTTGAAGTTAACGGACACTCACATAAAGAATTATATGATTCATTGTCAGGAGATAAAACTCTTTCGAATAAACCCCTTTGTTTAATAGCAAATACGGTAAAAGGTAAGGGAGTTTCATTTATGGAGAATAAAGTTCTTTGGCATTATCGAAGTCCTCAAGACGATGAATATGAAGAAGCAATTTCTGAGTTGGAAAAATAAAATGAGAGATATTTTTGTAAGCGCTCTAAGTAAATTAGCAAAAAAGGATAAAGATATTGTTTTCCTTACAGGTGACCTTGGTTTTGGAAGCTTTGATCAATTTGAATTAGATTTTCCTGACCAATATTTTAATGTAGGCATTTCAGAACAAAATATGATTGGCTTAGCTACAGGCCTATCTCTTAGTGGTAAAAAGGTGATTACTTATTCTATTGGTAATTTTGCTACTCTTAGGTGTCTTGAACAGATAAGAAATGACGCATGTTACCATGATACCAATATAACAATTGTTTCTAATGGTGGAGGATTTAGCTATGGTGCTTTAGGTATGTCTCATCATACAACTGAAGATATAGCTATCCTTAGATCAATACCAAGGATGAAAGTAGTAGTGCCAAGCACAGAAATGGAGGTGAAAGAAGCTACCAAGTCGTTAGTAACTGAGCATGGCGTTAGTTATTTAAGGCTGGACAAGTCAGTTAGCAATGAAATTAATGATAAGAGCTCATTTCAATTAGGCAAAGCTAGAAGGCATATTGAGGGAAATGATCTAACTTTAATCTGTACAGGAAGCATCTTAAGTGAAGCATTAATGGCAAATGATACTTTAAAAGAAGAAGGAATTAGTTTAAGAATTGTCGGCATGCATACCATAAAACCAATTGATAAAGACGAAATTATTTCTGCAGCAAATGAAACTGGAGGAATTATTTCAATTGAAGAGCATAATGAAACAGGAGGTCTTGGCGGGGCAATTGCTGAAGTTTGTATGGAAAATAATGTATTACCGAAAAGATTCTCAAAAATTGCCTTAAATGATATTTTTTCATCAATCGTTGGTTCACAGGAATATTTGCGAAAAAAATATTCGATGAATTCTGATGCAATTATTTGTAGGGTTAAAGATCTACTTAATAATTGACAAGCTATTTTTAAACAAATAAACAATGAAAAGAGTATTCGATATAGTAGTTTCGCTTTTTGGTTTGATTATTTTATTAATACCGCTTTTAATTCTTATGTTTGCAGTGTGGCTTAATGATTTTTCATCGCCTTTATACATATCCAAAAGAGTAGGCAAGAATGGTAAATTATTTAAGATGTATAAATTGAGGTCTATGATTCCTGATGCGTATAAAAAAAATATAAATTCAACCAGTTTGGATGATGAAAGGATTACTTCGATAGGTAAGATTATAAGACAGTATAAATTTGATGAAGGCATCCAGCTATTAAATGTTTTTTTAGGAAATATGAGTCTAGTTGGCCCGAGACCAAACATAATTGATGAAACGAAAATGTATACTCTCAGGGAAGAAAAGTTATTGAGCATAAAGCCGGGCATTACTGACTTTTCATCTATTGTTTTCTCAGATGAGGCTCAAATCTTGAATAGAAGTAATAATCCAGATTTATCTTATAATCAGCTTATTAGGCCATGGAAGAGCAGGCTTGGTTTGATATATATAGACCATCAAACATTCTTTTTAGATATTCAACTTATCTTTTTCACTATAGTTGCTTTGGTTTCTAAACCAATAGCCTTGAAGTGGATAGGAAAAAAACTGACAAGCTTTAATATTGATTCACGGTTAATTGATATATCTCTTAGACAGAGGGAGCTGTATCCATTTCCACCTCCAGGTAGTGAAGATATTGTGCAGTTAGATCAATAAGTTATCCCTTGGGTTTCTTTAATAATTGAGAGTAGCTTTTCTTTAATAACTCTATCCTTTGTAACGATGAAATTTGGATTTATCAAACTTTCACCTTTATTGTATTCAAGACCTTTATTATTAAGATCTACAATAATTCCACCTGCAAATCGAACAATAGCATCTCCAGCTGCAATATCCCATTCAGAAGTCGGACCTAATCTTATGTATGCATCTGCTTCTCCGCTCGCAATTAAACAAAATTTCAGAGAACTTCCTGCTTTTATGAGCTTATAGTCATTAATTTTTTTTAGGAGTATTCTTTCATCACCTTTGTGTGATCGACTGCTTAAAATTCTCATTTTTTCTTTACTTTCATTTGCTACATAAATTTTTTCAGATTTTTTATTATTTTTTATAATGAAAGATCCAATTCCCTCTGCGCCCCAATAGGTTTGTTTCTTAACTGGAATATCTATTACTCCAAATACAGGTATGTTATTTCTGATTAATGCTATATTCACAGTAAATTCTCCATTCCTTTTAATAAATTCTTTTGTTCCATCTAAGGGATCTATTAGCCAATATTCTTTCCATGAGGATCTATTATTGAATGGTATTCTTTTTTCTTCCTCAGAAAGTAATGGCAAATGAGGGGTTATTTTCTTTAATTTATTAACAATAAATTTATTAGATTCTGTGTCTGCTTTTGTGAGCGGAGAATTATCTTCTTTAAATGTATGTCTATGATTTGAGTTTTCATATATATCTAGAATAATTTCACCAGCGCCTTGCGACACTTCTACTATTTCCTCAAAAAGATCTAGATTTTTATCTATAAGAGTCATAATTATTTTTTTTTACTATATATAAATTATTGATATTTATGAATATTATTATATTTTATGATAAAAATACCTAAAAAAACTTGCAATCAGCTACTCTAAAGAGAGAAAATGTAAATATTCAAGCCGTACCCACGGAGATCAATCAGAGAATTTAACTAAAACAGTAAGAATATCTATATTAATATCAGCTAAATGGGAACAAATCATACAAATGATAAAGATTTTGAAAAAGATGTAAATCAGTCAGGTTTACCAGTATTGATTGATTTCTGGGCTGAGTGGTGTGGACCTTGCAAAATGATCGGTCCAATTTTAGAGGAGCTAGCTGAAGAACTAGATGACAAGATAAAAATCTTTAAGGTTGATGTGGATAATAATAACCAAACTGCTATGAAATATTCTATAAGAAGTATACCAACTCTAATAATAATTAAAGAAGGTGTCGTTCAGGCTCAACATATAGGCGCAGCATCAAAATCACAAATTCAATCATTTATTAACCAAAATATATAAATATCATGCCAGCTAACGGAAAAAACAGAAGAAAGAGAAATTCTAGACATAAAAAGGATTTCCAAGATCGAAAAGCAACCTT
>PBJL01000026.1 GCA_002721105.1 Acidiferrobacteraceae bacterium | reverse complement strand
GATAGCGCCGATCGCGATGGAAGAGGGTCTCCGTTTTGCTATACGCGAGGGTGGGCGAACTGTTGGCGCAGGTGTTGTAGCTAAGATAATAGAGTGAGATTAATCTCAAAAGTATAAATTTGATTGGGGATATTAGGCCAGTAGCTCAATTGGCAGAGCGGCGGTCTCCAAAACCGCAGGTTGGGGGTTCGATTCCCTCCTGGCCTGCCAGGAATAGATCACAGGAGTAGGTCTTGGATAAGCTCAAATTAGTTGTCGCAGCATTAGTGATCATTGCTGGGATCGCTGCTTTTTATGTTATGGGCGATCAGTCGGCCTTGCTAAGGACGGGTATCTTTATCGTTGGTTTGATAGTAGGTGCCGGAGTAGCTTTTACGTCGGGCCCTGGAAGAGCTGCCTGGCAATTTGGCGTCGGAACGAAGACAGAAATTCGAAGAGTAGTCTGGCCTACTAGAAAAGAAACAATTCAATCGACGATGGTTGTAATTGTCCTAGTTATATTGATTGGTTTATATCTTTGGGTGTTAGATGTAGTTTCACTCTGGGCTGTCTATGACTTGATCCTTGGGATCAAAGGGTAGTGCGAAATGATTGAAACAGAGTTTGTAAGCAAATCGCAGACACTGCCGGATGAGCAAAACGGTGTCAGTGAAGGTGAAGATATGCATTGGTATGTGATCCAAGCGTATTCAGGTTTTGAAAAACAAGTACTTTTGTCGCTAAAGACTCATATTGAGCGATCCAACATTAAAGATCAGTTTGGGGAGATTCTTGTTCCTACAGAGGATGTTGTTGAACTTAGGAATGGCCAGAAAAGAACAAGTGAGCGCAAGTTTTTCCCAGGATATGTTTTGATACAGATGAAAATGTCGGAAGACGCATGGCATTTAGTCAAGTCGGTGCCGCGTGTCTCAGGGTTTGTTGGCGGCACTAATGCGCAACCGGTGCCTATTTCGGATCGCGAAGCTAATGCTATTTTACAGCAGGTGGTTGAAGGAGCAGAGCATCCGAGGCCGAAGTATACGTTCGCCCCGGGTGAGATTGTTAGAGTCACTGATGGTCCTTTTGCGGAATTCAATGGAACGGTTGAGGATGTCAACTTTGAAAAAAGTAAGTTACGCGTAGCTGTTACGATATTTGGCAGATCAACTCCAGTGGAACTCAGTTTTAGTCAGGTGGAGAAAGGTTAGTTGGATTCATAAAATTAATGGAAAGAGGTTGGGAGTGAATACTAGGCATGGCGAAAAAAATCGAAGCGTATATAAAACTGCAAGTTCCAGCTGGCGAGGCTAAACCAAGTCCTCCTGTAGGTCCTGCTTTAGGTCAGCATGGCTTAAATATCATGGAATTTTGCAAAGCGTTTAATGCAGAAACACAAGGTATGGAGTCTGGTATGCCTATTCCGGTAGTGATAACAGTTTATTCTGATAAGAGTTTTACATATGTAAAGAAAACTCCCCCCGCCTCAGTGCTTCTTAGGAAAGCTGCCGGATTAGATAAAGGTAGTGCAGAACCTAATAAAAATAAAGTTGCAAAAGTTGATAGGAATCAATTGGAAGAAATTGCTAAGGTAAAAATGCCTGATCTAACTGCTTATGATATAGATCAGGCTGTTCGAATTATTGCGGGCAGCGCTCGAAGTATGGGTATTGAAACCGAGGGTATATGATATGGCAAGTGTAGGAAAACGTTATAAGGCGTTATCGTCTAAGCGCGATGATCAAGAATTCTACAAACTGGATGATGCTCTGGTCTTAATCAAGGAATCAGGTGGTACAAAATTTGACGAAACTGTAGATGTCGCTATTAATCTTGGAGTTAATGCAAAAAAATCGGATCAGAATGTGCGTGGCGCAACAGTCTTACCGAGAGGGACTGGCAAGACAATGAGGGTAGCGGTTTTTGCCGAAGGCAAAGATGCGGATGCTGCGCGTGATGCTGGTGCTGATATTGTAGGTCTTGATGATCTTGCGGAAACAATCAGGGGTGGTAGCATTGATTTTGACGTTTGTATTGCAACACCGTCAACTATGCGGGTTGTTGGTAAATTAGGACAGATACTTGGCCCTCGAGGGTTGATGCCAAATCCAAAGGTTGGGACAGTAACGCAAGATGTCACAAAGGCTGTTGCAAACGCCAAGGCTGGGCAGGTTCAATTTCGGATCGACAAGGCGGGTATTATCCATTGCCCTATTGGGAAGGTGTCTTTTGATATTGAGGCTTTGAAAGAGAACCTAACTGCACTGTTTTCTGCTGTTAATCGGGCTAAACCAGCCACAGCTAAGGGTCAGTATATACAAAAGGTAACATTGTCTACGACCATGGGCCCAGGCATCAAGGTAGATAGGTTAACTGTTGTGTCGTAAAAAGTTTTTGAGTGAAAGGCTAGTTTTGGGTGCGCTTTAGCTTTACTAAGCATTAGGCGTGGGTAGAGTTAGTCTTGTCGAAGATCGTGGGTGTGAGTACTGCAATCGCAGTGACTCACTTAATAGCGCAAGCTAGCCCTCGCAGGCGGTGTTTCGAGTTGGAGTAGTTGGCTATGCTCGATCACTATTTTAATAACCACAAGGAGTGAGTATTAAATGAGTCTCAGTCGTGAAAAAAAGGAAACGGTGGTCAGTGAGGTATCTGAAAGCTTTTCCGAAGCTAACGCCGCAATTCTTGCTAATTATAGTGGGCTTACCGTTGCACAAATCTCTGATTTGCGACGTCAGGCTCGTAACAATGGAGTGGATGTCCGAGTAATAAAAAACACGTTAGCTCGACTTAGTGTCAGCAATTCTTCATTCGACTGTTTATCTGATTATTTTGTAGGCCCCTTAGTATTAAGCTCTTCAAAGGACCCAGTTGCAGTAGCGAAAGTTGTCAGTAATTTTGCCAAATCAAATGAGGCGTTCGAGATAACTGTTGGCTCTATGGACGGAGACCTTATTGATATAGATACTATAAAAAAGTTGGCGTCATTGCCTGGCCGTGAGGAATTGCTAACGAAATTAGCAACAACTCTTCTCGCGCCAATCGGATCGTTGGCACGAACATTGAATGAGGTGCCGTCAAAGTTTGCCCGATCGATAATAGCGGTTCGGGATAATCAAGAGACAGCATAAGATTTAATACATGTTTATGCTTTATTGTGGAGAAATCTGTTTAATTAGGAGAAAAGTAATATGTCCCGCGAAGAAATTCTTAACGCGATAGCGGAAATGTCTGTTCTGGACTTGTCTGAACTGATAAAAGAGATTGAAGAAAAATTCAATGTATCTGCGGCAGCCGCGGTAGCGGTCGCAGCCCCGGCAGCTGGGGGTGTGGCATCAGAGGCATCGAGCGAAGAAAAGACTGAGTTTGATGTAACCTTGTCTAGTTTTGGTGAAAAGAAAGTTGGTGTAATCAAAGCGGTGCGCGCCATAACCGGACTTGGTCTTAAGGAAGCTAAAGATTTGGTTGAATCCGCCCCATCTATTGTTAAAGAAGGGGTTTCTAAAGATGAATCAGAAGAGATCAAGAAGCAGCTTGAGGAAGCCGGCGCTACTGCAGAAATTAAATAGTGAGGTTGCAAATAGTTGGAAGCATAAGTTACGTAGCTTGATGCTTGGCGCCCTCATGTATATGGAGGTGTTGCCACGTGGTTATGCGTCGAAAAATTTAAAATAGATGAAAGAGGGTTTTTACCCTTAACAATATTAGATAAGCCCCGGTGGCTAAGAGGATTGCATGGATTATTCTTTTACCGAAAAGAAGCGGATACGAAAAAGTTTCAGCAAACGAGTACAGCTTGATGAGATTCCAAATTTACTTGATATCCAGCAGGAATCATATAGAAAGTTGTTACAAAAGGGTGTGGCGTCTGATCAGCGTATTGACCAAGGTTTGCAAGCGGCATTTAAATCAGTTTTTCCTATTGAGAGCTATAGCGGTGCGGCATCACTTGATTTTTCTACTTACAAATTAGGTCAGCCAGCCTTTGATGTACGTGAGTGTCAGCAACGTGGTTTGATGTACTCAGCGCCATTACATGCGGTCCTTCGCCTTATGATTTTTGAGAAGTCGGAAACTGGGGCGACAAAGATTATTCGGGATGTTAAAGAGCAAGAAGTGTATATGGGTGAAATTCCTCTGATGACTGATAATGGAACTTTTATTATTAATGGCACAGAGCGGGTAGTTGTCTCACAAATGCATCGCTCCCCTGGTGTATTTTTTGATCATGATAAAGGTAAAACTCACGCATCTGGCAAACTATTATTTAATGCCCGAGTGATCCCTTATCGTGGATCATGGCTCGATTTTGAATTTGATCAAAAAGACCTCTTATATGTACGTATTGATAGGCGACGAAAATTAGCAGGCACCATTATTCTTAAGGCATTGGGATATACAACTCAGGAAATTCTTCAATTATTTTTTGAAAATGATTATTTCTCAATCGACGAAGAAGGCGCGAAGCTTGATCTAGTCCCGGAACGTTTTAGAGGTCAAGAACTTGATTTTGATATAGTTGTTGCTGGTTCAAAAATTGTTGAAGCAGGGCGACGTATCACAGCTAGGCATGTGCGTGAACTGAAAAAAACAAATCTCAAGACTATTCATGTGCCAGATTCATTTATCATCGGCCGAACATTGGCGCATGATTTTATCGACGCTGAGACAGGAGAACTTCTTGGTAGATCGAATGATTTAGTCACGGAAGAATTACTTGGTGTTCTAAGGTCAGCTGGTGTTAAGAATTTAGAAACCATTTACAGTAATGATTTAGACCATGGTGGTTATATATCTGACACACTTCGGATAGATCCAACGACTAATGCGAATGAAGCGAAGCTAGAAATCTATCGAATGATGAGGCCTGGAGAACCACCAACAAAGGAGGCGTCAGAACAATTATTTCGTAATTTATTTTTTAATATCGAGCGTTATGATCTTTCTTCTGTTGGTCGAATGAAGTTGAACCGTAGGTTGGGTCGAGTAAATGACGAAGGTCCAGGTATATTGAGCCAACAAGATATTGTAGACGTTATTCGTACTTTGGTTGAACTAAAAAATGGTAAAGGTAGTACAGACGATATTGATAACTTAGGTAATCGTCGTGTACGGTCTGTAGGGGAGTTAGTTGAAAATCAGTTTCGAGTTGGATTAGTTCGGGTGGAGAGAGCAGTGCGAGAACGGCTTTCTATGGCTGAGTCAGAAAATTTGACACCCCAGGATTTGATTAACGCTAAACCAGTATCAGCTGTTATAAAAGAATTTTTTGGTTCGAGTCAATTATCACAATTTATGGATCAGACCAATCCACTATCCGAGGTGACTCATAAAAGACGAGTTTCAGCGCTTGGTCCTGGAGGGTTAACTAGAGAACGCGCAGGTTTTGAGGTTCGGGATGTCCACCCAACACACTATGGCAGGCTATGCCCAATCGAGACCCCGGAAGGTCCTAATATTGGGTTAATTAATTCACTCGCTGTTTATGCAAGGACGAATGAGTATGGATTCCTTGAAACACCATACAGGCGAGTAGCGAATGGCAAGGTGACTGGAGAAATAGACTATCTATCGGCAATTGCGGAGTACGAACATATCATTGCGCAAGCAAATGCGCGTGTGAGTGCCAAGGGTATATTGGAGGATGATCTCGTGTCGTGTCGTTACCAGAATGAGTTTACTTTGTCGACGCCTGACAAAATTGACTATATAGATATTGCTCCATCACAAATCGTTTCGGTTGCTGCGTCTCTCATTCCTTTTCTTGAACACGATGATGCTAATAGGGCGTTAATGGGCTCGAATATGCAAAGACAAGCAGTGCCAACATTATTGAGCGAGAAACCACTAATCGGAACAGGAATGGAGCGCCGAGTTGCCACTGATTCTGGGGTTGTAGTAGTTGCTGAAAGAGGAGGGATCATTAATTCGGTCGACGCGTCTCGCATCGTGGTGAAAGTTGATGATGATGAGGTTGATACGGGAGATGTTGGTGTAGATATCTACAATCTTGTGAAATATACCAGATCGAACCAAAACACCACTATTAATCAACGACCTTTGGTTGGGATTGGTGATAGCATAAAGCGCGGCGATGTTCTTGCGGACGGTCCGTCCACGGATCTCGGTGAACTTGCGCTAGGTCGAAATGTTCTCGTAGCATTTATGCCATGGCATGGTTATAACTTTGAAGATTCAATTCTTATATCAGAGAGGTTGGTGCAAGAAGATGTTTATACTTCTATTCATATTGAGGAGCTTGCTTGTGTAGCTCGTGATACTAAACTAGGACCGGAGGACATAACGCCGGATATTTCTAACGTAGGAGAGTCAGCACTAAGTAAATTGGATGAAGCTGGAATTATTTATATTGGGGCTGAAGTCCAATCTGGAGATATTTTGGTAGGAAAAGTAACACCAAAAGGTGAAACCCAGTTGACTCCTGAAGAAAAGTTGCTTCGCGCTATCTTTGGAGAAAAAGCATCTGATGTTAAAGATACTTCGTTACGAATGCCGTCAGGAATGTCTGGCACAGTTATTGATGTTCAGGTTTTTACTCGTGATGGTTTAGACAAGGATTTAAGAGCGCTCGCAAATGAGTCTGAAGAATTAGATCGAATCCGAAAGGACATGCACGATCAACGGGGGATTGTCGAAGATGATGTATATGATCGCATAGCTAAACTAATTGTTAATAAAGTAGCGCAAGGTGGTCCAGAAGGATTAAAGACTGGCGATCGTGTCACTAATGAAATGCTTGAAAATATACCTCGTGAAAAATGGTTTGAAATTCGATTGCGTGATGAGGAGACAAATACTAATCTAGATACTATTCGGAAGCAGCTTGGGTCCCAGAGTAGTAGTTTTGACGATAGATTTGAGGAAAAGCGGAATAAATTAGAAGCGGGTGACGATCTGGCGCCAGGTGTATTAAAGATGGTTAAAGTGTTTGTTGCAGTGAAAAGGCGCCTACAGCCTGGCGATAAAATGGCTGGCCGGCATGGAAATAAAGGTGTTATTTCAAGAATCGTACCAGTGGAAGATATGCCACATATGGAAGATGGCACTACAGTTGATATTGTATTAAATCCTTTGGGTGTTCCTTCCCGCATGAATGTTGGCCAAGTTTTAGAGACGCATCTTGGATGGGCTGCCCATGAATTGGGACGCCAAATTCGGGATATGCTTGATCGACGGATAGAAGTTGATAAGATCCGAAAAGAGGTCTCTCGAATATATAATGGTGTAGGGCGTCAAGAAGATCTTGCATCATTGGAAGATGATGAAATTCTTGAGCTTGCTAAGAATCTTTCTACAGGCGTGCCTATTGCGACTCCGGTTTTTGATGGAGCGTCAGAAAGTGAAGTGAAAGAGATGCTTAAGCTTGCAAGACTACCTCTAAGCGGTCAAGCTAAATTATATGATGGACGTACGGGCGAGCTTTTTGATCGTCCTGTAACAGTTGGTTACATGTATATGTTGAAACTGAATCACCTTGTTGATGATAAGATGCACTCGCGTTCGACAGGACCTTATAGTCTGATTACGCAACAACCTCTCGGAGGGAAAGCTCAATTTGGTGGCCAACGATTCGGTGAAATGGAAGTGTGGGCACTTGAAGCGTATGGAGCATCCTACACTCTTCAGGAAATGTTGACCGTTAAATCTGATGATGTTGCTGGTCGTACGAGAATGTATGAAAACATCGTCAAAGGTGATTATAGAATGGAAGCTGAGCTTCCAGAGTCGTTTCGAGTGCTTGAAAAAGAGATTAGAGCACTTGGTCTTAATATAGAGACTAGAGAAGAGAGATAAGGGTCATGTTACATACTCACTCGCTCAGCCCATGGTGTAGAAATTCTTAGGAAAAATATATGAAAGATCTTTTTAGCATAGTACGTAAGATGGATCAAAACGAAGATTTTGATTCCATCCGAATAGGAATTGCATCTCCAGACAAGATTCGATCGTGGTCTTATGGAGAGGTTAAGAAACCAGAGACCATCAACTACCGAACTTTTAAGCCAGAACGAGATGGGTTATTTTGTGCAAAACTATTCGGCCCGACTAGTGACTATGAATGTCTATGCGGAAAATATAAACGACTTAAACACCGAGGAGTGATATGTGAAAAGTGTGGAGTAGAAGTAACGGTGTCTAAAGTGCGCCGTCAGAGAATGGGGCATATCGAGCTTGCTAGTCCTGTTGCGCATATTTGGTTCTTGAAATCTTTGCCGTCTCGTTTGGGGGTACTATTGGATATGACCGTTCGAGAAATTGAGCGCGTTTTGTATTTCGAAGCCTATGTTGTTACAGATCCGGGTATGACCCCACTTGAACGAGGTACGTTGCTTAGTGAAGACTCATACTATGAGGCAATTGAGCAGTATGGTGCAGATTTTGATGCGGGAATGGGCGCTGAAGCAGTCAAGGCTTTATTGCGCAATATGGAGTTGAAGTCAGAAGCAACAATGCTTCGTGAAGAATTAGCTATAAGCACATCTGAGACAAAGACAAAGAAATTAGCTAAGAGGCTAAAAGTCGCAGAAGCTTTCATTAAGTCTGGGAATAAGCCAGAGTGGATGGTAATGGAAGTTATCCCAGTCCTTCCTCCCGATCTTCGGCCATTAGTTCCACTTGATGGTGGGAGATTTGCCACATCAGATTTGAACGATTTGTATAGACGAGTAATTAACAGAAACAATAGGTTGCGTCGGTTATTAGATTTGAATGCCCCTGACATAATAGTCCGTAATGAAAAACGAATGCTGCAGGAATCTGTAGATGCTTTACTTGACAATGGACGACGCGGCAAAGCAGTTACTGGACCTAATCGACGACAGTTGAAATCTTTGGCCGATATGATTAAAGGCAAGCAGGGGCGTTTTCGTCAAAACCTGTTGGGTAAGAGAGTTGATTATTCAGGTCGGTCGGTAATTGTTGTTGGCCCTACGCTTAGACTTCATCAGTGTGGCTTGCCAAAAAAGATGGCCCTTGAATTATTTAAACCTTTTATTTTTAGCAAATTAGAATTTCGCGGTTTAGCTACTACGATAAAGCAAGCAAAAAAAATGGTAGAAGCAGAAGAGCCTGAGGTATGGGATATATTAGAGGAAGTAATTCGGGAGCATCCGGTTTTATTAAACAGAGCTCCAACATTACATCGGTTGGGAATACAAGCATTCGAGCCTATTTTAGTCGAGGGGAAAGCTATTCAATTACATCCACTTGTTTGCACCCCATATAATGCAGACTTTGATGGTGATCAGATGGCAGTTCATGTACCACTTTCGATTGAAGCGCAGTTGGAAGCAAGGTCATTAATGATGTCATCAAACAACATACTTTCTCCGGCGAGTGGTGAACCCATAATTGTGCCCTCGCAAGATATAGTGCTAGGACTTTACTATATGACCCGGGAAGAAGTGAATGTTGATGGAGAAGGGAGAGTATTTACCGATGTTGCGGAACTCAGACGTGCATATGAATCTGGCGCAGTTAAAATTCACGCTAGAATAAAAGTTAGACTCCCCAGATTAATGATTATTAATGAAGACGTTGGCGATAACTCATTAATACTGGTAGAAACTACAGTCGGTCGTGCTTTGTTATCCGAAATTTTGCCAAGCGGCTTGCCTTTTTCATCAATTGATCGAGCGATGAAAAAGCGCGCTATATCTGACATTATTAATCAATGTTATAGGCAGGTTGGCCTTAAAGAAACAGTTATTTTCTGTGACCAACTGATGTATACAGGTTTTGAAATGGCTACTCGTGCTGGGGTATCCATTGGTGTTGATGATATGGTTGTACCAGACGGCAAAAGCGCTGCGTTAGCGATTGCAGAAAAGGAAGTGAAAAGCATTCAGGATCAATATGATTCCGGACTACTTACCGATGGTGAGCGATATAACAAGGTAGTCGACATATGGACTCACACTAGCGAGACCGTCGCAGATGAAATGATGACTGAGTTAAAGTCAACCCATGTCGTTGATGCATCAGGAGAAGAGGTAGAGCAAGAATCTTTTAATTCAATCTATATGATGGCAGATTCTGGAGCGCGTGGCAGTGGTGCGCAAATACGGCAGCTTGCTGGAATGCGGGGCCTCATGGCAAAACCAGATGGTTCTATTATTGAAACTCCCATAACAGCTAATTTTCGTGAAGGCCTCAATGTTCTTCAGTATTTTATTTCAACACATGGTGCACGCAAGGGCTTGGCTGATACTGCCCTCAAAACGGCTAACTCTGGTTATCTGACTCGTAGATTAGTTGATGTTTGTCAAGATTTGGTAGTAACTGACGCAGATTGTGGTACTGATAAAGGTTTTCTCAGGGAAGCGATAGTACAGGGAGGTGAAATTGTAATTCCCCTCAGAGATCGTGTTCTAGGTCGTGTATTAGCAAAAGATTTAGTAAGCCCTGTTGATGGTACTGCACTTTTGTCAGCCGGCGATATGATAGACGAAGAAGCAATTGAGCTAATCGAGGCTCACAATATTAATCAAATAAAAGCCCGATCTCCGATTACATGTGAAACACGATATGGCGTCTGTGGGAAATGTTATGGTAGAGATCTTGGGCGTGGTCATATAGTTAACAGAGGTGAAGCAGTAGGTGTCATTGCAGCCCAAAGTATTGGCGAACCTGGAACCCAATTAACGATGCGTACGTTTCATATTGGTGGCGCAGCTACTGCGCAAGCTGCAGCAAGTAATATTGAGGTTAAGAATAATGGAACAGTGACATTTAATAGACTACGTGTCGTAAAAAGAAGTGACGGTCGCAATGTTGCAGTATCAAGGTCTGGAGAGTTGGTTATCAAGGATAACCATGGCGTAGATAGGGAGCGGTACAAGTTACCCTACGGAGCAGAATTAGGCATTAATGATGGTGATGAAATAGAGGGTGGTCAAATCATTGCCACTTGGGATCCACATACTCACCCGATAATCTCTGAAGTATCCGGAACGGTATCCTTTTCAGATATGATCGATGGAGTAACTGTCACCCAGCAGATTGATGATTTGACAGGATCGAGCACGTATCTAATTTTAAATTCCCAACAACGTCGAGGATCAGCGCGTGATATTCGTCCTTCGATTGATATTAAGGATGGCCGTGGTCGGGCTAAGACAATACCGGGAACTGATGATACCCCGGCTCGCTATCAGATGCGGGAAGGCGCTACCGTTTTAGTAGCTGATGGTTCTGAAGTTGAAAAAGGCCAAATTTTGGCTCGTGTTCCGAAAGAAGTATCTAAGACTCGAGACATTACTGGCGGGTTACCACGTGTTGCAGAACTATTCGAGGCAAGGAAAGCAAAAGATCCAGCTATACTCGCGTCACATACTGGAGTTGTTTCTTTTGGAAAGGAAATAAAAACAAAAATTCGACTCCTGATTACTGATGAGGCGGGAGTTGAACATGAAATGCTGATTCCGAAGCTGTCTCAAATAAATGTATTCGATGGTGAACATGTGGAGAAAGGCGATGAGATAGTTGACGGCCAACCTATAGCGAGCGATATACTTGATTTACTTGGTGTAGAGTCGCTAGCTAATTTTATTGTGAATGAAGTGCAAGAGGTTTATAGGCTCCAGGGGGTTAGGATAAACGATAAACATATTGAGGTAATAATTAGACAGATGCTTCGCAAAGTTAGAATTATTGACCCTGGCGATAGTAGCTTTCTCGAGGGAGACCAAGTCGAGCGATCAACTGCGCTAGAAGAGAATGAAATTTTATTGAATGATAAAGAGGAGAGGAAACCTGCTACTTTCGCTCCGGTTCTTCTTGGGATAACGAAGGCATCTTTAAGTACCGAGTCATTTATTTCAGCCGCATCCTTCCAAGAAACAACTCGTGTTTTGACCGATGCAGCGATGAACGGGAAAGTAGATCGGTTGCGTGGCCTTAAAGAGAATGTCATTGTTGGTCGATTAATTCCGGCAGGTACAGGACTGGCTTACCATGAAGAGCGTCGGCAAAAAAAGCAAGAGTCAAGCCTTGAACAAAAAGAAGAAACGGAAGATCTGGTCTTTGATGTTAACAAATCAGATCAGGAAAGCCCTCAGGAGTCTCTCGCTGAGGTTGTTGGGGTGTAGAATGTTTTTACTTCAGATCACAGCAGGAATGTTCGAAAAATGGCGATTTTGCTACTATTACTTGACAAAAATCGGCTTCCTGCCTAGAATTCTGGCCCCCTACTAGTGGTATTTCCAGTAGCTATCCTATTAGAGATAAAGATGAGGTTTTTTATTAAATGCCAACATTGAATCAGTTAGTTCGTAAGGCTAGGGCTCGACAGGTTAAAAAGTCGACAGTGCCTGCGCTGAGTGAGTCCCCTCAAAAAAGGGGTGTATGTACTCGTGTTTATACGACGACACCAAAAAAACCAAATTCTGCTCTGCGAAAGGTAGCAAGAGTCCGATTAACCAATGGTTTCGAGGTCACTAGCTACATCGGTGGTGAAGGACATAATCTCCAAGAGCATTCGGTAGTGTTGATTCGTGGAGGCCGTGTTAAAGATTTACCCGGAGTTCGCTATCATACCGTTAGAGGCGTGTTGGACACTTCTGGAGTTGGGGAAAGGAGACAGGGGCGCTCGAAATATGGCGCAAAGCGGCCCAAGTCGTAGACTAAATTTGATTGCGCTTCGAGAAAAAAAAAGGAATTTCTTCGAAGTTGAGAGAAACCGTAGAACGATCAGTTTATTGATCGCGGTGAAAAAAGATCTTGATACAAAGATCAGCATATGAGTCGCGAGGGTGATGATACGTCACTAGCGATAGGATGGCAGACTCACCGTAGACTGGTATTGAATTTGCTTAACTAGCAGACTGGGCTAGTTTTGCCAATTTATAATAAAGAAATCGTGTAAATAGGTACCCGTAAGTGATGAAAGTGAGTTGTCCATAAAGTATTAATATTCTATGTTTGGATATGTTTTTTGATTTAAAACCGATGCAACCTGAGTTTTTGAAGGAATAGAAAAAGAAATGCCCAGAAGACGAGAGGTTCCAAAACGTACTATTTTGCCGGATCCGAAGTTCGGAGACCAGACTGTGGCAAAGTTTGTCAATGTAATTATGCTTAATGGAAAAAAATCAATAGCAGAGAAAATCCTTTACGGGGCGTTGGATGTCATTAAAGAAAAAGGAACTGGGGAACCTTTGGAAGTTTTCTACCAGGCTTTAGAAAATATACGCCCTGTGGTTGAGGTGAAGAGTCGTCGAGTAGGCGGCGCTACCTATCAAGTGCCCGTGGAAGTGAGACCGAACAGACGTAATGCATTGGCTATGCGGTGGCTAGTGGATGCCGCACGAAATCGTAACGAAAAGTCCATGAAGCAAAGACTGGCTGGGGAATTAAGCGATGCTTCAGAGGGTCGTGGTGCAGCCTCAAGGAAGAAGGATGAAATTCGTCGCATGGCCGAAGCAAATAAAGCGTTTTCTCATTACCGATTTTAATTTCAAGATCAGCATTTTGGAGAACATCCTGTGGCCCGAAAAACACCTCTCGATCGATACAGAAATATTGGCATAATGGCCCATATTGATGCGGGCAAAACTACAACCACCGAGCGCATTCTTTTTTATACAGGAATATCTCATAAGATTGGTGAAGTCCACGATGGTAATGCTGCCATGGATTGGATGGAGCA
Source organism: Acidiferrobacteraceae bacterium (assembly GCA_002721105.1). The sequence continues at coordinate 118,050 of PBJL01000026.1, read as the reverse complement.
AGAACAAGAACGTGGAATCACAATTACTTCTGCTGCTACGACTTGCTTTTGGAAAGGTATGGATCAGAATCAACCCGAACACCGAATTAACATCATCGATACACCTGGGCATGTAGATTTCACAATAGAAGTGGAAAGATCACTTCGTGTGCTTGATGGGGCAGTTGCTGTGTTTTGTGCAGTAGGCGGCGTAGAGCCGCAATCAGAAACAGTATGGCGTCAAGCTGATAAGTATGGAGTGCCTCGTATGGCGTTTATTAATAAGATGGATCGAACAGGGGCGGATTACCGAAGAGTGGTTGAGCAAATTGAGGATCGTCTCGGAGCTACACCGGTGCTTCTTCAAATGGCGATTGGAGCAGAGGACGAATTTGAAGGTGTAATAGATTTAGTTGGAATGAAGGCTATCCATTGGGATGAGGCAACTAGAGGCACCGCGTTTGAAGAGCGGGATATTCCAGATCAACTAAAAAGTGAGGCAGATGATTTACACGAACAGCTTTTGGAAGCAGCAGCAGAGGCAGATGATACGCTAATGGAGTTGTACTTGGAGTCAGGCACGCTATCTACAACTGAAATCAAAACAGGATTACGTAAAAGAACCTTGGCTAATGAAATTGTACCAGTTACTTGTGGGAGTGCGTTCAAAAATAAAGGCGTACAAGCAATGCTTGATGCGGTCATTGACTATATGCCAAATCCGACTGAGGTGCCAGCGATTCGAGGTGTAGTAGATGCCGAGAATCAAGACGTCGAGCGCGCTTCTAGCGATGATGAGCCGTTTGCAGCCTTGGGGTTTAAAATTATGACGGATCCATTTGTTGGTCAACTCGTATTTTTTCGTGTTTATTCTGGAGTACTTTCCGCTGGTGATACCGTCTATAACCCCATAAAAGATAAAAAGGAACGGATTGGCCGTATTCTACAGATGCATGCAAATTCGAGGGAAGATATAAAAGAGGTTAGGGCAGGAGATATAGCGGCAGCAGTGGGATTAAAGAACGTAACGACTGGTGACACACTATGTGACCCCGCTAACGCTATTCTTTTGGAGCGAATGGAATTTCCAGATCCCGTAATTTCTCAAGCAGTAGAGCCACGCACAAAAGCAGACCAAGAGAGACTTGGAATTGCCCTCGGTAAGCTTGCGCAGGAAGATCCATCATTTCGGGTTAGAACCGACGAGGAATCGGCGCAGACTATTATTTCTGGGATGGGTGAGTTGCATCTTGAGATCATCGTAGATCGTCTGCGTCGGGAATTCAGTGTAGATGCAAACATAGGCAAGCCCCAAGTGGCCTATCGTGAATCATTAAGTAAAACAGTTGAGCAAGAGCATAAATATGTAAAGCAGACAGGTGGCCGAGGCCAGTATGGACATGTATACATTAGAGTCGAACGCTTGGAAAGAGGCGCAGGATTTGAATTTGTCGATGCAATTAAAGGCGGCGTTATCCCCAGAGAATATATACCTGCTGTCCGAAAAGGCCTAGAGGAAGCAATGGAGTCAGGCGTCGTTGCCGGCTATCCGGTTATTGATGTAAAAGTCACACTATATGATGGCTCTTACCATGATGTCGATTCATCAGAACATGCTTTTAAGGCGGCAGGTATCCAGGCATTTAAAGAAGCAAGCCGTAGAGCCGACCCAACTTTGTTAGAACCGATAATGAGTGTTGAGGTCGTCACGCCGGAAGAATATTTAGGTGACGTAACAGGTGATATCAACTCCCGTCGCGGAATCATCTCGGATATGGAAATTGTTCCCGGTGGAAAGGTTGTAAGATCAATGGTGCCGTTATCAGAAATGTTTGGTTATGCAACTTCTTTGCGATCCGCAACCCAAGGTAGAGCGACTTATTCGATGGAGTTTAAACATTATCAAGCAGCGCCAGTAGGTGTTGCTGATGTGATTGTAAGAAAAGCTAGCTAATATTTTAGAGGAAATAAAAAGTGGCTAAAGAGAAATTCGAACGTACAAAACCGCATGTTAATGTNGGAACAATTGGNCATGTGGATCATGGAAANACAACNTTGACGGCTGCGCTNACCAAGGTTTTGGGAAGTAAATTTGGAGGTGAGGTTAANGCATTCGATGANATTGATAATGCTCCGGAAGAACGTGAGCGTGGAATTACCATAGCGACAGCGCATGTTGAATATGAAACAGATGGACGGCACTACGCGCATGTAGATTGTCCAGGGCATGCAGATTATGTAAAGAATATGATTACTGGCGCTGCTCAGATGGACGGCGCAATCCTTGTTGTATCGGCAGCGGATGGCCCGATGCCTCAGACACGAGAGCATATTTTGCTAGCCCGACAAGTTGGCGTTCCTTACATCGTTGTCTACTTAAATAAGGCCGATATGGTGGATGATGCTGAGTTGCTAGAATTGGTTGAGATGGAGGTGCGGGATCTTCTTTCTAGTTATGAATTTCCTGGGGATGATACACCCATCGTTACGGGTAGCGCGCTGAAAGCATTAGAAGGAGATGATTCGGAACAGGGTGCGGGATCCATCGTGCAGCTGGCTGAAGCCCTGGATTCTTATATTCCAGAGCCAGAGCGAGCCGTAGATGGCGCATTTCTTATGCCAATTGAGGATGTATTCTCTATTTCAGGTCGCGGTACAGTGGTCACTGGCCGAGTAGAGCGAGGCATAGTTAAGGTGGGAGAAGAAATTGAGATTGTTGGTATCCGTGATACGGAGACCACAACCTGTACTGGAGTTGAGATGTTTAGAAAACTCCTAGATGAGGGTCAAGCAGGAGATAATATAGGAGTTTTGTTGCGAGGAACCAAACGTGAAGATGTAGAGCGTGGTCAGGTGCTTGCGCATCCAAAATCAATAACTCCACATACTAAATTTGAAGCAGAGGTATATGTCCTTTCTAAGGAAGAGGGTGGTCGTCATACACCATTCTTCCAGGGTTATAGGCCACAGTTTTATTTCCGGACTACCGACGTTACCGGAGAGTGTGTCTTGCCTGACGGAGTAGAAATGGTTATGCCGGGTGACAATATAAATATCAATGCGACTTTGATAGCGCCGATCGCGATGGAAGAGGGTCTCCGTTTTGCTATACGCGAGGGTGGGCGAACTGTTGGCGCAGGTGTTGTAGCTAAGATAATAGAGTGAGATTAATCTCAAAAGTATAAATCCGAAATTATGATGAAATAAAATGCCTGCTAAAGACCCTAAACAACGAATAAGAATAAGATTAAAAGCCTTTGATCATAGAATGATTGATCAGTCTGCTATGGAGATTGTAGATACTGCACGCCGGACAGGAGCATTTGTTCGGGGCCCGATACCATTACCAACTAGGAAAGAGCGATTTAACATACTTCGATCTCCACACAAATATAAAACGGCGCGCGACCAACTTGAAATTCGAACTCATAAAAGAATTCTTGATATCGTAGAGCCGACTGATAAAACAGTTGATGCACTAATGAAGTTAGATTTAGCAACTGGTGTAGATGTTGAGATTAAATTGAGTTAAGAGAAATCTCTAATAGGAAAAAATTTAAATGACTCTAGGATTGATCGGTCGCAAAGTTGGAATGACACGCATTTTTGGCGAAAATGGCGAGTCAACACCGGTTACTGTGGTTGAAATTTCACCGAACCGCGTCACTCAGGTCAAAACTGATGAATCAGATGGTTATTCAGCCGTTCAAGTAACGACTGGCAGTCGCAGGGCTAGTAGAGTAACCGCCCCAATGAAAGGACATTTTGCTAAAGCCGGAACGGAAGCAGGCGAAGGATGTTGGGAGTTTCGAGCAGAAGCTGAAACACTATCAGATTACCCAACGGGATCTAGTTTAACGGTTGAGTTATTTAAAGAGGGTCAGTTGGTTGATGTGCAGGGAACCACTATCGGACGGGGTTTCGCAGGAGTAATGCGTCGGCATGGTTTTCGTGGCGGCAGAGCCACGCATGGTAACTCAAAGGCGCATAGGAAACCGGGTTCGATAGGGCAAAACCAAGATCCTGGACGTGTTTTTAAGGGCAAGAAGATGGCAGGCCATATGGGGAATGTAAAAAGAACACAACAAAACCTTAAAATCTACAGGATTGATTCAGATCGAAATCTAATTTTGATTCGAGGCTCGATTCCGGGGCCGCGGGGTAGAGATGTTGTAATTCGACATTCGATAAAAATGAGCACAGATTCAAGTAAAAAAGGTTAATAGGGAATTATTAGTGGAAATAGATGTTCTTAAACTTGATGGAAGCTCCACTACTTCGCTTGAAGTAGCTGAGTCGGTATTTGCTCAAGAGTTCAAGGAGTCTTTAATTCACCAGGTCGTAACAGCGTATTTGGCGGGCGGTCGTAGTGGTAATAGTGCTCAAAAAAATCGGTCAGAAGTCCGTGGTGGTGGTAGAAAGCCGTGGAGGCAAAAAGGTACAGGGCGGGCACGGGCTGGAACTATTCGAAGCCCAATTTGGAGAGGAGGTGGAAGAGCTTTCCCATCGACTCAGCGAAATTATGCGCAAAAGGTCAACCGGAAAATGTATCGTTTAGCTCTTAGATCAATTATTTCGGAGTTAGCTAGGCAAGACAGGCTAAAGGTTTGTGATGAGATAGAATTGACTGAGCCAAAGACAAAACAATTAGCCAATCATCTGTTCAATTTGAATACCATTGGCCGAGTCCTCATAGTGACGTCAGAGCACAATAAGAATTTTATTTTGGCAGCAAGGAATTTAAAGGATGTGCAAGTAAGAGAGGTCGATGATTTAGATCCAGCGATACTAGTTGGAAGTGAAACAGTATTATTTAACTCAAACTCTCTTCGAGCATTAGAAAAGATATTCCAATGAACCAAGAACGTATGCATCAAATACTTTTGCGCCCGGTGATATCGGAGAAAAGTACATCAGAGGGCAACGAATCGCAACAGGTCGTTTTCGAGGTGTTGCAAGATGCAAACAAAGTAGAAGTTCGGGAAGCAGTAGAAAAATTATTTAACGTTAGAGTGGAGAATGTGCGGGTTCTCAATGTACGGGGAAAAGTTAAACGATTTGGGAAAACGCCAGGACAACGATCAAATTGGAAGAAAGCTTATGTGCGGTTGGCAAAGGGTCAAGATATTGATTTCATTGGAACATCTACCGGGTAACATTAATTAGGCGAAAGGTATGACGGCAGTCAAACAAAAACCGACTACTCCTGGCCGCAGAGGCATGGTGAAGGTAACCACTATAGGGTTGCATCAGGGCAAGCCCTATGGCCCACTAGTGCAGCCTAAGTCTCGTATCAGTGGACGAAGCAGTAGCGGACGAATTACTGTTCGTCACCGTGGTGGTGGNCATAAAAGGCACTATCGTGTGATAGATTTTCGTCGTGCAAAAGATGGTGTGCCTGGCCGTATAGAAAGAATTGAATATGATCCAAATCGAAGTGCTAATATCGCACTGGTACTTTATGCTGATGGCTCACGTAGTTATATTATTGCGCCGCGTGGAATTAGCCTCGGAAGTCAGGTTGAATCGGGATCCACGGTTGCAATTCGTGTTGGTAATGCGTTGCCACTAAAAAATATTCCAATAGGCACTGTGGTGCATTGCGTAGAAATGAAACCTGGAAAAGGTGCGCAAATTGCACGATCTGCTGGATCTTCAGTTCAATATATCGGTCGTGAAGGTAATTATTCACTTTTAAGATTGCGGTCTGGGGAAGTTCGCCGGATTAATGTTAATTGCCGAGCAGTTATAGGGGAGGTTGGAAATGAAGAACATTCCCTGAGGAAGTTAGGTAAAGCAGGAGCAAAGCGATGGAGAGGAATCAGGCCAACAGTTCGTGGTGTAGCGATGAATCCAGTTGATCATCCTCATGGAGGCGGCGAGGGCCGCACATCTGGAGGTCGTGATCCTGTCACGCCTTGGGGAGTTCCAACAAAGGGATACAAAACACGACAAAATAAGCGAACTGACGCTCAAATTATGCGCCGGAAAAAGAGAAAATAAAAAATGCCTAGATCAATAAGAAAGGGGCCATTTGTAGATCATCATCTCTGGAATAAAGTGATAAAAGCTCGTGCAGAAAGTTCACGTCGCCCCATTAAAACTTGGTCACGACGATCGGTGGTAATGCCAGAATTTGTTGGCTTGACTATTGCTGTGCATAATGGCAGGCAACATGTGCCGCTTTTAATTACTGAAAATATGGTCGGCCATAAGTTGGGAGAATTTTCTGTGACACGCACCTTTAGAGGGCATGCTGCAGGAAGAAAGGCAGTATAGAGATGACGGTTGAAACAAGAGCAGTAGCCAAATATGTGCGAATATCTCCGCAGAAGTGCCGATTGGTAGCGGATCAAGTTCGTAGATTGCCAGTTGGTCAAGCTCTCGAATTATTGGAATTTAGCCCAAAAAAGGCTGCAAAGCCAATACGTAAGGTCTTGGAATCAGCTATAGCGAATGCTGAGCATAATCAAGGCGCCGATATTGATGAACTCAAGGTTGATAGAATTATGATTGATGTAGGACCGGTTATGAAGCGTTGGCGCCCCCGAGCAAAAGGTCGCGCTACCCCGATTATTAAGCGAACATGCCATATTACAGTCACTGTCATTGATGAAACAAATGGAGGATCTTCCTAATGGGTCAGAAAGTTCATCCTAATGGTTTTCGATTGGGTGTCATTCGAGATTGGGATGCAAAATGGTTTGCAACTGGAAAGAATTATGCCCAAGCGCTTATAGATGATCAGAAAGTTCGCCGTTATCTGAGAGGAAGATTAAAGAATGCTGCGGTAAGCCGAATCGAATTAGTGAGGCCAGGAGGTAACTTGGGTGTGACTATTTTCACCGGTCGCCCTGGAATAGTTATCGGTAAAAAAGGTGAGGATATAGAAAAATTACGTAAGGATCTTACAACTTTAACTGGTGTTCCGGTTCAGATTTCTGTAGAAGAGATTAGAAAGCCNGAATTAGATGCAGCCCTTGTAGCAGAAAATATCTGTCAGCAGTTAGAGAAGCGCATAATGTTTCGTCGAGCAATGAAGCGTGCCGTGCAAAATTCTATGAGGCTAGGCGCTCAAGGGGTGAAGGTAATGATAGCTGGCCGTTTGAATGGAGCAGAAATTGCTAGGAGCGAATGGTATCGCGAAGGAAGAGTGCCATTACATACTTTGCGAGCTGATGTTGATTATGGTTTTTCAGAGGCTAGAACTACTTATGGCGTTATCGGTGTTAAGGTATGGATATTCAAGGGCGAAGTTTTACCTACTGTTGAAGAAAGCATTAGCCAACAAGAGAAATCGAACAGGATGAAAACTAATACAGATGCTGCAGCCTAAGCGAACAAAATACAGAAAACAACAGAAAGGAAGGAATCGCGGATTAGCTATACGCGGATCCAAGGTTAGTTTTGGTGAGTACGGCTTGAAATGCTCGGGACGCGGGCGCTTGACTGCGCGACAGATAGAAGCGGCTCGAAGAGCTATAAGCAGGCATGTAAAACGGGGNGGCCGTTTATGGATTCGTGTATTTCCTGATAAACCTATTTCTAAGAAACCGCTTGAAGTTCGCATGGGAAAGGGAAAAGGCAACCCCGAATATTGGGTGGCTTTGGTGCAACCAGGGACAATGATATATGAGATACAGGGGGTAGATGAATCATTGGCCCGCGAGGCATTTCGATTGGCGAGCGCTAAGTTGCCGGTACCTACTGAATTTGCTCGAAGACAAGCGGGTTAACAATGGCAGAGAATAATATACTAAAAGGAGATAAATCTCAGCTCCGAACAGAATTGTTGGAGTTGCGTAAAGAACAGTTTAATTTAAGGATGCAGCAGGGTACTGGACAACTTACAAATTCGTCAAGATTCAAACAAGTACGAAGACAGATAGCCCGAANAAAAACCCGCATCACTGAAATATCCAAAGAGAAAAAATGACGACCAATGATATAAATAGTGAAGTCGATCGAAAAACACAGTCTGTAGTAGGCAGTGTTTTAAGTGCGAGAATGGATAAAAGCATCACTGTCTTGACAATCAGACAGTATAAGCATCCTTTGTATAAAAAATATATACGGCGATCTACTAAAATTCATGCTCATGATGAGGACAATGTCTGCAAGGCAGGTGATACTGTTGTGATTGAGCACTGCCGGCCAATTTCTAGGACAAAGTCTTGGCGATTGCTTCGCATATTGAAACGATCTGAGCAGGAGTGAGAGCAGAGGCCATGATTCAAGTACAAAGTATGTTAGATGTCGCCGACAATAGCGGAGCTCGAAAAGTTCAATGTATAAAAGTATTGGGCGGATCAAAACGACGTTATGCTAGTATCGGTGATGTCATAAAAATTAGCATAAAAGAAGCGATCCCAAATAGTAGGGTTAAAAAGGGTGAAATGTTTAATGCGCTAGTAGTTCGTACACGTAAAGGGGTTCGTCGGCCGGATGGATCCTTGATTCGGTTTGATCGTAATGCAGCAGTCTTACTCAATCCCCAATATCAGCCGGTAGGCACCAGAATATTCGGTCCAGTCACTAGAGAGCTTCGATCGGAGCGGTTTATGCGGATAATTTCTCTTGCCCCGGAAGTTCTTTAGCAGTTATGGCAACTAAAAAAATTAGACAGGGCGACGATGTTGTTGTATTGACAGGTCGAGATAAAGGAAAGCGGGGCACGGTATTGAGGATTCTGCCGGATGAAAGAGCCTTAGTGGACAATGTAAATGTGGTTAAAAAACACGAGAGACCTAACCCCAATAAGGGGCAGACAGGCGGAATAATTGAAAAAGAGGCGCCTATCCACATATCAAATATCGCTCTCTTTAATCCAAATCGCCAGCGAGCCGACCGCGCGGGGATTAGACAGCTTGAGGATGGGCGGAAAGTCAGATTTTATAGATCGGATGATGAAGTAATTGATCAGGGATAGTGGAGTGAAGTGACGAATTATGGTTAGATTATTAGAGCATTATAATGAAAAAGTGGTTCCTGCTCTCGTTGAGGAGTTTGGGTATAAGAGTGTGATGCAGGTGCCTCGGTTGCAAAAAATTACCGTGAATATGGGATTACGTGACACATTAACTGATAAGAATGTTTTAGAAGCAGCGCAATCCGATTTATCATTAATAACTGGACAAAAGCCGATATTGACTAAAGCAAGAAAATCTGTAGCAGCTTTCAAGGTGCGAGAGGGTTGGGCTATTGGTGCCAAGGTAACATTGCGACGTGACAAAATGTATGAGTTTTTAGATCGCTTAATTTCCGTTGCTATTCCCAGAGTTCGCGACTTTCGCGGACTTTCATCAAAGTCATTTGATGGACGAGGCAATTTTAGTATTGGTTTTAAAGAGCAAATAATTTTTCCTGAAATTGATTACGATAAGGTAGATGCGTTTCGTGGGTTCAATGTCACATTAACAACCTCAGCTCAGACGGACACCGAAGCTGAGGCGCTCTTAAGACAATTTCGCTTCCCACTACGAACGTAAAAGAGAAAAAATCAACTATGGCTAAGAAATCGATGTTGGCGCGGGAGGTAAAAAGAAAAAAGCTAGAACAGCAATTTTCAGCAACGAGGGCAGATTTGAAAATAAAAATTCAAAATCCATCCTTGCCTGATGAAGAAAGATGGTCAGCTATGATCACGTTGCAAAAGTTGCCACGTGATTCAGCTCGTAGTCGACAACGGAATCGTTGCGCCATAACAGGACGTCCAAGGGGATATTTTAGGCATTTTGGTTTAGGTCGTAATGCTCTTCGTGAGGTCGTAATGCGAGGGGAAGCACCCGGTGTTGTGAAGGCTAGTTGGTAATGGGAAGAGAATATTTGGAGGCTATCAAGAAATGAGCATGTCTGATCCTATCGCTGATATGTTAACTCGCATTCGGAATGGTCAAGCATCTGGGCGTGATACTGTAATAATGCCGACCTCTAAAATTAAGGAGGCGGTAGCTCGAGTACTTCGGGAAGAGGGATTCATAGGCAAGTGCGAAACCAATATCGAGACTGATGGAAAAAAAACGTTAAACCTGACTTTGAGGTACTACGATGGCAAGCCTGTGATTAGTCGTATAGATCGGGTGAGCCGGCCGGGTAAACGGGTTTATTGTCGCAGTGTTGACATTCCTACAGTAGACAATGGCTTGGGAACAGTTGTTGTTTCAACCTCGAAAGGGATTATGACAGGTAAGCAGGCTAAAGCATCTCAAGCGGGTGGCGAATTAATTTGTACTGTTAGCTAACGAATAGAAATTGAAATACACATGTCTAGAATAGCGAATAATCCGATCTCGATACCAACAGGGGTTGAAATCAAGATTGAGCCTGGAAAAGTGGTGGCGAAAGGACCTAAAGGAGAACACTATTTGAATCTCCATTCGGATATAAACCTGCAGCACAAGGATGATATCTTGCAAGTTGAGGAGACGAAAGAAGGATCTTCAGCGATTGCCGGCACGATGCGTTCTTTGGTAAATAATCTTGTCGTTGGAGTGACTAACGGATTTGAAAAAAAATTGACAATAATCGGTGTTGGATATCGGGCACAATCCAAAGGGAAAGTGCTGAATATGAGTTTGGGTTTTTCTCATCCAGTGGAATACAAAGTGCCAGACGGGATTTCAGTAGAGACGCCGAGTCAGACAGAAATCATTGTAAAAGGGATCGACAAGCAGTTAGTTGGCCAGACAGCGGCAGAAATTCGTCGGTTTCGACCTCCCGAACCCTACAAGGGAAAAGGTGTCCGATATGAAGATGAATATGTAGTGCGAAAGCAGGCGAAGAAGGTTTAATGGGTTAGATGAATATGAAAACTCGTAATGTAGCTAGATTACGTCGTGCGCGTAAGACTCGTGCGCAAATTAAACGGTTAGGAGTTAATCGGCTCTGTGTCTTTAGATCGCCAAAACATCTTTATGCTCAAATAATAGAAACTAAGGAAGGGCGGGTAATTGTTAGCGCATCAACGACAGAGTCAGAACTGAAAGAACAGTTGAAAAATGGCGGCAATGTTGCCGCAGCCACTCTAGTAGGCAAGCATTTAGCCGAAAAAGCCAAGGCATTGGGAGTGAAACGAGTCGCATTTGATCGATCTGGCTATAAATATCACGGTCGAGTGAAAGCCTTAGCAGAGGCAGCGCGTGAAAACGGGCTTGAATTCTGATTGTGAAAAAAAAGGATAGTGATGCAATGAATAAGAAATCTAGTAATAAATCTGAGGGAGATATCGTTGACTTTGATGGATTTCAAGAACATCTTATTCAGGTAAATAGAGTGGCCAAAGTTGTCAAAGGCGGAAGGATATTTGGATTCACTGGATTGGTTGTAGTGGGTGATGGAAATGGTCGTGTTGGTATAGGACGAGGGAAAGCACGGGAAGTGCCGGTTGCTGTCCAAAAAGCTATGGAGGATGCTCGCCGAAATCTTCTTACGGTTAATTTAAATGATGGAACATTGCATTACCCGATAATTGGTCGACATGGAGCAGCGCGAGTAGTGATGCGCCCCGCTTCTGACGGAACAGGAATTATCGCCGGTGGTACGATGCGGGCAATTTTCGAGGCGGCTGGAGTTCGAAACGTATTGGCAAAGGTGATTGGTACTACAAATCCAATAAATGTTGCTCGTGCGACGATTGATGGTTTACGTCGCATCCAAAATCCAGAGCAGATTGCAGCTAAGCGTGGAAAATCTGTTGCGGAAATATTGGGATAGAAATCAAAATGTCGGATAGCACACCTAAAAAAATAACTATTACGCTGACACGTAGTCGATATGGCCGTGGCGAAACACAACAGAATTGCGTGAAAGGCCTCGGGTTACGAAAAATTAATCAATCAGTTGAGGTAGCGGACACGCCAGCTATACGGGGAATGATTAATAAAATCAGTCATTTGGTGCGCGTACAGGAAAACTAATATGCGTCTAAATGAAATTAAGCCAAGTGTTGGTTCGCGAAAGTCGCTAATTAGAGCGGGGCGTGGATATGGGTCCAATCGTGGCAGCACAGCTGGTCGTGGTGATAAAGGACAGAAGTCTCGTTCAGGTGGTTATCATAAAGTTGGCTTTGAGGATGGGCAAATGCCGCTACAGAGGCGCGTACCTAAACGTGGATTTAGATCCCTTGTTCGTAGCCGAGTTGCGGAGATTCGGTTGCATGAATTAGAAAAAATAGAGGATCAATCGGTAGATCTCGCTGTTTTGAAAGCGGCGGGTGTTGTTCGTAGGAATGCACTAAGAGCGAAAGTAATTGGAACAGGAAAAATAAACAAGCCAGTAGTTCTTCGAGGTATAAAAGTAACCACAGGCGCCCGGACTGCGATCGAGCAAGCTGGTGGAACAGTGGAGGATTAACGGTATGGCATCTCCATTAGCTGGACTCGGGAAATTGACAGAATTACGTCAAAGAATTCTTTTTGTTTTGGGGGCAATGGTAGTTTTTCGCATAGGGGCTCATATTCCCATACCGGGTGTCGATCCTAATGCGGTGGCAGCTCTATTCGCTCAGACTCAAGGGTCTATCGTTGATGTTTTTAATATGTTTTCAGGAGGTGCATTAAAACGGATGTCAATATTGGCTCTTGGTGTTATGCCCTATATATCTGCGTCGATTATCATGCAGATGATGAGTTCAGTGATTCCTCGTTTGGAACAACTGAAAAAAGAGGGAGAAGCTGGCCGTAGGAAAATAACCCAATATACCCGTTATGGCACAATTGTGCTTGCAACATTTCAAGCCCTAGGAATTTCGATAGCAATTGGCGGCCAGGAAGTTGGAGGCGCCCCAGTTGTAATGGTATCAGGGCTAGGGTTTAAGATCACAGCAGTTGCAACATTAGTCACAGGAACGATGTTTTTGGTCTGGCTTGGAGAGCAAATCACTGAAAGAGGAATTGGAAATGGAATTTCTCTAATCATTTTTGGAAGTATCGTTGCAGGCCTTCCTTCAGCAGTAGCCGGAACGCTTGAGCTAGCAAGAACAGGAGCATTTACGCCAATTGGAGTTTTGCTCTTATTTATTGGAGCTATAGGTATAATTGGAGTGGTAGTGTTTGTTGAGCGAGGACAACGTAGAATCACAGTTAATTATGCAAAACGTCAGCAGGGAAGGCGAATGTTGGCAGGGCAAACTACTCATCTTCCTTTAAAAGTCAATATGGCTGGCGTCATACCACCAATTTTTGCGTCGAGTATTATTTTATTTCCAGCTAGCCTCGGAAGTTGGTTTGGTCAAACTGAGGGGATGGGATGGCTTCGCAATATTGCAACAACATTGGCCCCTGGTCAGCCAGTATACACATTAATATATGCAGCAATGATTGTGTTTTTCTGTTTTTTCTATACGGCTATGGTTTTTAATCCGCGAGAAATTGCAGATAATCTTAAGAAGTCTGGTGCGTTTGTACCAGGCGTGCGCCCCGGCATCCAGACCTCAAACTATATCGATCGTGTTGTATCAAGATTAACCCTTGGTGGCGCGGTATATCTAACAGTAATTTGTCTTATCCCAGAATTTTTGATAGTGAGGTGGAGCGTTCCATTCTATTTTGGAGGGACATCACTTTTGATAATTGTTGTTGTTGCAATGGATTTAATGACGCAAGTTCAGTCTTATCTAATGTCTAGGCAATATGAAAGTCTTATGAAAAAGTCTACGTTAGCCGGGGGGCTGGGTCTAACCCGCTAAAAGCTAAAGGATATAGTCATGAAAGTGCGTGCGTCAGTCAAAAAAATGTGTCGAGATTGTAAGATAATCCGGCGAAATGGAAGTGTTCGTGTAATATGCAAAAACCCGCGTCATAAACAAAGACAAGGATAGCTCAAATGACAAGAATAATTTTCCGAAAGAAGTTATATGTTCAGTCAAAAAAAGGAGTGTATTAAGTGGCTCGCATAGCGGGAATAAATTTGCCTACCAATAAGCACGTTGAGATTGCCTTGACTTCGATCTATGGAATTGGGCGTCCAACAGCTCAAAAAATTTGTGATAGTGCGTCAGTGAGTCGAGTGACTAAAGTTAGTGATTTGACAGAGCACGATGCGGAAAAGTTACGGGCGGAGGTGGCTAGATATGAAGTAGAAGGCGATCTTCGTCGCGATGTGTCTATGAATATTAAACGTTTGATGGATTTGGGTAGTTATAGAGGTATGAGACATCGCCGAGGGTTACCAGTACGGGGCCAAAGAACATCAACTAATGCGCGTACGCGGAAAGGCCCTAAGCGAGCAATAAAAAAATAGGAATCAGTTTGAATGGCTAAAGTAACAAAGAAAAAAACCAAAGCTAAGAGCAAAAAATCGGTTACGGAAGGAATTGCACACATCCATGCTTCTTTTAATAACACCATAGTCACGATAACCGACCGGCATGGTAACGCATTATCATGGGCAACCGCTGGGGGCTCAGGTTTTAGAGGAAGCCGAAAGAGTACGCCGTTTGCGGCACAAGTTGCCGCTGAGAATGCAGGCAAGGCAGCTCAGGAACAGCATGGCCTCAAGCAAATCGATATTCGTGTAAAGGGGCCTGGCCCTGGAAGAGACTCTGCCGTTCGTGCACTTAATGCTATAGGGTTAGAGATTAGTGGGATTGCCGACATTACCCCAATTCCCCATAACGGTTGTCGGCCTCCTAAGAGACGAAGAGTATAGGAGAATTTAATTATGGGAAGATATTTAGGACCAACATGTAAGTTAGCTCGAAGAGAAGGCACCGACCTATTTTTAAAAAGCCCAGTAAGATCAATCGATTCAAAATGTAAATTCGAAAGAGAGCCAGGTTTTAAATCCGGCGGACGCCGAGCACGCGCGACTGTTTATGGTTCTCAATTGCGAGAAAAACAGAAACTTCGACGTATGTATGGTCTCCAGGAGAAACAGTTTCGACGATACTACTCTGAAGCTGCAAGTCGGAGAGGTTCAACTGGTGAGGTTTTACTGCAGTTATTGGAGTCGAGATTAGATAACGTTGTGTATCGAATGGGTTTTGCAGTAACTCGAGCTGAGGCGCGTCAGCTAGTATCTCATAACGCGATAAAAGTTAACGGAAATAGAGTGAATATACCGTCCTATCAGGTACACGCGGGAGATTCGATCGAGGTTAGAGAGAAGAGTAAGGAGCAACTCAGAATAAGATCTGCTCTCGAGATTGCTGAGCAGATAGGATTTCAACCTTGGGTGGATGTCGATGTGAAGGCATCGAAAGGGATATATAAAGCAGCTCCAGAAAGGGGTGAGTTATCAAAAGATATTAATGAATCCTTGGTTGTAGCGTTGTACTCGAAGTAAATTTTTTAATCTATGAGAAACTGAAAATGTATGGCATTTTCAGCGATGAAACCATAAAGTTCTATAAGGTGATATCAGATGCATGAATCAATTAGTGAGTTTCTAAAGCCAAATTTAATAAATGTAGAGAATATAGATGAAACGCATGCGCGAGTTACTCTAGAGCCTCTGGAACGAGGGTTTGGTTACACGCTCGGTAATGCGTTGCGACGCATTTTACTTTCTTCATTACCAGGAGCTGCAGTAACAGAAGTAAAGATCGAGGGTGTTCAACATGAATATTCAACAATTCCTGGCGTCCAAGAAGATGTTATAGAGATACTTTTGAATCTCAAAAATCTAGCTATTCGAATGCATACTCGAGAGCACGCTGTAGTTAAGATCTCAAAGAAGGGTCCTGGCATAGTAACTGCGAATGATATTCAATTGGATCATGATATTGAGATTGTAGATCCAGAATATGTGCTAGCTCACCTCGCGTCAGAAGGGGAACTGCATATGGAACTTACAGTAAGTCGCGGTCGAGGATATGAAGTAGTAGAAATAGAGGGATCCGATCAAGAATCGCGAACAGTCGGCCTTTTAAGGCTCGACGCTTCATATAGCCCAGTCCGCCGGGTAGCTTACACAGTCGATAACGCACGGGTAGAGCAACGCACCGACCTTGATAAACTGATTCTTGATATAGAAACTAATGGCACAATAGATCCAGAAGAGGCTGTTCGTAGAGCCGCAACAATACTACACGACCAAGTGTCAGTTTTTGTTCTTCTTGAGACTACTGACCGTGTTACGCAAGAAGCGGACGAAGATGAAGTCGACCCTATTTTGTTGAGATCGGTAGATGATTTGGAGCTAACTGTACGATCAGCGAATTGCTTGAAAGCCGAAAACATTTATTACATCGGAGATTTAGTTCAACGTACCGAAGTGGAATTACTGAAGACCCCGAATCTTGGAAAAAAGTCTCTTACGGAAATAAAAGATGTCCTGGCGCATAGAGAGTTAGCCCTAGGTACAAAACTAGAGAATTGGCCGCCACAGTTGCTACGTCGTGAGAATTTACACTAAAGGGAATTAGATTATGCGACACCGTA
Source organism: Acidiferrobacteraceae bacterium (assembly GCA_002721105.1). The sequence continues at coordinate 101,692 of PBJL01000026.1, read as the reverse complement.
AATCAGGACGAAAACTAAATCGCACCTCGAGTCATCGAGATGCGATGTTTCGCAACATGGCATCATCATTGTTTCGTCACGAAGAAATTCGCACGACTTTGCCTAAAGCAAAGGAGTTACGAAGGGTGGCTGAGCCTTTGATCACCATGGCAAAAACCCCAAGCTTAGCGCGTCGTCGGCTAGCTTTTTCTAGGTTGAGGGATGCAACAGCCGTCTCAAAGCTTTTTGATGAACTTGGACCTAGATTTCTTGATCGGCCCGGTGGCTATACCCGAATTCTCAAGTGCGGATATAGGGTTGGAGATAACGCTCCGATGGCAGTTGTTCAGTTAGTTGATCGATCGATAGTACCAGACTCCGAGTCAAAAGACGCTTAAAAGTCGTCTAAAAAACTTCGAAATTAAGTTGCTGTAATACGTTTCAAACTTATTAGGAAAAGGGAACCGCTCTAGCTAGACTAATTTCTTTTTTTCTAATGTTGCATCATCTGGCTCTATGACGGTGGAAGCCTTCATGACTCTCGCAGGTTCCTAGTTTATGAGATTCTATGACTGACTTTCTCTGAGGGTCGTTCGATATCTACTTTCATGTATTTAATCATTGTCGTTAAAAGGTTTGTTCCAGAATACATCAGGGTGTTTCGCATCTTTATTCAATGTTCTGGCCATCACAAAGAGGAGGTCTGACAAACGATTGATATACCTCAGCGTAATTTCTGATATTACTTCTTCCGCACTCAAAGCTAGTAGTCGGCGTTCAGCTCGTCTACAGACACTTCGAGCTTGATGACATATCGCTGCCGCTCTCGACCCGCCTGGCAAGATAAACTCCTTAAGTGGTGGTAAAGCGCTATTCATAGAGTCCAACAATTCCTCGACTTGACTAACTTTTTCTTCGCTAACAAGATTTTGGTTGGGTAGAGCTAGCTCGCCCCCTATATCAAAGAGGGAATTCTGCACATCAGAAAGTATGACAAGGTTATGTTGGGTTGAGGGCTCGGTTATCAATAGTCCAATAATACTATTAAGCTCGTCGACGTCACCCATAGCACCAATTCTTGCGGAGGTTTTGAGGACCCGAGTTCCATCCGCCAGTCCGGTTGTACCATCATCTCCTGTTCGAGTATAAATTTTACTAAGACGATTGCCCATTTTGATTCAACTGTTTCGTGTGGTTTCTGGAGGTCTATTATTCATTGCGTTAGAAAAAAAATCCACCATTTTCGTAATGAGGCTATCTCTTAGTAGTGAAACCTAAACTCTTACCTAATTAATCACTGTTCGCCAATTGAAATTGATCCAAATCTATCTTTTACAATGAAAGCGTGCCCATGCCAATTTAAAAATGAGTTTATATGATTTATTCAATCGTAAAAAATCGTATTTAGATGTAGAATTAACCTAACAAAAAACATCTTGTTTTATGTTACCTGAAACAGACGATTGAGTAAATCGGTAGACCGGCTTCAAAAGCGAAATACGTAAAATGTAAGTCTAAAATTAGTTTTGTAATAAAACATATTAACCTCACGTTATTGAACATCTTTTTGATCATTTATAACAGCAATGAATGAATACTCTCCACCGATTCAAGATATCGAATTTTTGCTTAATGAGGTTGTAGGATTTAAAGAAATTTGTGGTTTTCCAGACTGCCACGAGTTTTCATCAAATTTGGTTTCAACAATACTTAATGAGGGTGGAAAATTTGCTTCTGAAATACTAGCCCCATTAAATCAACTAGGGGATCGGGAGGGATCGCGATTAAAAGACAATACTGTCGTAACGCCCCCCGGTTGGAAAGAAGCGTACCAAAAATTTGTAGCAGCCGGGTGGCCGACTCTTTTGGCAGATCCAAAATACGGCGGTCAAGGACTTCCTAGGGTTATCGGTGTAGCCATTCAAGAGATGTGGGATGCAGCGAATATGGCTTTTGGTCTTTGTCCGATGTTAACTCAAACAGCTGCAGAACTTATCTCGTTCCAGGGGACCGTGGATCAGAAGAAACTTTATTTAGCAAATTTAGTGAGCGGAAAATGGACCGGAACTATGAATCTTACGGAACCACAAGCAGGTTCGGACTTGAGCGCTATTCAAACAAAGGCAACGAGGGGAAGTAAGGGCGATTACCTTATTAGAGGACAGAAAATATTCATCACATATGGTGATCATGACCTGACAAAGAATATCATTCACCTTGTTCTTGCGCGGGTACCGGATGCTCCCGCAGGTGTAAAGGGAATATCACTCTTCATTGTACCTAAATTTCTAACGACTCCTAATGGTGAGATCACGGAAAGAAATGATATTCGAACCGTTTCCATTGAAGAAAAGATGGGTATCCATGGAAGTCCTACAGCGGTGCTCTCCTATGGTGATAATCAAGGTGCTACGGGATTTCTCCTAGGAGAAGAAAACCGCGGTTTGGAATATATGTTTATTATGATGAATATGGCTAGACATGCAGTTGGAATAGAGTCCTATGCGATAGCGGATCGTGCTTATCAAAGTGCATTACGTTTTTCTTCTGAGAGAGTTCAAGGAAAGGATGCAAATGGAGAATCCACACAACAAATCTCTATCGATCAACATCCTGACGTTGCACGAATGCTATTGGAGATGAATTGCCGTATTGGGGCAATGCGATCGTTGAGTCTATATGTCGCTTCTGAGCAAGATCGGGCACATTTTAATCCTGATCAAAAGAAGAGACAACAACATCGGGCAATTGTTGACATATTAATTCCAATCGTAAAAGGCTGGAGCTCTGAAATTTCCAACAATGTTGTAGGTCAGGCACTGCAAGTATTCGGCGGGATCGGTTTCATTGAAGAAACCGGAATAGCACAGTTCTATCGAGATGCTAGAATTACTACCATATATGAAGGCACAAGTGGTATCCAGGCTGGAGACCTGGTCCGTAGAAAATTATTAATCGATGATGGGAAAATGATTCAGATACTAATAAATCTCATTAAAGATGATATTGTGAATACCTCTAACTATACTAAATCGTTACAACTTTCTGAGATCTGTCGAAGTATGCATGATGGAGTAACGCATCTTGAAAAAGCTACGGAATGGATTCAAGCAAGCTCGTCCCGAGATCCAAGATTACCATTGGCAGGCTCTTTTCCTTATCTTATGTTATGGGGAACAGTGACGGGAGGTTGGCTTATGATGCGATCAGCCTATGCAGCTATTAAAAAATTACAGAAAGACTTGACCAATGAATATTATCAGGAAAAATTGCTTACCACCCGTTGTTATATGCAGTATGTATTGCCACAATGTACGTCATATTCAGTAGCCATTGAAATGGGCTCAGAGTTAGTTATCGAGCAACATTGAGTATCAAATCAAACAAAATGTATTTTTACGATGTTGAGTTAGATATCAGACAATTTTCAAGAAAGCTTCGCGCCATTATCAATTTCTCTTTCTGGTTTAGCAAGAATTACGGAACCGTCGGAACGATAAAATCCAGTTATAAGAAATTGTGAATGAATTGGCCCTATTTGTTTAGCGGGTAAATTAACAACACCAATAATTTGTTGTCCAATTAAATCATCTGCCTGGTAGCATGTAGTGATCTGGGCGCTTGATTTTAGTAATCCTACATTTGGCCCAAAGTCTGCTTGAATTATGTATGCAGGCTTATGCGCTTCCTTAAAAGGCTTTGCTGAAATAATGGTGCCAACAATTAATTCAATTTTTTGAAAATCGTTCCATGTTATTTGTTGCATGTTATTTCCTTATTATGATAGTTGAGTGAAGGTATGCTCTTAAAATAATCCATGCATATACCATTTACTATTTTTTAATTCACGGAATATCCAAATTAATCCTTGATTACTTTTTGCCAAATAGTAGTCTCTTTGTATTGGATTATCGTCCCACCAACTGGTGACAATTCGTTCGTGTTTTGAAAGTTCTAGTGCGCCATGAAAGATAGGGTTTCTTCTATCATTAAGTAGAGGCTTAGGTTTATTAAACAACCATAATGGCCTATTAATAGATGGATCTTTGTGTACTTCGATGCCGGGTTTTGTTTTGGTCCACGCGTGTTCGGGCCTATGGTCTAATTTACAGGATATTACTTTTACAGCAGAATATCCAAGTCTTAAGTAGAGTCGATTTAGAAGTTGTTCTGACTCATATAACTTATCAATCTGTAAAAACGATATATTGTTTGCGACAGAAATTGGTACAGGATTTACGTGCAAAGCGAGTTGAATTATTGCGCATTTTAATGATAATTTTGACTCAAATTGGATTTTAGTGAGATTTATTAATGATTTAACTTCTTGTCTTGAGCGGTTTAAGCGAATTGGAATATAAATACAAGAACGGTCAGATCTATATAAACGCCATTCAAAAGAATCAATAGAGGAACGATGACTTTTTAGATAATACTCCAACTTAGCAAGGAATTTTTCAGCTTGAAAAAGTAATGGTTTTATAAAATATATTTCTCTTTCAAAGTCAGCTTTAATTTCGAAATAAGGGCTGAATTTATGGATTAGTTGTGGATTTGTTTTATCAGTTATTTTTTCAAGTTTCTTTAGAAATTGTACGCCCATACGAACTGTTAAGCCATTCTTAGGTAATCGTAGTAAATCGCTGATTTGAGATATCCCCATCTGTGTCAGAAAATTCTTTTCTTTTTTTTCTAGATCCAAACTTTGAACAGATAGTTGTCTTAAATATGAAGCGAGTTCTAGATTATTCGTTAACATGATGTCGTAACCCATTTGAGCGAAAAGAATTGCACTAGCGGGCGTTGGGGTAACTGCAATGTTGCACCCGAAAGAATTTCTCGGGAAAGTTTTGTAGACTGATTTTAGGAGTGAAGTTAATCCACCGTGAAGACGCAGGGAACTTCCTATTTCAAGAAGTACTAACTTATTGTTATGGATAACTACTTTCGGTGACCAAGATTGTGTGAGTTTTGCAAGTTTTTCAATGGCTACTTTTTCAGATTCGAAATTGCAGTCAATCACTTTTTCAGTTTTAGCTAAAATATTGGCAATTAATGGAGTTGTAATTAATGCCGTCCCATTTCGTTTAAGGGAGGCATTATTGCAAGTACTTTGGTGTTTGTGGGTTAAATCTTTATGTACAACTCTTGATACATCAGTATTATTAGAAATAGATGCCACAGGAGGCAATAAAGGAAGATGAATAGCTAACCATAATTCGTTTGGAGAATTGATAGTTTGTTTATGTAATTTGAATGATTTAATTTGCATTAAATGAAATTAAAGATTTTAGATTGCAGAACAAACTAGAATCATTTTAATTGATGGCAAAGGTTTGTAAATATCAGTATTTACGTACCAGTTTCATTTTTCTTGTTGGTTTTATGCCATGGCCCTTAAGAATGGTAATTTCACCACCTTGGCAATCTGGGTTAAATAAAATTCGTAAAGCAGCCATTGTGCTATGCTTTGCATTTTTAGATGAACAAAAACATAAACCAAGACTATGACCGTTTTTAGCGGCTATCTGGAGTCGACGGGATGTTGTAGTAAGTATTTCATGCGGCCAAAAGAGAACGGCACTACAGGCGCCGGATTCCAAAGTTTGTTCTGTTGCCCACAGTAAATCCTTACGTGTTGTCGGATAAATAACCAATGTTTTTGAGATATCTATGCCAGTGTTTGCGATAGCAGGAGCATAGGGTATTCCTGTAGGGGCAATCCAAGCTTGCCAACGTTTTTCATACTCAAGTTTAGCGAGCGCCGGCGCAATAAGCCAGATAGGAGGTTGTTCAGTATTGGCTAGGAGAATCTCTGTCAAAGCGCCAATCGGCCATCCACCGCTAGGTAGGTATTGATCTAATTGCGAATACCCAGTAGAGATAGAAGAGTTTTCTTTTAGTTTGCCAGGCCCTTTCCAAAGATTTTTTTGTATATAGTCAAATTTAGAGGTCATGGTATTTTACCATTACGAAGCACTCCCACTCCGATACCCTCAATGATGCATTCTTGTTTCCGAAGATCAATTCGGATAGGCTCGAATTCAGGATTTTTTGGCAGTAAAGTAATTATGTTGCCTCTTCTCCGAAACTGTTTTACAGTAACATCATCTTCTATTCTGGCCACTACGATTTGCCCATTATTAGCTTCATGGGTTTTGTGCACTGCTAAGAGATCATGGTTCAGAATTCCAACACCTTGCATGCTCATACCACGCACTCTAAGCAAAAAATCAGCGCTTGGATTAAATAAGGAAGATGATAATTGATAGCGACCTTCGATATGTTCAGTTGCAAGAATAGGGTCCCCGGCTGATACTTCGCCGATCACCGGTAGTCCTACTGGTTTTAATAAGCGAATTCCACGAGAATAACCAGGTCTCAATTCAATAACCTTCTTTCGTGCCAAGGCACGCAGATGATCTTCTGCAGCATTCGCTGAACGAAAACCAAGATGTTTAGCAATTTCAGCACGTGTAGGAGGCATACCTGAGTTCTCTATACTATTGCTAATAAACTCAAGTATTTGAGATTGACGTTGAGTAAGCTTTTTTGACATAGAAATTGTTATTTTAGTGAATATAATAAACTGTATAAAAAAACAGTATAATATTATAGCGGTCAGAAAAGCAAGAGTAAGATATGATGATTTATATTAACTTCAACACATTTGTTTTAAGCTGTTAATACTTAATTTGAACTTTGTCTGTGCTAAAGTAGCTCACCATAAAAAATGAGTGCATTAATTATGGATACAGAATTATTTAATATGCAGATTCGCCGATTTTTAAAAAAAGTTGGTATACAGTCACAACGTGAGATAGAACAAGCTGTCCTTAGAGAGATTAAATCTGGGTCACTAGATAGTGAGGGGCAATTGCAGGCTGAAATGGTTCTTCGAGTTCCAGCGGTTAATCTAGAGATAAAGATAGAGGATAAAATTGATCTAGGCTGACATATTATAGTTGTTATTACATGTACAACTCGAAAACCAATCTCCCGTTAATTGAAATTCATGATGCGACCGTTTTTCGCGGTGACACAAGAGTTTTCCATCACTTTAGTCTTGCATTAGAGCAACTTAGAAATACTGCAATAATTGGACCTAATGGTTCAGGAAAGTCAACGTTACTTAAGATCTTGACACGAGAATTATACCCAGTTTTTAGTGACCAATCTTTTGTGCGAATCCTTGGGGACGAGCACAAAGATATATGGTCTTTACGTTCTAAATTAGGACTGGTTTCTAGTGATCTTCATTATGAGTATACAAATGAAGCTACAGGCATTGAAGTGATTGTTTCTGGATTTTTTTCGAGCGTAGGAGTGTGGGGGCACCATGATCCTGTTGACTATCAAATTAAGAAAGCAAAAGAGGTGCTTAAGAAATTAGGCATAATAGAGTTAGAAGATAGAAAATATGGCGCTCTTTCAACAGGACAGCAAAGGCGTTTATTATTGGGAAGGGCTCTAGTTAATAATCCTCCCAGCCTTCTTTTTGATGAGCCAACTACGGGCTTAGATTTGACAGCTACATTTCAGTATCTCGATACTATGCGAGAATTAATAAAAAGTGGGCGCACTCTTATTCTGGTGACCCATCATTTACATGAAATCCCGCCTGAGATTCAGAGAGTTATATTACTAAAAAATGGCGAGATTTTCGCTGATGGCAATAAACAAGAAGTGTTAACTAGCATGTTATTAACAAAGCTTTACGATCAACCGATTGAATTACTAGAAAAAGAGGGTTGGTATCAAGCGGTTCCGGGGGTAAAGAGATAGTATGAAACCTATTTGAATAGTTATTTGTCAGACCCCTCAAATGAAACAAATTCTGAGCCATGGTAAATAAGAAAATGTGTACCTTTTGCTCGAGCTATAAGGGTTATATTCAAATCTTTTGCGATATCGAGTCCAAGATGTGTGATTCCTGACCGAGAAATTAGAATAGGGAGTTGCATTCGAGCTGCCTTAATTACAATTTCTGAAGTTAATCTTCCAGTACAATAGAGATATTTATTGATACCAACAATGTTGTTGAGAAACATGTAACCTGAGATTATATCTGCAGCATTATGACGACCTATATCTTCAGCAAAAAATAATACGGTTGTTTGACTGCAAATCGCGCAGCCATGGACCCCACCTGCGCTGCGGTATACATTGTTCAGATTAGAAATATTTTTTAGAAGACCGTAAATAGTATCACGTGAGATTATATTTTCATGCGAAGGTAGAGCGGATAAAGTATTGGCATGATGTAAATCAGTAGTATCTTTATCACTGTGTTTTTTCTCTACGGTTACCGTTTCCTGTTTCCAATCTACATCAACTGAAACGATATTTTTTGCGTTATCTATCAATCCCTGATTTCGAAGATAACCTAAAGATAATAGTTCCGGGAAAAGACCTAAGGTCATTAATGTAGCTATTTCTTGATTATCTAGAATAATCGTTATAGGTCGCTCCTCCGCGATATTTACGTCTCGTATATTTCCAAATTCGTCAGTAGCCTTAACATTTAAAGTCGGTTTCAATTCACTATTGGAGAGAGGTTCTAGAGAATTGTAATCAAGTTCACTAAAACCGTCGGATATATTAGTCATAGAGCGATCAAAAAAATTTGTTTAATGCTAGTCATGCCTATCTTACACTATGTAGTTATCACTAAGTGTAAGAACTAGGTTAATACGAAAACAAGATTGTCACCGTTAAGTCTTGAATAGAACTATTTTTGATGGGATCGAGTTTAATAAAAAAAATTGATCAATTTTTGTATAAAAAAATAGACAAAAAAATTTAACGATCAAATAATGCAATTATGTCTACTAAACGAACTGTTAGGTAGAGTGCCGAGAATGGAGAGGTGGCAGAGTCCGGTCGAATGTACCGCGCGCGAAAACTGATGCGCGTAGTATTTTTAAGACAAAAAAGTCAACAAAACCAACGAAAACGTAACAGAAAAAACTAGTGTACAGTTTAGTGTAAAAATTAAGTGTTTGTATTATAGGAGATGATTTGTCTGGATGTGATGTTTCTAATTAGAAACGTAACAGCGGAGGGGCGAGGTTAAAGGATGAACGAACGATTATTTTCTAGCCTTGGTCTGTTTCTATTTTTGGTTATGAGCTCAATTTGTTTTGTGACTAAATCGGTAGCTCAAACAGAGATTGGGAGCAATATTTAGGCAGGTGTAGACAAAGCGTTGGGGGTTAGTTTATGAAGAGGAGGGTTATTAGTCGGCTTGCGAGAATGATATTGCATCTTTGCTTAATTTCTTTCAGTAGAAGTTCTTAACGGTAATTGGTGTCAATGGAAAGAGTACTCAGATTATGGATGCTTTTTCCATTTTTTGGAGATTCAATAGGACTAAACCCTTATAATTCATTTAGACAAGGTATTGGAACTTTTGGGAGAGGTGGCAGAGTCCGGTCGAATGTACCGCACTCGAAATGCGGCGTACCGCAAGGTACCGTGGGTTCAAATCCCACCCTCTCCGCCAAACAGAAAAAATTAGTCAAGAAACGTCGCAATTGTGTCAAGGTCATGCCGTTTGATATCTGGGATCAGTGTACCCATATCAGGAAACCCAGCAACTAACAGTAGGTATGGTTTTTCGTCCTTGGGTCTTCCTAAAATATCATTTAAGAAGCGCATTGGGCTTGGAGTATGCGTCAGAGTTGCAATACCAGAATAGTGCAGAGCAGTAATAAGAATACCGGTCGCGATACCGACCGACTCGGATGTGTAATAGTTTTTCACTTTTTTGCCATTTTTTTTTCCTGAAAATTTTTTCAGGAAAATGCAAATCAAACATGATGCTGATTCCAAGAATGGTTTTTCGTCATTAGTTCCCAGAGGCGCTAAAGCATCAAGCCACTCTTGGGATGCTCTGTGACTATAAAATTCTTTTTCCTCCAACTCAGCAGCCTGTCTTATCCTCGTTCGAATTTTAGGATTGGTCACTACAACGAAATGCCAGGGTTGCATGTTTGCTCCGCTAGGTGCACTACCTGCGGTTTTAAGTGCATTTTCAATAATTCCTCGCGGAACAGCTCTTGAGGAATAGTCTCTCACAGTTCTCCGCCTGTTCATTATTTCGAGAAAGTTATAGGATCTTTCATTAATTATTTTGTCTGAAAGAAACTCAAAATCTAATGGTATAAAAGGGTATTTCATATTTTTTCCTACAGATTGTTTATCACTTTGAGTCAAAATTCAGGATTTCTATATGAGTAGACTCTATTGAGGGTGTTGTTTGTTGATCTAACCAAATCCCTACTACTGATATAGTCAGTATACTCAAAATTAATATCAACAAAAAAGGGAAAACTACTAAGCGAGACCTATTCTGAATGAACAGCCTTAATGTGTTTTTTTGTTTTCTCCGAGAGGGGCTCGATTGAAAAAATTTGTTATCAACCGTATTTAAACTTAAGTGAATTCCTGGATTAATCCGTCGGGAGAATATGAATAGCTTCTGGAATAGCCAAAATTTATATGGAAGCTTTTGAGATTGTTTTTTTTGGAATCGCTTTTTTAAGAATGGAGTGACTGCATCATCTTTGTTGGGATGTCTGGCCCACTGATGGGAAGGATCAGCAGGCTCTAATATTTGTCCTGCCTGTTGCAGAGCATCTGTCACATTTGTATTCTTATTTCGATGAGTCTCAATTTGTGTGAGTGCATCCATCATGAGTTCTAAATCATCTTTTTGCATAGGTGACAACATTGAGCGATTGTTATTGATTATAGGGTCTGTATGTGGCTTATCAGTATCCATATTTTGGTCGACATAATCAGAGGAACTTTTTGATGACCTATGGTTTGATTCTTTGTTTTGGAGTGACGCCCCTTTTTGTAGAGAAGCTCTTAATATAGTAAGCACGACATCAATATTTTTTGGACGATCCCCTGTTGAAATAGCAAGCATGGAGTCAATTAGTTGTAAAAAATCCTTTGAATAGAAACCTTGCCCTATTTTTGATGCTGGAATTAGAGGATCTCGCTGATTTTCTTGTAATTCTATAAGTCGATCTCTAGCTGTTGGAATCCCATTTGAGTTTAATCCTCGATAAAGCATTGCTCCTAATCCATATAAGTCAGACCAAGGTCCAACACGGCCAGCGGTGTGAAAATGTTCAGGCGCAAAAAAAGATGCTGTGTTCTTATTGTTGATATTTAGATTGTTGAATCTCCCAACGTTAAAGCCAGTTATTATTAATTCTTGCTCACCCGATAACAGAATTTGTTCAGGACCTAAATCTAAATGCAGTATTTCACATCGATGCGCTGAATCTAGATAATGTAATGATCTAGATAGAATCAATTTGAGTGATTCTTCGGGTATTTTCTTTCCGGTTCTAAGGAGGTCTCCGATAGATGCGCTAGGAGTGAACTTGATAGCATACCAAGCTGTGGAATGCTCTTCTTGATAATGAACAACTCTTACCGGTTGATCCATTTGACTGAGAGTTCTAGCTAGCAATAGAAAGTTCGATAAACCGTATTCGTAGCTAGCATTGTTGCTTGTATCCGAAAGAATTATAGATCGTTGGTCCGCATTTCTTATGGCTATTTTTCTCGGAAAATATTCTTGCAGGACAGTCAAACCATCATTTGCTGCATATGTATATCCACACTCAGTTTGAGATATAACTCTTTCGATGGTGTATTCGCCAAGATTGATTCCAGTAGCTAACGGATGCGCGGTATACGCAGGATAAGCGATGCGCTTGGGCTTGTCGCTCTTATAGCGTTGTAGTAACGAGAATACCATAGGTGATTGTTTTCTATGATTGTTCTGGCTTGAGCTTAAATTATCGCCGGAACCCCCGGGAATTGATTTTAAATGTCATCGATTGGTAGTTCGTCTTCCCATTTAGATTTGCTAGTCTGCATCATCGTTTGTTATGGCGATGATTAGTTACATGGGAGACGGTATGATAATCAAAAAATGCCCTTTTGCCTATGCTATCTTGGTTCTTAATTTTAGTTAATAGTATGAATTGGATACCATATTTAATCGTATAATAATAGCGTCTAATTTAAGTAAAATTAAATATCTGAATTTTTGTTAGGTATTGAATTTATAAGATACTATCATGACTTGTTTTATTGGAGAGGTGGCTGAGCGGTTGAAGGCGCACGCCTGGAAAGTGTGTATACGTTAATAGCGTATCGAGGGTTCGAATCCCTCCCTCTCCGCCAATATTGATTGGTGGGTTAATAGTTTCGAATATAGTTTTTTCTATCACCTGCAATCTAAGAGTGAAGCGTGATAAGAAAATGACATAGAATTTGCCTGTGTCGTGTTAAATATGTGGATAACAGATTATCCTCGTTATACTGATCAGAGATTATTGACTTGATAGTTTGTTGTTTTTTATAAAAAAAGAGGGGGTAAGTATATGGTTGAATGGGTTCGTTTTTCTTGCAATGGCCAAACTGGATTTGGTGTACTCGAACAGGAGAAAATAAGAAGTTATTCTGGCGATATGTTTTTTGAGAATCAGCCAGATGGAGAAATCTACGATTTAGTTGACGTAGTGCTTGAGTGTCCAGTCCCAAGTCAAGCACTGATACTTGGCATATGGAATAATTTTGATGCGGTTAGAGAAAAGCAAGGCTTACCGATCCCAACACATCCTTGGTATTTTATCAAACCTCCATCTTGTCTTTTGGGCCCTAATAAGGTAATCCTGCAGCCACGATCTTACACCGGCCCGGTAATTTATGAAGCAGAATTGGCAATAGTCATTGGTCGATCTGCCACTAATGTTGCGCTAGAGAATGCGTCAGATCATGTTTTTGGTTATACCGCAATCAATGATATTACAGCAGTAAAAATAATTCGGGAGGAAGATGGCTATGAGCAATGGTGTCGATCAAAAGGATTTGACAATTTTGGCCCATGCGGGCCAGCTATAAGGACAGACTTTGTGCCTCAAAATCAAACTATCCAAGCGTTTGTGAATGACGAAGAAAGACAGAATTATGCGGTAAGTGATATGATTTTTTCACCACTACAGCTAGTTTCTTATTTGTCTAAATGCCAGACTCTGCGTCCTGGAGATATTATCGCTTGCGGTACAGCGCTCGGTGCGCGTTCAATGAAAAATGGCGATGAAGTTCAGGTCTCAATAGAGGGCCTTCGCACTCTTAGTAATGTATATCAGACTGTCAACCTTTAGTTCACGCTAGGACAACTAAAGTTGTGAAAAAAATGTTAGCAGTTATAACAAATGGATTTGGTTCTTCTGATGTGCTTGAATTAGGTAATATTGAACGACCTCTACCGAGTGATGATCAAGTACTTATTCATGTAAAAGCAACTAGCGTAAATAGGCCTGACATAGTTCAACGTGAAGGACATTATCCACCTCCGAAGGGGGAGTCCAAAATCATCGGCCTTGAAGTAGCTGGGACGATTATAGAGTTGGGTAAAAACGTTGATAGTTTCGAGTTGGGGGATCGCGTTGCGGCTCTTGTAGGAGGTGGCGGTTATGCAGAGTTTGCAACGGCGCATTGGAAACATCTAATTCGAATACCTGATAAGATGAATTTCTATGAAGCAGCCTGTATATCTGAGACATATATAACATCCTATTTGAATTTATTTCGTGTCGCGGGCTTGCAAGATGGAAAACGTGTTCTTGTGCACGGTGGAGGAGGAGGAGTAGGTACCGCAGCTATTCAGCTCTGTCGCGCACTTGTTCCAAATGCCAGATTATTTTCTACTGCCTCAGCTGCCAAGCTTCAACGAGTGACTGAACTTGGAGCGGATGTTGTGATTAATTATAAAAAACAAGATTTTGTGGAGAAAATTAAAAGTGATACAGAGGGATTGGGGGTAAATATCATCCTCGATCATGTAGGGGCTAGTTATTTCATTCCTAACTTAAAGGCTTTGGCAGTTGAAGGAACACTGGTTGTAATCGGTATAATTGGCGGCGCCAAAACTGAGATTAATCTAGCTACGATTTTAGTTAAGCGTCAACGGATAGTTGGCTCAGTCCTGAGGTCACGATCTATTCAGCAAAAAGCCGAAATTATTGCAGAGTTTACTAAAGCAGTAATGCCTTTATTTGCTAGCCGGGAGATAAAACCTATTATTTATAAAGTTTTTGCCTTGGAGGACGTTAGGGAGGCCCATAGAGTTATGGAGAGTAGTAGTCATTTTGGAAAGATAGTGCTTCAGGTGAGCTCTAGCTAAATACATTAATAATCACCTTAAACATTTTTGGCCATTAGAAAAAATAGTAACAGGGATAAAATCATTGCATGGCGTTGAACTCTAGACGAAAAAAATGTATTTTAGTGAACAACGTTAAGCATCAAACGAAAATTTATATTAAATAATTAGGTATTTACAAAACTGTTAGACTAGTCTAGTCTACTAGCGTGACCTACGGCTACGTGACCCTCACCATAAAAGAAAGTTACCAGGCGTACGCTCAAAAAAGCGTCTCGTAGGTCAAATCGAGCGTATATTTATAATTTTCTTTTTTAAGGAGGAAGAAATTCATGGGAGTTTATGCAGAAAAACTTCGTGCACTTAGCCTAACAATCCTCGCTTCATTAGCCATACTCGGCTCGGGAATCGCGACAGCTGATTGGGCACCCAAAAAGCCTATTGATTTTGTGATCATGGCAGGCAAAGGTGGCGGTGCCGATAAAATGGCTAGACTAATGCAGAGCATTGTCGAGAAACATAACTTATCATCAAAGCCACTTGTTCCAGTCAATAAGCCTGGAGGATCAGGAGCAGAAGCTTTGATACATCTAAAGGGAAAGAAGGGAGATGATCACACCATAATGGTGACGTTGAACAGTTTTTATACGACTCCTTTGCGGCAACCAACCCTTGATGTAGACATTTCAACGTTCACGCCCATCGGACGAATGGCGGAAGATACTTTTCTTTTATGGGTGCATGCTGATTCAGGAATAAACAATGTTGATGATTTTGTCGTAGCTGCGAAAGCAGCCGGCAACGATTGGATTATGGCGGGAACCGGTTCAGGTCAAGAAGATCAATTATTGACCACTTTTTTGAATCAAGCATATGATTTAGATATCAAATATATACCTTTTAAAGGAGGCGGGGCAGTCGCGAAGCAATTGGCCGGAAAACACTGTAATTCAACAGTAAATAATCCGTCTGAACAGCTTGGTTTTTATGAAGCCGGAACAACTCGTGCGATTGCTGCTTTTACGCCTAATCGGTTGCCATTGTTTCCTGATGCACCTACCTTTAGAGAGTTAGGCAAAGATTACGTTTATTTTATGCAAAGAAGTGTGGTTGGGGCGCCTGGCATGAGTAGCGAAGCAGAGGCTTATTATAGAAAGATGTTCGCCCAGGTCTATGCTTCAGATGAGTGGCAGGAATATATGCATAATAAGAGTTTGAGAGGTGGATTTTTAACAGGAAATTCTCTGAAGACTTATTGGGCAGGAGAAAAGGCCATTCATCAGACTATGCTTTCTAATATTGGAGAAATTTAGTCACGAGGTTTTTTCTATGTCAGAGTGATAGGAGATAGACGTTTTGCGGAAAGCAGATTTAGTGATGACCGCAGTTCTGGCACTTTTTTCTGTCTACCTAATGTGGAAAAGTTCGGAACTCCCCGTCGGCTGGATCCCTCAGCAGGGTCCAGGCGGTGGGGCGTTTCCTTTTTGGCTAGCAGTTGGTATGTTGATTTGTTGCATTTGGATTGCTGTTCGTTGGTTTCTTCGAAAGACTGTCGTATCGAGATCTACCGAGCCTTATTTGACCAATTCTTCTTTAAAAATGTTTTTGGTTGTTTCAGGTTTGTTAGGATTTATGATTGGCACGATACACATTATTGGCGTTTACTTCTCGGTGCCAATTTTTCTTCTATTGTATATAAGATTATTAGGATCTCATCGATGGAGCACTGCCATATTAATAGCAGTAGCTACGCCTGTAGTTGCATTCTTTTTTTTCGAGATTGCTTTATTAATTACTTTGCCAAAAGGGTATAGCGAACCTCTATTTTATCCCTTATATGATTGGTTTATGTAATGATAAGCCAAGAAACAAATTTGTATTTAGGAGTGAGTTAATTAATGGAAGTAGTTAATCTACTATTGGAAGGTTTTAGTTCAGTCCTACAGCCGCTCAATATTGCATTGATTATTGGTGGTTGTGCTTTAGGATTGTTCATCGGCGCTATGCCGGGACTTGGATCGGTAAATGGCGTTGCAATTCTACTTCCAATGACATTTATAGTTCCGCCAGCAGGAGCGATAATATTTCTAGCGGCGATTTATTATGGAGCGATGTATGGTGGCGCAATAAGTTCGATAATGTTGGGGATACCAGGCGCATCCACTGCTGTAGCTACTACATTTGATGGACGACCACTTGCTTTGAAAGGTGAAGCAGATAAAGCATTGATTGTGGCAGCAGGCGCATCTTTCTTGGGCGGTACAATTTCAGTCGTATTATTTACGTTATTCGCACCACCTTTGGCGGCTGTCGCATTGGCATTCGGCTCGCCTGAAGAGTTTGCATTGATGATTTTAGCATTCGCAACGTTTGTAGGACTTGGAGGCGATGACATTCCGAAAACACTTTTCTCAATCTTCATTGGTTTAGCCCTGAGCGCTGTAGGACTTGACATAATAAGTGGACAACCACGATTGATTTTTGGTGGAATTCCGGGATTTTTTCATGGTATAAATTTTTTGGTATTAGCTATTGGAATTTATGGAATTGGTGAAATGTTGTGGACGATTGAAAGCACTGGCGGAAAAGTTACTATTTCTCAAGCAAATGTCACAGTTAGAAGAATCCTAGACAACATTCGAAGTTTGATAACGACATTGAAAGCCACTGTAATGGGGTCATTCCTTGGTTATTTTGTTGGTATATTGCCTGCGGCAGGAGCAACTCCTGGCTCCATAATGGCGTATGGTGTAGCAAAAACTATGTCGAAGAACCCTGAGTCATTTGGTGAGGGAAATATAAGTGGAGTTGCAGCGCCTGAAGCAGCAACTAATGCAGCAAGCACAGGATCAATGTTGCCAATGTTAACTTTAGGCATACCAGGCTCGCCCACTACTGCAATTTTACTAGGAGGTATGGTTATTTGGGGTTTAGAGCCAGGTCCGATGTTGTTCGTTGAACATCAAAGTTTTGTGTGGGCCCTAATTGCAAGTTTGTATGTTGCTAATTTGTTTGCGTTGTTGATAAATTTGTCATTTATTCCAGGTTTTATTGCTATTTTACGTATGCCATTCACTATCCTAGCACCAATAATTTTTGTTTTATGTATTGTCGGAGGCTATGCTCCAATGCAAGATATGCATGATGTTTGGCTAATTTTCATTTTTGGTGTAGTTGGTTATTTGATGCGTAAACTAGATTACCCAATGGCACCTGCGGTTCTCGCTATCGTGTTAGGCCCATTAGCTGAGACCTCGATGAGGCAATCGTTATTGATAAGTGATGGTAGTTTCGGAGTGTTTTTTGCGCGACCGATTTCGGGACCCATTATGGTAATAGCTATTCTTTTGTTACTGTTACCATTGATAAGAAAATTAAAAAAAGCTAGTAGTGGTTAAAAAATGATCGTCACACTTCGTTAAGCAGAAGTAGATTTTATGGTGTGCATGTTTGAATAAATGAAAAGTTGGGAGAAAAAATATGAAGGCGCTTGAAGGGGTACGGGTTTTGGATATGACACATGTTCAGTCAGGACCTACATGTACTCAATTGCTAGCATGGTTTGGAGCAGATGTCATCAAAGTAGAGAGACCTGGCTCGGGGGACGCCACTCGGGGCCAGTTAAGAGATATTCCTAATGTTGATAGCCTCTACTTTACAATGCTTAATCACAATAAGCGGAGTATCACATTAAACACTAAAAGCGAAAAGGGTAAGGTGATTTTCACAAAACTGATTAAGTCATGCGATGTGCTTGCAGAGAACTTTGCCCCTGGAGCGTTAGATCGGATGGGATTTAGTTGGGATCATATTCAAGAATTAAATCCACGAATTATTTATGCATCAGTTAAAGGTTTTGGCCCAGGCCCTTATCAGGACTGCAAAGTATATGAGAACGTAGCCCAATGTACGGGGGGAGAGGCTAGTACTACGGGCTTTGATGATGGACCGCCAACAATTACTGGAGCTCAGATAGGAGATTCTGGTACGGGCCTTAATATGGCTCTTGGTATTGTTACGGCTCTTTATCAAAGAGAGAAAACTGGGCGAGGGCAACGGGTTGAATGTGCTATGCAAGATGGAGTTCTTAATCTATGTCGAGTGAAATTACGAGATCAACAACGTTTAAGTCATGGTCCGCTGACTGAATATCCACAATATCCGCATGGAAATTTTGGTGAGGCAACACCCAGAGCGGGCAATGCATCGGGCGGTGGCCAGCCTGGATGGGTTGTCAAGTGCAAGGGTTGGGAAAGCGACCCAAATTCGTATATTTATGTAATAGCACAGGCCGCTTCTTTTAATCATTTAGCTCGCACAATTGGGCGATCAGACTGGTTAGATGACCCGGAATGGAATACGCCGAAAGCACGATTATCGAAACTTGATACGATGTTTGAGGAAATTGAAAAATGGACTGTAACTTTAACCAAATTTGAAATAATGGAAATACTAAATCCTTTGAATGTACCGTGCGGTCCTGTACTCTCAATGAAGGAGCTCGCAGAGGAGCCATCCCTAAGAGCGAGCGGAACTGTAGTTGAAGTTGATCACCCTGAGCGTGGAAAATATTTAACTGTTGGCAATCCAATTAAATTGTCAGAATCCACAACTTCAGTTAAAAGATCGCCTTTGCTTGGTGAGCATACGGATGAAATTCTTATGGAAATTCTGGGTTTGTCTGAGGTAGAAATTGCCAGTATGCGTAGTAATGACATTGTGTAGGATAAATAATACCTCTAAACTTCTAATCTCCGTATTCTTTGATAGAAGATATTAAGAAAAGTACTGACTTTAGGAGACTATATGAAGATTTGTGTTGTTGGGGCGGGGGCAATTGGTGGATATATGGCGGTTCATTTATCACTCGCTGGTCATGAGGTATCTGTTGTGGCTAGGGGATCACATCTTGCTGCGATTAAGGCTAATGGTTTGAAGCTGTTAGAAAATGGCGAAACATTAATTGCAGATTCTTTGATTTCAACCAATTCGATCAGTGACCTTGGCAAGCAGGATGTTGTTTTATTAGCATTAAAAGCACATCAGATTGAACCTATCGTCGATTCTTTATCATCTTTGTTGGGAGAAAGTACAGTGATGGTCACTTTACAAAATGGAATACCATGGTGGTACTTTCAAAAACTCAAAGGTGAGTATGAAAACAGTATTGTTAAAACTGTTGATCCATCCGGTATTCTTTTCAATCGTATTAACCCTGACTGCTTGATCGGCTGTATCGCATATCCGGCAGCTATGATACTTGAGCCAGGAGTGATAAAGCATATTGAAGGTGATAAATTTCCCGTGGGCGAACTGGATGGCGCTGCGTCGAATCGCCTAACCATGGTGTCGGATCTATTCGTGTCTGCAGGATTTAAATCACGAATTTTAGATGATATTCGTTCTGAAATTTGGCTTAAACTGTGGGGTAATTTAACATTTAATCCAATTAGTGCGCTGACACATTCAACTTTAGTGGATATTTGTCAATTTAGCTTGACGAGAGAATTAGCAACGTTAATGATGACTGAAGCTCAATTAGTAGCAGAGAAATTGGGTGCCCGGTTTCGTGTAGCGCTTGAGAGACGTATTGCAGGCGCGGAAGGTGTTGGCAAACATAAAACATCAATGCTGCAAGATCTCGAGGCAGGAAAACCAATGGAGATTGAGGGGCTATTGGGTGTCGTCATTGAGCTAGCGGAATTGACGTCTATTGAAGTGCCTACGTTGCGTACTATTTATGCATGCATTTCTCTTTTAGATAACACTGTTCAGAGAGAGAGCCTATATATACGCGGGGAAGTATTGAATGTGTAGATTGTCAGCGCGATCGGGAAGTGCTAATTAGGTTAGCAGTCAGTTCCGTTTTGTTGTTGTGGGTTTGTTGCATTTTAATCGGTAGGTAATCCAACTGTGGTGCAAGCCAGTAGTGCAGCTTTCTATTAGGCCTGCCCGTGTCGATCATTAAATGTAGTGCGTCAAGTTGATGATTACCTATATTTATTTTTTCCGTCTCCATGTGGAAAATTTTATATTTTTTAATGGTTTCAGCCTCGTGAACTAAGTACTCATTTAGTTTTAATCCGGATTGTAGGTCTAAGCGTGCCTGAAGAACTACGGTCAGTGGATCCAAAGTGCCCGGTAGGATTTTTGTTGTGAGAATTTCATCTCCATAGCGTGATTCTGCTATTAATAATTTCCAATCAAACACGATTTCTTCGTCTAATTTGCTGGCGCGAGATTCGTCTATGCTCTTGTATTTTAGAGGTAAAATATGACCATTTTTTGAGATCAAAAATTGCGACTCTTCGGTGATGGGGCCATAACCAACGAGGCTTGCTAAACCAGAAACTGTGCTTGTAGCGTTTATAATGTAGCGATCACTGTACCGGTTTAATGTGACAACCCGTTCGATTTCGAGAATTCCCCATCCTAATATATATCGTGATTCCGTAGGTTTTAATATCTCAGTTTCAATAGGGTCAGCATATGTTCTCAAAAAAATAGTATTAATGCATAGAAAGAAAATTATCGGAGTCGTTTTTTTTAACATAGGTTATACTAAGCCACTTTAATTGTTGAGGTCGATCTTGAGCATTAATGACGAAAACAGTAACACCTTATTTATTTTGCGGCATTAATAATCAAAAATTTAGTACTAAATTATTGCAAAGAATTGGCTCAATTTAGGTTCTGGGTTTTTAAAATAAACTATAGAATTCGTCACCATGCCTCATGGTCACTATAATACCTTTTTCTAGTGAGTCTTTGGGTTTTTTGAGCTTGTAAAATAGCGATTATCAATATGTTATATCTTTTACAGCAAGGCCAATGGGTGTTATTCGCAAGCATTCTTTTGGCGCTTGTTATATCTCTATCTTTTCATGAATTTGGCCATGCGTGGGTCGCCAAGCGTTTTGGAGACAATACAGCTGAACTAGCAGGGAGGCTCACCATTAACCCTAGATCACACATCGATCCAATGGGATTATTAATGGTCATAATGGTTGGTTTTGGATATGCAAAACCGGTGCCTACAAATCCCAGACTTTTTATATCTCGGTATGCAGATTTAGCAGTTGCTGCGGCAGGACCATTGATGAACTTGCTTGTTGCCATAGTCACAATCAATTTCTATATTCTAACCCTCAAACTTGGATGGGGTTTTTTTGAGCAACCAGGAAGCTATTTTTTCTTCACTTATCTGGCACAAATAAATTTGTTATTAATGGTTTTTAATCTTTTGCCTATTGGCGCTTTGGATGGACATTATATTTTGCCTTATTTCCTACCTCGAAAGCTTGCGTCACTTTATCGTTATTACAACCATCGATACGGAAATTGGCTACTCTTAGGTTTACTATTGTTAGCGATTTTCGGAGTTCCAGTTTTTGAATCAGTGCTATCCATGAGTAGATCGATGCTGACATTAATTGTTTTTCTCCCGCTATGAGTTATATTTTGTCTAGATTAGGCATCCATTATCAAATAGCCGATAACGAGAGCAATTTGATGTTAGTAAGCTACCCTCTTTGAGTTAAAATAGAAACTACGAACAAACAGAAGGGTTTATATCGCTCATTGAGCAAACAATGGTGGCGACGATTGGTCTTCCTGGTGGCGATTGGTTGTAAACCCGGTCAGGTCCGGAAGGAAGCAGCCGCAGCAGCTGTGTCGAGTATCGGGACTGGGCTGATCGGCGCCATCTCCAGCTAATAGATAAAAAATATAAATCAAATATTATGAGCTATCAAGCTTTAGCCAGAACCTGGAGACCGCGCCATTTCAACGACGTGATAGGACAAGATCATGCTGTAAGAGCTTTAACAAGGGCACTTGATCAGGATCGTGTTCATCATGCATTTTTATTTACCGGGACAAGGGGTGTCGGAAAAACTACTATCGCTAGATTATTAGCGAAAGCGTTAAATTGCGAAAAAGGTGTTAGCTCAAAGCCATGTGGAGAATGTCGACACTGCCAAAGTATAGAAGAGGGTAGATTTGTCGATCTGATTGAAGTAGATGCCGCATCGCGCACCAGAGTAGATGACACTCGGGAGATTCTCGATAATGTCCAATATGCTCCCACGAATGGTGCTTACAAAGTCTATTTAATCGATGAAGTGCATATGTTATCGACTCATAGTTTCAATGCTCTACTGAAAACATTGGAGGAGCCACCTTCCCATGTGAAATTCCTATTAGCTACAACTGATCCACATAAATTCCCAGCCACTATTCTTTCCAGATGTCTGCAATTTAATTTGCGAGCAATTAAAACTCGAGAAATTGCTAGCAATCTCAAGATGATTCTTGAGACTGAAACAATCCAATATGATGACCGAGGCTTGCTAGCATTGGCTCGGGTCGCTTCTGGGAGTATGAGAGACGGACTTAGTTTACTAGACCAAGCTATCGCTTTTGGCGAGGGCAAAGTTACCGGTGAAAACGTTCGAGAGATGCTAGGTATGTTGGAGGATCGCTACACTGATCAAATACTTGAGGCTTTAGTTGAGGGGGATGCTGAGGCATTAGTTAGGCTAACCAATTTGATGGAGGAGCAATGTATCGATTATGTGACTGCTCTTGATGAACTTTTACTTATATTGCAAGATGTTGCTCTCTATCATATTTCTGCTAAAGCAGTAGAGGCCAAGGAATCTGATATAGAAAGAATTAAGATTTTGGCGACCGGAATGTCAGTTGAGGATGCCCAGCTTTTTTATCAGATTGGCCTCCATGGAAAGCGAGATTTATCTTTAGCACCAAATGCTAGTAGCGGTTTTGAAATGACATTATTAAGAATGATGGCTTTTCGACCTGATGATAGTGGCGTCTGGAGAGATAAACATTCTTCTCCTCACTTGTTAGAGTCGCTAAATTCACATGCTCAATTAGAAACAAAAGAAGATACTGCGAAACCAACGGTATCATCGGATCCTAGCTATAATAAAAGTTTAGACTTGTCTAGTTCTGATGTGTGGGCCAATCTTGTTCAGCAGAGCGGTTTGGAAGGCATCCCACGGGAACTCGCAATGAACATGGCACCCATTAAATATAATGAAACCCTGTTAACTGTGGTGATTGATGGACCGCTCAACGAGCTTTTTGACAAAGGACGGAAATTAGCTATAGAGAATGCAATATACAAGGTAATCGGAAAGAAGATCCGAGTTGATGTTATATCTAGACCTACAGATCTACCAGACATAGAAACTCCGTTAGTTAATCAAAAACGACATTCGGAAGAAGCTAAATCGGAGGTATTTGATGACCTAATGAATGACTCTGTAGTGAAAGAAGTTATTGAAAAGTTCGATGCTAAGTTAGTTAAAGAATCAATTAAGCCAAGTAAAAAGAGACGCATATAATATGAAAAGTCCATTAGGAAGCATAATGAAACAAGCACAAGCTGTGCAGGAAAACCTTAAGAAAGCGCAGGAAGAGCTTGCGCGTATGGAAGTCATAGGTAGTTCTGGAGGTGGTTTGGTAGAAGTTACGATGACTTGTCGTCACGATATTCGAAAAGTGTCTATAGACGAAAGCCTTATGGGAGACGATAGGGAAGTTTTAGAGGATTTAGTCGCAGCTGCAGTAAATGATGCTGTGCGTAGAGTGGAAAAGGTTTCTCAAGAAAAGATGGGTTCTTTGACTTCTGGATTAAATATTCCTGATTTAAACTTATCCTGAATAAAAATGGCTAGCGAGCAATCTATCAGTCGATTAAAAGAAGCATTAAGACGATTACCTGGCGTAGGACCTAGAAATGCACAGCGTATTGCATTTCATATGCTAGAAAGGGATCGCGAGGGTGCTAAATTGTTAGCGCAAGCATTAATAGATGCAGCAGGTCGCGTGCAAAACTGTGAAAACTGTAACAATTTTAGCGAGGCAAAAATTTGTAGAATCTGCGCTTCTGGAAAACGAGATTCAAATAAGTTATGTATCGTTGAAACACCGGCTGATTTAGACACGATCGAACAAGCGGGTGCATATAATGGCATATATTTAGTGCTTATGGGACATATTTCGCCACTTGATGGTATTGGTCCAGATCAACTCGCAGTGGATCTCTTGCTTAAGAATGTCGATTCGAAACCAATTAAGGAAGTAATATTAGCCACTAATTTGACCGTTGAAGGTGAAGCAACTGCAGATTATCTTAGTTCATTGTTACAAAATCAGAACCTAATAATAAGTCGACTTGCCCGGGGTGTTCCTGTAGGTGGGGAGTTAGAGTATATGGATCCTAATACACTAAACCAAGCTTTTACAGATAGACGTACATTGCATGTAGGAATAAGCTCTAAGTCATAGGTTCAGATATGCGATGATCCTATTATCTAGCCAAGTTCCATGTCGATAAGGGATAGTGGATCCTACAAATCCTACATGACCCCCGTACTGACTTAGTTCAACCACAACGTTAGGCTTTAGTTCTTTAGCATGAGGTATGCTTGTTGCGCAGGTCACTGGATCATCAATTGAATGTAATATTAAGACAGGTATACTAATTTTTCCTAACACTGCTCTACAGCTTGCTTTTGTATAGTATTCTTCTGCGTCACGGAATCCATGCACAGGTGCAGTTCCAGCATCGTCAAATTCGTGAAATGTACGCGCACGTAAAACCTTTGGTACATCCAGATAGTTTTTTAAAAGGTGCTCTTTTCTCCTCACTGTATATTTCATATGTTTGAGCAACCAGTATTGGTAGAATCTAGAGGAGCCTTGCTCGAGCTTTTTAGCAGTGGAGCTAAGTTCAAATGGCACTGCTACTGCAACTGCTGATTTCAGAGTTAATTCAACTCCTGACTTTGCTAGTAATTTTAATAATACACTCGCACCTAGTGAATATCCCACTGCAAATAATGGTGCTTCAGGGTATTTTTTTCGAATACTTTTAATGACAAATATAGGATCATCAGTTTCTCCGCCATGGTAGCTCCTAGGCTTTTTGTTAATCTCGCCTCCACAACCGCGAAAATGCAGGACACAAGATCGAACTTGTCGTATCGCTAAGGCATCAGTGAGTGTTCTTATATAATGAGACTGAGATGATCCTTCTAGACCATGAAGTATCACAACGATTGGTGTGCTTCTTGATTTAGGCCCTAACCAATCTAAATCAATAAAATCATCATCGTCCAGTATAATTTTCTCACGCCTATAGTGTGGTTTTGGGTAGATGCGGCCGACGAGAGGCCATAGAGTTTGGAAATGCTTATTTCGACACCACCAATGCGGTCGAAAGTTAGAAGTTCTGTGTCCCTTAGTGCCGATATCCTGCAACGACATGACTAAAGATTAAGCGCGACTATATTTTTTTGTGAAATTCAATGGGCGACCATAAATTCCAGGTCGAATATCCCCATTGTCAAAGACAATACAGCCATTTACGATGGTACAGAGCGGCCATCCTGTCAGCTGTCGTCCATGAAAAGGGCTCCATCTAGCACGACTGAATATCTCTTCGTTAATAACAGGCCGATAGTCTTCTAAATCAACTAAAACTAGGTCTGCATCATATCCTTCAGCAATATAACCTTTATTAGGTATGCCATATAGTCGAGCTGGACCTATGCTCATCCATTCTTGGATCTGCGCTAACGTGCACCTACCTTTTTTTACTTCTGTTAGCATTAACGGTAGAGAAGTTTCGACACCCGGTGTACCAGAGGGTGAAAGTGGATAGGGTTTTGCCTTTTCTTCAATAGTATGTGGCGCATGATCCGTTGCAATAATATCAATTAGGCCATCATGGAGTCCTTCCCACAAATGATCAGCATTACTTCTTTCACGAATTGGAGGATTCATTTGTGCGTGAGATCCCAGTGTCTCATAATCATCTATCGATAAAAATAGATGATTAGGAACTACCTCACAACTAACTTGAGTTGGCTTGTTATTTCTAAGAAAGTTAATTTCTTCAGATGTAGAAAGATGTAATACATGCAAACGTCGACCATATTTTTCTGACAATGTAACTGCGCGTTTGGTAGCAATTAAAGCTGTTTCGGGATCTCGAATTTGCGAATGTATGTCATAAGGAAGAACCTTTTGGCTTCTGTTTGTCCTTCCTAGGAACATATTTGTCCGATTTTGTATACGGTTTTCATCTTCTGCATGAACTGCAATCAATCGTTCGCCAGACGAAAAAATTGCATCAAGTGATTCCATGTCGTCTACTAGTAGATTGCCAGTGCTTGAACCCATGAACACTTTGATGCCACAAACTGGGCTTGTTGTAGTCAGTGCCTCAATGTTGTTTTTTGATGCACCAATGAAAAAACCGAAATTCGCCACGGAAGATTCAGTTGCGCGAGCTATCTTCCAGTCTAGTTGAATCTGATCTATAGTTGGCGGTGTACAATTTGGCATCTCGAGGTAACTAGTCACTCCTCCTCGAACTGCTGCTCGTGAACCGGAAGCTAGATTTTCTTTTTGAGTAGCCCCAGGTTCCCGAAAGTGTACTTGGGGGTCGATAACACCTGGCAGCAGAACATGCCCTTTTGCGTCTAGGATCTCATTTGCATCAACTGTGATCTCTGGTGTTACTCGTTCTATTTTTCCGTTTTTGCAACCGATGTCGGTAAATGCGGTAGTTCCATCAGGCTGTAGCACATTTGCATTTTGAATTACTAAGTCAAACATAAAAACTTTTCCCGTCTGAGTTTTGTTTGCCGACCAGTGTAGTGACAAACGATTAATTGACAGTGTTATCGCATAATAACAGTGGCAAATTGGAATAATTAGACATGTTGTTTTTCTCTAATTTCGTCTAATGCCTTGCAGTCTATACATAGTGATGCGGTTGGTCTTGCCTCTAATCGTTTTATTCCTATCTCCACACCGCAAGCTTCACAGTATCCATAATCGCCCACATCGATCGTACTTATCGAATCTTCGATTTTTTTAATCAATTTCCGTTCTCGGTCCCGAGTTCTTAATTCTAGGGAGCGATCAGTTTCCTGGGTGGCTCTATCATTAGGATCAGGAAGATTGATAGTTTCGTCCTGCATCGAAAGCACAGTTTTGTCAGTATCATCGATTAGTTCATTACGCCACGCTCGGAGAATCGTACGAAAATGCTCCTGTTGTGTCTTATTCATGTATTTTTCGCCACGTTTTTGACGGTAAGGCTTCACTCCATGAATGGTATTTTTAGTTGTTTGCTTTGCTGATGCCATAGATCGGTACCTAGATTTTAGTCGGTCAATTAGATAGTTAATAAAATTGACAGTAGCGCGTTATACCAGACTAAAAAACACAACGCAACTTGTTTTATTATGGGCTTTAGCTAATCATCACATTAGTTACAGAGTTTTTTCGTTTAACATACCTCACAACTGCAAAACTAGCCTTTTTATTGGGTGAATATGCCATAGTTGATGGCCTTTATTAACGGCACTTCGACGTTAAAATCGAGTTAGCATATTGTATAATGGATTGCTTATCACATTACCTTGATCACAAACTGTTTTGTCTTCTTCGACCTAAAAGCGTAGTTAGTGCCAGATGAATAAATCTTCAAAAATCTTTGTCTTAAATTAATAGGTTCGAAACGTTGCTAGCAAGTTATGCGCCTATTTAAAATACAATTGTCCGGATTTAAGTCATTTGTTGATCCTACAACCATCCTGATTAGCGGGAATCTAGTCGGGATTATAGGGCCTAACGGATGTGGAAAATCTAATGTCATAGATGCTGTGAGGTGGGTTATGGGAGAATCTTCCGCTCGAAATCTCCGTGGTGACAATATGACAGATGTCATATTTAATGGTACTGACTTACGAAAACCCGTTGGCCGAGCATCGGTAGAATTAATTTTTGACAATAGTCAAGGACGATCGCCCGGCGCTTATTCCTCTTTTTCTGAAATATCTATCAAAAGAACTTTGACCAGAGATGGCGTTTCTCAGTACCTAATAAATAATACAAAATGTAGACGCCGAGATATCACCGATATGTTCCGCGGAACCGGACTGGGGCATCGATCATATTCGATTATTGAGCAAGGAATGGTGAGCCGTATAGTCGAAGCACGCCCAGATGACCTACGTATTTTTGTTGAGGAGGCTGCCGGTGTTTCGTTATATAAAGATCGAAGGCGAGAGACTGAGACTCGGATGCGTCACACTCGTGAAAACTTGGCCAGGCTCGAAGATATTCGAAGCGAATTAGGTGATCACATTCGAAGATTGCAGCGTCAATCACAGGCAGCTCGTCGTTATCAACGTCTAAAGGTTGAAGAGGAAAACGTTAATGCAGAATTACTAGCGTTAAAGCATCGAATGCAGGAAGATTTGGTTAATCAACAAAAAAAATATACTGCAGATGCACAAGTAAGTCATGACTCGATTATTTCCAAACAACGTATTATCGAAAGTAGTTTAGAGGAAATACTTAGCCGACAATTGTCTGCTCAAGCAACAGTGAGCCAAATGCAGGGAAAAATTTATGCTCTTGGGGCAGATATTGCAACCATTGAGCAGAGTATCGAGCATTCCCGTGAAACGCAGCACCAACAGCTTGGCGAGCTTGAACGCCTGAAAGAGTCATTATCAGAATTATTCAAACAAAAAGAGGAAGATAATTCTTCACTAAATAAAATAGAGTATGAGTTAGCAGAACTTATTGAGTCTCAATCAACCCGTAAGGAAGCTTTGATGGATGCAGAGGAACAGCTTGTGGCTAGGGAAATTGATCTGGAGAGGTGGCAAGATGCGTGGGAAGAGTTTAGTCGTCGTGCTTCGGTACCTGTTCAGCAGAAAGAATTAGAGCGAAGTAAGATAGAGCAGCTCGATTCCAGGGATACGAGTTTGCAACAACGGCTTGCGCGCCTAGATGAGGAAGACGAGACTATTTTGCAAGAAGAAGAATCTATAGATATTGACGCTGTACGGGCAACAATATCAGAGCATGATCGAATTTTAGCTGATAGCCATAAGAGACTAGAAGTCGAGGCTAACAAAATTGATTCGATTCGAAATAAATCTGAGCAAGTTAAGAGTCAATTAGATGATCGACGTCGCCTATTACATGAAATTAATGGTCGATTAGCCTCTTTAGTTGATATGCAAACTGCGGCGTTTGATGCCGATGATAAAAAATCTCAAGATTGGTTTCACTCACGTGGGTTATCCAAAGCACCACGTTTAGCTGATGAAGTAGAAGTAGAGTCGGGTTGGGAAAGGGCGGCTGATGCAGTATTGAGTGATCGTTTGGCCGGCTTAGGCGTAGGACAGATTGATAGGGTTTTTTCTACTGATCATGGACTACCAGGCATGAATTTGTTTCTTATTGAGGCTAGCAGTCAGGCAACCAAGGACGTTACTGATGACATGTTATTGAGCCGTCTGCATAGCCCAAGATACGATTTAAGTCCCTGGTTAGCGGGAGTTTTTGTTGCAGATACTCTTGAGGAAGCATTTGTTTCTCGTGAAAAGTTAAAGCAGAATGAGTGTGTTGTGACACGGTCTGGTATCGTTATTGGGAGGAATTGGGTGTATGCACGCAATGCACCGAATCTGCATGGTGGGATCTTATCAAGAGGTGAGGAAATAAATCAGTTAGAGGTAAAAAAAAGTAACTATGAGTTAGAGGTAAATAGCTTTGAACAACAACGAGATATTTTAGAGAAAGAGTTTAATTTAGCTGAAATTAGACAAGGGGATGAAAAAAAGAAAATCGAAGAGATACAGGAATCACTCTTAGGATCACGTCAATTGCTTGTTACAAAACAAGCCAGGGCGTCTCAGATTCGTGCGCGCTCAAATCAATTACGACTGGAAAGTGATGAACTCATGCAAGAGCTTACTGATGTCGACGTACAATTGAATGATGCACGAAGAAATTTGGAGTTAGCTGAAGATGAAACAGGATTATTGGAAAAAAGTCGTCAATCTTTGTTGAAAAAGCGAGACGACTTAACTGAAGAACTTACCAAGAGGCGTGAGGTGGCGCATAGTCGCCGTGATGAACTACATGTTGGAGAGCTAGATCTACAAAGACTACATGTATCGGTGGCGTCGATACGTTCAAATATTGAAAGGTTGGTAGTCCAGTCGCAAAGATTTGATGAGCGGCAAAAACAGTTGGAGGAAGCGTTGGCTGGAGATGAAAAGCCTGAGATTAATTTAAATCAAAAGCTCGAGGAATTATTGGCTGAGAAGGATATAACTGAGGTTGAGTTCTCTAGATCACGACAAAATTACTCCGACATAGAAGAAGCTATCCGTCTGGAACGAACAAAGTTGTCTGAGTGCGAGCAGGAGTTAGTAGTTGTTCGTGAATCATTAGATAATCAAAGATTAATGGAGAAAGAACAGTCAGTTCGTCTGGAATCCATCAATGATCAAATCAAAACTACTGACTATTCACTCGAAGAAATTATTAAAAATCTCCCAAATGAGGCTAGTGAGGCGCAGTGGGTAGAGAAAGCTGAAAGTTTGGCTTCAAAAATACAACAAATCGGACCAGTAAATTTAGTTGCAATAGAAGAATTTGATGAACAATCAAAAAGGAAGGATGATCTTGATCAACAACATAATGATTTATTAGAGGCGCTATCCACACTTGAAGAAGTAATTAAAAAAATTGATCGAGAAACTAGAGACACATTTAAGTCTACTTTCGATTTGCTGAATGAAGGATTTGGTGAGTTTTTCCCAAAACTTTTTGGGGGGGGGAAAGCGATTTTGCAGCTCACTGACACTGATTTATTGAAATCTGGTGTTACCGTTATGGCTCAGCCTCCCGGAAAAAGAAATAGTACGATCCATCTTTTATCGGGAGGAGAGAAGGCATTGACTGCTGTCGCATTACTTTTCGCACTATTTCGGCTTAACCCAGCGCCATTTTGTGTTCTTGATGAGGTCGATGCACCTTTGGACGATTCCAATGTAGAGCGTTACTGCGATACACTAAAGACACTTGCATCTCGAACTCAATTAATCGTGATCACACATAATAAAATTACCATGGAATCTGCTGATGTGTTACTAGGAGTCACTATGGGTGAACCAGGAGCGTCAGCTATTGTTTCCGTAAATGTTGACGAAGCTGTAAGTATGGCTGGAATCTAATGAGTTTGCAGTTAGCGTTAATTGTTTTGGGTGCAGTAGCAATTGTAATAGTAGTGATTTTTTCATATAGCAACCAACGAGGGCATTTATTTAGTAGAGTGGTGAGTTTTAGAATACCCATTACTTTCTTAAACACGCTGAAATCTTGGATTAGACTACCAAGGATGTTTTTTTCAGGCGGACTTAAATCAGCCTTGATATCGGCGATTGATTTTCGTTTAGACCCTGATCCCAACAAATTACCGGATGCTCCGGAGGATAAAAAGGCCCAAAGACCTATTAATCTTCGTCAACACAGAGCTTATACGAGGAAGATTAATAAGGAATTTCAGCGAATATTAAAATTAGACTATTGGGCAAGGTTGTCGGGGCCAGAATTAGCGCAATCTCATGATGTACTAGCTATTTATCGTACTCACGAAGTAGATTTAATCCATCCTCACAGAATTCATGGACTAATTTACCCAGGAAACGAGTGGGTTGACCTCGAAGACAGCGGACCTTCAGATCGTTTTTATGATTTGATAGTTAGCGCCCAGATCGTAGATAAAAATGGCGCGATAAGTGAATCTGAATTGACTCGCACAAATAATTTGGTTTATGAATTATCAGAGCAATTGAATCGCAAACTTCAATTTGATATGACTACTGAGGACGCCCTTGATGAAGCCAAGTTGTTAGATAAATTTTGTAAACAATATGATGTTTTGGTAATTTTTAATATCGTTGCAGGTAAAGGACAGCAATTCCTCGGAAAAGACCTCAATAGATTAGCAGCTATTTCGCATATGACAGTCGATAACATAGGAATGCTCCGATTGTTAGATCCAGAAACAAATGAAATTTGGTTCACTATGGCAAACCAATTTGAGCCAGGTGTATTGCCGATTGAAAAATTGGAGGATTTTTCTACAACCGGTCTTTTTTTATTTATGAGCGTGCCTCTGGTGTCACAGCCAATCGACGCATTAGAGAAGATGTATTCTGTAGCTCAATTTATGTCATTAGAATTGTCAGGGACGATGCAGACTCCTGATGGTGCTGATATCGATACACATGAAATGGAAAAAATTCGTCAACAGGTAATAACAATTACCGATGTTTTTCATCGAGTTGGTATACTTCCAGGATCGGAAGCAGCATTACGATTATTCTGAATTAAGGTTATATAAAGAGGCGATACTTAGATCAGGAGACGGTGTTTGACAAAAAAAATACGTGAAGCGATAGAAAGCTTGCGAGCCACATTAGAATATCACGCATATCAATACTATGTTCTGGATCAACCAGAAATACCTGACGCGGAATATGATCGACTTTACAAGAAACTCGAGAATCTAGAGCGTCAAAATCCAAAACTCATAACCGCTAGATCTCCAACGCAACGAGTTGGTTCTTCACCGCTAGAATCATTTTTAGAGGTTCAGCACAGTGTTCCAATGCTTTCTCTTTTGAATGGATTTTTAGAGAATGATATTCTCGAATTTGACAGACGTTGTCGTCAAATCCTTGATACTAATTTAATTCAATATGTGAGTGAGCCAAAATTAGATGGTCTCGCCGTAACTTTAATTTATGAAAATGGCTTACTAGTACGAGCAGCGACTCGTGGAGATGGATGGCACGGCGAAGATGTGACGGCAAATGTTCGGGGGATCAGATCCGTTCCCTTAAGACTTCAAACTAGTGATTGGCCGCAAGTTTTGGAGGTCCGTGGGGAAGTTTACATTTCTCAAAAGGGATTCGTTCGTATGAACAACGAACAAAAACAACACGGAAGAAAGATATACATGAACCCAAGAAACGCAGCTGCAGGAAGCCTTAGGCAGCTAGATCCTCGAATTTCTGCTACCCGCCCTTTAGAAATATTTTTTTACGGAGTGGCTAGCCTTGAAGACAAGTGGTTGCCTGATAATCATTTTGAAACGCTACAAATTATGAAGCGGTGGGGATTTCGTATCAATCCCCAGACTGCGGTAGTTTCAGGCCCTACTCAATGCTTGGATAGCTATTCCAAGCTTCTCAAATTAAGGGCAAATCTAGGATATGACATAGATGGAGTTGTATATAAAGTAAACAAATATATTGAGCAGGAAAAAATAGGAAAATTGACTAGAGCTCCACGGTGGGCGCTAGCTCATAAATTTCCAGCACAGGAAGAAATTACTGAGATTCTGCAGATCGATGTTCAAGTTGGCCGTACTGGTACGATTACACCTGTTGCCCGCCTTGCTCCGGTAATCGTAGGTGGTGTAAGTGTATCAAATGCGACATTACATAATCGTGACGAAATTGAAAGATTGGATGTCCGTATTGGAGATACGGTTATCATAAGACGCGCTGGTGACGTCATTCCGGAAATAGTTTCCGTATTGGTAGAGCGCCGCCCACATGATGCGCAGAGGTATAGGTTTCCGGATACATGTCCTGCCTGTCTCTCCAAAATCGTCAGTGATGGAAAGGGAGTAATTTTGCGTTGTAGTGGTGGTCTTTTTTGCACCGCGCAAATCAAGCAATCAATTAAGCACTTCTCATCCCGCAGGGCAATGGATATCGAGGGATTGGGAACCAAAATAGTCGATCAATTAGTGGATAATTGCCTTGTAAAAGATGTGTCTGATTTATATGAGCTTGATGCAAATCAATTAGAGAAATTAGATCGGTTAGGTAAAAAATCTGCCGAAAAACTTGTCGATGCTCTAGCTAGCAGTCGGAAAACGACCTTGAGCCGGTTTTTATTTAGCCTCGGAATTCCACATGTTGGAGAATCAACTGCCCAGTCATTGGCAAATCAATTTTCTTCATTACAGTTATTAAGTGAGTCGACAGCTGATGAGCTCGAAAGGATAATTGATATAGGTCCGGTGGCTGCGCATAGTATCGTACATTTTTTTGCACAAGATCATAATGGCAAGATTATCAAGAGGTTGCGAGATGCTGGTGTCACGTGGCCTATCCAGGAATCAAAATATAAGCAATTATCACCATTGGCAAAAAAGACTGTAGTATTAACAGGTTCATTAGTTAATATATCTCGCGACCAAGCTCGGGATTTGTTGGCTAGCGTTGGAGCTAAAATAGCAAACAGTGTTTCAAATAAGACGGATTTATTAATCGTAGGCAATAATCCAGGGACAAAATTAGAGAGAGCTGAAAAGCTTGGAATAAAGTGTATTTCGGAGGAGGAATTATTTATTCTCATAGATCGCTAGGTGAATAGAATATAAAAGGTTATGATGCGGCAGAAAATTTCAAAACAGAAATCATCTCTTAATTATCTGGTTTTAATGGTTAGTCTGGTTAGTTAATTAAATTTGAGCAGGTGAATATCGGAAGTGACACAAAATATGAATAGTTTTAAGACGAAAACCACACTAAATATCGGAGCCTTACAGTACCAATACCATGCATTAGATCACTTATTACCAATGTCTGATCTTGGACGCATGCCTTACTCGATAAAGATTCTGCTAGAAAATTTATTGCGTAATGAGGATAACAGTAATGTTACACGTCAGGATATTTGTGATTTAACCAATTGGGATCACTTTGCTAAGAAAAATAGAGAAATAGCTTTCACTCCAGCGAGAGTGCTTATGCAAGACTTCACCGGGGTTCCTGCCATTGTAGACATGGCGGCTATGAGAGAGGCTCTGGTATCACTGGGCGGAGATCCAAAAAAAATTAATCCATTATCTAGAACTGACCTTGTGATCGATCATTCAGTTACGGTAGATTATTTTGGATCTACCAATGCGTTGGCCAAGAATGCGGAGTTAGAGTTTTCTCGGAATCATGAAAGATATTCATTTTTGCGTTGGGGACAGCAAGCATTTTCTAATTTTCGAGTCGTACCACCAGCAACCGGTATCGTGCATCAGGTTAATCTTGAGTATCTTTCCAATGTTGTTGGTACATCTGAAAAAACTGAAAAAACTATGGTGTATCCAGATAGTCTAGTAGGTACCGATTCTCATACAACAATGGCTAATGGTCTCGGCGTGTTAGGATGGGGTGTCGGTGGAATAGAAGCTGAAGCCGCAATGTTAGGCCAACCAATTACGATGGTAATACCAGAAGTTGTGGGTTTCCATCTCGAAGGTAGATTATACGAAGGGGTAACAGCAACAGATTTAGTTTTACAGATTGTAGAGATGTTGCGAGAGATAGGAGTTGTAGGAAAATTTGTTGAATTCTTTGGGAATGGCTTAGATGAGCTCACAACCGCTGATCAAGCAACAATCTCAAATATGGCGCCTGAATATGGAGCAACATGTGGCATGTTCCCGATTGATGAAAGTACGTTGGATTATCTTCGTTTAACCGGGAGGTCCGAAGAAGAAATTAATTTAGTCTCAACTTATACAAAAAAGCAAGGTATGTTTCGCGACCGCGATTCATTAGAAGCTACATACTCTGATGTGGTCACTCTTGACTTATGTTCGGTTCGCCCAAGTATCGCTGGACCAAAACGTCCGCAAGATAGAATGCTTTTATCTAAAGCAAAAGAAGTTATCGGGGCATCAATGAGGTCAGCCCGGAATGGAGCAATTAAGAACGTATCCGAATATATTTCAACTCAAGGTGCCAAATTCCAAATCTCAGATGGCGCGGTCGTGATAGCGGCAATTACTAGTTGCACAAATACATCGAATCCAAGTGTTATGATTGGAGCTGGTTTGTTGGCAGCCAACGCTATTAAGAAAGGGCTAGAAGCAAAACCATGGGTAAAGACTTCGTTGGCTCCTGGCTCGCAAGTCGTAACTGACTATCTTAAAGACGCAGGCCTTTTGACCTATCTTGAAAGAATTGGCTTTTCAGTTGTAGGGTATGGATGCACAACTTGCATAGGTAATTCAGGTCCTCTGCCTGAAGAAATTAGTACAGCAGTGAAAAAAGGTCAACTTTTAGTCTGTTCAGTTTTGTCGGGAAATAGAAATTTTGAAGGGCGAGTTCACGCTGAAGTTCATATGAATTTCTTAGCATCACCTCCACTAGTAGTTGCTTATGCATTGGCGGGAACGACGGATATTAATTTTTATTCGGATGCATTGGGCTACGATCAATCTGGGGAACCAATTTATCTTCGAGATATTTGGCCAAAAAATAAAGATATTGAGATGGTAATGAAAAAAACGGTTACCAGAGAAAAATTTACTCAGAAATATGTGAATGTTTTTCGGGGTGATAGTCGTTGGTCATCAATAGATGTTAATAATTCCACACTTTTTCAATGGGATCCAAACTCAACCTACATTCGAAAGCCTCCCTATTTTTCAAAACTCACTAAAGAATTACCCCTATTGAAAACTATACGAGGCGCAAGAGCGCTCACTGTCCTGGGTGATAGCATAACGACTGATCATATTTCGCCAGCGGGTGCCATTCGGCCAGATAGCCCAGCCGGTATTTACCTGTTTGAGCACGGGATTTCAGCAAAAAATTTTAACTCCTATGGTTCGCGTCGAGGAAATCATGAGGTTATGATGCGTGGGACTTTTGCTAATACGCGATTACGAAACGAAATGGTAGAGGGAACGGATGGTGGCTGGACTAAGCATCAGCCAACAGGAAAAAAAATGACCATCTACGAAGCAGCGATGTCCTACAGGTCAAGTAATGTACCTCTAGTTATAATAGCTGGAAAGGAATATGGCACTGGATCTTCTCGTGATTGGGCCGCAAAAGGACCATATTTACTTGGTATAAAAGCTGTATTGGCTGAAAGCTTTGAACGAATACACCGGCAGAATTTGGTTGGCATGGGGATAATACCATTGCAATTTCTCTCCGGAGAATCTCGAAAAAGCTATGGGATTAATGGCACTGAAATCTTTGACTTTTTTGGCTTAGAAATTGGCACTAAAGAGCTATTAGTCAAAGTTTCAAATAATAATGAATCCGTCCTAGAGTTCCAAGTTCAGGTAAGAATCGATACACCAAAAGAGTGGAGTTACTACGAAAATGGGGGAATATTACACTATGTTGTAAGACAACTTTTATTTAAATAGCTATCACAGAAAAGACTCATAAGACTGATTAAATTAATTGCAGTTAACTTATATCGTTTCCACGGCCCTATCAAATTGCTCTAATTCTAGGCAATAATCACCCATGCTTTTAGGCATTGGAACTCTAACTCCAGCCATATATGACAAAAGATTTTTCCCATCAATTAGTAAAGTGCGTCCACGTAATAGTACCGAGCGTTTTAACGGGTCATCGTATTGCAAAAAATCTGAATCAATATGAGTAATGCGATCCCCTAATGCAACGAAATGTGGCCAACTCGAAAAAAAATCCGGATCACTTTTCATTAGCTCGCACTCTTCTCGCGCTGCTGCCGCGTAATCTAAAATCATAGGTTCTATGTTTTTGTATTCAGAAACAACTTTGAAGCTTTGAATCATCCTGCTTCCTATTGAATCAATAGCACGCATAGTTTGTGATATCTTTATGTACCGACTTTCATAGTACGCAGCAAGACTATGTGTAAATACTTTGAAAGGTTCACCCCAGAGTTCATCCACCCCCTCGTGGCCACTCGGATGACGCACTTGTTTGCCAAGTTCTAAAGCTTCTTTGAGGCAAGATCCGCATTCTTGCATCAATTCGTTTTCATTATTGACATGGATGCCTTTTTGTTCAAGCTCCACAATATTCCCAAAAATGTCAGCGGCTCGATTGAATAGCGCTCCTGCAAGCATTGCAGCATTAACTCTTTTTTTTGCGGGATCGGGTTGTGTCTCCCACGCTATGCGTGCTAAATCAAGATTGACTCCCGGAGTATTAATCCCTGCTTCGGTATGATGAAATGTTCTACGAGTTAGCATATCTAACAGTTCTTTTTTAGCACTTAATGTTTCCGCAGGCGGTGCATAATATCTGATCCAATAACCGTCGTAGTAAATACGACTTTTCCCGCCAACTTCTTTTTTAGACCCATTTTTGATTGTTGTAGTCATAATTACGTAATCATATTAATTTAAATGGTGCAATAAACCTGAGCTTCTACTTTTTAGCAATGAGCGCGGGCAGCAAAATCAGTTGGTTGGTTTTTTATTTTTGGTTGAAAATTAGTCTAATTGTGTTCGCACTTATAGTGTACGCTTCTTTCAAAAAAAAGACAGTAGCTGTGGTAATTCGTCTTACTCATGCCCCTTAAGCAAGACATGGTCTGCCTGTAGCAATACCCGTAATAAGGCATTCGAAGAAAATATTTTCAGAAAGATCATCCGGTGTGACGGATATATAGTTTTCAGTCGTATAAACTTCTATATCAATTGCCCCAGATTCCTGAGCCTGTAAAAAAGCACGTTCTTTTGCTTGAGTTTTAGCAAAATTAATCGCTTCATTTAATTTGCTAAAATTAATGGGTCCGGTTTTTTGAAATACACGATATTGCCCAGTCACAGGTTGAGATATTGTTATTCTGGCTTTTTGAATGATGGTACCAACTACCGCTCCGACAGCATTCGCAATATCTGCATGAGGAGTAGGGCAGTACGTGATACCAAGAATATTACTAACATTTGGATAATAAAGATGTGACGGCGCACCCACAGCAACTAGATGCAGATCATCAGAAAAATTTATTGAGAACATATTTTTTGTATCCTCCATTTTCTTCATCACGAATTCAGAAATTAATTCGATAATAAATTTCCGTTCTGCAGGCTTTCGAAAATATTTTTTGTTTTGAATGGATGATTGAATAAGTGCCTCAATGATCTGCTTTATCATTTTTGCATGAATTAATTGGGCAATTTCTTTTGGGTTATTAAAATCAAAAGCTCCCCAGCCATATATTTGGCGCATTTGTTTCCCCCATAGTTTTGCACCAATATGAGCTGTTTCCGTCGACCAATGATTAGTGTATTCAAGAATATGTGCTGCATCAGAGGGAGTGAATCCGCTATATATAACTATGCCTTTACGCATCATCATCCCAATTGCTTTGGCTTGTTCACGATCCTTGTTTTTAATTGCTTCAAGCTCAATTGGTTCATTGTCGAGTTGTTCCCAGAGCTGACGCTCCGTCGGAGTAAAATTAGTAATTTGTTCCTCGGTAGCATGGTGACGCAATACGAAACGATTAGTGCGTGCGGTAGATGTTTTTTCTAATTGCGCCTCTAAAATATCATTGACATGTGGGTAAAGGTTCCCCAAGAGACTCATGGGCACAACTCTGCGTGGGCCAATAGCTAGCCCGATTCCGCCCTGATACCGTGCCTCGCTATCAGCACCAAGACCTATCGAAACTAACTTAATGGTCTCTACCATGGGGTGCCAGTCGCCAATTATGGTTTCTTGGTCACTGAGATTTATTTTACCATTAGTAATTATTGCAATATCGGTGGTAGTCCCACCCATGTCAGCAACTATTGAATTTTTGGTTTTTTGAAGGTGACATGCGCCTACTATGCTCGCTGCTGGCCCAGACATCACAGTCTCTATAGGTCGCTTCAATGCAATATCGGCGGGTATTAAAGATCCGTCACCCTTGACTATCATTAACGGGCATTTGACATTGTGTTCCTTTAGAATTTTATGTACTGCTTTGATCAACTCAGATATAAATGGGATAAGTGATGCGTTTATTGCTACAGTTACAGCTCTCCGTGGAGCATCTAGTAGAGAAGCCAATTCATAGCCACAGGTAATCGGTAAATCTATATGGTTTTCTACAAGATTCTTGAGTCGGATTTCATGCGTTGGATTACGCACACTAAAAATACCAGAGATCCCAATAGCTGAAACTTTAGTTTGCCAGTCCTTCAATATTTCGGGAATATTATCTATCCGAAGGGGTGCAGTTTCATTTCCGATTGCATCATGACTACCAGCGATTAAAGTGAATTGGCCGTTGCGAATAGCCGTTACAAGATTCGATTGTTCCATTTGTTTTGGGTTGTAGCCTGCCAATATTAAACCAACTGGCGCACCACGCTCCTCCACTACTGCGTTGGTAGCAAGTGTAGTTGATAACGATACGAGTCGAATATGTGTCATTGCCGCCGCGGGCAGTTGCTCTAGGACATTATGAATCCCTGTGGCGAGATTATTTTGTGTTGTTAACGCTTTTCCGTGGGCAACAATGTTATCGGATGAATCCAAAAGAGCAGCATCGGTATAAGTGCCACCGGTATCAATTCCAAGGCGTAACTCTTTGTTATATTGACTCAATTTTCTAATTTCGCTAGCAAGAGAGGCCCGACACTGTAAACATTTTTCTAATAATCAAAAAAACCTTTATTAGATTTACGGCCGAGATAACCAGCATTCACCATTTGTTTAAGCAATGGACACGGACGAAACTTGCTATCGCCAAACTCTTCTAACAAAACATTCATAACGTAAAGACATACATCAATGCCAATCATATCTGCCAAGGCTAATGGGCCGATAGGGTGATTTGCACCAAGTTTCATTGCAGAATCAATCTCCTCACGGGTCGCAATTCCTTCATACAAAATGAACACAGCCTCATTAATCATTGGAACTAACATACGATTTACAACAAAGCCCGGACTATCTTTGACTGCGACTGGTTCTTTGCCAAGTGCGCGAGTTAAAGATTCGATTGCTTCATATGTTTCATTTGATGTTTGCATCGCACGAATTATTTCCACTAGTTTCATTATTGGAACTGGATTAAAGAAATGCATGCCAATAACCTTTTCGGGATTTTTTGAAAAAGATGCAAGGCTAGTCAAAGATAAAGAAGAAGTGTTTGATGCCAAAATCGTATTGTCAGTGCACATTTGTGATAGCTCAGAGAAGATGGATATTTTTGTCTCCATGTTTTCCGTTGCTGCTTCAATGATTAGGTTATTTTCCGAAACACTTTTTAAATTAGTGCTTATGCTAATACAGTTTAAAGCTTGGTCTTTTGAAGGCTCATCAAGTTTGCCTTTTTGTACTAGTCTATTTAGATTTTTTTCAATTGAGCTTAAACCTTTGTTAAGAACTTGTTCTGATACGTCGTGCATTAATACAGTTAAACCGCCAAGTGCGCAGGTTTGGACAATTCCTCTGCCCATTGTCCCGGCGCCTACAACACCGATATTCTCTATTTTCATAGCTTACCTCCGAGGTTTTAAAAATTTAAGAAGTCTAGCGTCATTAGGGATTTTGATGTTACATGAACCATGATACTGTATTCAGGTCTACCATAAATTGGCTTCTAATGATGGTTATGAATAAGATTCATTATTTCCATATCCCGCTAAATTGATTGTTAGCCCTAATAACTAAGAATAATACTGATCAAGAAATTCCTCAAAAGATAGAGAATCAGCTGCTTCCAATGCTTTTTGACAATGGATTGAATTTTTCGCCTCACCCGAAAGGGCATCTTTTTCTTTTTGCGATAGCTGGAAGGCCTCAAAGTAGCGCTTATGCGCAGTCGATTTAGTCATTGCAAATTCAAAAAAAGAAATTTCTTGATCCTTCATAGTTTTCAGTATCTTAGCCGATGGTGTTGATTCAGGATTTTCAAATTTATGAAGTTGCTCGTCAAGAGCTACTTCATAACCTACCTCCCCAGAGGAGTCTAATAGTGCGGCGATTGGCCGCAGTTCTGCCACAAGAGTTTTTCCGCCAACGCTTAGATTTGTATCAAAAAATGGAGGGAGAGTCGTGGAAGCTGAACGGCCTTCGCAAACAACCTTATGTTGAAACGTGCGAAGTTGTATCATTTCATTTTTTGTTAATGAGGGGCTATCCTTAAACAGACAACCAATTAACAATAATTCAAGAAATTTTATTCCGGACTCATCTATACCGGAAGGCAAGAAGGGGTCTATATCAATACTTCGTATTTCAACATATTCTACCCCCCGATTTAAGAGAGCAGTAGATGGCCTTTCACCAGATCGAGCTACTCTCTTAGGGCGTACTGGAGCATAATATTCGTTTTCAATTTGCAAAAGGTTTGCATTTAATTGATAGTAGCGTTCGTCATTCTTTACTCCAATTTCGGCATATTGTGGATGAACTGTTCTAGTTGCATTTACAAGTGATTGGCAGTATGAATGTATATTTTCAAGATCTACGTCTATAGCAGTTTGAACATCACTTTGATATCCCAAGTTACCCATTCGTAGGCTAGTTGAGTTAGGCAAAAAGAATGTGCCATAGCCGAAATCCTCTAGATCATGGTTCCTTCCGGAAACAAAAGTATTACAGACAGCAGGAGATGCGCCATAAAGATATAAAACTACCCATAGATGTCTATAGAAATTCCTTATTAAGCCGAAATAGCAGTGGGATTTGAAGTCAACTAATTTATCTGCTGATTTTTTTATTTTTCTCCAGTGTAGCCAGAAATCGTCACTTAGTGAAAAGTTAAAATGAATTCCTGAGATGCTTTGCATTAGCCGTCCATATCTATGGGCCAGGCCGACGCGATAGACATGTTTCATTTTTCCAACATTTGATACGCCATAATTAGCTATGGGGATAGAATGTTCTCCTTGTAGAATACAAGGCATGCTCGTAGCCCATAGAGTCTCTGATCCTATATTGCTAACAATGAAATGATGAAGTGAGTCAAGAAAATCCAAGGTATCTCTTACTGAAGAGCAAGCTGGGGTGACAAGTTCTACCAATGCTTCAGAGTAATCTGTTGTGATATATGGATGTGTGAGTGATGATCCTAGCGCAGGTGGATGTGGTGTTTGAGCAATTGTCCCATCTTTATTAATCCTTAGGCTTTCTTTTTCTATGCCACGCCGTATATGGCTGAGATCGGTGCCAGCGTCATATTTTTGAATTACCTCTACAGATTTTAGCACAGAATCGTTCATTTCTTTCCTTGTAGTTGAATCATCAGCATTTTGATATTTAGCTGACTAAATTCTGTAGGTGCGGATATGGCATAGTATATGGGAGCAAGATCCTTATTTGTTAAACCATATTTTAATCGAATTATGATTATATTTTTATTGAATGCATGGAACTATGTACCATTGATCAGGAGGTTTCTGTTGCAAAGCTTTACGGTTCAACAAGCATCCTGAAGAATCTAGAAGAAAATATCGATAAGTTATAGGATGCGAAACGATATCTATTCAAATGAGGTAAAACAGCAAGGATTTAATACAATGTTGGATCAACATTTGATAAGTTAGTTCTCAGAATCCATGATAAAAACATATTTAATTGCCTCTAGCCCTCTATTGAGACCTAAATGAGACGACTGGACCGCAGTTTTTGCGTTGCTCCCATGATGGATTATAGCGATCGGCATGATAGATATCTTATGCGTTTATTTTCGAAAAATGCAGTGTTGTATACTGAAATGGTATCAATTCAAGCCTTACTGCATGGTGACGCGAATCGCTTTCTTATGCATCATCCCAGTGAAAATCCTGTTGCTTTGCAACTCGGCGGCAGTGATCCAGTTGAAATGGCTAAAGGGGCATTACTTGGAGAGAGCGCAGGATTTGATGAAATAAATATCAATGTGGGTTGCCCAAGTAGTCGCGTCCAAGCAGGCCAGTTTGGCGCGTGTTTGATGAAAGAACCAGATCTTGTGTCTCAAGTTTTCCAAATGATGCAGGAGAAAGTCAACATCCCCGTTACAATTAAGTGTCGCCTAGGTATCGACAATAATGACGACTATAGTGATTTGTTTACTTTTATTGATCGTCTCTCACTGGCCGGATGTACAACTTTCATAGTACATGCAAGAAAAGCTTGGCTAAATGGTCTTAGTCCTAAGCAAAATCGGGAAATCCCCCCTTTGAACTATGGTACTGTTTATCAATTGAAGAGAGATTTTAGTAATTTAGAAATTATCATTAACGGAGGGATTGCCTCCATTTCTGAAACATTAGCTCATTTATCGTTTGTAGATGGAGCGATGATTGGGCGAGAGGCATATAGAAATCCTGCACTGCTTTCAGAAGTCGATCAAATAATCTATAGACTAGACAGCCCAGTTATCCCCATATTAGATGTGCTCGAAATGTATAAACGATATATCGAAAAAGAACTAGCATTAGGAACGCCTTTGCGTTCAATGACAAGACATATTTCTGGTCTTTTTCATGGTAGACGCGGCGCTCGTGCGTGGCGACATTTTTTAGCAGCGTATTCATCAGATGAAGCCGGAGGTATAGAGATTATTCGCGATGTCCAACGCTATGCAGAAAAAATCATGCGGCAAGGATAGTAGATACACTTGCCAGTTTCTAAAAATATAGTGCGCTTCAAATTATAAAACTGTTATGCACATTAAGTCCTTATTCAAGAAATTAATAATTGTTTTGTCTAGTGCAATAATACTATTTATTGGATTTTTCATTGTGTGGCTTCATATATTTTTCGATCCTGAAGATTACAAGGAACACCTAATTGAGTGGGCGGAAACACGTACGGGTCATCAAGTGTTTTTAAACGGAAAAATAAATGCGGATATCAGTTTGATAAATTCTAAACCATTTTTCAAATTGGCAATTGAGAATGTTTCTATTTCAGAGAACGATCGCAGTAATACCGACCCCATGTTTAGAGCTTCACTAATTGAGATCGAGTTTCAACTAATTGATTTTCTAAAAGCGAGAGTTCGTCCAAAACTTCAACTAGTGAATCCACATTTAAAAATAGATAGATTAGATTCAAATAAAACCAATTGGGATCTAATGGCTCGGAATCTTTT
Source organism: Acidiferrobacteraceae bacterium (assembly GCA_002721105.1). Next base: position 56,763 of record PBJL01000026.1, on the reverse strand, counting down.
GAATGACAGTTTAGGGGGCCCCGAAATAGAGCTAATTAAGGGCTTCACTGGTCTTCTCATAAGCGGAGGCAGTATAAAAAATGGGAATATTATTTGGGGGCGGGCCGATACAGATAGTCATCTTGAGATTATCGGCTTAGATATAGAGAACAATGTATATCAAGATTTCAATAGTATCAGTATGGGAGCGGAAATTAAATGTAGAGGAAGCTTTTGTAGGTCGCATCATTTTTTTGAAGCGGAATTAAAGATTGCTTTAATGTATGAACAGGAATTGATCCTTACAGAAAATATGAGTTTTATTATTTCGAATGATGATGACTTAATTACTGGGCATGCAAAAAAAATAGAGTTTGATGTGGAAAATTCCCAGATAGAAATTGCCCGTGGAAAAGTAGCTGGTGTGGTCAAAAATGATGAATTCGTTCTTGAGCTTGACCAAGGTTTTTATTCGGAAGAGACTGACAATCTTTCTTTCGCGGAAATTTATGGGCGTTGGGTTAATCCTGACATAGACAGTAGTATCAACTTGACAGGAGTTACTTTTAATTCCGTAAGCACTCAATTACTTCCAGATATTACTCGCTTATCCTCGGTCAACCAATCTGATTTAATTAAAGATTTTTTGACTATTGTTAACTATTCTTTTAGGGCGTCTGGTGATATCAATTTTTCTGCCAACAATTGGGCAAATACTATTATTGATGGATCCTTAAAGAATAATAGATCGAACAGTGTTGAAGCCACCATAAAAGTTAATACGGGCGTTCATGGACTAGAAATTGAAAACTTCAGCTTAGATTGGCCACAATCAAAAATTTATGGGTCATTAATGCCGACACACCGAGAAAATTATACATTGGCCTTTGAAATTGCCGAAGATACACTCGATCTATCTCGAATAGTTCTTTCTAACGCAGATATTAATAACTATCCTGGTATAGCTTTTCTCATATTTATTTTCAATCAATTTCCTGATTTGGAATTAATTGGTGACATAAAGATAAACCATATGCGATGGAACAAAGTTCAAGCAAATAGGGTAGAAATACCGCTGCGGAGAATCGACAACCATTGGCAAATTAACAACATATATTTTGAAATATATGGTGGCAGAGCAGATGTTAGTGTTAAAGCAGATCAGCCGATGAGAGACATCCTTATAAATTTTAACCAAACATATTCTAGCATTGATATTGGGGATTTTCTTAAATCTATTGGTGTAAGTGAAAACATCAAAGCCATTGGTGATGTGCAAGCGGAGATCATAGTGAAAGACTCTATTATTCCAAATTCTGTGAACTCAATTGAGGGCAAGATTATTATCCACATTCCGGAAGGAAATATCTTAAACTTGGACAAGTATCTGGAACAGAGTAGGCAATTGGCACAGTTGCGAGAGCAACTGATACTTCTATTTGGGTTGCGGTTAGATCTTGAGCCGTTATTTCACAGCGTGAAGTTTTCTGATTTAACGGCTACAATCATTATGAATGATGGTCAATTATTTAGTGATGATATATCATTTGATGCATTGGGTTGGCGACTTATTAGTATAAGCAGCTACAATTTTGCAGATGATTGGTATGATGCGATCTGGTATGTTAGTCCAAATAAGTTGAATCGGATATTAAAGGGAAAGGGAGGCGAGGAGTTGCCGGATATTATTTTTCCATTTCGGGTTTCGGGTAAATCTAGCTCAATGTCAATTGAATTGGATTTGCCTGAACTTTTTCGAGCACTATAGGGCCGTTCGTTAATGAAGAAGTCACTTAACAAGATTAGTTCACGAATTACTCAACCGCGCTCACAAGGAGCATCCCAGGCAATGCTTTATGGGGCAGGACTCACCCACGACGATATGAGCAAGGCACAAGTTGGTATTGCGAGCATTTGGTGGGAAGGAAATCCTTGCAATACTCATCTTAACGATCTGGCGCTGAAGATAAAAGAAGGGGTCGGAGACGCAGACCTTGTGGGCATGAGATTTAATGCGGCAGGCGTAAGTGATGGCATATCGATGGGGACTACGGGGATGAGTTACTCTCTTCAATCACGCGATCTAATTGCAGATTCTATCGAAACAGTAATGGGAGGGCAGTGGTATGATGGTCTTATCACAGTTCCTGGATGCGATAAAAACATGCCAGGATGTCTCATTGCTATGGGGCGTGTGAATCGACCGTCGTTGATGGTTTATGGGGGTACAATTCGTCCAGGTCATGCATCGGGCCAGGTAGTCGATATAGTCTCAGCTTTTCAGAGTTATGGTGAATATATTTCTGGAGCTATTTCTGATTCAGAGAGACAAGAAATTGTCAATAAGGCATGTCCGGGCCCTGGCGCATGTGGTGGTATGTATACTGCGAACACAATGGCCAGCGCTATCGAGGCTTTAGGCATGTCATTACCATATAGCTCTTCAAATCCTGCTACTGGCAGAGAAAAAATTGAGGAATGCTTGCAAGCAGGTAGAGCGATTTCGCACTTACTAGAAATTAATTTATGTCCTCGAGATATTATGACCAGGCAAGCATTTGAAAATGCGATGGTAGTAGTATCGGCCCTCGGTGGTTCGACAAATGCTGTGCTTCATCTTATCGCAATGGCTCGAGCAGTGGATGTCAATTTGAAGATTGAGGATTTTCAGTCAGTAAGCGATCGTGTTCCTTTACTAGCAGACCTTAAGCCGAGCGGAAAATATGTCATGGAAGACCTGCATCAGGTTGGCGGAGTACCTGCTGTATTGAAATATCTGCTACAAGAGAATTTACTGGATGGATCATGTCGCACTGTCACAGGGAAAACCTTGGCGCAGAATCTTGAGTTAGCTACTGACCTCCCTGAGGATCAGAGCGTTATCTATTCTCTTTCCAAACCCATTAAGAAGACGGGCCATATTCGAATTCTTAGAGGCAATCTTGCACCCGGTGGGGCAGTTGCTAAAATAACTGGGAAAGAGGGTCAAAATTTCAGTGGTCCGGCAATGGTTTTTGATGGAGAAGAGGATATGTTGCGATCATTGGAAGAAAACCGCATAGAAAAAGGGTCGGTTATTGTAATTCGATATGAGGGCCCAAAAGGAGGGCCTGGGATGCCGGAAATGTTGACGCCCACGTCAGCTATTATGGGTGCCGGGCTTGGTGATTCTGTTGCACTGATTACGGACGGACGTTTTTCCGGCGGATCTCATGGTTTTATCATTGGCCATGTTGTTCCTGAGGCACAAGACGGAGGGCCGATCGGTTTAATTCAGGATGGAGATTTGATTACGATTGACGCCAAAAATAATTCTATCGATGTTGATTTGACAGAGCAAGAGCTTTTAGAGCGACGCTCTAAATGGAGCATGCCGCCCTATAAAGTTAGTCGTGGCACTCTATTTAAGTACATAAAAATGGTAAAAACGGCGAGCGAAGGCTGCGTAACAGATGAATAGTAAATGAGTCGTATTAATTTATGCTCGCGCGGAGTGCACCACCGATTGCAAATGGAGCTAAACCAAGGGAAAGCGAGAGAAAGGCGCCAAGTATATATAAGTGTCCCGTCACCGGCATACCATGGATGGCAGATTGCACGGCATTTGCGCCAAATATAAGAATTGGCACATATAGTGGCAGTATTAGGATCGAAAGTAGTAGGCCACCACGTTTTAACCCTACGGTCAGGGCGGCTCCCACAGCGCCTATTAAGCTTAAGGTAGGCGTGCCAAGCAAAAGACTATAGACCAACGTTTTTACGGCTATAGCGTCTATCTGAAGCGTTAATCCGACCAGGGGAGAGATAAGCACTAATGGAACTCCGGTGATAATCCAATGGGCAATAACTTTTGACAGTGCAAGCATTGGAAGAAAGTGTGGACTGATTACCAATTGTTCGAGTGAGCCGTCTTCATAGTCTGATTGAAATAGCAACCCAAGTCCTAATAATGTAGATAATATGGATGTCACCCAGATCATTCCTGGCCCCCATTGAGGGATTTCTTCAGAATTAGGACCAATGCCGATTGAAAATAGTGAAATTACTATCAAGAAAAATAGTATTGGGGTAAATGCCTCACTTCGACGTCTATAAGCTAGTTTAAGATCTCTCAGAGTTAGACTAAAGAGTATCATCATTCTTTTACATTGAATTCGCTTAGTTCAATAATGACGTTATGACGGCTATTTGCGCCAAGTGGCCTATGGCTTGTAAAGAGAATCATACCGTTTTTAGAAATATGCTCGTCAAACAACTCTTCCACCAATTCTATGCCAGAGCTATCTATAGCAGCTATAGGTTCATCTAAAATCCAAAGTGGTACGTTCGCTAACAAAACCCTGGCAATAGAAACTCTTCGCAATTGACCTGCTGATAATGTGTTACAAGGATCATTCTGGAATTCGTGTAGTCGTACCCTCTCAAGAGCAGTTTTTGGATCCATATAGGATTCTGAAAGAGTTAATTTGGAGTATATCTGAAGGTTTTCTAAAGGTGTTAGGTCGGACTTAATGCCATTAGCATGTCCAAGGTAGAATAAATTTTTAAAATATTCGTGAAATTGGGATCGAATATTCTTCTTAGACCAGAGAATTTGTCCTGATTCAGGCAAACTTAACCCGCAAAGTGTTCTTAGTAAGCTAGTTTTTCCTGAGCCATTTGTGCCACTGATTTGCTGTATTTCACCAGGACTCAAAGTAAAAGTGAGGTCAGAAAAGAGTGTTCGTTCACCACGAATGCAACTAAGGCCGATGCTCTCCAGTTCAGCGTCAATATGATGTTTTAATTGCATTCGAAAAAGTTTAGTTAACCATGCAAGGATAGCAAGGAGTAAAAAATTATTAATAATATACTTTATTTATATAGCATGGATGAGCGACAATCAGTATCTTGGATAGTAGCAGGAAAGACAAATCAAGCGCTGCACTAAGAATAGTAGCGCTAATTGCGGTGGAATCAATGGAAAACAACAAAGTTGGTGAGTCTAGCAAGCCAAAAGGCCGGCGCCGATTTAGCGCCAAAGGGCGTAAAGTAGACAGGCAGGCACAAAAAGAAGTGAGGTCGCTTATTTCTGATCTCCCGCGGCGCCGAGATTTGTTGATTGAGTATTTGCACCGTATTCAGGATTTTTATGGCTATTTAGCAGGTCGCCATTTGGTGGGCCTTGCTGAAGAGCTAGGGTTAGCGCCAGTTGAAGTCTATGAGGTTGCGACCTTTTACCATCATTTTGATGTAGTCGATGATGGGGAAAGTCCACCACCAGCGAGCACATTACGTGTCTGTGATTCAATTACTTGCGAAATGTTTGGTGCAGAATCATTAATCTCGCAGCTTCGCACCGAATATGATCCTGAGATTCGAATCCAACGTGTTCCATGTGTTGGTCGTTGTGAGCATGCTCCTGTGGCTGTATATGGAAAAAAACCAATTCATAATGCTAATGCGTTGTCAGTAGCCACTACCATTAAGCAAGGCCAAACAGATATTGACCCCATCAATACATGGATTAGTCTCAATACATATGAAAAAAATGGGGGATATTCTCTTGTTCGAAAATGTCGTGATGGATCTATTTCGCACGAAGCTATTGTGGATGCACTACAAGCATCGGAATTGCGCGGGTTAGGGGGCGCAGGATTTCCAGCAGGTCGAAAATGGAACATTCTGAGACAACAGCCAGCACCTCGCATACTGGCGGTAAATATTGATGAAGGCGAACCTGGAACATTTAAAGACCGGTACTATTTGGAAAAAGATCCTCATAGGTTTCTAGAAGGAGTAATGATTGCGACTGAAGTGGTGGGTATTGATTCGATCTATATCTATGTTCGAGACGAGTATCCCGGCGTTCTTGAGATCTTAAGAAAAAGTATAGAGGAGTTAAGAGCAAAATATAGTTTTTTTGTCGAAAAAATTGAATTGCGTCGTGGCGCCGGCGCTTATATTTGTGGTGAGGAGTCAGCGATGATAGAGTCGATTGAAGGGAAGAGGGGAATGCCTCGACTTCGACCTCCATATGTTGCCGAAGTAGGTCTTTTTGGTCGCCCGACATTGGAACATAATTGTGAGACTTTGTATTGGGTTCGCGATATTGTCGATCGAGGCCCTGACTGGTTCGCAAAACAAGGAAGGCGTGGCCGGAAGGGCCTTAGATCATTTTCTGTAAGTGGCCGTATAAAAAACCCCGGAGTTCATTTAGCGCCAGCCGGCATCAGTCTTCGGGAATTAATTGATGAGTATTGCGAAGGTATGCTAGAAGGACATGAGCTATATGCCTATTTCCCTGGCGGCGCATCTGGAGGAATCCTTCCAGAATCACTAGCTGATGAACCACTGGATTTTGATACTCTTCAGGATCATGGTTGTTTCATTGGATCCGCAGCCATAATTGTCCTGTCCGATCAGGATCTCGCTCGTAATACTGCAAAAAATGCAATTAAATTTTTTGCCCATGAGTCTTGTGGTCAGTGCACACCTTGTCGAGTAGGCAGCGATCGTGCGGCTCGGCTTATGGATGAGGATGAGTGGGATGCAACTGCCCTAGAGGATCTTTGCGTGGTGATGGAAGATGCATCTATTTGCGGCCTGGGACAGGCGGCCCCTAATCCGATCCGCTGCGCGATTAAATATTTTCCGAACGAGGTTGGTATCAAATGACTTCACCTATGCCAAATCAATCACAAAGCGTAAGATTTATATTTGACGAAACCGAAATTACAGCAGTAGAGAATGAGACTATTTTACAGGCTGCAAAGCGATCTGGGCATGACATCCCTCATCTATGTTATAGCGAAGGAATGCGGCCAGACGGAAATTGTAGAGCATGCGTGGTCGAGATCGATGGAGAGCGTGTATTAGCACCTTCTTGTTGTCGCACACCGACTGAAGGCATGGTGGTTAGATCTAATAATGATCGAGCACGAAAATCACAAACACTTGTTTTAGAGATGTTGCGGGGCGAGATAGGTTCAATTCACCTTAGCAATAATTCCGAATTAGATCACTGGTGTAAAAAACTAAACGTTGAAAAAAGTCGTTTCGGGGGAAGAAACGCTCCTTTAGAAGATATGTCTCATCCTGCTATAGCAGTGAATTTAGAAGCATGTATACAATGTACTCGTTGTGTGCGCGCTTGCCGTGAAGAGCAAGCTAATGATGTCATAGGTTTCGCGCATCGCGGAGCTCATTCGACTATCGTTTTTGATATGGATGATCCGATGGGAGAGAGCTCCTGTGTGGGTTGCGGTGAATGTGTTCAAGCATGCCCCACGGGCGCTTTGATGCCATCCGGGGATGTGGGTCTGGAGAAAATTGACCGAGAAGTAGATTCAGTATGTCCATACTGCGGAGTTGGATGTCTTCTGAAATATCATATCAAGAATAATAAAATCCAATATGTAACAGGAAGAGATGGACCTTCCAATCACGGAAGACTCTGTGTGAAAGGACGGTATGGTTTTGATTATGTTAGTCACCCAGATCGAATGGAGGAACCTCTGATTCGAATTAAGGGCATTCCTAAGGGATTAAACGAATATTTTGATCCGGCTCAACCCTCAAAAATGTTCCGTCAAGCCACTTGGGAGGAAGCTCTTGAATTTGCAGCATCGGGTTTAACTAAAATTCGTGATCAAGATGGAGGTAATGCGCTTGCTGGATTTGGATCAGCAAAAGGTAGCAACGAAGAAGCTTATCTATTCCAAAAGCTTATTCGCACTGGTTTTCATACCAATAATGTTGATCATTGCACTCGCTTGTGTCATGCCTCTTCTGTAGCTGCCTTGTTGGAAGGCATCGGATCTGGCGCTGTATCAAATCAAGTTTCAGACGTGGCTAATGCGGAAGTTATAGTTGTTATTGGCGCAAATCCAACTGGAAATCATCCAGTAGCAGCTACGTTCATGAAAAACGCGGCACGTTCAAATGCTACTCTGATTGTGATAGATCCTCGACGTACCGATTTAGCTCGACACGCCCAACATTTTTTGCAATTTAGTCCGGACACCGATATGGCACTTCTTAATGCAATGATCTATACAATTATTGATGAGAATTTGGTCGATCTTGATTATGTCGAAAAATTTACTGAGGATTTCGAAAAGATTCGAAGTAATACGATGAAATATAGTCCTGAATTAATGGCGCCGCTTTGTGGGATCAAAGCTGAAAAAATTCGTGAGGTGGCAAGGATTTATGGAGGCTCCCGCAAATCGATGATTTTTTGGGGCATGGGTATTTCGCAACATATTCATGGCACCGACAATGCGCGAGCCTTGATCGCTTTAGCGCTAATGACTGGAAATGTAGGTCGACCAGGAACTGGTCTTCATCCATTGAGAGGGCAAAACAATGTGCAAGGCGCGTCGGATGCAGGATTAATACCAATGATGTTGCCAGATTATCAACGAGTTGATAATGCAGACGCGAATATGTGGTTCGAAAAATACTGGCAGACTGAGCTCGAAAAGTCGCCTGGATTGACAGTGGTAGAAATTATGCATGCAGCACTTGATGGGACTGTTAAGGGTATGTATGTAATGGGTGAAAATCCTGCAATGTCGGATCCTGATTTAAATCATGCACGTAAAGCCTTAGCTAACTTAGAACATTTAGTTGTACAAGATCTATTTTTAACGGAGACGGCAGCATACGCTGATGTTGTTTTACCGGCATCAGCATTTCCCGAAAAGACAGGTACATTCTCTAATACGGATAGGAGAGTACAAATGGGTCGAAAAGCCCTTGAATTACCCGGTAATGCGCGAGAGGATTTGTGGATAATTGAGGAAATTGGAAAGCGAATCGGTCTTGATTGGAACTATAGCGGGGTAAGCGAAATTTATGAAGAAATGCGAGGGGCAATGCCGAGTATAAGCGGCATGAGTTGGGATCGAATTGATCGAGAAGATAGTGTTACATACCCCTGTCAAGATGAAAGTGATCCAGGACAAAGTGTCGTTTTCAGGGATGGTTTTCCTACAAGCAGCGGCAGAGGACGTTTTGTTCCGGCTGACTTAATTTGGGCGGATGAGCATCCTGATAAAGAGTACCCTCATGTCTTAATTACAGGCCGTCAGTTAGAACACTGGCATACTGGCGCAATGACTCGCCGTGCGAGCGTACTGAGCGCAATAGAGCCGGTTCCAATAGTGTCTTTGAATCCTGATGATCTATTCGCTATTGGTGTTGAAGAAGGTTCTTTATTGCGTGTCAAATCTCGTCGAGGTGAATTAGTGGCACACGCCGCAGTTGATTCTGGATTACAGTCAAAACAAGTCTTCATACCTTTTTGCTATGTTGAGGCAGCTGCAAATCTTCTTACTAATTCTGCGCTTGACCCATTCGGAAAGATACCTGAATTCAAGTATTGTGCGGTTAATGTTTCTGTTGCATAGACTTTGGCACTTTGGGAGGTGCAAATGGTTGAGATAATTGATGGGAAAGCGCGGGCAGCAGAATTGCGTTCCGAAGTCGCTAAAGCAGTTAAAGCCTTAGATGATAGGCTTTCTTTAATTCCAGGATTGGCAGTAGTTCTAGTGGGAGATGATCCCGCAAGCCAAGTTTATGTTCGAAATAAAGCTAAGCAGACAAAAGAAGTTGGCATGCACTCTTTAGAATTCCGATTTCCAGAGACTGCAAGCCAAGAGGAGCTTCTGCATAAAGTTAACGAGTTAAACGAAGACCCTACGGTTCATGGAATTTTAGTTCAATTACCGCTTCCCAAACAAATTAATTCTCATTCGGTTATTAATGCCATTGATCCAAAAAAAGATGTTGATGGCTTTCATCTTAATAATGTTGGACTGCTTGCGACTGGCAATCCAAATTTAGTTCCGTGTACTCCACTAGGATGTATGGATTTATTAAAAAAAGATGGAAACGACTTGTCAGGATTAAATGCAGTAGTAGTAGGGCGATCTAATATTGTCGGAAAACCGATGGGAGCATTATTACTCGCGGAGAACTGTACCGTAACAATAGGGCATTCAAAAACAGAGAATCTGCCTGAATTATGTGCTAGCGCGGATATTTTAATTGCTGCTGTTGGTCGACCGGAGATGATAACTGAGGAGTGGATAAAATCGGGAGCAACTATTATTGATGTTGGGATAAATCGTGTTGAGAATGGCGAAGGAAAAACAAAATTAGTAGGGGATGTAAATTTTAATTCGGCAAAAAAGGTAGCGGGCGCGATTACGCCAGTTCCTGGCGGAGTTGGGCCGATGACGATTGCATGCTTACTAAAGAATACAATTCAGGCCGCATGTAATATAAGTGGCATACCATTCGATTTTTTTGAAAAAAGATAAATATCGAAAATATTTTTTCTTATGAGTAATTAACCTTACGAATTTGTGAGGGTAGATGTAATAATTGACTGGTTACTTGTAGTTACGTGGTTGGGTTATCAAATCGCGAAGCATATTTGTATGGTCAAATAGGCGATGAGCAATGATATGCACAACACTATCCGCCGTTTCAATTGCACCCAATGCTCCAAGCAACTTAGATTTGTTGAGAATTTTATTGTATTTTTTAGCCACTGTTTCCCATACAATTAGATTTATAGATCCAGCTTCATCCTCAAGTGTAACAAAAGTTGTATTTTTCGCAGTAGATGGTTTCTGTCTGGCTATTACTAAACCAGCGACATAGGCAATTTGACCTGAGTTACATTTACGTATCCCGTCGCTATTTACTGCATTAAATTGATCTAATCTTGGCCTTACTAATGATATTGGGTGGGCATTAAGAGTTAAGCCAGTACTTGCATAATCCGCATAAATATCCTGTATCTTATTTGGCGAACGAATCATGGGTATTCCTTCTGGTAGTTGAGCAGATTTAAATATTGAAGTTCCATTTAATATGCCAGATACATACCAAGCGGCCTGGTGACGATTACATCTTACCAGAGTCTTCAGTGCTCCAGATTGCGTTAAAGCTTGTAACTCTTTTTGACTGAGCCTTGTTCGTTGTGCAAGGTCATTTAAATCATAAAATGGTTTATATATTCTTTGCTTTATTAGGTTATTACAGCTAATTTGACTGAGCCCTTTAATTAGTCGAAGTCCCAGGCGTATAGATAATTTATTGTTTGTATTTTCTATGGTGCAATTCCAATTACTTATTGATATATCTATTGGGTTAACTTTTACATTATGCCGATTAGCATCTTGAATTAATTGCGATGGATTATAAAAGCCCATAGGCTGACTATTTAATAGAGAGCATGTAAAAATAGCAGGCTCATGATATTTGAGCCAAGCTGAAACATAGACTAGTAATGCAAAGCTAGCTGCATGGGATTCTGGAAATCCATATTTCGCAAAACCAAGTATCTGACGGTATATTTGACGAGCAAAAGTATTGCTATAGCCGCGCTTTTTCATTCCATTAAATAAAATTTCTTTATAACTTTCGAGGTCGCCATGATCTCGCCATGAAGAAATAGAGCGACGTAGCTCATCTGCCTGGCCGGGCGAAAATCCTGCAGCAATTATAGCAAGCTGCATTACTTGTTCCTGAAAGATTGGAATCCCGAGTGTTCGCTCAAGTACATGACGTACATCTTTGCTAGGATAAGTAACGGTTTCTTTCCCTTGCCTGCGTTTAAGATAAGGATGCACCATATCACCTTGTATTGGGCCAGGACGTACTATGGCGATCTCTATCACTAGATCGTAAAAGCAATTTGGACGAAATCGTGGCAACATTGCCATTTGCGCTCTTGATTCAATCTGGAATACACCAATTGTGTCGGCCTTACTAATCATTTTGTACACATTCGGATCTTCCGATGGAATTTTAGCTATTGATAGATCTTGACCTCGGTGTATGTTTATGAGGTTGAGACTTTTTTCAATAACGCTCAACATACCAAGTGCTAAGCAATCAATTTTTAGAAGACCAAGCGCATCAATATCATTTTTATCCCATTGAATTATTGTACGTTCTGTCATAGAAGCATTTTCAGTTGGAACAATATTGCAAAGTGGTTCATGGGAGAGGAGAAATCCACCTGGATGTTGTGAGAAATGACGAGGAAAACCTATAAGTTCATTTATTAGTTGAATTCCTTGATATACAAGAGGCTCAATTATTTTTGAGTTTATCTGGGTGATATCCGATGATCCCATATATTTTTCGATTTGAGAAATTTGATTTAAATTAAAATCAAGTGCTTTGGCTACATCTCGTATTGCACTGCGAGATCGATAAGTAACAACAGAAGCAGTTAGTGCTGCACGGTCTCTACCATATTTTTGATATATATATTGAATTACTTTTTCTCTTTTTTCATGTTCAAAATCTATATCGATGTCAGGTGGTTCATTACGTTCTTTTGATATAAAGCGTTCAAAAAGAAGGTTTATGCGAGTTGGATCTACTTCTGTAATTCCAAGACAATAACATACAGCTGAATTTGCAGCAGACCCACGACCTTGGCAAAGAATATTATTTTCTCTAGCAAAATTTACAATATCATATACACTCAGAAAGTAAGATTCGTAACTAAGCTCTTTAATTAAATTTAACTCATGTTTAATTTGTTGATATATCTTGTTTGGAGGTCCATGAGGCCAGCGTTTTTTTATCCCGCAATAAGTTATCTTTTTTAGATAACTAGTTTTTGTGTAGCTTTTCGGAATAAATTCATTTGGATATGAATAATAAATCTCGTCTAGCGAGAATTTACAACGATTACTAATATTTACACTTTCATATAAGAGGTGCGATGGATATGTTCTGCCAAGCAATTCAAGCGTTCTTAAATGTTGTTCTGCGTTTCTATTCAATTTATTTTTTATTTTATTTATAGTTTTTCCAAGTCGAATTGCTGTGAGTGTATCTCGAATTTTTTGACGACTACGAATATGCATATGTACATTCCCAGTAGCAACTAGCGGAATATCAGTTTGCATGCTGATATCTTGAAGATAAAGTAAATGTTGATAATCAAAGCTATTAGAAGGCTGTTCAACAGAAATCCAAATCCGATTAGGTAATAGTTTTTTTAGCCAAACAGCATCTGACTTAAGTTGTTTATACCGCGCTTTAATGTTTTTTTTAATATCTGGAGATGGATTAGATATTAATATCCCTAAGCATTCAGAAATATCAATTGTATGAATTTCACTTCTGACTAAATGATAATCTCCTTTTTTTGCTGCGAGCCTTGCTCGTGTTATAAGTCGAACTAAGTTACCATAGCCCTCTCTATTTGTTGCAAGTAGAACTATGCTGGGACCATCGGTAATTGAAAACATGCTTCCGATTATTAAAGATAAGCTGCATTTCTTTGCAGCAATATGTGCTTTTACAACGCCAGCTATACTGCATTCATCAGTTAAAGCAATTGCACTGTAGCCGAGTGATTCAGCTTGCTTAACTAATTCCTCTGGATATGATGCTCCTTTAAGGAAAGTAAAATTAGAAACGCAATGTAGTTCAGAATATTTGATCATTATTATATTTTACTGTATAAAAAAACAGTATAATATAATAAATTTAGCTAAACTATTCTATTTATCCAATGTTTCACAAAAAAGAAGCTCGGATTAGAATATCTATTCAAAAAAAGAGGAACGTCCGATGAGTTATGCTGTCAGAGTTTATGAAACTGGTGATACCAGTGTTTTAAAATTAGAAGAAGTGGAGTTAACTCCGCCTGCTGTTGGTGAAGTACTCATTCGACATACTGCTATCGGTTTGAATTTTATTGATACCTATTTCAGATCAGGGATTTACCCACCGCCTCAACTTCCTTTTACGCCGGGAACAGAAGCCGCTGGCATCGTTGATGCAGTTGGTAAAGGCGTTATAGGCATAGAAGTTGGAGATAGGGTTGTTTGCGCATCACCTCCGTTAGGAGCTTACTCTGAATATCGATTAATGCCAAGTTCACGGGTGGTTAAATTACCTGACTATATTGATGATCGTGTTGCGGCGGCAATAACACTCAAGGGTATGACTGCACATTATCTTTTAGCAAAAACATTCAAAGTAGAAAAAAATACTACTATTTTATTGCATGCGGCAGCAGGAGGAGTTGGCTTAATTGCATGTCAATGGGCCAAGTATCTCGGTGCAAAGATTATTGGAACAGTTGGTTCAAATGATAAAGCAGATCTCGCTCAATCCCATGGTTGTGATCATACTATATTATATAGAGAGGAAAACTTTGTATCGCGAGTTAAAGAACTTACAGACGGCGAGGGAGTTGATGTCGTTTATGATTCCGTAGGAAAAGATACATTTTTATCTAGCCTAGATTGTGTAAAGCCAACCGGCATGGTAGTCCTTTTTGGACAATCCTCGGGACCTGTCGAGCCAATTAACCCCCAACTTTTGTCAGCAAAAGGATCTTTGTTTCTTACTCGACCAACTTTGAATGATTACACAAATAGACGCGAAGATCTCGACGAAATAGCATCTTCTTTGTTTAATGCTATTAAAAAGGAAGTAGTTAAAGCGGATATAAATCAAGAATATTCGCTTAGAGAAGTTGCTTCAGCACATGCGGATCTTGAATCGCGACAAACAACCGGAGCCACAGTACTTATACCTTAATGCCGCCGGATAAAGTGAAGAATTTGTTATGAAACCTATGGATTTACCTAAAGCGATCGATTCTCTCGTCCAAAATCAAGATCTAACAGGTCGTGAAATGGAAGATGTGATTGCAACAATTATGCAAGGTAATGCCACACCTGCTCAAATTGGTGCTTTTCTAGTCGCGTTACGAATAAAAGGTGAAACCGTGGAAGAATTAACTGCAGCTGCTAAAGTTGTCAGACGATTTGCAGCTAAAGTAGTTATAAATTCCAAAAATATTTTAGATATTGTTGGTACTGGTGGCGATGGCGCAGGATTATTTAATGTTTCTACTGCATCTGCATTGGTGGCCGCTGGGGCTGGCGCAATCATTGCTAAACATGGGAATCGTGCAGTAACGGGAAAATCAGGCAGTGCTGATTTACTCGAAAAAGGAGGTGTAAATATTAATGTGACGGCTAGCGAAGTTGAAAAAACAGTTGAATCTGTCGGTATAGGTTACATGTTTGCACCAGCTCATCATGGTGCGTTTAGGCATTTGGTGGCACCTAGACGCGAAATAGGAATTCGTACGATGTTTAATTTACTAGGCCCATTGACTAATCCTGCTGGTGCAAAATTTCAATTAGTGGGAGTTTTTCATCAAAAATGGGTAAGGCCACTAACTGAAGTATTCAAAAGTTTAGGTAGCATTCATACGGTTGTTGTTCATTCGCATGATGGGTTAGACGAAATTAGCATTGCCGCTCCTACATATGTCTCAGAGTTAAAAGAGGGACATATTCTTGATTATCAGATTTCTCCTACCGATTTCGGTTTTAACTTTCAATCGATTGAAGAGTTGCGAGTGGATAGTGTAGATGCCAGTTTCGATCTTGTAAAAAACGCACTGATGGGAAATCATGGCCCTGCATACGATATGATTGCGTTAAATGCGGGAGCAGCCATTTATGCAAGCAATCTTGTCACTACACTAGACGCAGGTGTTGCAAAAGCTTGCGAAATTCTTGATGCTGGTCATGGCCTTGGCAAATTAAACGAATTAGCTGCCTTCACTCAAAGTTTCCCTGTTGATTAATCTGTGCACTCTATAGGAGAAAAAAGTACAATAATTTTAGTAAATGTTACTTTTGACTGCCAAATTTCTGTTGTTATTAGTTTTTTTGACTCCGTAGAGAAATTTGTAGCGTTTTTACAGAGAGCGGTCGATATCGAAATAAATGAGAATTAAGCCATTGTTTAACTTTTGATTTGGGCTTAAACTGAGGGTCCAATAAACAACTTTTAAGGGGGTGATCCAATGTCTAGTGATAGGTCCTTATTCACAGTGAACTTTGGTGTTAACTTTAAACTTTGGAGAAGCCTCTTAAGTTAGAGCTAAGCCTCCTATCCAGTGATGATGTTCACTGCGATAAACCATCACGGCGCCCACTAAGTAGTGGGCGTCTTTGTTTTATAGCTCTTTATTGGATAGTAGAATAACGTTATGAGTGCGCAATTAGGAACTATTTTTAAGCTAGGGGTGTTTACAATATGGATCGTGGCGTTTTTCTGGTTTGTATTTTTTAGTATTACTTTTTTTCAAGATCTGGGATTGCTCTATTTGGTCATAGCGATCGGAGCGCTGTTCATGGGATCGATTGCACATTATTTTTGGCGCCGGGTTTTAGGCATTAAACCTAAAACGCGACATCCACGAAAAGCTTAACCTATATCTAAGTTTTAAGATTCGGGATTCGGTGTTGAATTGGACGAATCAGCAGCACAGTCTAATCTCTATGAAGGGAATGACTTGCACCTAATTACATCTGAAGGTGGGTAAACATGTTATTGAGCGGAAAACACAGTTGTTTTGTGCATGCCTACTGTTGACCCGGTTAGCAAATCAAATCTTTTTTTTAGGAATAGTTCTTTGATTGAGATCTTCTATCAATATCCCGCAATAATCCATTACTTCTTCTTTGGTCCCTTGCCTATAGCCAGTGACCTGAGAAACGGTGTTTGCCACAACATATCGATAACAACTGCCATCAGGAGATAGGCTTGGTAGATCAGCTTTCTCTATCTTACGTATGACGTATTCTAGATGTCCGAATTGTTCGCGATCCAAGCAAACTGTTGCTTCAACTTTTTTTTGAGCTGGCTTTGAATCTGTCATTATTTATGGCGCCTATGAAATTGCTTTGTGCTAGATTATTTATTTACAATCAGGCACGAAATTGAAATTAGCTAGGAAGGTGAGATGAACCTCTAATTCTAATGATTTATTCAAATTTTTTCATCCATTTTCGCCAAATTTTTCTAAGCGACCAATTATAAAGTTATTTGATCTGCTTCTTTATCTTTCAAGAATGTTTGAGTTTTCGATTCCATTTTTTAAAAGGGTGAAAAAATCAATTTTTATGGACCATGATTAATTTAGCGTTATTGGTTGATTAGGTAATGGGTTATGTTTTTCAGCATATGCTTTACATGACGCCCAATCATGAGCTGTTTCTTTGCGTATTCGAGCAAGTTGTTGGGGAGCTATTAGCGGCTCATCTCCAACGAGTGAAGCTGGGACCAATCTGGCTAGAAAGAGAATTAAATGGCACGTTATTAAGTTTATTCTTCGATTAATCCTGTGTATGGAAGGGTTAGGATGTGGTTTTGGTAGTGGGGAAAACAGTAATGAGCCTACTTGCCTTGCAATTTTTAGTTGTTTTGAGTCATAGGATGCATGAACTCGCTCTAGCCTGATTTGAGATAAATTGCATTTGGTTCCAGTGAATGCGGTTAGACGCGAAACAAATCCGCCTAAATTGTTAATAAGCTCTTCTTGGAACAGGACTAGCGGCGGGGAATCAAAATGGTTTTCAATCATTTTTATCATATTCATGAATTGAATGTTATCAGCGCCAAAAAACTTGGGTTTATGAGCATCTAAATCAATAAAATTTTCAAATGTGTAGCTACCGCCATTTTTTACATAACGACGATAGTGGGATGCTATCCATTGATCATGTCTTCGCAATACAAGAATAACTTTCCCATCTTTTCTGTAACTAGAAAACTCTTCAAGTCTTAAATTAAGTCTTAGTGCGGCTTCCCGAGAAATTAAATATTTTTTGTGGTTACTCTTCTCGATTAGCTGTGAGAATTTTCGATATCTATCTCGTGGTATGTATTTAATGCCTTCAAGTTCGGGGAATATCCTGTTTTGTAGGAAAGTGGATGCGGCACGACCTAATCCAACATGAAAGAAAATTTCAAATTCGTTGTGCGTTCGGTTCATCGTAGGCGGCCATAATAGTATTCCTATTAATTAGTTCGTTCTTTCTCAGCTATACTCGCAAGGTAATTAATTAGATCTATTAATTCGTCATGGCCCCCGGCAAGAGAGACTTTTGTCCTATATTTTCCATCAACTATTATCGTCGGAACACCATCAGTTTTATATGCGCGGGTCAATTTATTTGCGGCTTCCACTTTTGAATTGACGTAGAATGAATTTAGAAATGTATCAATAAATAGTTGTTGATCTATATCGAAGCCAGAAGCCCATTTAGCAACTTGATCTTCTGTTAGGAGAGACTGACGCTCTTTATGAATGGCATCGAAGTAAGCGTCATGTAAAATATCTGTAACGCCAAGCGCGTCAAATGTATAGAAAACCCGAGCATCGAATTCCCAGGATTTGGTAAGGACTGCAGGCAATCTTATATACTCGACATATTCAGGACGATTCTTTTGCCATCGGTTAAGGTATGGTTCAAGTCTATAACAATGAGGACATCTATACCAAAACAGTTCGAGTACCTCAATCTTTTCTCCGGTTTGTACAGGCAGAGGTTTGTCTAAACGAACATAATTAATATCTTCAATGAATTCTTGGGCAGTTGAATTACCGCACATTAAGATAGTAGCGAGAGCGACGAAAAGTAAGTTTTTCAATTTCATTAATTTGTTCAGTAACATTTTTATAAGGGGCCAACGATTGGGGTTGCAATTACAAATACTAGCATTAGTAGCGCAGCCTGACTTCCTATAATAATCAAGACCGCTGCAATTATTGGAATTTGCATTGCTTGTCTTAGGATAGATGCCGTAACAGCAAGTGTCCAAACAGAAATGCCTGCTATTGCAATCAATGGTATTGTCAGAATCATCCCAGCAAGATCCGGGGCTAACAACCTTGCATGCCAACCGGAGAGAGGAATAGTTAGTAGTTGGAGTATAGTTATAGCTCCATATATACCGGTAGTTGTTTGCACCCAGCGTTCCCTTCTTCCGCGGAGAAAAAGAGTCACTCCAATAACTAACGCGAAAAATAAGACCTGAATAGTAGATACCAGAAGAGCGCCCGACACTCTATAATCAGGAACAACATTGATCGCTCCGCTAATAATTGCTGCTCCCGCTGTAACTAGCAACAAAGTGTCCGATTTTGGCACGTTTGCGGCCGGTTGCCGAAATAGGCAAAGATCGAAAAACAGTCTAAAGTAGTTCAGCATGGAGATCTCGCTAAAAACGTTCAAGTACTAGGCGCATACGTATACATGATAACACTTTGGTCAATTCTATTATATTTTTTTAGACCAATTATTTTTGGTGTGTCTGATATTAAAGCAGTTTCCGCGTATATATTGGAGTATCTATGAAAAGGATGATTGCTGATCAGAAAGAATTTGAGGAGTTGTGCAAAATGGCTTCTGATTCACCATGGGTTGGTTTGGATACAGAGTTTAATAGAGAAGGTGCATATTACCCTAAACTCTGTTTATTGCAGTTATCAAGCCCCAAGTTCACAGTATGCATAGACCCGCTTGCAGATTTAGATTTCTCACCATTTCAGATATTTTTGAGTAATCCTGCGGTAAAAAAGATATTTCATGCCGCTCGCCAAGATATTGAGGCACTTTTTGTTGCTTTTGGCTCGACGCCTAAACACTTATTTGATACACAAATTGCTGCCCAGCTGTGTGGGTATCGAGAACAAATCGCATATGCTGAATTAGCAAGACTTATTTGTTCAGTTAATTTGCCTAAAGCACACACTCGTATAGATTGGTCAAAAAGACCGTTGAGCGATTCCGAAATTCAGTATGCACTTGATGATGCAAGATTCTTGGGTCAAATCCATCAAACTCTTGATGATCAATTAGTGAACTATGGCCGAGATAAATGGGTTCGTGAAGATTGTGAACGATTGAGCAATTCAAAATTTGTTGATTTTGGTTCTACTCGAGCGATCCAGAAAATACAAATACGTGCCCGTGATCTGGATCAGGAAGGACAGAGTGTCGTGCATCAGATCGCAATATGGCGGGAGACAGTTGCGATGAAGCAGAATTTACCTAGAGAATGGATACTTGCATCACATAAAATTATCTTAATTGGCCAGATTTTACCAGGAAAACCGGAAGACTTTAAAAGTTATCCTATGCTATCGAAACTGAGTGCGAAGTCGTGGTTTGGAGATCTTATCCTAGCCGTAAAAAAAGGTCAGCAAAGGCGATATTCCTATGTTCCTATATCGGGGCATTCTCGGTTGACTTTCGAAGAAAAAAAGAAAGAAAAGGTTCTTTGGGCTAAACTCCAGAATGTATGCTCTGAGTTTAATATTGCTTCAGCGGCGGTTTGTTCCAAGAAGGATATTCGTAGATTGATTCGTGGAGATACAGATTTAAAATTGTTAAATGGTTGGAGAGAACAATTTATTGGACGTGCGTTGGTTGAATTTTTATAATGTTGCGGTTTCAACAGAATTAAAATACTACATAATTGGAGTCGATCGATGAAATCAGCTGTAAAAATAGCGGTCACTGGAGCTGCAGGACAAATTAGTTACTCACTTTTATTTCGTATAGCTTCAGGTGATATGTTAGGGAGAGATCAGCCAGTGATTTTGCATTTGTTAGAAATTCCTGATGCTATGGAGGCGCTTAATGGTGTGGTTATGGAGCTATGTGACTCAGCGTTCCCTTTATTAGAGTCGATTAAAATTGGATCTGATGCGCGAGATGTGTTTGGCGATATAGACTATGCTTTGCTCGTTGGTGCAAGGCCTAGAACTTTGGGCATGGAACGCAAGGATCTTTTATCTCATAATGCCGTGATATTCTCAGAGCAAGGTAAAGCTTTAGACGAAAGTGCAAAAAGAGATGTCCGTGTTTTGGTTGTTGGTAATCCAGCAAATACAAATGCACTTATTGCGGCGTCAAATGCTAAAAATCTCAACCCCGCTCAATTTACAGCCATGACGCGACTAGATCATAACCGGGCGATCTACAAGCTAGCCGAACATTTGGGAACTCACTGTGACACTATTAGAAAAATAGCTATATGGGGCAATCATTCTGCAACACAATATCCTGATATTTCACATGCGGAAATCAGTGGTCGATCGGCTAAAAAGTTAGTAAATGAAGAATGGATTG
The DNA here is from genome assembly GCA_002721105.1 of Acidiferrobacteraceae bacterium. The sequence continues at coordinate 35,806 of PBJL01000026.1, read as the reverse complement.
ATTCTGTGTTTGTTCCAGATGTCCAGCAAAGAGGTGTCGCTATACAAAAGGCCAGAGGGGCATCGAGTGCGGCATCAGCTGCAGCTGCTGCGATTGATCATATTCGTAGCTGGGTTAGTGGAACTCAAGCGGGAGATTGGACTAGTATTGCGATCATGAGTAACGGTAGTTATGGGGTAGATGATGGATTGATATGCTCATTTCCCGTTATTTGCAGATCTGGCTCAATATCTATTGTTCCTGATCTAGAGTTAGATTCAGTAGGCCGAACACGAATTATGGTGTCGGTAGATGAGCTAAGAGATGAAAGGGATGCAGTTAGACACTTACTTTAAAGGCTCAACTAATTTATCTCGAGACTATTTTCAATTTTGTTTTTTGTTTAGTTATTCTTAGGATTTTGAACAGGCGGGGCATTTAGAGTTGCGAATTAGTTTTATAGTTTCCCATTCCATACTAATGCCATCGAATACGAGAACTTTTCCCATAAGCCCATCACTAGTCCCAAGCAAGCAGTTGATTACTTCCATTGCTTGCATCGAGCCAATTATTCCTACTATTGGCGCAATCACGCCTTCCATGGCGCAAGTTGCTGTTTCGAGTTCCGTGTCTGGATACAAGCATTGATAACAAGGACTGAGTTTATTATTAGGAAAAAAGGTAGATATTTGCCCCTCCCATCGTATAGCAGCTCCAGAAACAAGAGGAGTTCCCGTAAGAATGCTAATTCGGTTTAACTCAAAACGTGTTGGATGATTATCTGTGCAGTCGACTATCACATCTGCATTTGTTATTTGTTCAATGAGCTCGTCACTGTCGAGTTCATAATCCAGAGCTAAAACTTCAGTCTCAGGATTTATGCTGAGCAGTGTTTCCCGTGCGGAGGATGCTTTTAATTTGCCTATACTAGCGTTTTTGTGAACTATCTGACGTTGCAAATTGGATTCATCGACATGGTCATAGTCGGTTAATATCATTTTCCCGATTCCGGTTGCAGCCAAATACATAGCTACCGGTGACCCAAGGCCCCCAAGCCCCACAATCATTACGCTAGATTGTAGTAATTGTCTCTGTCCAGCTTCCCCTACTTGTGGCAGCTTAATTTGTCTGCTGTACCGTTTCTGTTGTTCTGGAGTCATTTTTTATTCTTTTTTACTGTGTAAGAGTATATTTCGTTTTAACAATATTACGAGGCGGCCAACTATTTTGATATTCATGGCCAGTTTCGTTGTAATGGAAGAATACGGCATTTGATCCTAATGTTACACTTGATGTTTAACGTTATCCACTGAATCAGGAGAGCAAATGAGTCAGTTAGAGGAAAAACAAGAGGCAATTCGTAAGGTTTCATTCATTGGGTTAGGGGTCATGGGTTATCCTATGGCAGGTCATCTAGCGCGATGCGGTTTTGAAGTAAAGGTTTATAACCGTACCTTGAAGCGAGCAAAAGATTGGGTGCAAGAATTTGGAGGAGAGTTTGTCATCACTCCTGCCGAAGCAGCAGACGGGGCAGAGATTGTATTTATGTGTGTCGGCAATGATAGTGATATCCGTGAAGTTACAAAAGGTAAATCGGGGATTTTCGAAGGGCTCGATGAAAATGCCATTTTTGTCGATCATACAACGGCCTCCGCTATCATCGCGAGAGAGTTGTTTGAAGCCTCCCTTGAAATCGGCTGTGCGTTTCTGGATGCACCGGTGTCAGGGGGGCAGGTAGGCGCTGAAAATGGCTTACTAACGGTAATGGTGGGTGGTGAAGAAGACTCATTCCAAAAGGCAAAGACTGTTATTGAGAGTTATGCTCAAAAAGTTGCGCTAATGGGGCCCGCGGGTAGCGGGCAGTTGACAAAGATGGTCAACCAAATCTGTATAGCAGGATTGCTTGAAGGTTTATCTGAGGGATTGAGCTTTGCTATGCAAGCAGGGTTGAGCGTAGAGGCTGTGCTAGATGTTATATCGAAAGGTGCAGCGCAATCATGGCAAATGGAAAACCGAGGTTTAACAATGCATCAGGACAAATTCGATTTTGGTTTTGCTGTTGATTGGATGAGAAAAGATCTTAATATTTGCTTGGATGAAGCTAGGCGGAATGGAAGTCTATTGCCCGTAACTGCCTTAGTAAACGAATTTTATGGAAACATTCAACGGATTGGAGGTGGAAGATGGGATACATCTAGTTTGATTCGTTTGTTGCAGGATTCTAGAGATAATTGAACCTAATTTTTAAGAGTGCTAGTCCATTTAGTAGTTAAAGAATTAATATTGATCATCAGCCATTGAAGCGCTATCATGGTCGTTGAGTTGCAAATTGTGCCTTCATTAAGCATATCAAATGCTTTATTTATAGGCCAGGCTTTTGCTCGAATGTCTTCACCTTCATCTTTGACTCCGTGCACGCCGCACACGTCTTTCGAATCAATTTCCCCGCAAAAAAGCTGTACTTTTTGATCACTGCATCCTGGAGTAGTGTAGTAGGTCGCGATAGGGTGAAGGCGGAGTATTGAGCACCCAGACTCTTCTAATGTTTCCCGTATGGCAACATCTTCAGCATTTTCTTCATCCTCACTCAAACCTGCCACACATTCTAGAATCCATGGGTTATTAGATTGGGCCGCCCACACTCCGATACGGAATTGCTCTATAAGAACAATTTCTTGTCGATATGGGTCGAACGGAAGCACAGCAACAGCAGTGCTGCCTTGTGACATTACTTCTCTGTACAAAGTCTGACTCCATCCACCTTGAAAAAGTTCATGACGTAATTGATATTTTTTGATTTTAAGATGCCCTTCAAATACGCTAGCTGTGTCTTTTAGCTCAACTTTTAACGGAGATGGAATATTTTCTCTTGGATTAGTTTCTGTCATATCATTCTTTATGATCTTTTTCATAAGTATTCAAACTAATATAATTAGCTGAATGATTGGTGAATTCTATAAATCGTATTAGATTTGCAATAGAAATCCTTGTGGTTTGAGTATTATCTAATGGATGCAAGCATATATTCTTGAATTCTAAAATTTTTTCTTCGAGGATGAATGAGACACCAAGCTTAGTATCATTAATCAGAGAGAGTGGGGAAACGCTGCCTGGTGTTACTCCCAGACAATCAATTAATCTTTCGGGAGAACAGAAGGAGAGACGTCCCAAGTTGAATTTTTCCCCCAACCATTGAAGATCTACAACGCTATCCTCTAGACAGGTAACAAGCGACATATCTCCCTTCTTATTTTTTAAGAATAAGTTTTTCGTATATGCATCGGAATCTCTAGATTCTCTTAATCGTTTACTGTCTGAAACTGTGAACATAGGCGGATGGTGAGTGGTTTCGTAGGAAATATCTAATTTATCAAACACCCAAAAAATTTCGGTTGAGGAATTGAATCTAACAGTTTGAGATAATTTGTTTCGATCTGAAGTTTGCATGCTAAATTTATTCTAGTCTAGCTAAGGGCTAGTTATAATGTAATAGTGTTTGAATTAAATTGATATTTAGACGAACAATTTTGCCATAAAATCCGGGAGATTTTTAATTATGACGCGGAAAACCATTTCTAGATCAAAGAAAAAAATAGATCGAGGTACTCACCTAGCCGGAAATCCTGGATTAGAAAAAGTTTCACTTGCAAGATTTACTGAACAATCTTATTTGAATTACTCGATGTATGTAATACTTGATAGAGCTCTTCCTAATATCGCAGATGGTTTAAAGCCAGTTCAACGCAGAATAATTTATGCAATGTCCGAACTGCATTTAAGATTTAATATGAAACCTAAAAAATCCGCAAGAACTATTGGTGATGTGTTAGGTAAGTTTCATCCACATGGAGAATCTGCATGTTATGAAGCTATGGTATTAATGGCGCAACCATTTAGTTATCGTTATCCTTTAATTGATGGCCAGGGTAATTGGGGATCGCAGGATGATCCAAAATCATTTGCCGCTATGCGGTATACCGAGGCACGCCTTTCGCATTTTTCGACTACCTTGCTCTCAGAACTTGGGCAGGGTACTGTAGATTGGGTTGAAAATTTCGATGGCACAATGAAAGAGCCCGTTTTTCTTCCAGCTCGACTTCCAACAGTTCTGTTAAATGGGGGATCGGGAATAGCAGTGGGAATGGCAACTGATCTTCTTCCACATAATTTGCGCGAGGTTATTAGTGCCTGCGTGCGTCTCCTAGAGAATCCACGAACTACTTTGTCGAAAATATGCGAGCATATCCAGGGGCCTGATTTACCCACAAAAGCCGAAATTATAACGTCGCGTGACGAACTTATGACGATCTACTCCACAGGTTCAGGATCAATACGGCAAAGAGCGGTATGGGACAGAGAAGATGACAGTATTGTAATCACAGCATTGCCTTATCAAGTTTCAGGGGAACGTGTATTGGAACAAATTGCCTCCCAAATATCAGAAAAAAAACTACCGATGGTTCTTGATGTTCGAGATGAATCTGACCATGAGAACCTTACAAGATTGGTAATTGTTCCTCGCTCAAATCGGATAGATCACTTCAAGTTAATGGATCATCTATTTGCAACAACCAGTTTAGAGAACAGTTATCGTATAAATATGAATATGATCGGACTTGATGGGCGTCCACGTGTTCACAATTTGAAAGATGTACTGATCGATTGGTTAACATTTCGCAGGAATACTGTGACGAGACGCCTTACCTATCAAACAGAGCGCTTAGAATTTCGTCTTGATATTTTGTCAGGACTACTTAAAGCTTATAGCAAGCTTGATGAGATTATCAGAGTAATACGAGAAGAGGAGATACCAAAATCGGTTTTGATTAAGAAATTTCGATTGAAAGAAAATCAAGCGGAAGCAATTTTAGAAATGAAATTGAGGCAATTAGCGAAACTTGAGGAGGTTAGGATAAGAAAAGAGCAGAAAGACTTATCCAAAGAGCTAAAATCAATTCAAACAGTTCTCAAATCAAAAGTGCGGTTGAACGAATTAGTTAGAAATGAGCTACTAGCGGATGCGGAAGAATTCGGGGATGCGCGTTATTCCCCTTTAGTAGAGAGAGAAGCAGCAAAATCCTTAACTCAAAATGAGTTAATTTCATCTGATCCAATTACAGTAGTTTTGTCAGAGAAGGGATGGATACGAGGTGCACGTAGCCATGATGTAGATGCAAGAAAGCTGAATTATCGATCTGGAGATAAATATTTACATGAGGTAAGTGGACGTACTAACGAAATTTTATTGTGTATAGATTCCACCGGCCGTACTTATCCTCTCATGGCTCATGCACTTTCCTCCGCGCGAAGTCAGGGTGAACCTGTTAGTAGTCAATTACGACCTCCAGCATCGTCAATCTTTAGAGGCGTAATGATTGGTCAAGAAGGTGTTTTATATCTGATCTCAACGGACAGTGGGTTCGGGTTCATTGCCAATATTGGCGATATGAACACCCGGAATAAGTCAGGAAAATTAGTCCTAAATGCAAAGGGAGCAAATATTTTACCACCTCAACGTATTCAAGAGTTAGAAAACAATTTGGTTGGAGTTATCTCCTCTACGGGACGACTACTAATATTTTCAGCAAATGAATTGCCTAAAATGGCGCGTGGGAAAGGTGTGAAGTTACTAAATATTCCAAACGCAAAATATAAAAATGGAGATGAAAAAGTTTTAGATATCGTAGTTTTCTCTAAAAATGAAAGACTACGTATCATAGCAGGGCGACAGCATATGACACTTAAACCTACTGATTATGCTCCTTACATTGGTAGTCGTGCGCAGCGTGGTCGGATGCTTCCTCGGGGCTATAAAAGCCCTGACGCAATTATCGTCGAAGAGCCAAAAAATCTAAAAATATAGCCTAAAATAAGTACAGTTTAGAAGGGCAAATTGCTACCTGAAATCAACATGGTAATATTTTTCCGAAAATCGTTTTGTATGCGTTGTAAAGCTTTGTTGCTGTCAGCCTCAAATCGAAAAATTATGGTCGGCGTGGTATTGGATGCTCGTGCGAGGCCAAATCCATCTGGGTAGTCTACGCGAATACCGTCGAGATGACTTATGGTGCCATAGTCAAACTTTGCGGATTCCTTTAATTTTCCAATAAGCTGATGATGGGACCCTTCATCCATTTCTAGTCGTAATTCTGGAGTATTTATTGTGTTGGGAATGGTGTTGAATATGTGATTTACTGATTCTTGATGTGTTGAAATAAATTCGCAAAGTCGTGCCCCCGCATAAATAGCATCGTCAAAACCATACCAACGATCCTGAAAAAAAATATGACCGCTCATTTCTCCAGCGAGCGCAGCGCCACTTTGTTTTAATTTAGCTTTGATAAATGAATGCCCGGTTCGCCACATAGTAGGAATCCCCCCAGCATTGTCGATCGCCTTGCTTAAATTCCGGGAGCATTTAACGTCAAATATTATTTCAGATCCGGGCTTTCTTTCGAGTATATCTTGAGCGAATAGTATTAATTGCCTATCAGGCCATATGATTTCGCCATCGGGAGAGACGACTCCTAGTCGATCACCATCGCCATCAAATGCGAGTCCAAAATCTAGCTTTTGATCTGTTACTATATCTTGAAGATCGCATAGATTTTCTGGTTGACTTGGATCAGGATGATGGTTAGGAAAATTGCCATCTACTTCGGCATGAATCGCAACAACCTGACAACCGAGACTACGATAGAGGTCAGGGCCAATATTTCCAGCTACACCATTTCCAAAGTCTATAGCGATACGTAATGGTTTATCGAGTCGAATATCCGATTGGATGGCTGAACAATAAGCGGTATTTACAGATCTATTTAGAATGTTTCCTTTACTACGATTCTTTCGTAGGGAGCAACGTGCACGGAGACTTTGAATGGCTTCTCCAGCCAATGTTTCTTTAGCAATGATGATCTTTAAACCATTATATTGTGAAGGATTGTGACTGCCTGTTATGGCTACAGCTGAATGAATGTTTAGGAAGTGGGTCGCAAAATAGGTAACAGGCGTCGGTGTCATCCCAATTAAGATAACATCACATCCGGATGATTGGATGCCAGACGCTAGAGCATTGGCGAAAATAGGCCCGGAAGGCCTGCCATCCCAGCCTATTATGATGGTCCTAATTCCACGCTCTATAGATGTATCGCCGATAGCCCAGCCCAATTCCTCTACGATTGATTCAGTTAGGCTGCATCCAACTATGCCTCGGATGTCGTAAGCCTTAAATATTTCAGGTGGTAGATCCATATTGCATCCTGCGCAGATAACGGCGGTTATGTACTCATGTGCCCGTGTGGCCGAATCCTCCTTTTTCTCGTTCAGTAGCAACAAACTCATCCACAATATCAAAAGATACTTGCGTTACCGAGAAAAATATTAACTGAGCAATTCGATCTCCAGGTTTGATCAGGAAGCTCTCACGACTCCGATTCCAGCATGATATTTTTATTTCACCTTGATAATCGCTGTCTATTAAACCAGCCAGGTTCCCTAGGACAATGCCATTTTTGTGCCCAAGTCCTGATCGCGGAAGCAGTAAACCTGCTAGAGTGATATCTTGGATATGGATTGCAATACCTGATGGAATGAGAACAGCCTGATCAGGCAGCAGTTCTTGATCTTCTTGGATACATGCGCGAAGATCAATGCCCGCTGACCCTTTGGTAGCGTACTCAGGAATGCCGAATTCGTTACTCAATCGTGAGTCAAGAATGCGTAGTTGTATATTTTTCATGGAATTTAGATGCTATTTTTTTAATTAGGCGTTTTGCGAGTAGACTTTTGAGACCAGCGCCGAGATCGACCTCGCTATGACGGTCTACTACGGTGATTGCATTGTAATCACTCCCAAAAGGCGAATTGGTCTTACTGACATGATTGGCGACAATCAGGTCAATATTCTTTTTAATCAGTTTTTTTCTAGCGTTCGCTGTCGGGTTAGTAGTTTCGGCGGCAAAGCCAACTGTAAACAGGGGAATAGGTTGCGACGCTACAAATTCAAGAATATCAGTATTGGGGACTAGCTCTAATTTTATAGAGTCAGTTTTTCTTTTAATTTTTTCTTCTTGAAATATTTTTGGTCGATAGTCAGAGACTGCGGCGACTCCAATAAATATATCCGCATCATTGATTACCTTTTTTACCTGATCGAGCATCTCTTCTGCAGTTGTCACATAGTAGGTAGTTGCTTTTGATGGAGGTGAAAGCGTAGTTGGGCCACTGATAAGGATAACTTTGCTGCCTGCTAGTAACGCTGCTTTAGCAATGGCATAACCCATTTTACCAGAGCTGCTATTTGTAAAACCACGCACGGGATCTAGTGCTTCCCAAGTAGGTCCAGCTGTTACTACAGTAGTTAGTTTGCTAAGGGACGCAGAGTCGGATTCTTTTTTGAAGAAATTAATCAATGATGTTGGTTCAATCATTCGACCCATACCGACTTCACCACAAGCCTGTTTTCCGTGATCAGGCCCAATTACCGTAATTCCCCTAGCCTCCAGTGTCGAAATATTTTTTCTGGTGGCAGAGTTTTCCCACATTACTCTATTCATTGCCGGAGCAATCGCTATGGGCGCCTCTGAAGCTAGACAGATTGTTGATAATAAATCGTCAGCTAGTCCTGCAGCCAATTTAGCAACAAAGTTAGCGGTCGCGGGGGCAACAATTATTTGATCCGCCCAGCGAGCGAGCTCTATGTGACTCATAATTGTTTCAGACTCCGAACTCAAAAGTTCCTGAAAAACAGGTTCACCACTAACTGCTTGCATCGTAAGTGGCGAGATAAAGTTACTAGCAGAGGAAGTCATAACAACTTTCACAATTGAATCGTCTTCTACTAGCCCCCTAACTAAATCTGGAGTTTTATAAGCAGCGATTCCACCTGTTATTCCAACTAGCACATGTTTTTCGGAAAGAGGTTGCATCCTTAGTTTAATAGTGTTATTTGATTGAAATAGGGTAACTAACGTGCGCTATCCCACATTATTTATATTTAACATTAAACGATAATTTTGAGCCAATCTGGCTAAAAGTGTAGGATAACAGTATATTTACATAGGTACACCGTCATGTTTAATAGTAAATTGAATTAATTTCTTGCAGACTTCCCTTAAAGGCGAAATTCTGATATAAATCACGCCCCAGTCCATACATATTTAAGCGAGCAGGTGAGATGTCTAGAGTATGCCAGATAACAGGCAAGCGGTCTGTAGCCGGGAACAATGTGTCGCATGCCAATAACCGGAATAAGCGCACTTTTAGGCCGAATTTGCATTTAAGACGATTTTGGGTTGAAAGTGAAAATCGTTGGGTTCGACTTCGAGTATCACGTAAGGGGTTGCGAATTATTGATAAGAATGGCATCGATTCGGTTCTTAAAGAAATTAGAATGAAAGGTGTCAAAGTCTAAAAATAAAAGGATAGACAAATGCGCGACAAGATAAAACTGGTCTCGTCTGCTGGTACAGGACATTATTATACGACGACTAAGAATAAAAGAACCACAACGGACAAGATTGAGTTTCAGAAGTATGATCCTGTTGTTCGTAAGCATGTAGTTTACAAAGAAGCTAAGATTAAGTAGTGGTATTAAATACTAAAAACGTGAGTCACTTAAGTTTAATTATCAAGTAAGCGGTAGCCTCTTAAACGAAAAGCAAAATCTTCGAGTGCTTCAATTCCTGAGCTCTCTGCTTGAATACACCAGTCTTCTAATTGTTGAAGGAGCAATTCACTGTTCAGTGTAGAACGGGTCCAGAGCTCCTGAAGCGCCAACTTGGCGTTATATGATGCGGTAAGTGCCGGAGATAAAGAAAGTGCAGTGTGTAGGTGCCGTCTCGCATTAACGTTTAGACCCCTGCTTTCTTGCTGCACTAATTTTATCGCACGACGCATGATATTGAATTGCGTGGATTGAATAAATTTTAAACGCTTTGTTTCATCATCACAAACTTTTTTGAGCACCTCTTTAGTGTATCTGGATGTAATATCAAATCTATTTGCAAATACAGCGCGTAACGTTTCAATGTCGCAACGTGTTCTGCCTTTTCTATACCATATCTTAGGCGGGATTTTATTTATCGTGACAAGTTTTGCACATTGCAAGAGGCGAATATAAAACCAGCCAAAATCAAATTCGAATGGTTTCATAGAAAATTTAGCTGATGATGGGAATGCATGATGATTGTTATGCAGTTCTTCCCCTCCGATCAGAATACCTAAGGGTAGTAGGTTATGGCTTGCATCAGGTAATTCGTAGTTTCGATATCCTCCCCAGTGCCCCAAACCATTAATAACACCAGCAGCCCAAAAAGGAATCCAAATCATTTGCACAATCCATATCGCTACTCCAGCAATAAGATTGAAAGCCACTATGTTTATGATTAGTAACACAAGAATACCTACGTTACGACCTTTTGTGTATATGTTTTTCTCTATCCAGTCATTAGGAGTGCCGTTGCCATAAGTATCAAGCGTCTCTTTATTTTTTGCTTCTAGCCGATATAGTTTTAGCCCCCCGAATAAGACGTTTAGAATACCAGCTACTTGAGGACTGTGTGGATCTGCATCAGTTTCGACTGTTGCATGGTGTTTTCGATGAATAGCCACCCACTCCTTAGTGACAATACCAGTTGTAAGCCATAACCAGAACCGGAATATGTGACTAATCGTAGGGTGGAGATCAACAGCTCGATGGGATTGGTGTCGGTGAAGGAAGATAGTTACAGAAATAATTGTAAAATGGGTCAGCGTAAATGCCACCAATAGATATAACCACCATGGTAAGTTCATCATTATATGAATTAAGGAAGTAATGCTAAGTATTGTTAGGCTAACCTACTAGCCTATATTACCTGGCTCGAAAAGTAATTCGTCCTTTTGTAAGATCATACGGAGTTAATTGTACTGTTACACGGTCTCCACGTAGGATTCTTATGTAGTTTTTGCGCATTTTTCCTGATATATGGGCAGTAACAACATGCCCATTGTCGAGTTCTACTCGAAATTGAGTATTGGGCAGATTCTCAAGAACCGTTCCCTCCATCTCTATATGTTCCTCTTTTGCCACGGATTAAAGCTGTTCTCATAGTTATGTTGACGCTAAGTATATAGAAGAGTGCCGCCATCTTCTACATAAAGGCAAGTTGAGTTGTTGTATCATGCAATAAGAAATGAAAATTTAGTGGTATAGTTAACGAAGCTAGACCAGCGTTACTCTAACGGCTTACTTTGGTAATGGGGGTTATTTCATACTAAATTGAAAAAATTTCCTACATCCACCTTATTTTATGCCGATATCTGAATTGTTGTTACTTTGCAGAATTCTTAAGGATATTAAGAAACTATGATTGATCTTTATTATTGGACCACTCCCAATGGTCATAAGATTACGATGTTTCTCGAAGAGGCTCAGATAGAGTATCGTATTATTGCAATCAATATCGGCCTCGGTGAGCAATTCGATCCTGACTTTCTCCGACTTGGGCCAAATAATCGGATACCAGTAATTTTAGATCGTGAGCCACTGAACGGCGGAGATCCAATATCAGTTTTCGAATCTGGAGCAATCCTGATTTACCTTGCCAATAAAGTAGGAAAGCTCTTACCTAATGGAGTTAATCAACGTACACAGGTTACCGAATGGCTGATTTGGCAAGTGGCTAATCTTGGTCCGATGTTGGGCCAGAATCATCACTTTGTTGCGTATTCTGAGGAGAAGATTCCGTATGCGGTTGATCGATATGTTGGAGAGACTTCGCGTTTGTATGCGGTTCTTGATCGACGGCTAAAAACTCGGGAATTCATCGTAGATGAATACTCAATTGCAGATATTGCCTGTTATCCTTGGATTGTGCCTCATGAACGACAAAAACAGAATCTTGATGATTACCCTAATGTGAAGCGTTGGTTTCACTTGATTAAAGAATTTCCAAGCACTCAACGAGCGTACGCTAGGGGGCGAGAAATTAACGACCAACCAACCATGTCTGATGAGGCAAAGAGAATATTGTTTGGCCAGACTGACTCAGTGGTAAGGAATATTAGCAGAAAGGATCAGTCATAGGCTTTGAGCATCAAATTTTCTAAAAATTATAATTTTCCGTTTAGGAGAACACACTTTTTAGTATGTCCTCATAAATTTCAGACAAAGTAATAAGATCTTTGATTCTGACACGCTCATTTACTTTGTGAATAGTATTATTTACAGGACCAAGTTCGATCACCTCAGTACCGGTTTTAGCAATAAATCGACCATCTGAGGTTCCCCCATCAGTGGTCAAATCTGGAATCCTTCCAGTTCGTTTGGTTACTGCTTTACTGGCAATATCCACCAGATGACGTTTAGAAGTATAATAGACAGAACTGGGTGCTTGCCATTCAATTTCAAATCGGGTGGAGTATCTATTACAGATCTCATTCATTTTTTCTTTTAGCTCTTCCACGGTTGATTCAGGTGAAAATCGGAAATTAAGCATGATTTCAATTTCACCTGGCACAACATTGCTTGCACCGGTTCCTGCGCGAATATTAGAGATTTGAAACGTCGTTGGTGGGAAATCCTCATTTCCATTATCCCATTCATGATTAGTAAGATTAGCGATAAGTGGTGCTGCAATATGTATTGGGTTTGCTACCTCATCGGGATATGCTACGTGACCTTGAATACCATAGATTGTTAAGACTGCATTAAGAGAGCCTCTACGACCGTTCTTGATTATGTCGCCTACTTTGTTATAGCTTGTTGGTTCTCCTACAATGCACCACTTGATATTTTCCGCGCGATCTTGAAGTTTAGCGAGTACATGCTGTGTTCCATGGACAGCAGGGCCTTCCTCATCACTTGTAATTAGGAATCCGATGGAGCCATGATATGGTCTATCAACAAAACGCTGAGTGGCTGTTATCATTGCTGCAATGCTTCCCTTCATATCTGCCGCACCTCGTCCATGCAAGAATCCGTCACTAATGGTTCCTGAGAACGGCTCAAAAGTCCATTGCTCAATAGGACCTATAGGAACAACATCAGTATGGCCGGCAAATACGAAAAGAGGATCTTCGGTTCCATGCCTAGCCCAAAGATTTGTGACATCTCCATGGGACATTGTTTCGCAGGCAAAACCAATTTTTTGTAGCTCAACTGCAATTACTTCTTGACACCCGTTATCGTTTGGCGTAATCGAGTCTATCTGAATTAATTGGCGTGCAAGCGCGAGAGTCAATTCTGGGGTCGACATGATGGACTTTGCGATATTAGTGTAACTTTATTAATGATTATTGTATTTTAATGCCAAAAACTTGGTTAGCAGATAGAATTCTATATTAAATCACGCAAAATAATCACATTTTCAAAATATGAATCGTCATTCCAAGTATGTGATGTTGATCAAGATTGATGGTAAACGCGATCACGAATGGAATGAGGCGTTTGCTCAAACCATTCCAGACCTTGAAATTCGGATTTGGCCATTTATTAATGACCCAAGCGAAATAGATTTTGCGTTGCTATGGCATCCTCCTGAAGACTTATTTAGGAGCATTCAAAATCTTAAGGTGATTTTTTCTGTTGGTGCAGGTGTCGATCACTTAACTCAGTGTACAACGCTTCCATCAAAAATACCCATCATCCGCATGATTGATCCAAGTCTAAAAAAAGGCGTGGCGGAGTATGTTCTATACCATGTTTTGCGTATACAGCGCCGCATGAATGATTACATGAAACACCAATTGGAAAAGCAATGGCAAAGGTTAGATCATCAAGAAGCCTCTCAAATTTCTGTTGGAATTATGGGTGTTGGAGAAATAGGCTTAGCTGTCGCTCTCCAGTTAGTTGCTTTAGGGTATAAGGTATGCGGATGGAGTCAGACAAGTAAAGTATTTGACTCTATCGATACCTATGTCGGGTTAAACGATTTACCTAGTTTTTTGGCATCAGCAAATATTTTAGTAATTGTTTTACCGCTTACCAGTTCAACCCGCGATATCATTAATGCGGATAAATTATTGATGTTACCGAGAGGTTCTCATTTAATTAACGTAGGTCGTGGAGGATTAATCGTTGAGGACGAGCTACTAGCGTTTATTAAATCTGGCCACATTGCAAGTGCAGCACTTGATGTGTTTAAGAGTGAACCATTGCGGGAGAGCCATGAGTTTTGGATCAACGACAACATCTTTATTACTCCGCATATCGCTGGTGTCACCAATCCCCTAACAGCTGTGAAATTCATTCTTTCAAATATTGCAAGATTTAAATTGGGTGTAAAGATGATTGGAGAAGTAAACATAGAAGACTATCGGTAATCCAACAGAGATCAATAAAGTAACTGGGCTAGATAAGATGGAATTCGGGATGGTTTCTCAGTATACATTCTTTTATCCAATGATATCGCTACGCTACTGATCAAAGAGATTTATCAGAGACCATTGATTCAGGTCGTTATATCGCCAAAATTGCCTGATTGTAAATGAATCACTTGCTTCTGGTTTTAAGGACATCTCGGTGATATAGGTATTAGTTTCTCCTGGATACTTTAGAATTTGCGTTTTGGTAAGTTCAGGAATCACATTCAAATTATGAAAAATTTCAAATGCATCAATTTGTTTTGAATCCAATTTCACACTTCCATTATTTTGAGTAAGCACGCTAGTTAGATTTGGAAAATTTAAGGCTGCCTCAGTGGCAAACCAATCACTAAAGCTTTTCCATAATGCACTTTTTTGTTTTAGACGTTCAGTTTCGCTTACCCAACGAGGAGAATGATCAATAATGACGGGCACAGAAACACTACCCTTTACCAAATTGCTAATAATTTTAAAATCATCATTATCTAACGTTAAGCAGCCATCACTAGCTTTGGGGGGCCTGCTCAGGAAGTCAGGCTCTGTACCGTGTATCCAAATACCGCTTCCTGTGCGACGATGGAAGCGGTCGACTGTGTTTGGGTAGTCAAGGGTCAATGCTCCAGGCCCATATCTTTCGTGCAATTTATTGCCTGCTATGTAGTCGGTGATATAGTAAACCCCTATAGGCGTTTTTTGATCGCCTTCATAGCGTTTGTGATAGCCATTGAGACCAATACTAGCGTAAAAGCTAGCTTTTTCCTCCAATTTAGTGTTTTGATGTTCGAATAAAAATAAACGGTTCAAGGGGATATCCATATACAAAACCCACCTTTGTTCACTGCGCAAATTTATCAAAGGCTCTGGGATTAATTGAGTTCTTGCTTTGCTGACCACTTTAGAATAAGTCCATCGTGACAATATTTCATCGCGCAATCCAGAAACTTGATCCTTTCCGAGATGTTCAATAGTTTGGGGAAGGATTGGAATTAACCCACCTCGTGTCGCTAGAATGTCGCCATATAAAAGACTGGCCGCGCGACTATTTGGATATTCATTTATCAGTTTTTTCAACTTGGATTCAGAAGCGATATAATCTTGACTAAGAAATAGATCTAACGCTGATATCAATCTATCTTCATAGGAATAATTTGAATCAGCATGACTGTTAGCGGACAAGAAAACGATTAGGCCAAAAAATATATATAAGGCTTTCATGGCAACAGCCATTGTTCTAATTGCACGTTACGCTATCAGGTATATCGCTAGGTGTTATATTATGATGTAGTTCTTTTGAGTCAGTGAGCACTAATGGAAGCGCTACATTTGGTTCCGAACTTTCGTTTTGCTCAAATCCCAGCGCTCTTCCATAGAATGTTGCGGCACGAGCAACATATAACTTGTTAAGATTAGTGTAAAGAGTTTGATATATGGTGTCCGTTGCTAATCCTTGAAAAATTAGGGCTTCTGCGTGCTTTAGATTACCTTGTGCTGCATATAGTAATGCTAGATTGTTGTATGAACCAGGAAAATCTGGAGCTAAATTGATTAAGGACTCATAAATACTCATAGCGTTATTCGTATCACCCACAGCTTCATATGCCCGAGCTTCTAAAAATAGTAGCTCAGGATCACATGGCACTAGCTTTTTGATCGTTTCAAGAACATTAAGTGCCACTAAGTATTCTCCTGCTTGAAGTAATTCAGAAACAGCTTTTGCTTGAGAACTAGCCTTACTTGTGGATATATTGCTAATGTAAATAAATAAAGACAGACATATAGTTACAAACAGCGATCTTTTCATTTTTTTTGCGATTCAAATTAATTAAGTATTAGTTAAAGTTCTTTTCGAACCTTATTCCATTTTTTAATCCACTCTTCTGATATATCATCAAAAATTTCCAGCTCGTCCAACAACATCCACGCGGTAGCTATGTCTACAACGCTTACGCGAACCCAATCACCTTCCTTGCTAATTACTCTAACTGGTGTCTTGTCTAAAAATATGCCAAGAACATTCGAAGAGCGAGTTGTTGATGGTATAGATCGTGCGCGTACATCTATCCCAGATATTTCGGCATTATCTCCATTCTGAATTACATATTGTCCATACACCCAAACTTGGATGGGGCCTGGAGTTTGAATGGCCGCCCACGGTGGTTGGACATCTATAATTTTTACAGGACTTCCTTTGACCAATGTCGTTAGAAGGTGCCCATCTGATTTATTGATGTCTAGCACTTCTGCGCGAGTCGTTCCTACAAAAGCTGCTTGGAAAGAGCGTCTGGGTGAGACGTCATCAGTTCGCCCACTTTCTCCTACTAGCAGGTCGTTTTCTTTTTTATTGTTGATTTGAATTGAATCTTTGGATCTTTTGACGATGACGGAGACCGCTTGTTTCCATTGTTGATTCCATTTCTCTGTTACGGAAGGCAATATTTCAAGAGTTGCGATAGGCATCCATAGACCCATACGTACAGGCGCAACTACTTGACTCCAAGAGTCTCTTTCATTTAATACTACGAGATCCTCACCTTCATCAAATATTCCGATGATGATCGAATTGCTTCCGGTTGATGGCAAAGATCTGGCACGTACCAAATTTCCTTGAATTGTCGCACTCCCATCCTCTTTGTTATTCAAATACTTTTTGTAGACCCAGACACTTGCAACACCTGGGACATTTATTTTGGCCCAGTCGTTCTCCCTTTTTATTACCTTAATTGGACTACCACCTGTGAGATTAGCAAGCACCGTGCCATTTAAGTGTTGACTAGCATAAGCTTGCCCGCCTAATTTTGAAACAATAGCTGCTTGGTAGTTAGCTGAGATAACCTCATCTTCCTCAGCTGTATCATCGAATGAGTTTACGACTGCTTCATTCGTGTCGTCTAATTGCGTTGATTGTTCTTTGCTAGACGGTGGGCTTTTTGTATCTGCTATTTCTTTCCTAATCAGAGTTAAGGCACCCTGTGCACCTGAATGCCCATTATCAGTTGCTTGACGAAGCCAATCAGAAGCCCGACTAAGATCTTGTTCTACACCTTTTCCAAAATAATAAGCAAGTCCGAGATTATATTGCGCTGACGGTTGTTCCAAAGCTGCAGCCTTTGTCCACCATTCGATTGCTTTCTCATAATTTTGTGCAGTACCATTGCCCTGATAGTAGGCGCTACCCATATTGAACATGGCTTGCACATGACCGCCATTAGCAGCTAGCTGAAACCATTCTATTGCTTCGTTCAAATCAGGAATAACTCCTTCTCCATTAAAATATGCGACACCAAGGGAATATTGAGCGTTGTGATAGCCTCCATCTGCTAGATTTCGCCATATCGAGATAGCTTCCTCATAATTTCCCGAGTTATAGGCTGTAACACCATCGTTATACCGTTGGGCGTTGGTGTCGGCATGTGATTGAGACCAGAATGCGGCAAGCAACAGCAATACCACAACTATTTTATGAGTGATTGACCGTAGATCAGTTAACATGTTTTGATCCTTATTTATTATCCGCGGGCTAGACAGAGAAGATGTCCATCCCATGCCAAATCATTGTAATTGCTATATACAATATTACAACAAGACCTAAGTAAGAAAGCTTAGAGTAACGATCCAGAAGTCGTACAATTATTGGAGTGGCAACCGCCATTAATGCTATTGATAACGCAAGTCCAAATATTAAAATCCAGGGATGATTACGCGCTATACCAGCCACTGCGAGCACGTTATCAAGAGACATTGACAAATCTGCTATCACTATGCGGTATATGGCATGTTTGACGGAACCATATGTTTTCTGAGCGTCATTTTCTGATTTTTTGGAATTCGAACGTAAATCCCGCCAAAATTTCCATGCCACCCACAGCAGTATGAGCCCGCCAGCCAGAAGTAGTCCAGGTATTTGAAGCAGTTGGACAGCCAGTAACGCAAAAATAATTCGCATTACAGCGGCAGCTGCGATACCAAAAATGATGACACGACGGCGATCTTCAACAGCAACAGTCGTAGCGACCATTCCTATGATAATGGCGTTATCTCCCGCAAGGAAAATATCAGCAATAATTACTGAGAAAAGTGAAATAGCTTGGTCAAGAACCATTTTGCGACATTAATCATTTACTATGTTAATTATACCTATTTGAAGAAATCCAGTTTGCAAGTTTTTTTGAATAGGGCATGCACAACAATTCGTCAATAACTTTTTTCGATCGCAGGTTCGCATAGATTTAGCAACATAGCAGTAATTTCCATTAGAATCTGATGAGGAACAACAATCCTGGTTTAAAAAGTGAGCAAAAATATGGCTTTTGATTGGAGAGATCCATTAGCTTTAGATGAGTTGCTGGATGAAGATGAGCGTATGGTACGAGATAGCGTCAGACGTTATTGCGAGGAAAATTTAAAACCTAGGATACTGCAGGCTAATCGGGAAGAATATTTTCATAGAGAAATACTTACTGAGATGGGCGAACTGGGCATGTTGGGATCAGTTATTGAGGGTTACGGATGTCCCGGATTAAATTATGTTAGCTATGGTTTGATAGCTAAAGAGGTGGAGCGGGTTGATTCTTCTTATAGATCGACATTAAGCGTGCAAACCAGTTTGGTTATGTACCCAATTTATGCCTACGGATCAGAGCTGCTCAAACAAAGATTTTTGCCTCTTTTAGCAACTGGAGATTTAGTTGGATGTTTTGGTTTAACGGAGCCTGATTTTGGTTCTGATCCGGGGAGCTTAAGCACCAAGGCAAAAAAAGTTAAGGGTGGTTTCAGAATTTCGGGCGCGAAAACATGGATTACCAATGCCCCTATCGCAGATATTTTCATTATATGGGCTAAAGATGAAGATGGTGAAATTTCTGGCTTCTTACTGGAAAAAGATATGCTCGGTTTAAAAACAACAAGTATTGAGGGAAAGTTCGCCTTAAGAGCATCACCCACCGGGCAGATACTATTAGATGATGTTTTTGTCCCTGCAGAAAATCACCTCCATAAAGTTAGGGGCTTGAAAGGTCCATTCAACTGTCTAAATCGTGCGCGTTATGGAATCACATGGGGCGTCATGGGCGCTGCTGAATTTTGTTGGGAAGCAACCAGAGATTATACTCTTGAACGTTCTCAATTTGGACGCCCTCTAGCCGCTAATCAGCTTGTTCAAAAGAAACTAGTAGATATGCAAACTGAGATAACATTAGGGTTAGCAGCATGTCTACGGTTGGGCCGTTTAATGGATGCTAAAAAAGTATCGCCAGAAGCTATTTCTCTCATGAAACGAAATAATTGTGGAAAAGCTTTAGAAATCGCGCGATTAGCCAGAGATTTGCATGGTGGAAATGGTATTTCAGATGAGTATCATGTTATTCGGCACCTTCTTAATTTAGAAGCAGTTAATACTTATGAAGGCACACATGACATTCATGCTTTAATACTGGGACGTGCGCAAACAGGCATACAGGCTTTTGCTAATTGATTTCTATGTATACCGCTTAATGACATCTAGATTTCAGATATTTTTATATATCTAAAATGAAATTTTGGTCAGGTTCAATGGCAAAATATCGGTATTCGCCATAGTTTGTCTTTAAAATCGTTGCGTCATTGATGCTCACATTATTCACAAGATAATGGATCGCCTTAATAACTCCAGCATGGCTAATCAGGAGTGTTTTATCATCGGTTAAATCGTTTAGAAAAGCTCCAACACGAGAACACAAAGACGCAAAGTTTTCTCCTTTGGGAAAGGTAAAATTATAAGGGTCTGCGGCCCATGCATCAATTTGATTTTCCCCAATTTCTGCCCAACTCAACCCTTCCCATTCTCCGAAATCTAGCTCTAAAATCCGTGCATCAATGATATAAGGTAGTTTTAAGGTATCAGCAAGTCTTATGCACCGTTTGAGCGGGCTTGTAAACACCCGATCAAAGGGTAGTGGTAACGATTCTAGGATTTTAGGCCCCTGCTGCAGGAAACTAATGTCAAGATCTACATCAAGGCGGCCGTAGCAAATATTTGGATCAACTAAAGGCTCCGTATGTCGCATTACGTAGAGGTCCAAAGTAGGGCTCCCATGAGGTAAATCATTATCTCAGTAAACTGCTGGCTGAAGCCCAAATAATCACCTGTGTATCCTCCTAGTTGTTTTTTCGCGAAAGGAATTAGAAACAGTAATGCTAGGATCAGGGCTGCCAACAAACATAACAACATGTATGGCGAAAAAATAATCAGAGGCACTATTACCAATATTCCAATAAGAAGATCTGCACGATTTGCATGTTGAGCAACAGGCTTAAACTTTGCCATATCTTCTGTTGCTACATAATCAAGCCGAGAGATAATTATGATAGGGGTAATTCGAGATAAACATTGACCAAAAATTAAAAGTTGCATGATCATTGTGAGATTCACAGAAGATATAAACAACAGTTTTGAAGTTAGGATAAACCAAATACCTACTGCCCCATAAACACCAATGCGAGAGTCCTTCATTATTTGTAATTTTTTATCTCGATCGAAAGCTCCAAAACTATCGCAAGTATCCGAGAAGCCATCTTCATGAAAAAATCCAGTAAGCAACCCACTCACTACAATAGCTATAAAAACAGAAACAGTAATAGTTGTAAACTTAGATAAAAGGAGAAATGTCAGGGCGCACAATAAGCCGAAAAACAGACCAATCCAAGGAAGGTAACGTATAGAGTGTTCAAGGTCACTAGTTTGAAAATTATCCAGGGTTCCAATTGGTATACGGGTGAATGCCGAAAAACTTACTAGAAGATATTTAAATTGTTGCTTAAGAGAGCTAGTGATTGTTATAAGCATTAGAGTTTTGACGTTTTTCAAGTGCCGGACTTGTTTGTTACTCCTGCACTATCGAAAGTAGCCATATTGTTATATAAAGTGCATGCAAGGCGTACTAAAAGAGCTGAAGTTGCCGCTCCTGATCCTTCGCCTAGTCGCATATCTAAATTTAATATAGGCTTCGCGTCAAGCGCTTCTAAAATATGTTTATGACCTGGCTCAGTGGATTGATGGCCAAAAATTAACCATGGTGAGATGGATTGATTGATGTGGCAAGCTGTCAGTGCAGCTACTGAGCTAATGAACCCATCAACTAAGATTGGTATCCCACATTGGGCTGCCGATATATAGCTACCAGTTAGCGCGGCAATTTCAAATCCTCCCAGGCAGCGCAATATTTCAATTGGGGTGTCATCTTCGCGGGACGATAAGTATTGCTTAACGGCGCTATTAACGATTTGATTTTTTTTCTTCACCTCTTTTGTGTTTAAGCCTGTCCCAGGACCTACTAGATTTTTTCCTTCAAATTGTAAAAGTGCTTTAGCCATTGCCGCCGCTGCTGTAGTATTACCTATCCCCATTTCTCCGCCAATGAATAGTCGAGCGCCCTCGAGTTTAGCTTGGTGCAAGTGCTGCCTACCTGTATCTAGGCATAATGCTAATTGATCTATTGTCATAGCTGGAGTGTTGGCAATATTTTGCGTTTCAGCGGGAAGGGAAATGTTTGTGACATTGTGAACCGCAAATCCGATATAGCCTTCGGGTAACACAACTCCTAAACAAATTACCTCTATTTTCGCATTAAGTTCTTTTGCTATTACGTTTATAGCGGCACCACCGTCAGCAAAGTTCTTTATCATTTGACCTGTTACTTCCTTAGGATAGGCGGATACACCCAACTGAGTCACGCCATGATTTCCAGCGAATATAGAAATATGCATGGGATCAGGAGTCGGCCTTGAAGTTGCTTGCATCGCGGCTATACGAACTGAGAGCTCTTCCAATCGCCCGAGAGATCCGGCTGGTTTAGTTAGTCGAGTTTGATGATTTAAAGCATTATCAAGGTGGGAGTCCGAAATTTCTTTTGCCGGTTCGTTAATCCATGTGAATTTCATTATCTGTTAGTTCCTTTGATAATATGCGGTAAACCTGCAACCATAAGAATAACATTGTCTGAAATATTAGCGATTTGCTGATGGAGAAATCCAATCTCATCACAGAAACGTCGGGAAAGTGGATCTATTGGTATTACTCCGGAATTAGTTTCGTTACTGACGAGAAAAACATGAGACTTAGTTTTCTTTAAGCAATGCATAAGCCTCTTTTTTTCTTCATCAAGGCTATTATCGTCAGGTGCTAATAAAAGATTTGTCATCCATAAAGTTAAGCAGTCTACTATGATGCATTTATCATGATTATGATTTTCAATAATTCCTGAGATGGATATCGGCTCTTCGATAGTAATCCAATTTTTGTTTCGTTTTTCGCGGTGATTTTTTATTCGCAAAGACATTTCATCATCAGTTGGTGTAGCAGTCGCAACATACACCACACAAAGATTTTTTTCGCTCGCTAACTTTTCAGCAAACCTGCTTTTTCCAGCTCGAACGCCACCTAATATTAGCGTAATCATTAGTTATTAATTGGGGTCAATGCTGTAAAAATAGAAAAATATTGTATTTGTTGATTTAGCGGGTGTAAAAGATCATATAAAAATTGAGCGCTAATTAATATTGTTTGTTAGGCGGGAATAAAGAAGTGGCTACCATTAGCTAGATGTCGACTTAGAGGATAGCCATACAACCGACTGAAGTTCTGTTCTGTCGCTAATTGAGACGCGCTGCCATAAGCGCACTCACCATCGCCAAAAAGTAATAGAAGATGATCACTGAACCTAAGAGCGAGATTGATATCATGCATTACCATAATTACCGTTCGATTTTGATCACGCCAATTATTGATCAACCGGCCGAGAACTTCGACTTGATAATGAAGATCAAGATGATTGACTGGCTCATCTAGCAAAAGTAGCCTTGTGTCTTGTAGGATTAGCGCAGCGAGATCTACCCGTCGTCTTTCTCCTCCTGAAAGAGAGTCCAATGTCCGATGTTCCATCCCTTCTAAGTCCATCCGACTTAACTCATTAAGCGCCATTTCAATATCTTTTTTTTCTTCACCACGAAATGGAGACAACCAGGGATGTCGGCCCGTTAACACTGTTTCAAGTACAGTAGCCGGGAAGGTAGGATCTTGTTCTTGAAAGAGAATGCCGATCGTTTGAGCCCTTAATTTTCGTGGAATATTGTCTAGCAAATCACCATCAATAGTTATCGAGCCAGCATTTGATGTCCTAAGTCCAGCCAGAGTTTTTAGAAGTGTTGATTTTCCTACACCATTTCTCCCTAAGACGGACCATACTTGTCCTGTTTCAAATCCTAAAGAAAGACTATGGCATGCGGTAGTAGCCCCAATAGTTACGGTCAAGCTATGTGTTTTCATAATTTTTGGTTAGCATTTGTGGCGGCGCGACGGAGTCCGCGGCGAAGAAGATATAGAAATAGCGGTACTCCAATAAAAGCAGTGATGACACCTACTGGAAGTTGACGTGGAGCAAGTATGGTGCGTGAAAGGGTCTCAGCGAGCACTAAGAGTACACCTCCTATGATTGTAGCTGCAGGCAGTAGAATCCTGTGGTCAGAGCCTGCTATTAGTCGCGTCATGTGCGGGACCACTAAGCCCACAAAACCTATAGTGCCGGCGAGCGTGACTGCAGCCGCTGTGAGCATGCTTGCTAATACGTAGATTCCAAGTCGCAAGAAAAGTGTATTTACTCCTAAAGATTTCGCGCGGAGTTCACCAACCGCTAGAAGGTTGAGAGGGCGAGCAAACAGTAGGGTAACAAAAAGACTAGTTACTAGGAGAAGAGTTCTACTAAAGCCCGGCCACGCATCATTGAAGTCGCCCATCAACCAGAAAAGCATGCTATAAAGATGCGATGAAGGGCTAACTGACAAGATGAAGCTAATACCAGCGCCCCAGCCAGCAGCCATAACAACGCCAGTCAAAAGTAAACGTGTTGGTGACCAATCCCCAGAGCCTCGTGACAAAAAGAACACTAAGCCCATCGATAACATTGCGCCTAGTGCAGCCGCGCTCGAAATTAAACCAGATTGCCATCCCAAAAGGATAGCTATTAGCGCTCCTACTGCAGCTCCACCTGAAATACCTAGGACATAAGGGTCAGCGAGTGGATTTCTTAGTAATACCTGCATTAATACCCCTGCCATTGCAAGCATTCCTCCAACTACAAATGCGCTCGCGGCTCTCGGTAGTCTCAATTGCATAACGACTGTATGGTCGAAAGTTTCTTTACCTGACTGCATAGTAATCAATACTTGCCGCCAGTCGATTTCAGCACTTCCCAGGCTTAGCGCTACCCCTAGAGACGCTATAGTGAGAATTGGAAGCAACCAGATAACTTGCTTTAGCCGTTCGCCTTGCATCTGTATTTTGTGTCCACTTTAGTTTTTCAGTGGCAGTTGGGAGCCTAATTAGAAACTCTGGCTTTATCAATTGCTTCACATAATTCTCGCATTCCAGGCAGAATTCTTGGACCCATACGACTAATTTGATCAGTGTTGACTGTATATAAGTGATTATTAGTTACCGCACTGATACTTGACCATTGGTTCCAATCACCTAACCATTCAGGGGTTTCGCCTGCGTATCCGCCAGCTACAATCACTTCAGGATCCCGCTCAATAACGGATTCTGTGGATACTACTGGTGCAAGTACCTCAACTTCATAAAAAATATTTGTGCCACCACAATGCTCGATCAGTCGGCTAATTAAATGTTGCCCGTTAAGCGTATAGATAGGATCGCTCCAAATTTGATAAAAGACCCGAAGATTTTCTCTTTGGTGGTAGGAGTCCCGCACGGCATTCGTACCATCCAAAAAATTGTCAGCAAGAGTATCAGCTGAAGATTTATTTCCAGTTAACATTCCAAGTCTTCGCATCAGCGATGCAATATCCTCAAGATTTCTAGATTCCGTACGGAAAATAGTAAGTCCGAGTTTTTCGAGCTGCAATAGATCCTCGGTTGGATTTCCACTTTCCCATGCTACGACCAAATCTGGTTCAAGTGATAGGATTTTTTCAATATCAAATTGATTGCTCGCACCAATTTGGGCAATTTCAAGGGCTTCAGCAGGGAAATCACTGTACTCCACTACTCCGACGATTTCTGATCCTGCGCCGATATGAAAAAGTATCTCTGTCAAATTGGGCGCCAAACTAATGATTCTTGTCGCTGGGGCACTTATCGTTACGGTCACGCCGGTATCATCTATAGCTTGTATTTCCGCCATGGATTTAGATGAGATGCCTATTACAAATACCAAACCGATTAGGGCGCTAAACAATTGTTTCATAAAAAATCTCCTTGCACACCACCCGTGTGCTAATAAAGCGGGGTCTTATACCGAGCAAGGACTTTTTTATCGCCCCTCACCGCCCCCCGCAGTGGGTTAAATTTGATTACTGGGGGCCGGTCTCCGGACTCGTGAGCAGACTAATTAATCAGTCTCAAGCTGACACCTTCCCATGATGAATATTCATAGTGGTCTACAGCCAACTTTTCTCACTTACCGTTGCGGGGGCAGTGCCGGGTTTATGGAGTTTTTCTCACATGCACCGGCTTCCCGTTTAACCGTGTCACGAACGTGATACACGGAACCCAAAGCAAGCGAAGCGAAATTTAGCCTTCTACAGGGTTGATGTCAACTAGTTATCAAATTTCATACTAATCGTTTTGCAAATGCTAGAGAAAGAGAGCGCTTGCAGCGCTGTTAAAACTAAATCCAGTGACTTGTGGCTTTCATCAGTTTGCTACTAAACTTCATAGCTGTTTTTATGTAGTGTGGTAGCTTCACTCCACCATTTTGGAGTGCTTTGGTAGCATGATTAGATTCATCGTCAATCATTGTTTTTATAATTGCATGGCTTGCAATATCGTCGTTTGGGAGGCGCTTTAGGTGGCCATCTAAGTGTGTTTTTACTTGGTTCTCAGTTTCTGCGACGAAACCTAGACTCCATTTGTCGCCAATTGTTCCAACTATTGAACCCATAAAAAATGACCCCGCATACCATACAGGGTTAAGGATACTTACATCTCCTCCCAGAGACTGCAAGCGCTGTTGACACCAGTCAAGATGATCGCTTTCTTCGCGGGAAGCTTGGATCATATGACTTTTGACTGATTTGGATCGTGCTGTCAATGCTTGACCTCGGTAAAGAGCTTGAGCGCATATTTCGCCAGAATGATTAACTCGCATTAATCTGATGCTTTGTTTTTTTCCTGTATTAGAAAGAGATTGATCAGTCAATCCGTCGCTTGGGTTAGGTCGATCCGAAGATCGGGGTTTTCCGAATAAAGTACTTAATGCATCATCTGCGATGAGAAAGATTAGGTCGGTTTTCGTATAAGAACGTGTTGGCATGATTAAAATGTTTGTGTTGTTCTAGAATATTCTACACCTAACTAAATCAAAATGACGTCATTTTCCCCCAAGTATGAGATCCTACCCAAATTGGGTTTTTAATCTAAATTCCTTAATCTGTGGCATACTGTTTTGTAATTTAATCTAGAAAGATATTCCAAATTTAAGTGCACTCATCACAACTAATAACTGAACTAGAGCGAATTCTTTCAAAAGATCGCCTAGTTACTGATGTGGAGACATTGAGACCGTATGAATGTGACGGACTTAGCGCTTACAGAGAATTGCCAGTTGCCGTAGCTATTCCGTCTGAAATTAGTCAAATTAGTGCAATTCTGAAATTTTGCATGTCCCATGAAATTCCAGTCGTAGCCCGTGGAGCAGGTACCAGTCTTTCCGGTGGAGCAAAACCCTTGAAAGAAGGTATAGTTTTGAGTTTGGCACGTTTTAACAAGATACTTGAAATTGATCCCGCTAATCGAATCGCCCGCGTCCAGCCAGGGGTGCGAAATATTTCGATATCCGAGGCCGCCGCTCCTTTCGGTCTCTATTATGCTCCTGATCCATCTTCTCAGATTGCTTGCACTATCGGAGGTAACGTAGCAGAAAATGCGGGCGGTGTTCACTGTTTGAAGTATGGCCTAACTGTTCACAATGTCCTTAAAGTAGATGTTGTGCTCGCAAATGGAGAGCAAATTTCACTTGGGAGCGCGGGTTTGGATTGGCCAGGATATGATTGTTTGGCATTGTTAAATGGATCTGAGGGATTACTAGGAATTGTCACTGAGGTTACCGTTCGTCTATTACCAAAACCAACTAGCGCTCAGGTAATATTGGCGGCTTTTGATGATATCGGGACGGCAGGAAACGCGGTTGGATCAATCATAGCAAGTGGCATTCTTCCGGCTGGATTAGAGATGATGGATAATTTAGCAATTCGTGCAACAGAAGATTTCATTGCTTGCGGGTATCCAATTGAGGCAGCATCCATACTCCTTTGTGAACTAGATGGGCCGTTATCAGATGTCACTCAGCAAGTCGAACAGGTACAGAACCTTTTAATTTCCGAAGGTGCAACGGAAATTCGAGTATCGCAATCTGAAGATGATCGACTAAGATTGTGGTCTGGAAGAAAGAGTGCATTTCCTGCTGTTGGAAGAATCTCGCCTGACTATTATTGTATCGATGGAACTATACCGAGATATCGATTGGCTAGCATTCTTCGTTCAATCTATTCGCTATCCAGGGAATATGAATTGGCAGTCGCTAACGTTTTTCACGCTGGCGATGGAAACCTGCACCCCTTAATACTTTATGACGCAAGCAAGCCTGGCGAACTTCAAAAAACTGAAGAACTCGGCGGTAAAATATTAGAGTTGTGTATACGGGCAGGTGGGACAATTACCGGAGAGCATGGAGTAGGTGTTGAGAAACTGAACCAGATGTGCATCCAATTCTCAGAGGCGGAAATCGCTCAATTTCACGCATTAAAACGAGCATTTGATCCAAAGGGAATTTTAAATCCAGGCAAAGCAATTCCTAGTCTGGCACGGTGTGCCGAACTAAATGGGATGCATGTACATAATGGGGCTTTAAGTTTTCCTGACTTGGAACGTTTTTAGTTATGGATAAAGCATTTTAATGATAGATTTATCCCAAAGTTTAAGTGATGCTATTTGTGAAGCCGAATCGTCTCTGACTCTTTTGCGTATCGTAGGGAGCGATACGAAGCATTTTCTGGGGCGTCAGCCCATAGGTGAACCAATTGATGTTTCAAAACATGCTGGAATAATTAGTTATGAACCTACCGAATTGAGTTTGACAGTGAAATGTGGTTCATTAATTAGTGATATTCAAGAAGAAATTAATCGATCAGGGCAGCAGTTGCCATTCGAACCACCTAATTACAATTCAGAAGCTTCCATTGGGGGAACTATAGCTTGCGGCCTTTCAGGGCCTGCTAGACCTTATGCCGGTTCTTTGAGAGATTTTTTGTTGGGCATAACATGCATAAATGGTCGTGGTGAAATACTTCGTTTTGGAGGGCAAGTGATGAAAAATGTTGCTGGATATGACGCCGCCCGATTAATGGCTGGTGCAATGGGCACATTGGGACTCATATTAGATGCGTCGTTTAAAGTATTGCCGGTTCCCCAGAAAGAGCGAACTCAAATCTATGATGTTGATGAGAAAACAGCTATATCTTGGATGAATAAATTGGGAGGTAAGCCATTACCTATAACAGGAACATGCTTTTTTGAAAATGAATTACGCATACGACTATCTGGAACCGAAGCTAGTGTTACCTCAGCAGTAAAAGAAATCGGTGGCACAGAAGATCCAAATGCAGAAAAATTTTGGATAGAATTACGAGAGCAGAAGTTGCCTTTCTTTGAGAAGGCCAATATTTTGTGGCGCATTATTGTGCCACCTGCGGTTGATCCATTGAAATTGCCAGGTAAATCTCTTATTGAGTGGGGCGGTGGCCTGCGTTGGTTGGCAAGATATCCACATGAGGATGATAGCGTTTATAGATTATCAGAAAAGTTAGGCGGCCATGCGACAAAATTCCGCGGTGGTGACCGTAGTGAGGAAGTAGAGCATCCGCTCAGTCAGCAAATGTTTACGCTGCATCACAATCTCAAGCTAGCATTTGACCCTGCTGGAATCCTTAATCCAGGCAGATTATATCGGGAGCTCTGAATCGTGGAACTTCAGATTGCTGATCGTTACAAAAATTTAGCAGTTGCTAATGAGGCAAAAAAAATCGTACAGCAATGCGTCCATTGCGGCTTCTGTAATGCTACTTGTCCAACGTATCAGCTATTGGGCGATGAACTCGATGGTCCTCGAGGACGTATTTATCTAATGAAATCTATGCTTGAAGGTAATGCTACCTCTCGGTTGACTAATAAGCATCTTGATCGGTGTTTAACTTGTCGCGCTTGTGAAACTACCTGTCCGTCGGGAGTCAAGTATGGTCGCTTGTTGGAAATTGGACGTGAAATCATAAAAGAAACTCGAGTTAGAACATTGAAGAGTCGGTTAATACGATTTTTGTTGAGGAGAATACTCGTCTCAACAAAAGTGGTTCGTATTATGATTTTAATTGCTCAACCAATTAAACTTGCGCTCTCCAACCGATGGGCAAAGCATATCCCACCGTATCGATCGCCAAGCAAAACAGAGGATATAAAACGATCTCGTTACATGTTACTTTTGGATGGTTGTGTGCAGCCAGCAATTGCCCCATCTATTAATACAGTC
The DNA here is from genome assembly GCA_002721105.1 of Acidiferrobacteraceae bacterium. Next base: position 5,912 of record PBJL01000026.1, on the reverse strand, counting down.
GCGAAGAAAGTGCTTAATAAAGCAGGAATTTCTCTTTTAGTGAAACCAAATAGCGGATGTTGTGGTGCTCTGAGCTTGCATTTAGATGGGACGGCTGAAGCTAAAAGATTAGCACGCAAAAATATTGATGCGTGGTGGCCGGATATAGTCAATGGCTGTGAGGCTATTGTTATGACGGCAAGTGGCTGTGGAGTTACTGTGCGCGAATACGGTCAATTGCTTATGGATGACCAGGCTTATTCAGAAAAAGCTCTAAAAGTGAGTTCAATAGTTCGTGATTTAAGTGAAGTGGTCGCCTCTGAAAAGCCGCTAGGTTTAAAATGGGGAGACCATCGTCATGTAGCTTTTCATTCTCCTTGCACGCTACAGCATGGCCAACGAGTTAATGGGCTTGTTGAGACGATCCTGGCGAGCAATGGATGGAATATATCGGAGGTAAAAGATCAACATATGTGTTGTGGTTCAGCCGGTACCTATTCTTTTTTACAAAGTGATATTGCGAATAATCTTAGAGAAGCCAAANTNNTTAGATTGAAGGAGAATTCTCCTGAGTTGATCGCTAGNGCAAACCTAGGNTGCATTATGCATCTTGGGAAAGCAAGTGATATTCCTGTTGTTCATTGGATTGAGTTGTTAGCTTCAGTAGATTAGTTGTTTGAAATCGTAATTTTCAATGAATTGCTAGAAATTAGATAGAAAGTTGACTAAATAATGTGGTTAGGGGATACTCAAATCAGAATCACATCACAGCGATAACTTCCTTGGNCAATTGCTTTACCAAGACTAGTAATCGTCTGGTTGCATGCCATTTGATGGCTTGGATCTGGAGGGCATAGACGTATTTTCGGTGGTTTTCTACTAATTGGAAGAAATTAACCCTGTTTGAAGGTTCTTTTTAGTATTTTGGTTGTAAGAGGGCGCGCCATCTTGTAAGATCCGCCACTCGTTTTTCGTGTGCTGCAATTAAAATTTAACTTGGATTAGATGAAGACAATATCTACACGCCCTGAAGATGTTTGCCACGAATGGTATGTGGTCGATGCGACTGATAGGATTCTTGGTCGGCTCGCAACACAAGTTGCTGAACGATTACGCGGCAAACATAAACCAGAATATACCCCCCACGTTGATACTGGTGATTATATCGTAGTTATTAATGCTGACCGAATCAGAGTTACGGGTGCTAAGTTGACCAACAAAAAGAGATTTAGGCATACAGGTTACCCAGGTGGTATTAAAGAACTATCTTTGGATGAGGAGCTTCGAAACAACCCAGAGCGAGTTATCGAGAAAGCGGTGAGAGGAATGGTGCCTAAGAATCGGTTAGGGCGTAGCGTTATGTCAAAGTTGAAGGTGTATGCAGGAAATCAACACCCTCATGCGGCGCAGAATCCGAAGCCCCTTGCTCTATAAACCTTACATCATTGAGAGCAAAGACAATATATGGCTACTAGACAATCATATCATTACGGCACCGGAAGGCGGAAGTCTTCCACTGCGCGGGTAATTTTGACTTCAGGAACAGGTGAAATAACTGTAAACAAGAAATCTCTGGATGAATATTTCGGAAGAGAAACTGCTAGGATGATTGTGAGGCAGCCTCTTGGACTAACAGAGCTATCGGAGAAAGTTGATATCCGTGTAAAAGTTGTTGGTGGAGGCAGTAGCGGTCAAGCTGGCGCCATAAGACACGGGATCACCCGCGCTCTGATGAATTATGATGATTCATTACGAGATCCTTTAAGGAAAGCTGGTTTTGTGACGCGTGATTCGCGTGAAGTGGAGCGAAAAAAGGTTGGTCTTCGAAAGGCACGTAAACGTCCGCAGTACTCAAAACGCTAAACAGTTAAAATCAAGATAAAAACGCACATACTATAAATTGCTCTAAAGTTGTGAGGGCCATTTTTGGTTAACTAGGTACTAAATGTGGTGGGGGATCGTCCAACGGTAGGACTGCGGACTCTGACTCCGCCAATAGAGGTTCGAATCCTCTTCCCCCAGGATTCTAAAAAAATTACTTTGGGCCTGATTTTTCTTTTGTTACATAACATTTCATGACTGCCATATAGAAAATGAGATATTGTGAGCAGACGAATCTATTAAGAGTTATACTGGAATCCCTTCCGCAAAAAAAGTATGAATGAGTACAGTGATGAATGAACAGATGGTTGTCTCTATGACCAATACAGCCACTCAACGCGTCTCTACGATAATCGCCCAGAAAAAAAAGTCTTTAATGTTGAGGGTTTTCGTCAAAGGTGGAGGCTGTTCTGGATTTCAGTATGGTTTTCAGTTTGAAGAACAGAGCGAGGAAGACGATGTACACTTTAATATAGGAGAGGTAAAACTTCTGATAGACTCTATGAGTCTCCAATATCTTACGGGCTCAGAAATTGACTTTTTAGATGATTTAATGGGTAGTCGCTTTGTAGTTAACAATCCAAACGCATCTACAACATGTGGGTGTGGTTCTTCATTTTCGCTTTAAGTATTTTAGCTAAGTCAAATAGATCTAGTTTCATTGACTCAATATTTCGAGTTCTTATTTTCGTTTAGATGCTGAATTTTATCCTAATTTGAATAGCTTTCGATCAGCTTTGATGATAGCCTGTTTTTGATCTTGCTTGATCCAGNTGAATAGTCCAATTGCGAGCCCTGTCGAAAAATTTAGGCCTTGATGCGCGGTCAATCGCAAATGTTCTTGGAAGTTTTACAGTTAGCGGATTCTTGTGGACACCATTCACTCGAAACTCGTAGTGAAGATGCGGGCCAGTAGTCAACCCGGAGGAGCCGAGATAGCCAATAATTTGACCTTGATTAACTTTGTTTCCTACTCCAATATTTTGTTTAAATTTAGATAAATGTGCATACAGAGTGCTATATTGCTTTCCATGCTGAATGATGACCGTTCTTCCATAATTGCCCTTCCATCCTGCAAAGGTAANAATACCATCACCCGTCGCCATTACAGGGTCTCCAGTAACTCCACCATAATCCACACCCTTATGAGCTCGCCACTCTTTTAGCACAGGATGAAATCGTCTATTGGTAAATTTTGAAGTTATGCGGGAGATTTTCATAGGGGAGCGGAGAAACAAACCTTCAAGACTTTCACCTTCTGGAGTGAAATATTGAGGTCTACCAATTTCATCTACATGCCGGATAGCGCGATACTGTTTTCCATTTAAAGTTATATCGGCAGCTAGGATAGGGCCGAAACCAAATATCTTTCCGTCCAATGATTTCTCCTCATAAATAAGAGTGTATGTATCTCCTGGCCTTAAATCTCTATTGAAGTCTATTTTCCATTGGAAAATAGAAGATAATTCATAGAGAAGATCCATCTCTAGGCCATCGTTAATTCCGCTCTCAAATAGTGATGACTTAATTGAACCGCTGAATGTTCGCTGGGTAATATCAAATTTTCTTTTTATTTTTTTTATATCAAACTGATCAGCTTTCTTTACGATTTTTAAAGTTGTTAGTGCATTAATTTGATATCTAAGCTCAAGAAATTNTCTCNNTCTAACAAGGATTTTAAGATGAGACCCCAATCGTAGATTACTTAAAGAAGCTGCATCTTTTTGTCGAGCTATATTTATGGCTAATTGAGGATTGAGCTTAAGACGTTCAAAAATAACTGACAAAGAGTCGCCAGTTTTTACACTCACACTGATCCAGCGATCTGAATTTCCTGAAGCGGGCTTGAGAAATTTGACGTCTGAAGCAGGAGTTACTGTTCGAAGAATAAGGGAATAGCTCAAATCAAAATCAAGTTTTCTTTCGGCCAAATTCTCTGCTAAGTTAGTGGAGGGAATAGAAATTAATGAATCTTTGTTTGTGTCCTTAGATTTTGCAAGTTCGATACTTTCTTTAATATATGGAACTTCGATTGGAGGCCAATTNTTCTCATTTTGGTATGGAAACGGATCAACTCTCAGTTTTGGTGCCAATAAGTTTGATTGAANGTCNTCAGTTAGGCCTAAAGAATTNTTTGTCAATTGAGCTTCTTCATCGAATACGCTCAACATTTGTTTGGTAAGTTGGTTCTTTCTCAGCTCTAATGATTCTTGTCGATTTATTGAGGCGGTTGGCTCACGAGTGACCAAGACAATTGCTAGTACAACGAAAATTGTCCCAAGCCCAAAAAAAGTAGTCTTTATTTTTTTGCTCATAAAGAGGTATCAAATAGTGATAGTATCGGGATAATATTCCGGCTTTAATTCTTTGTTTTCTTACTGAGTTGATACAGACTCGCCTCTAGCGATTGGGGTGAGTTGTAGTAGAAATATGAAGTCTAGGTTGGTAATCTAACTTCCTTTTCGTGGATCGTCAAAAATTTGATCCATAATTGTATGATAGTGTTGAGTTAGAATTCGACTAAAGATAACAATATTTACACTTACTATTTATTCCTAAAATGCAGAATAATCATAATTTAGACGAACTCAAAAGAGGCGTGGAAGAGATAATCCCTGAGTCGGATCTAATTAAGCGTATTGAAGAAGCTAGGCCGTTAATAGTAAAGGTAGGCTTTGATCCAACAGCNCCAGATTTGCATTTAGGTCATACGGTAATTCTGAATAAAATGCGCCAGTTCCAACAATTGGGCCATGAAATTATTTTTCTCATTGGAGATTTTACAGGCATGATAGGAGATCCTAGCGGAAAGAGCGCTACAAGGCCTCCACTTTCCAAAGAACAGATAAATCGAAATGCGGCTACTTACAAACAGCAAGTGTTCTCAATTCTAGACGCAAAAAAAACGCGGATAGAATTTAATTCTAGCTGGAATTCTCGATTGGGCGCGGAAGGTCTAATTGGGTTAGCAGCTAGGCAGACTGTGGCGCGTATGCTTGAGCGAGATGATTTTTCTAATCGATATAAAAACAACGAGCCAATATCAATTCATGAATTTCTGTACCCTCTAATTCAGGGCTATGATTCAGTAGCTTTAAGAGCTGATATAGAGCTCGGAGGCACTGATCAAAAATTCAATTTATTGGTTGGTCGGGAATTGCAGAAACAGTTCTCGCAACCACCTCAGATAGTAATGACGATGCCATTGCTGGAAGGCCTTGATGGAGTTCAAAAAATGTCGAAGAGCTTGGATAATTATATTGGAATTAGTGATCCAGCAAACGAGATGTTCGGTAAGATAATGTCCATATCAGATGAACTAATGTGGCGGTATTTTAACCTTTTGAGCTTTCGAATGTTAACTGAAATTAATAGCCTACGGAAAGACGTGTTGGATGNTAGAAATCCGATGGATATTAAATTTTTACTTGCAGAAGAGATAGTTGAACGCTTTCATTCTCGTGGTAGAGCTCAGAATGCGCGAGAAGAGTTTGTACAGCAATTTAGAGATAAGGGAATACCATCTGATATAAAAAGCAAGAAGATCAAAGTGCCTAAAGATGGAATGCCAATTGGCAGGTTGTTAAAGGAAGCCGGATTAGTAGCCAGCAGCTCTGAGGCTCTACGATTATTGGATCAAGGAGCAGTACNTATTGACGGAGAACGAATAAGAGATAGGGATATATCTTTCACCAAGGGCATAGAGGCTGTATTTCAGGTAGGAAAACGTCGGTTTGCGCGTATTATTATTGAATAGATATGTGATTGAGGTGAATCCTCCTAGAAAATCTGCAAATTGTCTTTAACACTAGACTATTTCGATGTATACTAACGGCCCCCGCGAGTGTACCCAACCATGTTGGTTGTAACGCTCTGCTCTTTTAAAAATAGATTAGGCAGATTGTGTGGGCGCTTTTGCGTCGAGATTCTGTAATTCAGTTGTTCAGCGCTCCTTAAGTGGTATTAATTAGGAGTGTGTAGCGGGCTTTCAGCTCGCGACAAGCCATTTTAAACTGGAGAGTTTGATCCTGGCTCAGATTGAACGCTGGCGG
>PBJL01000025.1 GCA_002721105.1 Acidiferrobacteraceae bacterium | reverse complement strand
TAATTTCAATTGTGTCAAAAAATTCCTCGTTACCTGTGGTATAGCCTAATTTTTTAAGGCCTAAATTAAGAATCATTGTCATTCGATGCACTCGATTTGCAATTGCTTTAAGACCTCCGGGACCATGATACATCGCATACAAAGCAGATAAATTTGCCAAGAGTACTTGAGCTGTACAGATGTTACTTGTAGCTTTCTCACGGCGAATATGTTGTTCCCGAGTTTGTAGAGCCATTCGAAGAGCCTGTTTACCATGAGAATCAATTGAGACGCCTATCATTCGGCCAGGAATTGATCGCATAAAAGATTCTCTGGTTGCAAAAAAAGCGGCATGTGGGCCACCATAGCCCATTGGCACACCAAATCTTTGACTATTTCCGACTACTATATCTGCGCCGAATTCGCCTGGCGGTTTGAGTAAAGTCAGAGCTAGAAGATCAGTTGCAACTACAGCTATTGCTTTTTTTTCATGGATAGTGGATATGGGATTGCTAAGATCATATAAGCGCCCCATAGAGGTTGGATACTGAATTAGGGCACCAAAAAAATTGTTATCCCCAATTTCCTGCAGTGGATCTCCTAAAATTATCTCAAAATTTAGAAATTGGGCTCTTGTCTTCAGGACCGATATAGTCTGGGGGTGAGAATTAGCGTCTACAAAAAATGTGTTCGATGAATTTTTAGAGATTCTTTTGGCCATTGCCATCGCTTCTGCTGCAGCTGTTCCTTCATCTAAAAGTGAAGCGTTAGCTATTTGCATGCCCGTCAAGTCACTTACCATATGTTGAAAGGCAAGTAGGACTTCTAGGCGTCCTTGGCTTACCTCAGCCTGATAGGGGGTGTAAGCAGTGTACCAATCAGGGTTTTCAAGGACATTTCGTTTTATGACACTAGGCATAATAGTGCCGTAATAACCACAACCAATCATTGATATGAAAACTTTATTCCGCCTACGCATATGTCGAAGATAAGTAGTAGTTTCTCTTTCACTACGGGCAGGCATGAGATTGAGAGGCTCACTGACTAATATAGATTGGGGCACAGTTTCTTGAATAAGCTGGTCCAGTGAGTTGACATCTAATAGATCTAGCATGTCCATTATATCCGCTTTACTTGAGCCAATATGCCGGTTTAGGAAATCCCCATGCATTTCCAAATCGGTCAAGTTGGCGCGTTTGTGATTATTCATGTCAAATCGCTCTCCATATACAAAAAACTACGATGATGAAGTCACCATTTCTTGGTAAGTTTCCTCGTCTAGTAAGCTGTCCCATTCACTCATATCTGAGATTAAAATCTTATAGAACCAACCATAACCCATAGGATCCTGATTAACTTTCTCAGGAGCATCTATTAATGTTGTATTAATTTCTATGATCTTACCTCCCATTGGAGATTTAACATCCCCAGCTGCTTTAACCGATTCAATAATCGCCGCTTCGTCTCCTTTTTTAACAACGTTATCGATATTTGGAAGTTCAATAAAAACAAGGTCTCCTAGTTGATCTTGGGCAAAATCAGTTATTCCAACTGTAACAATATCCTCCTCAAGTAGAGCCCACTCGTGATCTTCGGTATATCTAATATTTGTCATTTGATCTCCTTAATACATAATTAAGCTCGATAATAGTTAGTTTTCATGAATGGCAAACTGGTAACATGTAAGTCTATCCTTTTCCCTCGGATCGTAGCGTGAATATGGTTTCCGTTGAATGCCTCTTGATTCAATACATAGCCCATTCCAATAGGCTTTCCTAAGGATGGGGCAAAAGCTCCACTTGTCACAGTGCCAATTTCTTCCTTGCTTTCATTCCACAATTGTGTGCCGGAGCGGACGGGAATACGTTGGTTGGTCAACAAACCCACTCTGTATTTAGAGGCACCGAATTCCAAGAGTTCAAAAATACGCTTGGAGCCAGAAAATCCTCCTGATCTTGTGCCCCCTTTGCGACGCACAGGTGGTATCGCCCAGGCGATTTTTGCCTCAATTGGAGAAATTGCTGGCCCAATATCATTACCATGCAAGCAAAGTCCAGCTTCTAAACGAAGAGTGTCTCTTGCGCCTAAGCCTGCCGGTGCAACTGATGGAAATTCCAGAATATTTCGGGCCAAAGTTTCTATCTCATTGGATGAAGCTACAATTTCAAAACCGTCTTCTCCGGTATAACCACTACGGGTAACTAAACATTCAATACCGACGAGATTCATGAAACGTACATCCATAAATGACATATCTTCACAATTACCTTTTAGGCTCTTCATGATTTGACCGGATTTTGGACCTTGCAATGCAATCATTGAGTATTTTTCTAGAAGAGTTATATTGTTTCGAAATTTTTCACTAGAGTTTAATAGAGAAACGACTAAATCTGTATTGCCTGCATTTACTACGAGCCGATAATCTTTGCCAGTATTCATGGCAACAAAATCATCAATAATTCCTCCTTTCTCATTCAAAAAAAATGAATAGCATTGACGGTTTCTTTCAAGCCCGATAAGGTTGGCAGGTGCAAGTGTTTCAATATACTTCACAACAGGTAGCCCCTCTAATTGGATTAGACCCATATGTGATATGTCAAAAAGACTCACTTCATTACGAGTGTGAATATGTTCTTTGATTATCCCCTCTGGGTAGCTGACCGGCATCTGGTAGCCTGCAAATGGTACTATTTTGGCTCCAAGTTCTTTATGCAAAGAGTATAGTGAGGTGGTCTTCAGATTGAGCAAAGATGAAGTGATCATCAAATAACTAGTTGTCTAGTAGATTGTACATGACTTAGTAGGTAACATACATTTCATAATATTAAGACTATAGACAATATGAATTAAAACGTACACTGTCAAGATAAAGAAAAAATGAAAGCAAATCCCATTTTGGTTGAGATTACTAGAGGAGACTTAACAGAAAGCATTCATCGAGGAGCATATGCTGTGATAAAGGATGATGCGACTGTTATTTCCTCAGCTGGAGATATAGACAAATTAACCTATCCCCGATCGTCACTAAAACCGTTACAGGCGTTGCCCCTCATAGAAACAGGCGCAGCCAATCGGTGGGCTCTGACTGATCTTGAATTTGCAATAGCGTGCGGATCACATAGCGGTGAGGATAGACATGTGACTACTGTTCAAGGATGGCTTGAACGAGTTGGGTTGTCAATGATTAATTTAGGGTGTGGAGCTCAACAACCCACAAGCACTCAAGCTCGAAGGTATTTAGTTAAAAATAATATTTTGCCAAGCCCTCTTCATCATAATTGTTCCGGAAAGCACGCAGGATTTTTAAGCACGGCTCGGCACTGCAATGAGCCCCTCGATGGATATTTAGAAAAAAACCATCCGGTGCAACTCCGCATTAAGCAACTTTTGAGCGAAATGACTTTAGATAATATGGAAGTGAGCCCAGTGGCCAAAGATGGGTGTGGAGCACCTATTTTCGGTATTTCGTTACGGGGTCTTGCACTTGCAATGGCTTGTTATGGAACTGGACGGGGACTTTCTGACGCTCGGGTGCACGCAGCTAAAAAGCTTTATAACGCTATGACTGCACAACCATTTATGGTAGCTGGAACCGGTCGTTGGTGTACCAAAACAATGACCTTGTCAGGCTCACATTTGATTGTCAAAGGTGGTGCCGAAGGAGTGTATAGTGGATGTCTCCCAGACCAGCGTATTGGGATTGCACTCAAGATTGATGATGGTGGTCGACGAGCTGCAGAAACTATTATGGGATTATTATTAGATCGCTTCGGGAAGCTTAACCCAAGTATCAGTCTTAAACTTAATGCTCTTGCATTTCCACCGATATTAAACTCAAATGGAGAAAAAGTGGGTATTACTCAAATTCATAGTGAGGTATGAGTAGACGTAAAAACTAACTGAGCATTCAAGAATCATCCGGTGTTGACGCTTGAATACTGAGAGCGTGAATTTGTGCGTTCATAGCGTCTCCCAACGCGTCATATACAAGCCTGTGGCGCTGGATTAGGTTTAGGCCTTTAAATTCAGAAGCAGTTATTAGAACTTGGTAATGACCTCCACCTGAAGCAGCCCCCGGGTGGCCTTCATGCAAATGACTTTCATCAATTATCTCTAAAGAATTTACTTCAAGCGCGTTTCTGAGCCGTTCTTCGATTATAGTGACTGTATTAATTTGAGGCATGTTATTATTTAATCTTCACCAACCTGGTTGGGCTTAATGTGTTTCGCTATGAAGAACATTTGACCAATGACAAAAACTAGGGTCAAACCCATCATACCAAATACTTTAAAATTAACCCAAAAATCAAGTCGCACTTCTTCTGGAAGGTTTGGTCGAAAAAAGAAAGCAACATAGATATTTAATGCCCCAACCACAAGAAAAAATAAACCCCAGGCAACATTTAATTTTTTCCATATAGGATTCGGTAAAGTCAACTGAGATCCCATAACATATTCAATGGCGGTACGTCGTCCAACAAAGTTACTACCGAAAACAACGGCAGCAAAAATCCACTCAACGATTGTAGGCTTCCATCGGATAAAAACATCATCGCGAAAAATTAGGGTCATTCCGCCAAAAATCACGATTACCGCAAGAGTTACAATATGCGTTGGTTCGAATTTTCGAGTTCTATACCAAATAATAAAAACTTGTACTAAAGATGCCGCGATTGCGATTCCTGTCGCAGTATAGATATCGTAAAAACGATAAGCTCCAAAAAATAAGATTAATGGGAAAAAATCAAATATCAGTTTCATTATGGATGTGCGTTAAGCCAAGGTTGTTTCGATAATTCTAAATATACGTAAGCGCCTGATTATATGATAGTGACGGGTGAATTTTTTAGTTTGCAGTCAATTTCAGTGAAGAAAAAAAGAGTGTGTAGGCTTGCACCCCTACAGTTTGTATTATTTGTACAGCATATTTAGTTCTATAATTGCTCATTAAATTGAACGAAATTGGTAATATCAGTTATGAAAATTACAGGCGGTTGTTATTGCAAAACAGTGCGCTATGCAGTTGATGGCGAACCTGAAGCTTCCCTGCAATGTTATTGTCGGGAATGCTGTCATTTTAGCGGAGGGAATCCAGTGCCTCTGATGCGGTTTTCACTCGATAATTTCCACTTAACATCTGGGGTAATGAATAAATTTACTCGGACGGATTTGGAGCAACCAGTCACAAGACATTTTTGTGGGGTTTGTGGGACTGGAATAGCAAATGAGACCCCAAAAAGACCCGGCGCAATCATTATAAAAGTTGGCACTTTTGATGACCCGTCAGTTTTTAAGACAGAAATGGCGATTTTTACCTGTGACAAACAAAATTACCATCATATCCCGGAAAATGTTGATGTGTTTGATGGCCGGCCGAAATAATCAAATTCTAAATATCTGATTGATGGGTAACCGTTTGACTTTCCTAACTAGGTTCGAACCGGCGACGGTCTCGTTAACAGTACTTTTTCAACGTTATAAGTCTATGATTTAAATAGGGAAGAGTTTGTGTATCAGCTTTTTGTGCTTTTTAAAATGATGAATAATGCTAGATCTATTGTTGGTCACGATAGGAACATTTCTGTTGAATCATTCATTTCCTCCCACCATGCTGTGTGATGAGTTGGTGCATGAGCGTGAGTCACTGGGGAACGAAACGCTTTATCCCTATAACCGATAATGCTTTCTTCCTTATGATGTTCCCAATCCTTGAAATTTTGAGCCGCAAGATCCCAATCGAGACTATAGTCAACTCTAGTCGATAAATCCTTGCAGTAATCCGTCTGAAAGTCTATGTCTTCACTCGGATTAGTGAGGCTCTCCTCACGTTGCTGCCATTTATCTATATCACTTTGCATTTCTGAATATGAGGGCAGTTTGATCCGGTCCATCACGACATCGCGAGCGTACCATGCCTGGGCATCAAACATGCTAAAGGTATAGTATTGATCTTGCATTCCTAGATAGACAAGCTTCGGATTGTCGGCCCAAAAGATACCTTTATATAATTTGCCTGGATAAAGCCTATTGGTAGTTATGAGTCTAAGTTCTTCTGCCAGAAATGGAAAATGATGTAAATAACCAGTGCATAAAATAATAGAGTCGAAATCTCGTTTGACATCGTTTGAAAAGTGCGCGGTTTCACCGTCAAAATGATCAATCAGAGGCAGTTCCTCAATACCATCTGGCCAATCAAAACCCATAGGTGCTGTCCGATAGCTACAAGTCACCGAAGTCGCACCATACTTTTTACTCTGAAGTGCAATATCTTCAGCTGAATAGCTAGCGCCAACAATCAGTAACCGCTGCCCTTGAAACTCAGCGGCATCTCGGAAGTCATGCCCATGAATAACCCGACCAGGGAAATTATCGATACCAACAAAAGTAGGCAAGTTAGGCACCGAGAAATGCCCGTTCGCTACTACTACGTAATCAAATAACTCCTCAGCATCCTTCTGGTTCAATAAATCAACCGCGCGAACTAAGAATTGATTGGCGTCTTTAATATACTTTACATCTCTAACAACATGTCCAAATTTCACCCAATCTCTGAAACCAGCATGTGCAGCTCGGCCAGTAATATAGTCTCGAAGCGTTTGTCTTGGCGGAAATGAAGGTATTGATCGTCCGAAATGCTCTTCAAAGCTATAATCGCCAAATTCTAAGCACTCCTTTGGTCCATTCGACCAAAGATATTTATACATGCTGCCATGGCATGTCTCACCATATTCATCTGTACCTGTCCTCCAGCTATAGTTCCATAAACCGCCCCAGTCATTTTGTTTCTCAAAACAAACTATTTCTGGTATTTCAGCACCATTTGCTTGTGCTGAGCGAAAAGCCTGCATTTGTGAGAGACCGCAAGGCCCAGCGCCAACAATTGCAATTCGAGTCATAATAATTCCCCAGTAATGTTCTCTGTACTTTCATATATGCTAAAAAAACAACTCCGCATGATTTTATAATAGCTGGTACGCTGAGTGTTTAATTGGTCTAGCGCATCATTACATATCAGCGTTCTAACATATAAATGACTTTCTCTCGCATTGTAAAGTATTATTTTAGCGATGGTAAAAAAACAAAAATGCAACTAATCCATCATAATACCACATTAAATGCCAATAACGCCTGACGAAATCGATATCAATGAATGAATCTAGAAAAATTACCAATATCTATAAGGGCCAATTCGTACCCTACGATTTAGATGGGCAAGAACAAGAAAATATTACTTTGCTCAACATTAGTTATGATCCAAAGCTACGAAAGGGTTGGTATGCAATGCGTTTAGAGCCTGGCGCCGAAACTGTGGTGCACGTACATGATGTCGATGAAGAATTCCTTATTCTAGAGGGAGATCTCATAGAGGACGATGGCACAACATTGAAGCCAGGTGATTTTGTAACGTACCCAAAAGGCACACGTCATAACTCACGCACAAACACAGGCTGTTTGCTAATTGGAATAAACCATGATGGCGTTTAAGTTTTTCGGTATTTCACCGAGACTGAAAAAGACCATTGGATCAACATCTGGACACTCATTATTATGATAGCTATGGCGAAGGAAAAGACCGTACTTGGTAGGGAGGGGGAAGGACATTACGTTAGCTATTCCTTTTGCCTAGTCGGACGCTTGGTTTCCCGCCATCGTCTGTAACATTAAATTGTAATTACAAATGGGGAAGACCATCATTTTTTGTTTTTTGCTTGTTCATTATAAAAAAGCACAAGCCCAGAGCCTACAATAAGTAACATCCCGATAAGGACTTCGAATGATGGCACTTCACTCCAGAAAACAAAACCCCATAAGATCATCCATGGAAGCAACGTGTACTCATAAGGGCTAATCACAGAAGGATCACCTATACGGTATGCAGCCAGAAAAAATGCGTGCGCCGTAGTGCCAATTACCGAAATAGTAAGTAGCCAGACAACAGCGCTGAGATCAAAGATTTGCCAACCCCGGACTAGAAATTTTATCTGAGCATATTCGGCTGTATCAAATCTACCATCTCCCACCGTCAAACCTAGGAGTCCGCTTAGAAAAACAGTTACCAAATATGTATAAAAGAGTTGCTGGAAAAGAGTGTCTTTGTTAGATGTTAGTTTGGTTATAGTAACAATGAGTGAATAGAGGAGCGCTACTAGTATTGGAAGAAGGTAATAAACGTTAAACACTTTAGTATTAGGCTGATAGATCAATACGACTCCGAAAAATCCAAAAATTATGATTAGCCAATGTTTAAAACCGACTTGACTCTTAAAAATTAGTATCGCAATTAATGTTGTAAAAAATGGGTTAGCTAAATATAAGACAGTTGCATTGGCAATTGGTATTTTGGATTGTGCAAAATAGAATAATGAGTACGCACCAAAGAACATGATTCCCCGGAGTAAGCTTAGCGCTGGGTAAGCAGTTGTAACTATTACAGGTTGCCGTAATGTAATCTGAAACAGAATTATAACCCCGATACCCACGAGTGATCTGAAGAACTGAATTTGAAAAATCGAGAGATCGTCTGACAAGAGTTTAATCAACGTATCCTGGACAGACGATATCGTCATCCCGATTAATATAAATAAAATACCCCTCTGATTACCACTTAACATGAAGAGTGTTTTACTTTCGAAGCGGCAGATAGATAAAGAAATTCTGGTGCAGCGTTAGATCAAGAGTTTGCTCTCCAGCGTAGTCGATTGCTTCCTCGGCATTGGCAGGCAGGAGGACAATTGGTGGTAAGAGAATTTCCATATCGAAAATAGACTGACTCATGGAGTGATGGAGTCCTGCTCGATTGTGCATGGGTTGCCACTTTAACATAGTTGGCACATAGAGGACTGTTGGTAATAAACCATGTCTCTGATATAGATCCTAATAAGTTCTTATTGCTTAAGTTTGAGTTAAAGACTTAAAACTCCTTAGAAAATATGTTAGAAATACTGATATCAAGCTAACTAGGTGAAAAAAGCGAATGTTGAGTCCACTCGAGTCAAAGCATATAGCGGAGCAGTCTTTATCTCTTCAAGAGCGTCTGAAGCGAATTTCACAGTTAGATATAAAGAAAGCAGGCGAGCCTTCAAGGGCAAGTAAAGATAGACGGACTAAGTGGCTCGAACTTGCTTTTCGTGGGAATCACATTTCTTTTCAGAAGCGGTTAGAAATCGCAGGACTGAATGATGACGATATTGATTTTGTCCTAACAGATAATCTAGGGTGGCTCGATGAGACTCCAAAATGGTTGGGGACACTGAATGAAATTTTGGAGGCAATTCGTCAATTTGATCCTGAGTTGATTAGTGAGGATTATCTGTTTAGAAGACCCTACCTTACGTCAGATAATCCAGTCCCATTTGAGGAAATCTTCGTTCCAATCATAGAATTTGCCAGAATGAGGCTTATTACAAAGGTTTCGGGCGAATTGCATCGGTTTTCTGGCTCTGCCTACGCAGATCTCGATAGATTTCTTTTGGTTCGTCTCTCTGAATCATGCAGCCGAATTTTGGAGCTAGAATTTAATTCTTATTTAGCCTTAACCCAGCTAGAGCGCTTGGAGTATAGGGCTATCCGAAATAACTCAAAATCAAAAGCATACTATAAGCAATTTGTTTCTAAGCTGCTTAATACTGGACTAAAGCAGCTATGTTGTGATTATCCTGTTTTTGCGCGCCATTTGGTCCATTGTATAGAGCAATGGATTAATAACACCGCTGAACAATGTAGTCGCTTGGCCGAGGATGAATCAGATCTGGCAGACGTATTTAATATTCCTAAAAACGCTCAGGTAATACATGTTCTTCCTGGATTATCAGACGCTCATGATAAAGGCAGAACTGTAGCGTTAGTAGAATTTGATAGCGGGCATAAAATTATCTATAAACCAAAAGATATTTCAGCAGACATGGGGTACTTTGATCTCGTTAGTTGGCTGAATCAGAGAGGAGCCCCACATGACTTCAAAATTTTAAAACTTGTTCACAAATCACATTATGGTTGGATGGAGTTCGCTGAAAACATATCAATGGATTGTGACAGCCAAGCTTGTGCATTCTATCTAAGATGTGGAGCTCTTTTAGCATTGTTCTACATGTTGGATAGTGTAGATTTTCATCATGAAAATATCATAGCGATGGGGGAATATCCAATACCAATTGATTGCGAAACAATATCACAGCATCGAGCGGTGTCAATTGAAAAGCCTAAGGGAGGCAAGAATCTTACCTCGGGTCTAATTGAGCGCTCAGTGCTTAGATCCCATTTTCTTCCAAAACCAACAAAAATTAGAGGCAACTATGTCGATGTATCAGGCATGGGAGCAAGTGGTAATAAAGAGGCCGAAATAAATATTCTTAAGCATTCCTATATCAATACTGATGCTATGGTCTATGAAGCTATAAACATACGTAGGTCTTTTGATTCAGCTAATGCGCCACAAATTGCTAATAGAGCGCTTGTTCCAGCAGATTACACAGAGGAGGTGGTTCGTGGATTCGAAGAAACTTATCATTTTATTTCTCAAATAAAGAATCACATGTTAGCTTCCGATTCTCCCTTCATTCGGCTACTTCAGCAATCAGTTCGATACTTCAAACACTCTACTGAGCTTTATGGATCCATCCTTAGCAGAATCTTACATCCTGACTTCCAGAAGAGCGGAGTCGATCTCGGTATAGAACTTGAAGTTTTATATAGTGATGTTTTTACAGAAAATGGAGCAGAGCCTCTATGGCCATTAGTAGACTTAGAAATAGAAGATTTATTTCATCATGATCTACCAAAGTTCATGGCAAAGGCCGATCAAAATACAATGACAACAGCCAATGGGTTAACGATTGACGCATGCTTTGATAGCACTCCCTTGCAAGATGCACGAAGAAAGCTTAATAGCCTCTCTGAGTGCGATCTTGAACAGCAAAAAAAATTGATCCGAAGTTCTATTAGCGAAGATAGCGTACTCCATCCAGATTGCCAACTAAATAGTTCTATCGACAGGGGGACCGAATATAGTGGCAAAGCATTTAGCGAAATGGAGTGCAAAAATGAATTTGAGGTCATAAGTGAAGGGGAGTTAAGGATCGCCATGCCTGAAATATTCCGGCGCTCACAAGTCTCAGATGAATTTCGTATGATATGTCTTAAGGATCCCAGACAAGCGGTTTTCATAGTTACTGGAAAAACGCTTCCGAAGGAAGCAGGACTAAAATTTGTTGATGAATAATAGATTTTCTATAGGTTTTTGATATTACGATAATGAAGCTTCCTAATGAAATGTGTTATGTTGATATTAAGGCTCCGGGCGGATGCGAGATGTTGTCTGCCGTTATAGGCTCACTACCGACTCCAGGTCCAGGCGAGGTTCTGATCAAAGTTGCTGCGGCGGGAGTAAATCGCCCCGACATCCTTCAACGCCAAGGAAAATATCAGCCGCCTGCTCATGTGTCTAAGATACCCGGATTAGAGGTGGCTGGCACTGTGGCAGCCGTTGGCGAAAACTGTAGGAGCTGGAAGCTAAATGATGCTGTTTGTGCATTAGTCGCCGGTGGTGGTTATGCTGAATATTGCGTAGCTCCAGCTCCACAATGCTTGCCATGCCCGTCAACACTTACGCTTATCGAGGCTGCAGCCATTCCCGAAACCTACTTTACAGTTTGGACCAATGTTTTTCAAAAAGGATCTCTGCAGCGTGGTGAAAATATTCTGATCCATGGCGGTTCTAGTGGTATCGGTACAACTGCAATTCAATTGGCTGCACATTTTGGAGCTAAAGTCATTACAACTGCAGGGTCTGATGATAAGTGCCGAGCATGTGATAACTTAGGAGCCTTTAGAAGCATTAATTACAAAACAGAAGACTTTGTTGAAGTTATTTCTGACCTGACTCAAGGTAATGGCGTGGAGGTAATTCTTGATATGGTAGGCGGGTCTTATATAGAACGAAATATACAGGCACTGGCTGTCGGTGGACGCTTAATTCAAATTGCGTTTCTTACCTCCAGTAAAGTTTCTCTTGATCTTAGGCCTATTATGACCAAACGACTTGTTTTTACCGGTTCAACATTAAGACCTCAAACAGTGTCTCAGAAAGGTACGATTGCAAGAGACTTGCGTAAATACGTATGGCCGTTGTTAGAAGAAAAAACAATTAAACCAATAATCTACAAAACGTTTCCCCTAGTTCGTGCATCCGATGCACATCAGTTAATGGAAACCAGCGCCCATATTGGTAAAATTGTATTAACAACATAGCAATATTCTGCTATATGTGAATTTGATTATTTATTATGAATCATCAAATTTTGAAAAAAATTATTCAGCAATAACATCACTAAATCCTAGAGGTTTAGTGCTGATAAATTCTGTCAACATACGGTAAGAAAAAATTTGAGCCGACAAACTAAACGAGCTAATCGTCGTCGCCAAGCACGGACTTCCCGATCTAGAGAAAAGACGCTCCCGCAGTTGCCTTGGGCAGAGATTCGTACTTCCTATTCTGCATTAGAACCGTTGAAAGAGAAGGATTTAGATTTGATCCACGATGCATCTATGACAATACTTGAACAGCATGGGATAGAAGTTTTAAGCCAGCAAGTGAAAGAACGCTTTGAAGAAATTGGCGCTAAGGTAGATAAGAATAGCGGCATCGTTAGAATAGGCAGAGACAAAATATTGGAGATTATTGAAAGCGCACCAAATTCATTCACCCTTACTCCAAGAAATCCGAACCGTCAGCTAGAAGTAGGTGGCAATCAAATTCATTTTGGCATGGTCTCAGGTCCTCCTAATGTTCACGATTGTATTAGAGGACGGCGTCCAGCTAATTTTGAAGACTATCAGAGCCTGGTAAAACTCGGCCAAGCATTTAATGCGATTCATTTTTTTGGCAATCAAACAATCGCGCCTATCGATCTCCCCCCTAATACAAGACATCTTGATACGTATCGATCATCACTGATGTTAAGTGATAAGGTATTTGCAGCCGTTCCAATAGGACGCGACCGTGTCCGAGATGCTGTTGAAATGGTAGCTCTTGCGCGTGGATTATCATTAAAAGAGCTAGCTCTAAGTCCATCGCTTCTGGGAAATATAAACATTAATTCTCCCCGTAAGCTAGATGACGCGATGTCAGATGCTGCGCTTGCGTTGGCAGAATATGGGCAAGCCACAATTGTTACTCCTTTTACTTTGATGGGCGCAATGGCGCCCGTAACTTTGGGAGCGGCGCTCGCCCAACAGAATGCGGAAGCTCTATTTTGTATAGCAATGATTCAACTATTCTTCCCAGGGTCGCCAGTAGTTTATGGCGGCTTCACATCAAATGTTGACATGCGGTCAGGAGCGCCAACGTTTGGAACTCCAGAAAATGGTAAAGCTAATTTAGTCGGCGGCCAATTGGCGCGTCGATATGGAATACCGTATAGAAGTAGTGGCTGTAATGCATCAAACATAGCAGATGCACAAGCGGTTTATGAAACTCAGATGTCTTGTTGGAGTGCGATGCTGGGGAGGGCAAATCTTTTGTATCACGCCGCAGGTTGGCTCGAGGGTGGTTTGGTTGCGTCTTTTGAAAAAGTTGTAATTGATGTTGAAATATTGCAGCATATGTCTTCGTTCTTCTCTAAACCTGCTATAAATCAAGAAGAACTAGCTCTAGATAGCATTGGTTCAGTGGCGCCTGGAGGGCATTTTTTTGGCACAAAGCATACGCTAGAGCGCTATGAGACGGCTTTCTATAATCCAATTCTGAGCGATTGGCAAAATAATGAGAGTTGGGCTGAATCTGGATCAAAAGATACTACCCGGCGAGCTACTGACATATGGCAGTCTATCATTAAAGATTTTGAGCCACCTAAGCTAGAACAAGGACGTCAAGACGCAATTAATGAATATGTTGATGCAAGGAAACAAGAAATTCAATCGGATAAAGATAGCTAGAGTAACTCGTAATGCACACAAGTTATTATTAAATTATTCAGTGTCTGGCTAGATTTCTGTCTAGCGCAAAGAAATGACCGTATGAAAGTGTACGTTGGTTGTTCCCTAGTTCTTGATTAGGCTTAATGGTTTGAGACAAAATAGTACATTATTTACCAGTTGATATTGTGGTTTTTTTTACGGTTAATATTGGAGGACAACCATGTCACTTGATGGAAAAGTAGTGCTGATTACGGGTGGGGCAAGCGGCATAGGACTCGCTACTGCAAAACGTTTTGGAGAAATGGGAGCCAGATTATGTATATCAACGAGTAATAACCAGAAACTTGAAACTGCGGTACCGATGCTGAGTGATATGGGTTTTGATGTCATAGGAACTCATGTGGATGTTCGGCAAATAAATTCTGTTCAATCTATGGTTGATTACTCGATTAACAATTTCGGCCAGGTTGATGTTTTAATTTGTTCGCACGGCTACTCACATTTTGGGGATGTAGTCGATCAACCTGAGGAGGAGTGGATACGAGTTCTTGATACAGACTTAACTGGTTGCTACCGGTGCAGCAGGGCTGTTTTACCATCAATGATCAAAAAGGAGTGGGGTAGGATAATATTTGTGGCAGCCACTTCATCGTTTCGTTGTGAACCCAGCTGGACTGCCAAGTGTAGCGCAAAAACAGGTTTACTTGGTTTGACTCGGGGTTTAGCCTTGGAGGTTGCCCGATGTGGGATAACTGTAAATACAATTTGCCCGGCATGGGTTAAAACAGAAAGAGCAGATTTTGCGATCGATGAACAGGCGAACAGGGAAGGCATCTCTTCTGAGGAGCTCTGGGCAAAAACTGTTGCAAAGTACCCGATGAACAGAATCACAGAACCGGATGANCAGGCAGATCTAATGCTATATTTAGCGAGCGAATCTGCGCGCAGCATGACGGGGCAGGCCATCGCTCTCACGGGCGGTTCTGAGTGGTAGACCGAGATTCAGCTAATTTATGGTGAAACCCGAACGCAATTATTAAAAAGAAATTTTCTTAGCCCATAGAATTCCATGCCTTATGAAGGATAATGCAACCAAGATTGGTAGTATTCGAGTCACGCCAGCTAGCATACCGGTGCATGCACCCTTGCGATATTCGACAGGAGTTGATACTGCTATTCACCGNTTAGTGATTGAAATAGAAACTGAAGATGGAATAATTGGTTTAGGTGAATGCAATGCCGGCGGCAGTCGTGAAGCTTGTCTTAAGGAATTGATACCGCTCGTAGTGGGCACAGACCCATTCAATACTGAGCGATTGCGCTGGCAAGTAGGCAATCCAGTGGAAGCTAAACTATTTGGAAGTGTAAACCATGCATTCGCTGCGATAGAGATGGCGTGTATGGATATTCAAGGAAAAATTATTGGCCGACCTATTTATGATTTGTTAGGCGGCCAAATTCGCAAAGACATTCCTCTTGCTGCATACCTCTTTTATAGATATTCCAGTAAAGGTAAGGGCGGAGAAATTAGTAACGCGAAAGATATGGCAGCCTATGCGATGAAGGAAGTAAATTCACATGGGTTTCAGACCCTCAAATTCAAGGCTGGCGTATTAACCCCGTATGAGGAGCTTGATACCATTAGAGAGCTACGTAATCAATTCCCGAACGCCAAGATTAGAGTAGATCCCAATGGCGCATGGTCTGTGGGTACAACGCTATCATTGGCGATGAAAATGCGCGAGCTAGATTTGGAATATCTGGAAGATCCAGTTTGGGGAATAAGAGGCATGGCCCGAGTAAACAGTAAGTGTCCATGGCTTCCACTTGCATCGAATATGTCTGTCGTGACGCCAGATGATTTTGCATCTGCCATTGAACTGAAAGCAGTGGATGCGATCCTAGTTGACCTCCATTTTTATGGTGGTTTACGCCAAGCTCGGCACGCGGCTGCCACATTGGAGACATTTCAGGTCGATGTGTCAATGCACAGTCAGGGAGAGTTTGGCATTTCTATGGCTGCACAGCTTCATTTGGCATCAGTAATACCAAATCTATCGTATGCAGCGGATGCTCACTACCATCACCTGGTTGATGATATTATTGATAACGGAATGCTGAATATTAAAGAAGGGGCAATGGCTGTACCGGATAAACCAGGGCTTGGTGTAAGCCTTGACCAAGACAAACTTAAGGAGTTTAGTCAGTTAGCGAAGAAGTATCGAGATGCTAAGGAAACGTCAATTACCGGAGACCCGCTACTATCTCAACATGTACCATTATTACCTCGCTGGTAAGTTTATGTTCCAAGCTGCAATTAGTGGCATAGAATAGTGCTGCTATTTGCACGAAGTTTCGAGTGTGTAATGCCGCAAAATGAACGCTAAGGCCGATTCATGTGCAGATGTACTCGCCAAAGAGCTATATGCAGCTGGTATCCGTTATGTGTTTGGGCATCCAGGTGGTGAAGTTGTTGATTTAATCGAAGCATTAGCTCGCCATAACATTGAGTTTATATTAGTTGGACATGAATCAGCAGCTGCGTTTATGGCAGCGACTATCGGGAGAATAACCGGCATACCGGGAGCCTGTTTATCTACCTTAGGTCCCGGGGCATGCAACTTACTGCTTGGTATAGGCTCGGCACTTCTAGATAGAGACCCAATGTTAGCCATATCTGCTCGTTCAGCAAGTGATGTTAGTCGAAAAAATCAGAAACAAGACATTCCCCTCAACGACATTTTTGAACCCGCTTCTAAATGGTCTGAAGCGCTTGACGGGATTAACACCAGATCAAAAATAGCTAGGGCGATAAAGTTAGCAGGTCAAAGCCCAAAAGGACCAGTATTTCTATCTTTACCAACGGTGATTGCGCTTAAGCCAGACTATGAGTCGGAAGGGCAGGATCATGAAGAAATCAATGCTATTGCTACTAACGACAACTTAAGTCGATTAGCCACTGTTTTAAACCAAGCATCCACTCCAGTTGGGATTATTGGCATGGCGTTAGAGCCAGAGAAAGACGCGAAAGCTGTCCGCAATTTTTTTTCCAAAACGGGCATTCCGTTCGCAGTTCTACCCCAGGCTAAAGGTATAGGAGATGAAGATGCAGAAAATTTTCTGGGAGTAGTGGCTTCGGCCGCTGGCGACTCACATATCATTAAGTGTATTGAGAAGAGTGATGTTGTCATTGGATTCGGCTTTGACACTGTTGAGTCAGCGCAATCTTGGCATTTTGACCGGCGTATTTTGTCAATCGCAAACGCCTCCATTGCATATGGAGAATTTATACCNATGATTGAATGTATCGGGGATGTTGATAAGCTGGCTATTCAATTGACAGATAGTTACGACAGCGTTCATTCATGGAGTGACACAGATATTGAGAATGTTCAGCGTCATGTAAAATTAGACATTGAACCAAATCAATCGTCAAGTGATGTTGGGCTATCGCCATTTCATACCTTAAAGCTATTACAGGAAACGTTACCATCTGAGACTATTGTTTCAGTGGATGTAGGTGCTCACAAAATGCTCACTTCACAGGCTTGGCGGAGTACGGCCCCAGGTAGCTTTTTAGTGTCAAACGGGATGTCATCGATGGGTTACGGCGTGCCTGCGGCCTTAGCTGCCTCGCTTATGAACCCAGAACGGCCGGTGATTGGCATCATCGGTGACGGTGGTTTTGGAATGATGGTTCAAGAATTGGAGACTGCAGTACGCATGGGTGTAAAACCGCTGTTGATTGTTTTTTGTGACCGATCACTTGCTGTAATTAAAATTGCCCAGAAGAATAGAAACTTACCCCATAGGGGAGTTGATTTTCGTCCTGTTAATTGGGCGCAAGTGGTCAGCGGCTTTGGGGTTCGGGCGGTGAATGTATCTACGTTGGACGAGTTATCAGAAACTGTTGTTGACTGGCTCAAAGAACAGGAACTCACCGTGGTTGCAGTTACAATAGATGAAACTTTATATAGAGGGTTAACATATTAGCTTGGTAACGATAGTAGGAATTATTAAGCTGAATCACATCAGAGGTTAAAAATGATGGGCGATCAATATCTTTCAGGCAGGGTTGCATTGATAACGGGTGGCGCTACAGGAATTTGTAGGGCCACAGCATTAGCTATGGCAAACGCCGGCGCGAACATTGTAATTGGATCATTAACAGAGCAAGTAAGACTCAAAAAAGTTAAGAGGGAAGGTCACACTGTGGTCAGCGAAGCTGGTCTTGAGGAAACGCGGAAAGAAATAATTGATCTCGGCGTGAAAGCCCAAGCGCATGCTTTAAATGTTGCCACAAATGAATCATGCGATGCCATTGTAGAGTCCGCAATTAATGAATTTGGGAGAATCGATATTCTAGTGAATGGCGCTGGTTCGAGTTTGTCAATGTCGATGATTGACCACGATGATGAAGCNTGGCACCGCGTAGTCGATGTTAACTTGAATGGGGCGTATCGTATGATCAAGCGCATCTTACCTGGGATGATGGACAGAGAGTGGGGGCGAATTATTAATATCGCATCCACTGCCGCATCAATTGGTGAAAAAACACGAGCCGCATATTGTGCGTCTAAGTCTGGAATCTTGGGACTTACACGTGCTGTGGCATTAGAAGGTGCGCCACGCGGCGTAAGTTGTAACGCAATCAGTCCAGGTTCTGTAATCACCCAACAAGCCATCAATGCCGTGACACTAGAATTAGAAATGAAAGGCATTAATCAAACTGTTGATCAGTATCTTGCCGAATCCGCTGCTGGGACACCACAAAGACGTCATGTGGAGGCACGCGAAATTGCAGCTTTGGCTTTGTTTCTGTGCCAAGCTGATGCATTTTCGATAACAGGACAGGATCTTACAGTCGATGGGGGTAATATGTGGTAATTGACAAAACGCTTAAGTTATTATGTTTTTCCTCTGGGGAGTATCAATAAACCGGCGGAGGACGTTTTCGGTGATTCTTGATACGTTATTGTTGTAGTTGTTGTGCGAGAGGCTACCCGTCCACGTCACAGATGCCGCGGAAAAAATGGCACCGCCATGAGGACGTTGCCAGATGGCGATATGTGATACCGGTGAAATGGGCGGTTGGCGCGGCGGTGAGAAATCGGGATGCTTCGCCTCAGCAAGCACCACTGGCGGATTGTCGGTATAGTTCTGATGGGGATGGACCGAATCCATTTCAAAGCCGACTGCACTACCAAGATTCAATCCGAAATTACCAATCAGTTCATCGCCTGCAATTCCGTCAAAAATAAAATCATAGCTAGGCTCATAACTTTGTTCAGTGCGCCGATATCCTTGTTCTGTTTCTGCATGACGCCAGATAGCAGCGGAAAACTCGACCCCAAGGATTNGGCTAGGAGATGTTTTGCGACGCGACCACAATCCACCAAGCTGGAGGTTGGTGCTATGTTGTGCCTCGCCAGGGCGTGGACGATATGTTGGCCCATAGTCCCCCTCGCCACCTTTACGAAGCTCCATAATATGTGGTCTTTTTTTATCTAAGGAAATAACCCAGTAAAGCGAATTCCCACCTAAGTTTAAAATACGGCCACCATTTTCACTGTATTCTGTGACTCCATCAATCATTTCTTGCGTGTAATATTCCGGATGACTGCCAAGGATAACGCAGGGATACTGCGAGAGAAGCGAGTTTCCGTGTAAGTGAAGATCTTGATCTGTATAGACATCGTAGGTAAAACCTTTTTTCTCTAACCAATCAATGAGGTATAAATTGGCTGTTATCATATGGGCTCCCCAATTTTGAAATCCAGCTTTTGGATTCCAGGTACGTGTCGGTTGAAGCCGGCTGCGATAGTACACCATTGAGCCATCACTATGAACGTTGTATAGACTTAGTCCTCCATCCAAAACACCATCTTCGGTATAGCTGTATACTGATCTATTGCTCGCATAAGCTTGCCATGTATAGGTTGGAATGATGTACGCGATGGGGCTGGACGGGTTCCGAGGAGTCACAATGAATGGGATAAATATTTCGTCCGTGCCCGTGGTCAAATGCGCCGAATAGATTCCTGATTTTGTGTCTGGCGGTACCTCCAAAGAGCATGTAGGATCCCATCGTGCGTCTTCAAGATCGTCTTCGTGCAAGTAAATAGCGTTGTAGTCATTTGGTGCATCTGTATAAAGCCGAGATGGCATTCCAGACCAGAATGGACCCGTTACAGCACGATCTCCTACGTTAACAATCTGACCATGATTACAATTTTTTGAAAGATCGGTGATAGAGGCTGTGTCGACTCCAATCGATAGATCCCAACATCCGATAAAGTCAGAGGAGTAGCGGCCTTCACCCCCATCAGATAGATCCCAAATTTCTTCAGCACTCATTGCCCTGTTTAAGAGAACAGGATGCCCTATTTTTCCAGTAAAATGTGCCCAGTGTTGGTTATCTTCAGTTCGATCTGGTATCGCACCAAAATATAGCGGAGCAACTCCGCCATAGATTTCACCTTTTTCAATCTTTTTTGTTATTGTTGCAAGTGGAGATTTCGAGCTTCTAGTTTCAATTTGGGCAGAGCTTTCTCTTACTCGCTGATGTAGAGAAGCCTCTCCTTTCGCGCAGTCATAGGTAAGAGCGATAAAATGCCAACAGTCTATATGGGCTGTTTCGCGGGCAGTTAACCACTCTCCTGTCCGCCCATCGTGAGAGATTACAGCGGTGACCATTCGATCACCTGCATAAAACAGGCCATATGAAAAACTTTGTTTGTCCCATTTGGCTACTAACGTGTGCCAACCAGTCGGTGTTAGGGTAGGATGAAACCACATTGCGACGGTAAAGCTGCCAGTTGGATTTAAGGAATTTGTGCTAGGTATTTCGATGAATGAACCGTAGTTTATTGATTGTTTTTTGATCGGGAGACTCTTGGGTTGCTTCCAATCGACTGTCTCGGCCTTATACCCCGGGCCTTCTTGATTATCATCACCCTGAATGAGTCGTACAATAGCTAATTCAGCGTCTTGTGTTGAGCCGCTAATCATAAGGTTAAGTTTTTCATCGGGATTGACGGAGATCTTGTCGGAGTAACCCTCAAGGTCAACTTCAGGTATGGGAGAGATGCGTTTATTTGTAGCCATCAGTAGCTAAGTATGCGATTGAGAGGTTATTGCTAGGTGCGTTTGTAGATAAATTAGGCTTAGCATATGTAAGGTTGATTAGTTACTGTTTCCATGAGTTTCAACCATGCAGGNAATGATGGGTTTACGGCCTCGGGAGAGCGTTTGCTACGAACTAAAAGACCCGGCACATCTCGTCCTGTCGGTTTCGTAGCGTCAGAATATCGAATATCCATGCTCCATCGAATACGATCAGTCACATTAGGTCGAGACCGATGGATAATTCTATTGTGAAAAAAGATTACTCCTCCTTTGCTTACTGGGCATACAACAGGCTTATCAGATGATTGCGGATTTTGTATACCGATGTGGTCTGGTGGATAGCCAGGTAATTCCTCATGATTTATGATCCCAAAAGAGTGACTGTTTTCAATGAGCTCAAGACAGCCATTTTGAGGCGTTGTATTCACAAGGGGGATCCAAAGATTAACCATCGGTGTTGATTTAGCTTTCTGGTCAAGAAACCAAAGATCTTGGTGCCATGGAATCTGGGAGTAGCGTTCAAACGGCATTTTGGCCTGTACATTATACTGAGGGTGAAAAAGAATCTCGGGCCCTATTATTTGTTCGACAATCTCTAAAATATTGCTATTAGTTGCGATCTCCAGTAACCCACTAGTTTTTAGATGCTTTCCAGTTACGGATTTTCGAATATCAATACCGCTTTCCACATTCTCCTCAAGCCAGTGTAAAAACTTTTCAAAGTCTGTATCAGGGATGTTTCTTCCTCGACCAGAAAACTCTGTGGCTTGCAAGCTACTTTCGATTTGAGTTTCAATTTCAAGAATAAATCGGTCCAGGAGGCCTAGTGGCAAAAGTTTTTCCTTAAGAAAGTAGCCGGTATCTCTAAACCTTTTTTGATTGGCGTTCATGACGCGCAGTCTATCGTCTCTTTATGAGATAACGAATTGCAGGCAGCGATAAATTCTTTTGACGTAGCTGTATAACCAATCGAATATTCTGTGAGAGTGATCAGGCGTTTGGTGAACGTTAGATCTTGCAAGTCGCCTGGAAGTTCTTGCGCTAATGTAGCATCCCGAAGCAGGATAACTTGGTAATTTAGATTCATGGCATCGATCATCGTAGAGAGGAGACAGACATCGAGCGAAAACCCAAGACAAATTAGTGATTTAACGCCTATATNCCTCAAGAGGCCATCCAGTCTCGTCTCGAAGAAGCCGCTATATGCGTGTTTTCGCAGAAAATAATCTTCTGTTTGCGGTTCTATCTCAGCTGGAATCTTTAGTGCATCTGAATCTCCGTAGACGTACTCTCTTGAATCAACNGTGTCTTCTGAGCCCCATTCCTCCCAATTGAGATTAAAGCTTCGTTTAGCAATTTTCGCTAATTCAGAATTCATAATCGAAATTTTCGGTGCGGAATTGTTGATGTAGATAATCGGGATGCCAATGTTACGCCCCGCTACAATTGAGGGAGAAATCATTTTAGATATCACTTCGTCTTCTTGGGTTTTTAGATGATCGTGACCCATACCGCCTACATCTACTGCAAGTAACGCTGTTCTAGTGCGATCTAACTCCAGCAGCTCTTCCATGGAGCCACGAAAACGATTTTGCGGAAAAAGTCGATGGTACCTGACATTGAACGTCAATATAGATTCGTTCATAAGATTCGGTGATTCATTTTCATAGTGCTATGACTTGGAAGAAAATAAGTTAAATATAACGGGTTAGACCTCCATCGATATCGATGGACGCGCCAGTAATGTAGCTTGCTCGCTTACTTGCTAGGAAAGCAGTTAATGCTGCAATTTCTTCAGCCTCAGCTACTCGTCCTAATGGCGTATCTCTTGAGACTGTTTCATACCACTGCTCGAGTTCTTCATTAGGTGAAAAATATTCAATCGTGCTGTCCCATGCCTCACTTTTTACATTGCCTGGATTGATGCTGTTTACCAGAATACCGTATTTTGCAAGATTATCGGAGAGTACCTTATTAAATCCTAAGCATGCTGCGCGATCGGTGCTGTTTGCAATATACTCAGGCGTTGATTGGCGACCCACTATCGAGTTGATGTTGATTATCCGGGGTTGGTTGCTCCTTTTTAGGTGTGGTAAAGCCGCGTGGATCAGATAAATAGGTGCGAATAATTTCACATCTAAATCTTGGCGCCATTGGTCTAGCTGAACCTCCTCAAATGTGCCAGTCACTGGACTACCAGCGTTATTAATTAGAATGTCTAGGCTTCCAAATTCTTTTACTGTTGTCGTAATGAAGTTGTCAACAGCTGTTTGCACTGTCACATCAAGCGGTATCGCAAGAATATTTCTTCCTGTTTGTCGTCTTAATTCAGCGGCAGTTTGCTGTAGTTCATTATCTCCACGCGCGCATATAGCGATATCTACACCTTCCATCGCAAGCTCATAAGCGATTGCTTTGCCAATTCCTTTGCTTCCCCCTGTAACGACTGCTCGTCGATTTTTTAATCCCAAGTCCATTTGATGTGTCTCCCTAAAATAGTGCGCCTGTCGTAATCGCTATATCTTCGCCGTTGATAGCGGCCGCTTCGTCTCGACAGAGAAATGCAACTAAAGCTGCAATTTCGTTAGNTGGNACAAANCGTTTNTGTGGNTATGTGTCCAGATATTTTTTTCGAAGGATCTCTTCANTNACATTGTCNCGCTCAGCCCATTTTTTCATGTGCATTAAGCCGGATGGGGTCTCTATAGCGGCGGGGCTGATAGTGTTTGCTGTAATCTGATGCTGCGCTACCTCCTGTGCCAATGATTTGTTAAAGCCCAATAGACCATGTTTTGACGCAGCATACGCACTATATTCTGCGCTTCCAATGTGAGCATTAGTTGATGCGATTGAGATTATACGGCCCCACTTTGATTTAATCATAAATGGTAGAGCCTCGCGTGCGCAGAGATAGCTACCAAAAAGATTGACATCAATGACTCTCTTCCACGCATTGTTATCATGATTTAATACAGGATGTATATGATTAGTTGCCGCGTTATTAATTAAGATGTCGAGAGTACCAAACGTATTAAAACTGATTTCCATTACTCGATCAACATCTTCCTGACAACTTATATCACCATCAAATCCAAGACACATTACGCCAATTGATTCAAGTTTTTCTTTGACATTATGAATTTCATCGTGGGATGCAAAGTATTTCAATTCTGAGTCAAGCTTTGCGGGATTCCCCTTACTCAATGAGACAACTGTAATATTTGCACCATGCTTAGCAAGGCAAGTTGCAATTTCAAAACCTAAACCTGATGCGCCACCTGTGACAATAGCTGATTTATTGCGTAGGAACAGATCAGTCATGATCAACCAGCGCCCTTAAAGCATTACGATCAATTTCTATACCAAGACCCGGCCGGTCAAGCGGCACTTCTACTTTACCGTCATAATAATACAGTGGATCGACTGCAAGATTACCAAAACGATCAAAAGGGGGCGGCGTCCATTCAAATGGCAGTGATGCCAATACAGGTGATGATGGATTTGGTGCGTGACTTGCTGCGAGTTGAATTGCTGCTGCTGTTCCAATCACACTTGCAAAGCCATGAGGCGTGCATTCCACACCAAAAGTATCGCTCATGTCAAAAATCTTTTTAGCCTCGGTCAGTCCACCGACAAGCCCGATTTCTGGTATCAGTACATCAAAAATATTTCCGAGCAAGATATCACGAAATGCTGGCCTGCCGGACAATGTTTCGCCACTGGCGAGTGAAATTGAAGTTGCTCGACGGAGAGATTGATATCCAGGTAGATCATCTTGTGATAGCGCATCCTCAAACCAAAAAATATCCATGGTCTCTAGCCTTTTAGCAAGTTCTATAGCAGTTCGTGATGTGTATGCATGATTGGCATCAATCATTAGTGCAACATCAGAGGGAAGAAAATCGCGTATCCTTTTAATCCGGTCTAAATCATCTCTAATATCTAGTAAGCCAATGGCTAGTTTAATTGATGAAAAACCCTGATCTAGCATAACCCGAGCTGGTTGGACAGGATCTTGCAACGCATTCGATTCATCAGGATCTTTTGTATAACGAATTGCAGAGCCATAGCAGGTCAGTTCAGTGCGTACGGGACCACCAAGCAATTTACAAATTGGTTCGCTTAGAGCCTTTCCTTTAATATCCCAGCAGGCAATATCTACTGCAGAAATGGCAGCCATCGCGACACCCCCTTGGGAGTGATCCCGAATCTCATGGCGGAGATTGCTCCAGAGTTTCTCCGTCTCAAATGGATTCGCACCGGCAATATTTCCGGGAAACAGAGACTGGATTGCTTCATAAATTGATTTCGGTGGGCCATAGGCTTCGCCCCATCCAATAATACCCTCATCTGTCAGAATTTCGACAAGGAGAGTGGGTGCTGATGTTACCCAACCCTTTGAATAACCCCAAGGAGGGTTNTGAGCAAAATTTATGACATACCCCTTTATGTTTGAAATTTTCATTTTGAGCGATACTCAATTGAATATACCACCACCGTACCATTCCCGGCTGGTGTTAACGAGTGCATCTTTCCTTTTGGAATATGGACCAAGCAGCCAGGTTTAATATCCGTTGCTTGATCCTCAATTCTCATTGATCCATGACCATCAATAACAATATAGATTTGATCAAGATTATCGTGTGAATGGGGGTTAGACTTTTTTATAGTTAGCAGATAGACCCCTAGTTCTCCACCGATATCGGGATCGAGTAGCGTCTTAAACGGAAAACCTTCCCAGATTTCGACTGGCAGTTGATCAGGATGTCGTAGGTGCATGTTTGCTTCCTTTCCATATGGTACAGCAGTGCAATATTTGATAAATTCGGCATTGCTGCAAAAAGTTGTAATCGTTAATTATTATAAGATTATGCTAAGAGTTTATCACTAATGGATTCGATTGCTTCTCATTTCCATCGCAACGGTTTTTTTTCGCCCATAAGGGTGCTGTCTGATGCTCAAATTTTTAGCTACCGTAGTTTGCTCTATGATACTTTGATGGGGAAATTAGAAGACCCATTAGTATCACATCGATATGTTTGGCAACTCCATTTATTGATGCCGTGGTTGGCAGAGTTGGTGCAACAACCATCAATTCTAGATGCGGTCGAACAAGTTCTTGGCCCAAATATCTTAGTATGGAATAGTGGCTTTATCATCAAGTGGCCAGAAGATAATCAATATACGTCTTGGCATCAGGATCGGACATTCTGGGGATTACGACCAGAGCGTGCTGTCACAGCTTGGATTGCGTTTACCACAAGTACTCGCGAAAATGGTTGTTTATGGATGGTGCCAGGGACACATCGTAAGGGACAGATTGAACATGCTAATCGCTATGCTAAGGGTAATATGCTATCACGAGGGCAAGAAATTGATTTAGATATTAGCAGCAACAAGGCAGTTGCCGTTGACCTACGGCCTGGCGAAATGTCGTTACATGATGTTAGTATCATTCATTCATCGGAACCAAACACTTCGGACGAGATCCGAATTGGCTGCAACATTACATACATTGTGCCAGAAGTTACCCAAACGCTTGGACCAGATACTGCGTATCTTGTTCGCGGTCAGGATAACCACAGAAACTTCTTTTTAGCACCAACTCCTCATGACTCAGAAAGCAAAGAAACCAAAGAATATTATGCTAAGACTGCATTAGAGCGGGGAAATATTTTAGCGAAGGAATCCAGCGTTAACTGACAAGATGTTTACTAAGGAACGTTGCGATTTCACGGTTCATGAAGTTGACTTCCGTGGTTCCAATGTTGGTNGCGGCTTGATGACCCTGCTTGGAGGGAATTTCGTAATAAGTTGAATTAGGTATGTGGTTTGCAGCCCATTGTGCTTCAGATTCTGGGTTCATTAGATCGCCGGTAGCAGCCAAAATTAACGTTGGGACAGAAATGTTATTTAGCGCTGATCTTGTATCCCCTTTAACTCCAGGTGTTGTGCCAAGATCGTACTGATCATAGGCAAGGGTTTGCCAAATCCAATCTCGCGGATCCGGCGGGTTCATTGTTAGAGTTTTAATTCCAGTCTCTAGGAACTCTCGGAGGTTGTTGCTCGGTAGTCGGTTTGATATTGCCGATGGAGTGCTACAGGCAATGATATCCAGTAGAGCAATCCAACTGCGCCAGATTTCTGATGAGATTCGACCATCTTTCCATTCATCATGAGTCATTAGGATTTGACGAGAAATCAACGTGATCGCTTGGGACCATGCAGGAGTCCGAGCCATTGGTGTCAACGCAACAATACAATCCATTCGTTTGCTATGACTAACTGCCCATTGCAGTGCTTGCATGCCCCCCATTGAAGCACCAATTACACAGCGCACCCGTGGTATTGAAAGTTGATCCAGTAATTTTGACTGAGAGGTTACCATATCTCTTATTGAAAACTTGGGGAATAAAATACCAGGTTGAGATGTACTGTTACTGGGCGACGAAGATAATCCATTTCCAAGTGCATCGGTTGCGATAACGCAATAGCGATTAGTGTCGAGCGCACGATTCGGTCCAATCAAAAAATCTAATCGGCGATGATTGCCTCCCAGTGATGCCGTAACAAGAACAACATTATTTTTTGTTAGAGATGGGTCGCCATGAATGCATGCTGAAATGTGGCAGTCCTGGATGGTTTCTCCTGATTCGAGCTCAAGATCACCAATTGGGTATTTAATTGGTTTCGAGTCCATGCAATTCCTTTCCTGCTTCTTCAATTACTGCCCTAATGAGAATATCTTCCATTTCAGGACGGTATGGCGCGGGCAGGTTACAACTATAAAACGATTCAGGTTCATACCCTCCTTCTTGAATAGCGATATTTGTTGGGATGTATCCCTTGTAACTATTGGCATGACCAATAACAAGTGATTTGTTTGGAAGCATTAAGTTTTTTATACGTAACCCTATATCGGAGAAGACTTCTCCTTCTAACGCTATTATCGAGAATTCATTACTGAAAAACCAAATTTGTATGGAGTACAACTGATGTTCTTCCAGTTTTTCACCGTGAGCTTGTTTATTGAGCATTCTTTCAGCCCAACCGGCGTGTCGATAACTGAAGGGCAGGGATAATATAGAAGAGAGCACGCTTTCAGATACTGGCTGTTGCAAAGGCAAGGCGATAGTCCGTTTTGCTCCACGCAGAACGATGGTTGATAAAGAGGGGCTTTGCTTTTTGACACATGTTATGGCTATAGACGCAAGTTCTTTACCGATATTGCTCATGAAAATCTTACTCTGCTTTTCTGGTAACAAACGTCGTCCGACCCCTGAGTGAGGATTTCCGATTTCGTAATCTGTATTATTCCAGCGTGCACGGGGGGATACATCTCCAGCGCAGCCAAGAACATGAAAGGCCATGCAGTTCGCAAAAGTGCTTTCTATCTCCTCGCGAAAATAGCCCGTCAGATCACTACTTATCTCGGTCCGAAGGTGTCCGACAGGATGACTGGCATAACAGCAGACAATGGCGGCCGGAACCTGTGGTTTTCGTTCGGCAATTAGAACACCTACCTCTGGATCATAGCTTCCGGTTAAATTGGCTCTCATCATCACCCCCCAGGGCGTCACTAAACGTTTGTTGACTCCTATGTCAGATCGTCCAGTTTCATAACGAAGCGTTACGGGTTCTGTGATTTCTATAGCGGATATCGCCGAGTTAATCATGCCATTAGTTGCGTGCGCAACAAATTCTCGATCAAATGTACCGGGTACAGCATCAATTTCAATTGTCTGTGGAGCTGAGTGAGTATGTGAGGCTGCAATCATTATTTCAGCTGGGGTTAAATCAAGTTGATCGCTCAATGATGATATAACGTTAGCCAGCATATAGTCACTAACTTTGCAGACATCGATTGTGATAAGGAGAAGTCTGGCTGCGCCATCGGTTAAAAATAGACTTTGAGCAAAAAGTTGTTTGTGAATCATAGAAACCGCATGCTCATTGTCAAGCACGTCACCTGCCAAGTGGCCTGCATTTCCAGGGGTAATATCTTTTCTAGCCACACCCAGTTCTAATTGATGATCCATTGACAGTCGCACCTGTTTCAATTTCGCATACTGGCGGGTCTCTTATCGATATCAGAAGTTATTGTTAGATCTAACGATTGTAAAGTGCGACCTACGTCAAATTTTTCAAGCGCTGATGGCGCTCCTACAAGATGAAATACTTCAACACCTTCGAAGGAGTGTTGTAGCAGTTTAAGACATGCGTTTGCAGCGTCATAGCGGTCAATCCAAGCGTCAGTGTCAATACTCCCATTCCATGAGTCTTCTCCCTTCTTAGCGGATCCACTACCGACATCAACGATATCGCCCAAGCGAAGAAGGGCGATTTCAAGGTTATAATGATGTGCAAACCACCGACAAATATTTTCTTGCAAAGCTTTAGTTAGATCATAGTACGTCGCTAAACCAAAATAAGGCGCACTACCGTCTAAAAAGTGACCAGTCGGATGATTGACGTGCGTTTCAGCTGAGGCAATCTGAATTACTCGGCTAATGCCCTCACGTCGCGCCGCTTCTAAGACGTTACATGTTCCTCTTATATTCACATCAAATGGCGCCACATCACTGACGTCTGCGTATTGATTTCGTGTCACAGTGCTCGCTACCGCAGCATGAATGATTGCATCTTTGCCTTTAACCGCTTCTTGAACTTGGTCGAAATCTGTGATTGACCCCATAAGTGTTTGCCCATTAAATTTAATTGCTTCTCGTTCGACATCTGGATTTTCAAGGTCAAATGCACATACCTCGTGATGCTGGCTAATAACCTCAGTAATTGCTTTGCCTAACCAACCAAGCCCGCCTGTAATCAATATATTCATCAAGAACTCCTCATATGGTGTGTGATTGAAATAGGCTTTCGGGCGGAAAACCTTCGCTACCCCAAAGTATTCCAGCTTCAGGTGCAACTATTACGGCATAAACAGTTTTGAGCCCATGGGATTCCCCTGCTTGACTAATTGCACCAACTGTCGAACGATTACGTAGTATAGCCATCATTGATTCTAAAGAGCGAGGTGATCCAGGTACAAGTTCCATTAAATTATCGTATCTTGCTCTACTATTACTAAGAAGATCTGGGTAACCAATAAGAGCGGTTTCGTCGGGAGCTAACTGAGTTTCTTGGACATTTTTTTCTAAACAATGATTAGTGTGTATCAGGTAGTCTTTAGTAGGATAAAATACTGCTTGCTGGCCTGGCGCTACCTCGACATAACAAAGTGCACCAGTTTTGTCTGCAAGTGTTAGATTGAATCCCCAGTTTAAGACATCATATTTTTCTAGCCAGGCCACTGCATCTTTTACGTCACGACACCATTGCAAGACGCCACGAGTCAGCGCGACGGTAGGAACACTGTTTGTGGGGCTGCCTGTCGTCGGTAACCCGTTTAGAACCATAGCTAATCCGGATTTGTTGAGTCCTCCCTCGCTCCAGAGTGCTCCCGCGGATCCGAAGTGGTAAAATTCATAACCATCACTAGGAATAAAGTTTTGAGCCATGGTAAATTCGTGTGAGTTATCTGGATACCAGTCAGCCGTTTTTCCTAGTAATACTCCATACTCCGATGCTTTAAATCCAATGTTAGAGCAACTTGGTAACAGGTGCGCTGTTGAGATAAACTCAAATTCAGTGTTCATACAGAGTATTTGATCAAGGCTAAGACTAGCGCCATCTGCTACGCCCTGCATCTCTTCAAGAAGCTCTGGAAAATATTGATCTAATCTCTTCTTTGCTAGTTTGATCTCACGCCGTATTTCGGGAGTATTAAGATCATTTTTGGGGGCCCATGCTTTGTATGAGGTACGTATCGCTTCGGGACACAATTCACCATGTTGTTTTCCGATCTCGTAGGCCGAACCTTTGCATTGTATGTATATCATTGCTAACGTTTTGGATCCAATTTCGTAGTTACAGAGGATAGTGCTTGTTTATGTCGAGTGATAAGAGTCGCAGTAGTCATAAATATTATAGTTTTTATTAGGTGTCAACAAGAATTGCTATATTATTGGATAGTAGAGAATAATCAAAGGGCAAGCAGCGAGCAAACAAGAAATGCTAGTTTATGTACTTAAGAGAATAGCGTTAGCGCTAGTTATCATCATTTTAGCAGTTACCTTACTTTATCTTATGATCCATGCGGTACCTGGAGATCCAGCGACAGTCATGCTCGGACCAAGGGCAACGCCGGAACTTATCGCACAACTGCACGAACGGATGGGTCTAGATAAACCTCTTCCTGTGCAAATTGTATCTTTCTTTGGACAAGTCCTTTCAGGTGATCTTGGTACTGATGTGTTTCAGGAGAAACCTGTTGCAGGGATTATTATGTCGGTAGTTCCATATACCTTAATCTTGGTAGGTGCTGGAATCGCTTGGTCATTAGCGTTGGGAATACCTCTGGGTGTGTTTTCGGCAGTGCGACCCGATAGCTGGATAGATAAGTTGGCTGGTATTTCATCCGTGGCATTTATTGCAATGCCGGCGTTTGTAGTGGGCCTCTACGCCCTTCTTTTATTTGCAGTCACTCTCGGTTGGTTTCCAGTAATCGGCGGTGGTGAGGGTTTTTTTGGCAAGCTACATCATCTTATATTACCAGCTTTTACAGTTGGGCTAGGATGGGTGGGCTATCTTGCGAGAATTGTAAGAGCTTCGATGCTTGAAGTATTAGCAGAAAACCACGTGCGGCATGCTCGTGCTCATGGGTTATCGCAGCGGGTTATCCAATATCAGTATGTGCTGCGTATCGCTATACTTCCGGCTGTTACGATTGTGGGTATTGGTATTGGAGCAATGTTATCAGGAGTTGTTTTTGCTGAGATCATTTTTGCAAGACCTGGGTTAGGCAAGCTGATCTTTGTTGCAGTTCAACAGAGAAATTTTCCGTTGATTATGGGCACGGTGTTAGTTACTACCACTCTATTTGTTGTTGCAACGACTTTATCAGATATCGTTAATGCGCTGCTTGATCCTCGTATCCGAGAACGATTATGATGCGTCAAAGTGACAGGTAAAAGCTAGTGGCAGCAAATAAAAAACGTTTAGAGGGAATGATTGAGGTATGGGCGCACTTGCGCCGAGAGCCTCTCGGTGTTGTTGGATTAGTAATAGTTGTTCTGGTGGCTGGAAGCGCTTTATTGGCGGATGCCTTAATATTGGTAGATCCGGTTAAGCTATCGATTCGAGATAAGTTTATGTCACCATCACTTGCATATCCCTTGGGAACTGATTACTTAGGGAGAGACGTTTACTCAAGAGTGATCGCTGGTAGCCGGATAGCAATGACCGCGGCTCTTGTCGCAGTTTCCGTATCCGCAGGCATAGGATTAGTTTTAGGCATTATGTCTGGCATGGGTCCTCGCTGGCTAGACTACAGTATGCTACTTTTATTTGATACTTTACGCTCGTTTCCAGTAGTGATGTTTGCGCTTGCTGTAGTAACTTTAATTGGACCCAGTTTAACAACGATAATATTAATTATCATTGTGATCTCAATCCCTTTGTTTGGACGGGCTGTCCGTACTCAGACCTTGATACTGAAGAACAGCGAGTTTATACAATCTGAAATTGCAATGGGTGCTAGCATGCCTAGGCTTATGGGTGTTCATATCTTACCAAATGTTCTCGGTCCGATTATGATTTTAGCTGCTATGGAAGTTCCTGTTGTAATTGCTATGGAGGCGGGCCTTAGTTTTTTAGGGTTTGGTGTTAGACCACCTACACCAAGTTGGGGTAATATTTTGAATGATGGTTTTAAATATATTCGAAATTCTCCTTGGCCACTTATTTTTGGTGGGGCACCTATTATTTTAACGACGCTTGGGTTTACGTTTCTTGGTGAAGCTCTAAGGGACGTTATAGATCCTCGGCTTAGGAAGGAGTCATAAGCTCAATGTCATCAGGGTCTGCTCTTCAAATCAAGGATTTAAGCGTTGAGTTCAGTGCGAGAAATCGGACCATCCGGGCACTTCGCAATATTAATCTTAATATCCCGAGAGGTGGTACTGTAGGTATTGTTGGGGAATCTGGATGCGGTAAGTCTACGCTCATACTATCAATCATGAGACTTTTAGCTCCAAATTCTAAGATTGTTAGCGGGGATATAGTTTTTGAAGATCGAAGCTTATTCAAATTAACGGAACGAGAAATGCAATTAGTTCGAGGTAATGATATTTCAATGATCTTTCAGGATCCATTAACTTCATTAAACCCTGTTATTTCAATCGGTAAACAACTAGTAGATGTTCAGTATCGCGAATCCATCACCAAAGACATGAAGGAGCAGCGCGCTATTGAGTCACTCTCTCAGGTCGGTATCCCTGATGCAGCAGCTCGAATGGCATCTTACCCGCACCAGTTTTCTGGCGGTATGCGACAGAGAATAGCAATTGCAATGACTATGATAGAGCAACCAACATTACTGATTGCTGATGAGCCTACGACAGCGCTTGATGCAACGCTTGAAGTGCAAATTATTCGTGAACTAAAGGAATTGCAGAAACAGTCTCAATGTTCAATTCTATTTGTTTCTCATCATCTCGGAGTGGTCGCAGACCTTTGCGATTATGTAGTAGTGATGTATGCGGGTGAGATTGTGGAGCAAGGGCCTGTTCGGGAGTTGTTTTACAACGTCCGGCATCCCTATGCACAAAAACTGTTAGAGTGTGATCCTGCACGGATTGTACGGTCAGCTGAGAAGAAGTTTCCGACCATTCCTGGAGATTTACCAGATCTCGGGAAGCTCCCTAATGGTTGCATCTTTTCGAATCGATGTCATTCGGCGCTTGATAAATGTTCAACTCAATCTCCAAGATGGACCCAAGTATCTTCAGATCACTCAGTCTCCTGTCATCTCTATTGAGTTTTATATGTCAAGATTACTAGAAATTGAAGATGTTAGCATCCGCTATCGTATGCTACCGTTGTGGCGTGCCGCAATTCAGAGACGAAATCCATACCTAAACGCAGTGTGTGGTGTATCTTTTTCCATCAACGAGGGCGAATCGTTTGCACTAGTGGGCGAGTCAGGCTCAGGTAAGTCGACGCTTGCTCGGGCAATTATGGGAATAGAAACACCTCATTCGGGCTCTATCCGTTTTCAAGGCCATGAGTTGATAGGGTTATCCAAAGGGAGTTATAAATCATTCCGAAAAAATATGAGCATGATGTTTCAGGATCCCGTCGGTTCGCTTAGTCCGCGATTGACTGTTAAGCGACTGATAACCGAACCGTTTCTTATTCATCGAATAGGAAATATGAATATAGAAAATGAAGCGATCCGTCTATTACAGATGGTAGGACTAGGGCCTGAGTTTCTGACCCGTTATCCCCATCAACTAAGTGGAGGTCAAGCGCGACGAGTAGGAGTCGCCCGCGCTTTGGCACTATCCCCAAAATTACTTGTGGCAGACGAACCGACCGCGGGATTAGATGTTTCTGTGCAGGGTGAAATCCTAAATCTACTCTTGGACCTACAGCAGCGGCAAAATATATCTATTCTTATAATCACTCACAATTTGAATGTGGTGCTTCACTTTGCGGATAGAATGGCCATTATGTACTTGGGGCGTTTTATCGAGCAAGGTGCTGCGCAGGAAATCTTTGTGCGTCCACGTCATCCATATACGCAGGCACTCTTGTCGTCCAGCCCCGAGCCAGATCCGGATTCGAAAGGCTCCCAAATCGAGTTGAAGGGCGAGGTTTCATCAAATATGGTTAGGCCGACTGGTTGCGAATTCCATCCTCGGTGCCCGATAGCGCAGCCTAACTGCGCAATTACAGTCCCCATTGAATCCTTTCAAGATGACACTCATTCCTTCTTTTGTCATTATCCGGTGTAGTAAAACCGTAAAGAAATTACATCTTTTAGGCCATTAGTTTGTCGATCATATAGAAGCACGTATTGACAGATAGTAACTAACAGTGTTACTTATATCCAACAGTGTTACTTATTAAGCATCTAAGTACATGTTTATGTGAATGTAGAAACAATAAACATACAAGCATGTTTCATCTATTATAGGTTTTGAGTAATCAATATGAGGAAGGAGGAAATTATATATGTTACCCCCTATTAAAATTAGCAGAAGGAAATTTTTGCAAGCCGCTGGTGCAGCTGGCGCATTATCATTTGCTGGTCCAAATTTTTCATGGGCTGCAGATGGAAAGGTACTAAAAGTTCGTGTGCGAAACGAGTTTTATTCATTTGATCCACTCGTTACGATATCTGAGACAGATACGGTGGTTATGCACGCGCTTTTCGAAAGACTAGTTGAATATGACAGTGGAGATCAGTGGGGCTGGCATTTAGGCGCTGCTGAAATGATCGAATATGAAACTCCAACTCGGCTTCGATTCCGATTACGACCGGGAATCAAGTGGAGCGGTGGATACGGTGATGTTACAGCGGAGGATTTTAAATATTCGATCGAGCGTATCGCATGGATGGAAGGCTCTACAAATAGAATGGAGTGGACACAGTTAGTGGAGGTCGCTGTCGACGGACCACAGGACGGTGTGATTGTGTTAAA
The DNA here is from genome assembly GCA_002721105.1 of Acidiferrobacteraceae bacterium. The sequence goes on along the minus strand of PBJL01000025.1, from coordinate 11,763 downwards.
GGCGCCGCAGGCAAATTTATTTTCAAATACATTGCCCCGCGATATGGCAACGATTTTGTGCAAGGCGGCAATGGAAGAAACTGAAGGTCAAAAATTTACGTTTGATCCTCCTGCCTGGTCTGGCCCTTACAAGATAGGCGATTTTTCCCCTACGACTGGCACAGTTGTGTTAGTTCGTAATGAAGAGCACACACCTTATCCAAATGCCGCTGGACTTGAGGGCGCCGATGAGGTTTACTGGGATGAGTTGCATTTCACGCATGTTGCTAGCCATAAGACGGCTGAGCTTGCATATTTAGGAGGGGATCTTGACGCCACAGATATTGCTGAGAGCTCAATTCCAGAGTTTAAAGCCAATGTCCCGGAAAACACTAATCTTGTCACAGCAAACACCACTGGATTTAGCTGGATGGGTATGAATGTGGATCATGCACCGTTTGATGACATCCGTGTCCGTCAAGCAATTCAGGCAGCAATCGACCCATGGGAAATCAATGATGGCGCGTATTTTGGAGCCGCTGCCGTTGGAACCGGCGTTATCGCACCTGGCCTTGAAGGATACTGGGACGTAGAGCGGCCAAAGCCAGATCTTGATAAGGCGCGCGCCTTACTTGCCGAAGCGGGTCATCCGAATGGTTTTGATACTAATATCACAGTGCTCAATTCCGATGCACAAGTAGCCGCATGCCAAATTATTCAAGCGCAACTGGCTCAGATCGGAATCAATGTTGAGGTTCTTCAGTATGAGGGTGGTACATTCTGGAATTTGGGGCAAGAATCTCAAGGAGAAGACTGGAAAAATCTGGAGTTAATCTTTCAACAGTGGACATCGTCTCCAGACCCGAATCGCGCTACCCAGTGGTTTACCACAGCCGGAGTCGGTGACTGGAATTGGGAACGTTGGAGAAGCGATGAATACACTAGCTTAAATGAACAGGCCATGACTTCAGTCGATGCTGCGGAGCGTGATCGCATTTATCAGAGAATGATGGAAGTTATGTGGAANGATGNNGCTTATGTTCCNATTAACCATGTNCANATNGGTTGGCTAGTNCGNGATCATGTCAATATGAATTTTATTCCCAACGCCCGTATTCGCCCGCGTCGTTTCACTGGAGCATAGGAAGTTTTTTTAGTGAACAACCGCCGGTCTATCAATTAGGCCGGCGGTTTGTGTAAAACAGGGGTACGCCAAATTTAGTCTAAGTCAGCGTTTATGTGTTACCGGACTTAGAGTAGGGGATACATACTTAATCAGCCTGCAGAATTTATAAATTTTAGGGGTTTAATTAGGTTCGGCGCTGTTCAGCCACCATTGAAACAATGGTTTTACAGAATGGACCTAGATCATTTGGAAAACGAGATGTCACAATCGGCCCGTCAACCACACAGGGTTCGTCGACCCAAATTGCGCCTGCACCTTCAACATCGGGTCGGATGACAAAGTGCCNTGTGACTCGGCGTCCACGAAGGAGGTCTGCGGTTGCAAGGACCCATGGCCCATGACAAATAGCAGCGACTGGACGACCGCTACTGGCTACTGATTTACAAAACTCAACTATCGAAGACGATCTACGTAGATGATCGGCAGCATATCCACCTGGTATAACAATTGCGTCGATTGTATTAGAGTCTAGTTCCTCGACAATTATATCCGCGGGTATGGGCATGCCATGGACGCCGGTATAAACACGGCCATCAAACCCAGGAACAGTCGACCGCCCTTTGGATGCAAGAGCGAGAGACCAAAATATATCTTTATAGGCAGATTCATCATAACCAACGACGATGACCTGCGCACCTTCTTCTTCAAGTCGAATTTTTGGATAGTGAATTTCAATATCTTCGTAAAGTGGGCCAGCAAGGAGGGCAATTCTAGCCCCAGATAATGGGAGTAACTCAGTCATTAGGGCTCCAAAAGGCGTGGTCATGAACAATTAGGTTTTTTGGGATAGTTTGTATGGATACTCCACGATAACTCACTCTTGGTTTTTGAAGACCACCGCTAGCAAAAGTCCATTCAAACCAGACTCGATCATGTTGCGTCGCGTAATCAAGAAGGTCGTGTTGGGGTTGTTCGAGCGATTGGAACATGCCCCAATAGTAATCTCGTATGGCATGTTTACCTGTTCGCGATTCAACTAAGGTGGGGTCTTCCATTATTGCATCTTGCGCATAGAACTCTGACATTTCGTCTGCATCATGCCGCATCCAGGCAGCAAAAAACGCGTCTAAGTGGCTCTTCATAATTCGGTTTCACCCAAATAGCGTCGAGCATTTTTATGCAAAAATAAGGCTCGATCCTCATCAGAAAAGAAATCTGCGTGGCGTCGAATCGACTCGACTAATTGCGGATACATATACAGATGCTCAAGCCATGGCCAATCCGTACCATAGACAATCTGGGTTGGACCGCAACCGTCACGAAGTGCCTGTATTCGTTCTCGATAGTTCGGAAAGGGATATTCATGCTCATCTTCCCACATGCTAATTAGGCAGGAACAAGATACATAAATGTTGGGGTGAGCACGTACGACTTCATACATGAGATCAGCTTCTGGTTCTCGTGGATCAAGATACCCCATATGATTTGTTTGCATTGGTAGGTCAGGAAACGCCTCTGCTACTCTACCAAACGCTTCCCAGACTTCTAGAGTGGTAGGAGTCGATGGTCGATTAGTATCTTCGAATCCAAAAATCACTCGCCTACCCTTGTCTTGCACCATAGAATAGGCATCCATGAGAATGGGATCATCGATATTTGTTTCCAAGAATCCTGGAAATACCTTGATGCCACAAGCGCCCTGATCAAGATGACGTTCCAAAGGAGCGAGACCATATCGATCTCTAGGATCTCTTAAGGTAGTGAACCAGAGCAGTCGGTCGGGATACTTTTCAGCCCAATGCCTGCAGTAGTCGGCTCCCCCCCAAAAGGATCCTCGATCAGCGTCTACGGCATCCATGTAGAAAGGCATGTCATATCCGTCATAAGAGATCAGGAAAGCTTTCTCTACTGCTGCATGGTCCATTTCGGCCACAAGTTGGTCCCCGGTACGCTCTTGCCATGTGTAGCCTCGTCGGTAGTCAAACGAAAATCCTGACTCTCTTGGAAATGCACGATAGAAAAGGTGAACTTCTGTGTCGATTGCAGGTACTCGCCCCTTGGGAGGCTCGTGATTGATATTAATCCCACACATAGTTTAATGCTCCTTTAAGGTAGTTCCATTCCAATGTCTTCATATACCCCACTGTCCATATCCGCAACAGCTAGTGTCCCTTCCATGATGGCCTTTTCTGAGTCAGAATCCCTTGACCGATTTTTCGACCATTCATCAAGTTGTGAGAAATTCTGTATTTTGTACACAATCATGTAAGACGCATCTCGAGGTCCGAGACGCCAGGTCCTTCCAACAGCGAGAACCGGCGCATCTTCGGGGTGTAGCTCAACCCAGCGCCTATAGCCTCCTTCAATAACGTCTCGAAATCGCTCCCAACTGACATCAGGTTTTTTTTTGAAGAATTCCACGTAATACATTTGCTTTAGACCAAATTCACTTGAAAATTTCGTTATATCTGATTATAAGAAGTGTATCATCTACTCGACAATAAACAAATAGCAGCCTCTACCTAGGCCGAAGGATGATTAATTATGGCTCATAAAGCTCATGCACATACCGTTCAAGGTTTAACACCTCAAGAAGACCTTGGTGTCACTCTGACCCATGAACATCTTTTTTCGGATGGGTCAAGTTTTTTCGAGCTAGATGATTCAGATGATGCAGAAGAATTTGCAAATATGCCATTGACTTCTCACCTCATCGACCGAGTGATACTTAGCTCATGTTCCAATAGAGACAACATTAATCTAGACAATCCAGAAATTGTTATTGCCGAGCTTGAGGACTTTATTCAGTTAGGTGGCCATACCATTGTAGATGTTACACCAGAAGGCATGGGTCGAGATCCTCATGTCCTTCAAATGATTTCGCGTCGTTCTGGAGTGCCGATCGTAATGGGATGTGGATTTTACTGCGAGTATTCTTGCGAGCCATGGGTTTTAAATGCAACTATTGATGAGCTTATGCAACGAATGGTTAAGGACTTAACTGAGGGTAATGATGGAATACGCTCTGGTATCATTGGTGAAATAGGTATTAATGGTCAGGAGCGGGGCACTCTTAACTATGTTGGTGAAATGACTCCGATGGAGGAGCGATCGCTTCGAGCGGCCTGCCGGGCCTCTATCGAGACCGGCGCGGCACTAAGTATTCATCAGCCAAACAGGGCATCTGCTGTACCGAAAATATTGTCAGTACTCGAATCGGAGAATATGAAGCCGGAAAAGGTGATTCTCTGTCATATGAGCTCAATATGGGATTTTTCGATGCACCTATATGCATTGGAGAGAGGTTATCGAATTGGTTATGATAATTTTGGGATGATGCTTAAAAATAGCCGTATGCGCTATCTAGATGATTCACAGAGGATGGACTGGCTCATCGAAGTGTTTAAGCAAGGTTATGGAGATCAAGTTTTGGTTTCGCATGATATTTGGTGTAAGGTTCAATGGAAACACTTTGGCGGTGGGGGGTACGGCCATTTTCTAAGAACTATCGTACCAACCCTGCTCAGTAGAGGTTTCACCGATTCAGATATTAACTTATTGTTAGTCAAAAACCCTGCGGCGCTCATTGCTTACTAATAAAAAAATTGATCTATTGCTAGTGTGCTTGTCCAGACAGACTGAAGTAGATTCATAATTCCTCAGGTTAGATAGTCTCAAGTGTTCTGAATTATAAATATAAATTATGCCTATTCCTAAGAATCAAAAAATCGAGAATTTAGCAAAGCTCAGTTGTTTGTTTGAGGGCAGGTTGGGGATGGGCGTTATTGGGTGGCCACCACACCTGACTTAACTAGGGTAATTTTCAGTGCCAATGAGTCGCGTATTTGATATTGGGGATGCATGAGTTCAATTGGGGGCAGCAATCATGGTTGAAATTTTGTGTGTAGTATCAGAATCTATGTCAATGAGGAAGGATAGTGAGAACAGATAGTAGTTAGCTTGACGAGACGCGCTCAACGGGCAACGCACTAGCGAGAAGTTCTTTAAGTATCCACATAGTGTGTGACCATCTCTAAATTAGCCCAGTCTTCAATTTTAGCGTAACATCACAACTGAGTGCGAAGATTCGGCTAGCCATTTGTTGGCACAGATTTATTAGACGCTTTAATTTCTACAATTAGGATCTCACGGGTTTTTAGGCTCCTATAGACGACATCAGGTGTGCCAATCATCGGCTTACTATTGACAAGTAAAGAAGGAATTACAAAAGTTGTGCGTCCCGTTTCGTCAAGAGGGTCTTGAAAAATTTGCTCCCACTCGTCGCCTTGATCTTTAGATACTGGTAGACCGAAACGTTTTCGTGCACGGGTAACGTTTTCTTCATTGGGTGCACATTTTTTTCTAGCAACTGTTGCTCAATATCTTTAATCATTGCTAAGGATGCTGGGTCGCAGATAGGCCGTCGATACATCGTGACACATTGCCTATTGTAATAGCATTAATTCGCAGTTTGAGGGCCAGAATCGTGCCCGATTGAGGGTATGAGGTGTGTGGGTGTGCGGTCTTAACACACCCATGAAACTCCTTGAGTTTACTAGGATTTCACTAAAAGCAGTGTACTTGAAAGGGTATTTGGCTCCCCCGGCTGGGCTCGAACCAGCGACAAGCGGATTAACAGTCCATTTAGACCGTTATAAGTATCTGATTCTATTGATAAAAATTTTTGTATATGGATTTGTTGTAGATTTGTGCATCTACCAAAATCATTTAATCCAATTTTATTTGGCTCCCTGGGTTAGCCTCAAATTTGGTAGGGTTTTTCAGTATTTCAGGATACCGATGACAGATTCGGACCAGGGGAGGTTGTATTGCATATCGGACACACCCAGAGATGTGTGGGTCCACCAAATCCTCTGCTCTTGAATGGGTATAGTGCATAAGCATCAATAGGAATAAGATAGCGGTATGAAACTACTTATCCCAGTGGCAATCTGCGCCTTACTTCTTGTTGGTTGTGGCCCTGATAATTACGATGAATGTGTTCTTGCAGAGGTCAAAGACACAAATGGGAGTAATCAAATTGTTCGATTAGCCGAGGGTGTGTGCAGGACACGATTTCCTTATATAGAGGGGAAAGATGCTGATACGACATGGGAGGTTGATATTAGAGATTTGAAAGAAAAAGACATCCAAGGTGGAACATATACATTCAGTGCCAACGACGAATTCAACGATCTTTCCGATCGTCAACAAAAGGCAGAGATAGTGAAATGGTTGGAGGGGCTCTCTGCGAAAGAACGTGCTCGTTATAGGGAAGATTAGCGGAAATCACAGTGAAGAGAAAACCAATGAAATTGCCTACCATTAGAGTGCTATAGTGACAGATATCCGATCTATAAGGGCCGAGTTGGTAGGGACAGGCCGTTGGTCATTAGTTATTCTTGTGCTGTATCTTGCGACGCTCTTCGCGGCTTACATCGATTCTCAGATTCTTCTTGGGCTGATTTTATTCTCTTTGGTCATCGCTGTCCTTGTAACGGTGTTTCGTTCAATAAAAGAAACACTTGAGCCCAGTCAAGCACTAGGGACTAGTATCGGGCTGGTCTTACTGCTTGTAGTTGGGGCGATCATAGCGTTTGTTCTGACATTTATTATTGGAGCGGTAGACAGCTTGGTTGTGGATGTCATTGTGTTGTCAGTTGTCGCCCTGATGGTGTGGTGCTTGGGTGCGCTTCCGCATCGTTTATCCGGACTCCAGTACAGGTCCCGCTATCTTCAGGAGAATCGCGATGCACTCCTAGAGGAAGTTCGTCTCGATGATTCAATATTCGCCAATGCCTTTTCGAAACAAATTAGGGCCGATAGAGATGTCGCAAAACTCGCGATTATGCAAAACGAGGATAATTACAGGCTGGCTTCAGGGGAGCTTCGCTCGGACCCCACTTTTGTGCTCGAAATTTTGAAATCTTGGGATGGGCTCTCTGAACGAAAATACGCCCTCTTAGAGTTATTGCCGGACGAGATACTTTCGGATGCAAAGATACAGGGGCTCCTGGGCGAAGCTGAATTTTGGGAGAGGGATTTGTATGTAAATGGGCTGAAGTACGTTCCTGTCGAGAAGTGGAACGATCGAAGTTTTGTAATGTCATTGGTGCGATTGAACCCTTACATATTTGAAAAGCTGGATATATCTTTGCGATCCGATCGGGAACTGCTCCTTCAGGCGATCGCTGGCGAAGCTGATTCTTACTCTTCTAGTTCAAATGCTTTGTGCGCTGCGCCCCAAGATTTACGCAATGATCGAGAGTTCGTTCTAGATGCGATACGCACGAATAGTAATTCACTCTCTTGCGTCTCAGAGGAACTGAGGAAGGATCGAGCAATTCTACTCGAGGCTATTCGTGTCTTTTATCAAACCAATCTAAATGACCGGGAAGATGCCGAGCTGCGGGCTAATTGGTTTGCCAACAAATTTGAGGAGTTTTTAGAGTGTGTAGCCGAAGAAAATCTTTTGGACGATGAGATTTTTGGGGCGTTTGAGCAGATTTATGTTGCCGTTATATCCGAATGGATCAACGAATTCAGTGATGGTGATGAAGTCGTTAACGCACCAAGAAACTTTGGGGAGGCGTTGTCTTTTGTGGAGAAAAATAAAAAAAGACTCCCGTTTCCAAAGAATATTACTCCGGAAAAACTTGAGGTTGCATACCGTCAACGAAAAAGCTTACGCAAGCAATAGACGCCATCAAACGCTATCTTGTGGCACTAGTGGCCTGTTGACAACACCTACCCCAATCTCCCCACCAAATCCTCTGCTCTAGAATGGGTATAGTGCATAAGCATCAATAGGAATAAGATACCGGTATGAAATTTTTATTCGTCGTCCTTTGCTTGTTTGTTTCCTCCACAGCTATCTCAGATTGGTAGCGGAGATAGATACTAAAGATAAGCGCAAGGGTCTTACGAATTGGGCCGACTGAATGCTTTTCTAGAACGTTGCCAAAAATTATTGAAAAAAATATTTCGAGTGACTCTATTAGGCCAGATGCGAAAAGATGGTCGGAACAATCTCTTCTACCTACTGAGGTACCGAGGACCAACACTATCGTTGTCATTAATTCGTGGTCGATGCGAAAAGTAATCTTCTAATTCACTGACGAACCAACCCGTTTTTCCAGGCGACAGTTTTACTCTTTTAGGAAAACTAAATTCAGTTTGCTCCAGCATGAGTGCTGTCGATCTGCTGATGCCAAAAATTTCTTTAATGGTGCTGGGTGTAACAATCAAAGGTGTTACCATTTGATCCTCCGTCATAGCTTAGTGATCAGCATACGAGACCTAGAAGCATGATCTGTCACTGTTGATTTTAGGATTTTTCTAAAAAGATATAGTACTGCAAAAATGACATTAGGAGGGAACGATTACCAGTACTGTTTATATTACAAGTCACTGATACTGAAGTGTATTTCAAACTCTAGTTAAAAACCGCAAGTCTGCTTCCGAAAAAAGCCGGTTTCAACAAAAAATGCGAAAAGTTTTTCCGAAAAAAATATGACAAATCTGAAATTTATTGCGGATGGGAAAATCAAAACAAGTGCTAACTAAAATCATGTCAATGTAGTATTTGTTTGGCTCCCCCGGCTGGGCTCGAACCAGCGACAAGCGGATTAACAGTCCGCTGCTCTACCAACTGAGCTACAGGGGATCAATGGTGTCGGCATTATACCGTGGTCGATGAGATTGAGTACCCCTGCGTTTACATAAAAAACGAACATGTTTTTAGAAATAAAAACGCAATTCGATTTTTTAGACATCAAAATCCAGGTCCCGGGGATTGTGCTGCCCTAGGCCAAATTTGTGCAAAATTGTTACTTTGGTAGACGATATAGGCTTAGACTTAGATTTATAATAAAGGTACTCAAAATATAAAAAAACCTTTTTTATCAATAATTAAAAGTGGAATATGATTATTTCACTTAAGGATAGAGAGGATATATACATATCAATTAATTCAGAGTTTATAGTATGGTACTTTAAGAGGATAAGCATGGCTTCGTGAATAATTGTCAAACACTTGAACAAGTGCCGATCCGATGTAGCTAAAAAGAGAACATAGTGGCTTAGATCATTTAATTATTCGAATAACTTAAGCGGTGAGAATAAGTTTAAATTAAGGAGGGATAAGTGAAAAGAATTGTCGTTGACCAAGTAGATGGAAACGGAATCTATTGTTCGAGATTAGCTGCGGGAGGGCCTTTCGTATTTATGGCCGGCGTATCAGTTGATGAGAGCGGAGCTTTTGCGGATGATGCTGTGGTGCCGGCCCCCTACCATTTATCTCCGTCCGCTCAAGTCCGTTATCAAACACAATCTATCTGGGATCGTTATAGACGCGGACTTGAACAGCTTGGCTCAAGTTGTAGTGATGTAGTCCAAGTTGAGCAGTATATTTCAAGAAAAGCTCATGCGGATGGTTATCTTGAGGTCAGTCGGGGGCCAGGATTCATGGAACGCGGTCGTCCTGGAAGTGCTCTCATTGCGACAGGTGATTTTGCACCATATCAGTGCGTAGTAAATCCAACAGGCATTGCTGTGATTCCTCAAGAGGGATATAAAAAAGCGATAGGAGGAACTGGAGAACAAGATCCCGGAAAACGGCCAGAGTTTGGAGACGCCTATGCTGAAGAACCTGTCTATAATGAAATCGTAACGGCGGGAGATTATGTTTTCACCGTAGGCGATTGGTCATCAGACTATGCGACTGGTATAAGATCAGATGTCAAAGCAGACGACTGGATTTGGTGGGGTAATGAAGCTCGAAATGAAACTAACTTCATCCTAAAGACTCTGGCTACCCGCCTAGAAAATGCTAGGACTTCTTTAGCCAATACCGTACATTGCACGGTGTTTTTGGTAGATCTTGCTGATTTGTATGAGGTTGATTTAGTGTGGAAAAAATTCTTTCCCACAGATCCGCCTGCTCGAACTGTTATACCAATCCGTGGGCTTGGAACACCCCGGGCCGAAGGGCCAAGCACTCATGCTGAAGGGGCAATGAAAATGGAGTCAATGTTCCAGAGTGTCCGTCTAAGCAATAAAACAAGTCGTGATATAGTCAGTACTGGAGCTACCATCTTAGGGCATGAATCTGAAGCTATACGGGCGGGGCATTTACTTTGGACATCTTCATTAATTGCTGGTAATGAATCTGGTCTTGTTACTAGCCCAGACATCCAGAGTCAACTCACTTACCTTTTTGCAAGGTTAAGAGATATCTGTGAAGCGGGCAAAACAAGCCTCGATAACTTACTTCGTTTGAGAGCATACGTCACTAATCCGGAAGATTCCTATGCTATATATGCACAGCTGAAGCAAGCAGTCCCGTCTGATCCGCCTGCTGTTTGTATCACAAGTGTGCCGGCACCTCTTCAAGTCCCGAATGCGACAGTTATGTTAGACGGTGTGGTATTTGTCCCTTAGCCAATATAATCTACTCTGTAGACCGTTTAAAACAAATGAGACCCACTATTGATTCTCTAGGCTGTCGTTTCGGATTGAATGGCCTTTTGATAAGTAGCATTGCAACGACAGATCTAGGTTTTAGGCAAGTTGCTAGATAGTGAATCGGAGTCCTTTCGCATCAAAAAGGTGACATTTGTTAGCGGAATATGTCAAAGTAATTTCTGTTTCTGTTGAGAGTATTTTATCTCCGGGAGAATGAACGATAATTTCTTGTTGTTGGGTTGTATTGATGTATAAATAAGTTTCACCACCTAGCCGTTCCACCGCATACACTTTGCCGGTTATCTGAGATTCGCCAGATTCATCGAGCCACAGGCTTTCAGGCCGAATACCAAGGGTGATTGGATCGCCAATCTGCGTGTCTTTTTTTGGCTGACAATAGATTTTAGTGTTGTCCCCTCCTTTGAGTTCGACGTAAATTGTTTGATCGTCAATTCGTTTGATCTTGCCTTCTAGGAAATTCATTGCAGGCGATCCAATAAAACCAGCAACAAAGATATTTTTTGGTGTGTTATATAGATCTAATGGAGGACCTTCCTGCTCTATATTACCGTTGTTCAGCACCACGATTCGGGATCCCATAGTCATTGCTTCAACTTGATCATGGGTGACATAAATCATAGTAGCTTTTAGTTTCTTATGAAGTCGAGATAATTCAACTCGCATTTGCACTCTAAGTTTTGCATCTAAATTTGAGAGCGGCTCATCAAACAAAAATACTTTTGGCTCTCTTACAATCGCTCTCCCAATAGCAACTCTTTGTCTTTGACCGCCTGACAGTGCGCGCGGTTTTCGGTCGAGAAGTTCTTTAATTTGAAGAATTTCTGCTGCTTCTTTGACGCGTTGCTCAATCTCGTTACTATTTTTTTTTGCAATCCGTAGGCCGAAAGACATATTTTGGTAAACAGACATGTGCGGATATAGTGCATAATTTTGGAATACCATTGCCACACCACGCTGCGCTGGTGGAAGCGTATCAACTCTCTCATTGCCGATGAAAATTGACCCTTCATCAAGATCTTCAAGCCCTGCAATTAATCTTAGAAGGGTTGTTTTCCCGCAGCCGGATGGGCCCACAAATACTGTAAAGTCTTCTTTTTCGAGAGTGAGATCAACACCGTGAATGACTTTGGTAGTCCCAAACGACTTCTTAACTTTTTTAAATTCAACGTAAG
>PBJL01000024.1 GCA_002721105.1 Acidiferrobacteraceae bacterium | reverse complement strand
GTATAATGTATGTCGAACCGGGCCAAGGAAATGCACCACATACCCATGAAGTAGAAGAGACTTTTTTTGTATTGAAAGGGCACTTAGACGCATTTGTGGAAGATGATGATGGAGCGCGTGTGACGGTCAGGCTCGGTCAATGGGACTGTATTACCTGTCCTCCCGGCGTCGTGCACGGTTATGATAATAATAGTCTTGAACCCGTATGGTTTCAGGTAATGCTTGGCAAGGGACGGCCTGATACAATGGGCTATTCNGATGANAACTTGTATGAAAATCGTGACGCNCATTTGGGCGTTAAGGNCGACGAANAAAAGTCANANTAGGTANNTTTCTGGCNGGCCCCAAGGTTTTAAAATGGAGGGTGTTTGTGTCATTAATAGTCGCTGTCGATACCGGAGGAACGTTTACGGATATCGCAGTATATAATGTGGAAACGAAGGCAGTTCTATATGCAAAGGCCCTGACAACGTATCAAGACCTTGTAGAGGGTGTCATGGACTGCGTGGCTAAAACGGAAATTGATCTTAAAGACGCCATTTTAATAACTCACGGTACTACGCTNGTAATAAATACTTTACTTCAGCGTAAGGGAGCGAAAACAGCTCTAGTCACCACTAAAGGTTTCAGGGACACCTTAGAGCTGGCGCGTGGAAATCGAACAAATCCTTTTAATATGAATTTTCGTAGAGATCCTCCGCTAATTCCGCGTCANTTGCGCTTTGAGGTTACGGAACGAATTCATGGGNCGGGACAAATAATTGAAGAACCCATNNCTGAAGAANTNANTACATTAGCCCAAGACTTGAAAAAAACTGATGTCGAGGCTGTGGCAATTTCATTTATAAACNGCTATCTGGATTCCACGCATGAAAACGTCGTNGCAAAATCCCTAAGAAAACAACTTCCGGGGGTTTACGTTACTGCCGGCACCGAACTNACACGTGAATGGTATGAATATGAAAGATGTTGTACAGCAGCGGCAAACGCGATCGTAGGGCCTACCATTTCNGCATACACAAACCGTTTAAGAGATAGCCTTTCCCAAAAAGNTTTTNATAAAACNTTGTATATGATGGGTTCGAACGGGGGCGTTTTATCTGTCGACCGGACGTTAAGCGAACCAATTGCCCTGATAGAATCAGGCCCGGTTGGAGGTAGTATTGGAGCCGGAGCATATGGGAATGCCCTAGGCATAAAAAATATTATTTCTTTNGATATGGGCGGTACTACGGCCAAATGTTCCATTATTCGAGATGGCGAGTTTAGCNTNCGATCTCCATATTTTGTTGGTGGNTATGACACNGGTTTTCCAATCCGGAGTTCNGTGATTGATATCGTTGAGGTTGGGGCTGGAGGGGGATCGATAGCGTGGATTGATACAAGTGGTCGGTTGCAGGTTGGCCCCCGCAGTGCNGGTTCCGATCCCGGACCNGTAGCTTTTGGAAGAGGGGGAACGGAACCCACCGTGACCGACGCCAACTTNGTNCTTGGNAGGATCGCTTCCGATGTATTTCTCAGCGGGAANTTACCGTTAGATTTGGATGCAGCGCGAAAAGCAATCGATGTCGCTGTGAGGCAGAAGCTTAGTCTCGAAAATGCTCCAGTTGAGCAAACGGCCGAGGGTATTATAGCTCTGTCTATTATTAAAATGACAGGAGCAATTCGCCAAATCACTGTAGAACGCGGNCACGACCCTCAGGAGTTTACGTTATTTGTATTTGGCGGAAGCGGGCCAATATATTCCTCTGCGCTTGCACGCGAGTTGAATATCAAACGGGTGATTATACCTCCAGAACCCGGAAATTTTTCTGCTTTAGGNATGCTGTTGGCAGATGCTCGACTGGACGTAACCCAAACAATGATTATTCCTCTAGATGATCAAGCGGTTGAAAATGTCAAGGAAACGTTTGATGAAGCGGAAAAAGAAGGTGTGGAGACGTTGGAGACTGAAGTAGAAGGGGCAGAAATTAAAATACAGCGNAATCTTAGAATGCGATATAGAGGCCAAAAGCATACTTTTACAGTTCCGATAGGTGACATTATCGAAAATGAACTGTCTCTAAGAAGCCAATTTGAGACATATTATCAAAATCGGTTTGGTCATTTTGATGTGTCAGCACCAGTCGAAATTGTTGGTATTCATTTAAGTGCTTATGCGATCACTAAAAAACCAAATTTAGAACGCTTAGTGCGAGTAGAAAACAATATCGAAAAATCTGGGACTATCCGTGAGGTTTATTTTGGGAAAAGTGGGGGCTGGCTTTCCGCTGAAGTTTATANTCGAGATTCTTTACCTCAAGGTTTTTCCGCATCGGGTCCGGCTATTATTGAAGAATATGGAGCGACCACTGTTGTCGAACCTGGCGACCGATTTGAGATTGGCCGATTGGGTGAAATACAAGTTGTTATAGGAGAATGACGTTGGAAGTAGNGCCCGAAGAAGTAATTGATCCAATTCAACTTGAAATTATTAGACATAGTCTTGTGGCAATTCCGGACGAAATTGATGTCAATATTACACGTACAGCTTATAGCCCGTTAGTCTATGAGTATAAAGATTTTGCAACAGGCTTAGTTGACACAGAAGGCAGACTGGTTGCTCAGGGATCGGGTTCCATACCAATTTTTGTGGCTAATGCTCTGGGGAACGCTGTGCGCGATGGACTGGAGCTTTACGGATTAGATGAGATGTTTGAAGGTGATGTTATAATTTCTAATCATTCCGGAACTCTCGGCCAGCACTTAAACAATGTTGTGATGTATACACCTGTTTTTGTTGGTCCAAAGAAAACTGATCTTTTTGGTTTTATGTGTGTTCTCGTGCATTGGGTTGACGTTGGTGGAAATACNGTAGGGTCATGTTGGGCGTCGGATACTACTGAAATTTTCCAGGAAGGAATACAATATCGGACAGTTAAACTATGGCAACGTGGTGTGAGGAATGAGGAATTATACAGAATAATAAAGTATAATACTCGCTTTCCGGTAATGGTATTCGGCGATCTTGATGCGCAGCTTGCCGGCACTCTCTCCGGTAGAGATAAGTTTGCCGCTCTTGTCGATCGTTATGGTGCAAATAAGATGCGCGCAGCTATAAGACAAATNTGGGATCAATCCGAGGCTGTTGCCCGTGCGGCAATANAAAAACTTCCAGATGGAGTTTGGAAGGCTGATNCATTCCTAGATGGCGATGAGGTTGATGGCTGGGAACCCGTTCCAGTCTGCGTGGAGGTTCGTGTAAGCGGAGATTCCATGACTATAGATTTTTCCGGCATAGGACCGGTTCTTAAGGGGCCACTTAACTCGGGGATGTTTGGTGGAGCATATCCAGCAGCTAGGATAGCTTTTAAAATTTTAACTGCACCGGACGAACCTGCAAATGAAGGTTGCTTTAGGCCGCTGGAAATAATTATTCCTGACGGAACTTTTCTGAGTGCTGGTGGGACGGCTCCTATGGGCTTATACAGTGCNACCCTTCCTACGGTCATTGACACAATAATTCGAGCAGTTGGGAATGCCGATCCATCTGTGGCGGCTGGCGGACATCATGCTTCCTTTTCTGCCCATTGTTTTTATGGAACGGATCCCGTTACCGGGGAGTTATTTCAACAGCTTGATACAGGACACGGTGGTTGGGGGGCTACAGCTAATCAAGACGGGGGTGGTCCGTACAAAACNATGGCGCATGGAGATACACTNGATGTGCCAGTTGAAGTGCAAGAGACGATATGTCCTTTTGTTATAGAATCTCTGGGGCTGCGCANAGATTCAGGTGGCGATGGCATTAGGCGAGGCGGCCTTGGGACGGAAAAAGTTATCAAGATTTTGACGGACATGAGCGTTAGTGTTCAGATAGATAGAACAAAATGCCCACCCTGGGGATTGGACGGCGGTGAGGATGGAAAAACAGCAGTAGCTGTGATTGAGAACGCTGATGGTGAGAAACGGGAAATTATAAAAGGTATGGAGAAGGTTAAGAAAGGTGATTCTTTCAGGCTTAAGACGGGTGGTGGTGGAGGTTTTGGTAACCCCCTTCAACGCGATGTAGGTATGGTTGTTAGCGATATTATTGCAGGCTACGTCTCGAGGGAGAAAGCTGAATCGGTCTACGGTGTTATTCTGGATGCTAATGGAGGGTTAGACGCTGCGGCGACAGAGCGCTGCAGGGACGAAAGGAATCGCATTACTGCTAGGGGATAAANTCNNTTTGTCGTGNAAGTATTTTTCCGGCGAGGGTNCCCGTATGCTCTCCATCTAAAAACGCTGTTTTNCCATTTACAATCACGTGNGCTATTCCAGTACAAAACTGGTGCGGATTTTCATAGGTGGANCAATCGGAAATTGTTGAGGGATCAAATATGGTTAGGTCCGCTGCATATCCNGGTTTAATCAATCCGCGATTGCGAAGTCCAAGGGCTTTTGCTGAAGCTCCAGTCATTTTNAAAATAGCTTCGTGTAGCAATAAATGTCCTTCGTCGCGGCAGTATTTACCAAGTACCNTTGGAAAAGTTCCATAGAACCGAGGATGTGGTCTGCCTTTTCCNGTAATGCCCTCTGGAGACACCGAGTTTCCATCTGATCCAATCATGATATCTGAAGATTTAATAAATTTTATAATGTCTTCCTCAGCGATAGAATTTACTAAAACTCTCGTTTGACCNCGGTCCTCGATAATGTAATCCAANGCAACATCAAAATCTTCTTTTCCACGTTCCTTGGCTATNTCACTGATTGTTCTTCCTTCAAATTGTGGNGCGTCAGGCGATATTGAAATGCGCACAGCATCCCAGTCCGGAATTTNACCAAAGTTGTTTAATCCACTTTGTTNGATTTCTAACCGGAGNCGTTCNCNAATAGAATTGTCACCGAGCTGGTGGATCATGCGCTCCACNCCGCCTTCCTGTAACCAGGGTGGGAAGAGGTTTTTTAACGGATTGCTTGCTGCCGTATAGGGGTAAAAATCACAATCAACAGGAATTCCATTGTTACGTGCGTCGGCTAGTAAATCCAACAATTTATCCGCGTTTCCCCAATTATCAATTCCGGAGAGTTTTACATGTACAATTTGGACATGGNTNCCCACTTGGTTCGCAAACTCCATTGTTTCTTGNATTGAATCGAAAACGCTATTTCCTTCATCACGGAGATGCGTAAAATATCGGGCGCCTCGCTTAGCAAGAATTTTTCCTAAGGTGACCATCTCTTCGGTTTCGGAATATGACCCAGGTGCAGTAAAAAGACCTGAAGACATTCCTANTGCTCCTGCATCANGGGCTTCAACTAACATTGAAGCCATATGATCCAGTTCCTTTTNTGTTGGCGTCCGGTCTTCCATTCCCATTGCCATTAGCCGCAANGTATTGTGNCCTACCAAGTGTATGGTATTAACAGATAATGCGCGATACTGAGCAAGATAATCGGTAAAAGTTGTTGTTTTAAATTTAATCCATGGGGCACTTGGGCTCAGATAGTCTGCCAGTTCGTTTGACTTTCCTGGCAAAANTGGAGCGCAGGAATACCCGCAATGGCCAATTACTTCCGTGGTTACCCCCTGACTTATTTTACTTTCTGCTTTGGGCATGATCGGAAGAGTCCAGTCGGAGTGGGTTTTTATGTCGATAAACCCGGGAGCTACTACTTGTTTTCTCGCGTCAATTACTGTTGCCTCAGAAACGGCTATATTGGGTCCAACTTCAACTATTAATCCGTCAACTACAGCAATGTTTGTTTCCCGCCCCGGAATTCCAGTACCATCGATAACATGCCCACCTTGGATTACTGTTTTGTCACTCATATGGAGCCTTTGTTTTTTAAAGATTTCCACTTAGTACGCATCGCATTTCGATCTACCTTCCCCCGTTGATTTTTTTCGATGTTTTGTACGATTATTATGTCGGTGGGTCGTTTGAATTCAGGAATATTAGCGGCGCAAAACTGAAGCAGTTCCGTGCGTATCAAAGATTGTCGCNTTTTAGANACAACATAACAAACAATAGCTTCACCATACGTTGGGTCCGGAACCCCAATAGTGCAGACGTCGGCGACGTCGGGGTGCTTCATAACAATTTCATCAATCTCCAACGGCGAAATATTAACACCGCCACGTATTATAATATCTTTAGCACGACCAGTAATTCGCAAGTAGCCTTCTTTGTTTACAATNCCGAGATCACCAGTTTTAAGTCGTCTGCCGCGAACCGGTTGTAATTTCCCATTCGGAAGGAGATANGCTGTGGCATTTTGCGGTCCACCAATTTCGATTTCTCCTTCTTCTCCTGCGTTTAGAGTATTTCCGCTTTCGTTGACAATTTTCAGATTCTGAGAAATACCCGGCTTTCCCACGGTCCCTATTTTTCTGTCTAGGTGATGATTTCCTGCGACGGTTCCTCCTTCACTCATTCCATAGTGCTGTATAAGTTTTATTCCGTAGTGTTTTTCAAATTTCTTATGTTGTTCTTCTAATAGAGGGGCAGTGCTAGAGCTCATAAATTCCAAGGTTTTGAGATGCTTTACTTTCATGGTGATGNCTCTGTCAAGCAACATGTTTATTACAGCTGGAATTCCTATGGATTTTGTAATTTGATGTTTTCTTATCCATTCAAAAAGTTGAGTAATTGAAAATTTTGGAGAAAACACAACACACCCGCCACCGAAAAGTAATGGTTGTAAAACGATTTGATGCGAAGATGACCAGGCAAAGGAACGATATTCCAAAACACGATCGGTTGGTTTGAGGCCCCATAGATAGGCCGTTTGAGCTCCAATAAAATTATAATTACCAAAGCTGTGAATGACTCCTTTCGGCTGGTCTGTTGTGCCAGAGGTAAAGCAAATAACCGAATCATCGAGTTCCGTGGAAACTTCATCAGTTTCCTGTTCTCCGTCAAATTTTTGGATTTCTGTGAAAAGGTTATTTGGGGATTGAAGCTGGTGGTTTCCCTCTATGCTTCCGATAGACAATGAAGTATTTAGCTTTANAATTTNTGGATGTTGGCGCTTTAGATTGCTGTCCCAAAAAATTATCTTGGGCGAAAGACGTTGGATGATTTCTTGAAGGTGGTTCTCGTTTATTTCGACATTAACGCAGCAAAATGTAGCTCCATGCCTTTGCACTCCATAGTACAAAACTAAAGTTTCAAGAGAATTGTCGGCTAGAACCAGTATGCGGTCGTTTGCCCCGATGTGCTTTTCATGCAACCAAGCCGATAGTTGATTTGAGAGTTTATATAAGTCGCGCCAGGTTAAGGAATTATTTTGTTCAATTGATATTAAACATGTCTCTTCAGGAAAATCGGAGGCGTTTTTTCTTAGTAACTCTAAAACACTNCGATACTTAATATCAGGTGGATCAGGAGTTTTCATAATCATATTTCATCTAGGTCTGTTGTTTGCGTTTCCCAAAACCTTCACGATAAACAATATAATAGGAAGCNGCAAAAATTACTCCTGCTCCTATCCAAGTCCAAATGTCGGGTAATTCCGAGAACATAATCCATCCTATAGCAGTTGCAAAAATCATTCGAGAAAATTGGAAAGGCTGCACGATTCTTGCTTCTGCTGCTGATACCGACCTTGTGAAACAATACCCACCAATACTACTAACGATGGCAATTCCTATAACAAGCGGCCATTGGGATAACGTGGGAGTAACCCAGAAAAACAAAGCCGGTAAGAGAGCGAATGGCAACATTATCATATTAGTCCANAAAGTTATTACTTCCGGGCTATCCTGACGNGCGAGGAGCTTAATTGTTGTGTTGGTCCCCGCGTATAACAATGCCATCGTAAGTGCCGCGGATGACGCAAGGGTAATTTCAATAATTCCCGGGCGCATCACTATAAGGGTGCCTATAAATCCTATTAAACAAGCAGCCCAACTATGTTTATCAGCTTGCTGTTTTAATATTGTCACAGCAAGAATCATTGTAAATAAAGGGGTAGTGTATTGAAGGGCATAAACGTCAGCGATTGGCATATGTGCCAAGGCAAAAAAAAGCATGACCATCCCAGTATAAGCTAGCGCGACTCGGATAATATAAAGCTTGGCTTGGTTAAAGTTAGGTATTTTTATTGTTTGAAGACGTATGATGGGGACAAGTACCAAAAGAGCTACAATGTTTCTAAAAAAAACGAGTTCCATCGTAGGGATTTCTCCAGCAAGTTCTCGCACCATTCCACCAGAGATTGAGCTAATTAATGTTGCCATACACATCCANAAAATGCCGGCAGAAGGTCCTGACTTAAACAATTGTTTTCCTTATGATACGTACCGAAACAATAAATTAACCTACAGCTTGGTATTGGAACGTCGTTGGTTTTCGTATTGTAATGGTGGATAAGTAATTTAGTTTGGGGTAACTTCGAAAGTTCTTTTTTCCTTTATAATTGATTTTCTATCATTTGGTTAGCAAGCTAGGTTGCAAAAACTGCGTTTCAAAAATGCAGAGAGGAGTGCCACTATAAATTTGAATAATTTGTGGTTTCTTGAAACGGTTAATAATGTTTCAAGAGCGGGTCTTTTTCTGTAATTAGCGTTACTAGATAATAAAAGGTGCTATAAGTCTGGACCTTAAGTGGATGTTATTTTACATGGTAAAAGCCGTATTAAAATGAGTGAACAAAAATCAAATAATATTGGAGAAGCCAATCCTCGCGATTTCATTCGTGATCAAATCCAAATAGATCTTGAGGCGGGAAAAATAAAACAGCTTGTTACTCGGTTTCCACCTGAGCCAAATGGATATCTTCATATTGGTCACGCAAAATCTATTTGTTTGAATTTTGGTGTTGCAGAAGAGTTTAATGGGCGCTGCAATCTTCGATTTGATGATACAAATCCTGCAAAAGAAGAGCAAAAATTTATTGATACAATCCTAGAAGATATCCGTTGGCTCGGATTTTCGTGGTCGGGCGAGCCAAAATACGCTTCTGATAACTTTGAACAGCTATATCATTGGGCCGAATGCCTTATAAAGGAAGAGAAAGCATACGTTGATGATTTATCTGCCGAAGAAATCAGATCTTATCGGGGAACCCTTGTGGAACCAGGAAAGGACAGTCCTTATCGGAACCGCAGTAAAGAAGAAAACGTTGACCTGTTCCGTCGCATGCGAGCAGGAGAATTTGCCGAAGGTCAGCGTGTATTGCGTGCTAAAATTAATATGGCGTCAGGTAATATAAATCTTAGGGATCCTGTACTTTATCGGATTTCCTATGCACGCCATCCCCGTACGGGAGATAAGTGGTGTGTTTATCCTACCTATGACTTTGCACACGGCCAAACGGATGCAATTGAAGGCATCACTCATTCCTTATGTACACTTGAATTTGAGGACCATCGCCCGTTATATGATTGGCTAATCACGCAGTTGGATTTCCCGATGCCGCCAGAACAATATGAATTTTCTCGGTTAAATATAGGGTATACCGTTTTATCAAAACGCGTTCTGACAAGACTTGTGGATGAATCCTATGTAGAAGGATGGGATGATCCTCGAATGCCAACAATTTCAGGTTTGAGGCGTCGAGGTGTGCCAGCGGATTCTGTGCGTAGCTTTATTGAAAAACTTTCAATTTCAAAAAATGAAGGGGTTATTGAAGCATCAATGTTTGAGCATTGCATCCGCGATTCTCTCAACGATACTGCACCTCGAAGGATGGCGGTTCTTCGACCCCTAAAGCTAACTATCGAAAATTATCCCCCTGGAGAATTTGAAGAGGTCGACGTAAAAAATAATCCACGAGACGAAAACGCTGGTGCTCGCAAAGTAATTTTTGGCAGGGAAATTTACATCGAAAAAGAAGATTTTATGGAGGAACCATCTAAGAAATTTTTTAGGCTAGCGCCCGGTCGAGAAGTTAGATTGAGGGGGGCATATTACGTGACTTGTGAAAAAGTAATGAAGAACGAACAGGGAGAGGTCGTTGAGCTAATTTGTTCTTACGACCCCAACACTAGAGGCGGAAATTCGCCAGACGGGCGGAAGGTTAAAGGAACGTTGCATTGGGTTTCAAGTCCACACGCTATTAAGGGCGAGGTTCGCCTTTATAAGCCGTTATTCAAAGACGAAATTCCAAAGCTCACCGAAAATTTAGAGAATGTCATTAACAAGGAATCTCTCGAAGTATTGTCTAATTGCAAATTAGAGCCGGCTATAGCTGAGACTGCGATAGGTGAAGTCATTCAATTTGAGAGAGTTGGTTATTTTTGCAGGGATCCAATAAGTAAAGGATCTCAGCCGATTTTTAATCTAACAGCTGGTTTGCGAGATACATATGCTAGAAAGTCGGAAAAAAGTTAGCAGCTCTACCCCCGCAATGCTGTAAGTTGTGCCCTATAACCGGAAGGATCGATTGTCACGTCCACTAGGGTGGGGCCATCGGTTTCTAAAGCCTCTTTAAAGGCAAATTCGATCGGATCCTGCGTGTTAACTTTCCACGTTTCGCATCCTAGCGCACGTGCAACCTCTGCAAAGTTTACTCTCGGAGTGCGAACTCCTATTGGAGGACGTTGTTGCCTCTGTTGCTTGATGTCAATTAAAGAGAGACTTGCATCGTTCAGGACTATAACCGTTATGTTCGCATTTAATCGTGCTGCTGTTGATAGTTCTCCTAAACACATCATGAGACCGCCATCCCCAGTCACACAAACGGCTGGCCTGACAGGATCTTGAAGCCAACTTGCAATGCCTGCTGGAATTGCAAAACCCATGGTTGATAGTCCGTTGGACTTAAGAACGTCATAAGGATCTAACGCTCGCCATCTTGCCATAGTGGAGAACATATGTGCACCGGCATCCACGGTCAGTCTTACATTTTCAGGAACCGTGTTAACCAAAGTATCAATGACAAAATCGGGTGATCTGCCCGAAGTCGAATTATTTTGGATAGTTCTGCGCAATTGTCTTCGTTGTTTTCCAATTTCGTTTTTTGTCCAATTAACGTGCGTAGGAGAAGAAATATTTTTGGTTATATCCCGAAGATTCCCAATAAGTTCAATCGCAGAAACAAATGGCCAGGAATCCGTTTTTGTTTCGGAGAGAACCATAACCGGAATCTTGTGCGGCCATTTCCCTGGGATCATTTCGACTGGATCTACGCCACAGAATACAATTAAATCAGATTGCTCTAACAACGTGTGGTCGGCTTTGGCGTTTGTAAAATGGCCTGCGAATAAAAAATTGTTCTCGGGAAAAACTCCTTTTGCTTTATATGTTGTCATTACTGCTCCGCCAAGTTGGTGAGCGAAGGACCGGCAAGCCTCCGAATAAACGTTAGGTCGGCATTGGTGTCCTATAATTAACACGGGCTTGGAAGCCTGAGTGATGATCCTTCGCCCTTCGCTTAGCAGTTTACGTTTTATATTTTTAATTTCCATATCTGCATTAAGCTGCTTGGATGGTGGAGGTGTTTTTTGGGAGGCATCATAAGCGGAAAGATTTATGTGGACGGGCCCCGGAGGACTCTGATTTGCCACGCTCAACATCGCCGCGAAATCTTCGCTTCCGTTAACTGGAGTAAGATGGATCTGCTTTTTAGTGATTGGCTTAAAAAATGCGTTCTGGTCAAAAATTTGATGTGGTGGCCGCGTGGCTGTTTCCTGGTGGGTGTCTGTTAAAACTATTAAAGGAGACTTTTCTAAAAACGCATAGGCTACACCGTTGGAGACACTCGCAGCGCCCGGACCAATCCCTGTAATAACGACGCCGGGTATGCCAGAGAGCTCCCCAGTAACTGAAGCCATGATTGCAGCTGCGCATTCAGTTTGACAAAGTATAAACTCGATTCCATTGCTCGCCGCTGCGTCTATTATATCGAGACTAGACCCTCCTCCCGGCACCCCAAAAATGCGCTGGATACCGACATCTTTAAGGATATCAGCTATGTTCTCGGCAAGTGTTCTAGAGTTACTCACTAAACTCTCTACCTACTTTCTCTAACAAGGTTAAACGCATGGTTTCATAAAATCATATGTATTTCTGTATTTGTCAAAACCCCAGTTAAAATTTTTCTTTCATTTTTTTTTTTAATAAATAAATTAACAAATAGTATTTTGTAAGTTGAGACGAGGAGATCCTCGTGTTAAGCCTAAAAGTCTATCGTTAGAATTTTGGGAGGACGTAATGGGTTGGACTAACGATCAGCTGGGCCAGTTAGTGGAAGCGGACAGAGCTCACAGACACGCATATACGGATCCGGAAATATTTGATTTAGAAATGGAACGTATATTCGAAAGGACATGGATTTACATTGGGCATGAAAGCCAAGTAAAAAATCCTGGAGATTATTATCTTGCTCAGGTTGGACGGCAGCCTGTTGTTATGGTTCGAGATGGGCAGGGTGATGTCAATATTCTCTATAATCGGTGTCCTCATCGTGGTGCTCAGCTATGCACCGCGAGGAAGGGAAATACAGGAAAACACTTCTATTGTTCATATCATGCTTGGACATTTCATCTCGACGGCAAGTTGGAGAGCATGCCTGCAAAACACGGATATGATGGGACAAATTTTGATTTTAATAATCCCGATTTTCATATAGCGCGACCGGCTCGCTCTGATCACTATCGGGGTTTTTGGTTTGCAAGTTTATCGGATCACGGCTCCGATTTACATACGCATCTTGGAGAATCGGCTGCAGCGTTTGACCAGTTGATAGATAGAGCCCCCGGAAAGGAAACAGAAGTAGTAGGAAGCTGTTTTCGGATGATACAACAATCAAATTGGAAAATATTTTTGGAGAATCAACTGGATTCATCTCATCCCGGCGTAACTCATGAATCTACAGGTAAGGCGGCCCAGCGGATTGAAGAAAAACTTCGTAACGATGGTAAAGATGTACCAATGGAACTTAGCTTCCTCTCGGACTTTGCAAGACTAGGTCATGACGGCTGGACAAAATTTGGTACAGTAGGTTATAGAAACGGACATAGCAGTCTTGAGGGTTATATGGGGCTCCGACCAGACGACCCCGCTACGGTCGATTATGTTCGACTAATGTATGATGCCTATGGTGAAAAAAAAGCGGAAGAAATCCTTGGCATTAACATTCACCACATGCTCGTTTATCCCTGTGTTTCAGTTCAGCCGCCGCTACAACAACTTCGTTCAATAAGGCCGTTGGCCCATGATAAAACCCTGACAGAGATTTGGCATTTCCGTTTAAAGGATGCGCCTGAAGAGATCTATCGGCGATCTTTAGCGTATTATTACTTCGTTAATTCACCTTCCACCCTTGTTAACGCGGATGATCTGTTTAACTGGTGGAAGTGCCAGCATGGCTTGGAATCATCCGCTAGTGAGTGGGTCAGTTTTCACAGAAATGCAGGTCACGATGAAGAACGTAACGGTATAACATATTCTGCTCCGGACAGTATGAGTGAACTTCCGCTTCGTCATATGATGCATGCTTGGCGCAAATACATGACGTCAATTTAAAAGGGGTTATGTTATGAATTCATCGACGGAGATATTAGCAGCTAGTGATCAAAACAAACTAGCTCGCGTCAGTATTGAAACACAAGTAGAAGTTGAAAGATTTCTGTTTAAGCAAGCAGAAATATTGGACGAAAAAGAGTGGGAATCTTGGTTGGATCTATTCACGGAAGAAGGTTTTTATTGGATGCCAGCCGAAGAAGAGCAAACAGAGGGGGATGGAGAGCCAAACATTTTCTGGGAGGATCGAAATTTAATGTTAATGAGAATTTCACGGAATACTCATCCTCGAGCCCATAGTCAGGCGCCCCACAATCGACTCTGTCATGTTGTTTCTAACGTTCTAATTGAAAGCGAAAACGCGAACGGGGATATAATAGTAAGGTCTCGGTTTCATTGTGCAGAGTATTTTCGCTATGAAGTAAGAAATTTTTCTGGAAAATATCGACATTTGTTGAAGAAGGTTCCTGAGGGTTATCGCATTGCCCTCCAACGGGTTGATTTGGTTAATCGAGAAGGACCCTTTGATTACGTCCTTCAATGGTGGGTATAATCTGTTGTATTGGTGCTGCAGAGTTTAGTTCATATTTTTGTATTTTTCTAAATTTTCTATTCTTTCTGAATCAACGGAACGTGCTCGCAGTTCAATTACATTGCGGTCCGGATCGCGGATAAAAACTGAAACGTGTCCATCTTGGCCAAACATCACTGGCCCTTGAGTGATTTCAATACCATTTTTTTTTAAAACGGTGATTGTGTCCCTCATTGAAGATACTCGCAGCGCGAGATGGGTAATACCTGCGTGTTTTTTATCATTATCCATAAGGACATTGACTCCGTCGAGGGCGTCTGCAGCATTTACAATAAGATTAATTTCAACATCAAAAGTGTTTCGAATTATCACAACGGGATCGAATTCTACACGGTTAACGACTTTGAACCCTAGGACAGCATAGAAGGCAATTGCCCGACTCTCGTCCTTTACCCGTATTCCCATGTGGTCAACATGTTCCACATTGATAGTGGTTACCATTACCGCTTATTCCTTATATAGCTTTAATAGCTATTTGATCTAAATTAAGAATATTTAATCATATTGAGTTTTTGGATGTGAATATTAGTTTTTAAAATTTGCAAGTTGGCGATCTTTTATATTTCCATAGGGCTAAGCGGCGGTTTGCCCATAATCAAATCTGCTGCACGATCTGCAAAGGCGATCGTTGGCGCGTTGATGTTTCCGCCTAACATGTCAGGAAAGACAGAAGCATCTATTACGCGAAGGTTTTCTGCTCCTCTAACCTTAAGTTCCGTATCGACGACGGCTAAATCGTCAGTGTTAGGGCCCATTTTGCATGTTCCGAGCGGGTGGTGGACGGTCCAGGCGGTCCTCCTTATCCATTCGTCTATTGGTTCGTCCTTCGGTTGTATTTCAGGCCCTCGAAACGCGTCGAGAGGTTTTTGGGTGGCGATATCTTTTACGATTTCAATGCCATCACGCAGTGTTTTCCAGTCCTCGGGTTCGGATAAAAATTCCTGATAAATTAATGCGTGATCTTCAGGGTTGGCTGAAGCAAGCTTTAACTTTCCCCGGCTCTTAGGGTGAAGAACAACAGGTCGTACCATAAATGCATCTTTTGGTTTAGGACGCACGCCGGGAAACCATGGTTGTGACTCCGGTGGAATAAAACGGGCTAGCAACTGAAGGTCAGGTTGAGGTAACCCGTCCTTCGAACAGATATAGCCGGTTAAGGGGCCGGGCATTTCGGTTGCAAACCCCTTTCCAAAAAAGTAAGCTTGTGCCATCGACATCAGGAGCCGATCATATCGGAGAGTGTTGACAAACGGGCCATCACCTATGCGTTCGTATTCAACCCCGACAGACAAGTGATCTTGAAGATTTTGACCAACGCCCTTTAAATCGATTTTTGTTGCAATTTTGTGCTCCGCTAAATGTTCGCTGTCTCCAATGCCCGAGAGCATCAGTAGCTGGGGAGAGTTAATAACTCCGCCGGAAATGATTACCTCGTTTTCACAGTATATTTTGGTTAAGGATTTGTTCGAAGAAGAATATTCTATTCCGATGGCTTTGTTTTTTTCAAATATCACCCGGTGCACTAGTGCCTTCGTAATTACTGAGAGATTTGGTCGTTCCATTGCTGGCCGCAAATAGGCGACCGCCGCACTGCATCGTCGACCATTCCGAATTGTTGATTGCAGTGTTCCTAGACCTTCATTTTGTGGTCCATTATAATCGGGTGTACGAGAAAACCCTGCCGCTTCACCAGCTAACAGCCAGGCTTCTTGTAGGGGGTCAGGATATTTATTTTCAATGGTTGTTAGAGGGCCGCCAACACCCCGAAGGGGCTGGTCACCTTTCTCCCAATCTTCACATTTTATAAAGTAGGGTAGGATATCCGAGTAGGACCATCCAATACACCCATTTCGTTCCCATCGGTCATAATCTTCCCTATGGCATCGCACATAAGCCATGGCATTAATAGATGAGGATCCTCCGATTACTTTCCCGCGTGCGCATTCGACCTTGCGGTCGTTGAATTCTTTTTCGGGTTCTGTGAAGTAACCCCAATCAAACAAGCGTTCAAACAAAATTTTGCCCCAGCCCAAGGGAACGGTAATTAAGGGGTTTCGCTCACTACCTCCGGCTTCTATGACAAGTACCTTGATGTCTGGGTTCTCTGTTAGACGGCTAGCCAGAGTACAACCTGCTGATCCCGCGCCGACAATTATGAAGTCAAAATTTCTAGCGTTTTCCATTTGTGTCCGGTCCACTATTTTCGAATGCTATTGTTAAGTAGAATAACATATTTGGCATGATGCCAAATAGATCCTGTTAGAAGTTAAAAAAATGTTACCAGTGCACCCTAATGGATTTTTTTGTTTTCGCAATTGCAGTATGGGCTTGCATGGAAGCGGTAACACAGACATAATAAAATCTTAATCCCAGGGGAGCTTTTTTGGAAAGCTGAGATTTCGCTGGACACTGGGCTACAGTGCTAATGCGAAGACCCTTCGAACCTGATCCGGGTTGTGCCGGCGTAGGGATGGGGAGCGCTATGAGCTTAAATTTTTTAAAAATTGTTCTTTTCTCAAATAAANTTCTGAGCTTGCAANACAACTGTCTTGTGAAAGGCGTTATAAATGACGCAGGATGAAATCGTCAAAACATTACTCGATTTTATTGCTACAGATGGTATTGAGGAATCAGATTTTAATCAGGTAGCTCTTGACTTGTTTTCCTANCAGTTTGAAAAAAATAGGCCTTTTCAATCTTTTTGCCGGTATCGTGGTTGCACACCGTCGACCGTTAAAACGTGGAAACGTATACCTGCAGTTCCCGTCGAAGCGTTTAAAACGTCGAGCTTTAGTTGCAGTGCGCTGGAAGAGGCGGAGCGTGTNTTTTGGACGAGTGGAACCACCCAGAACGAAAGCCCTGGAAAAAGTTTTCATCCCACTATTGAAGTTTATGATATTTCTGTGAACCGGACCTTTAAAAGGTTTTTCATGCAGGATTTGGAGCAGATTAGAATGGGCATTATTTTCCCTAGCGAAGGNGAAATGCCACATTCGTCGCTTGCCCATTATTTTGCGCTCTCTAAAAAACACTTTGGTACTAAAGATAGTAAATATTTTATGGGAGCCCAAACTGGAATAGATTTCGGCGGTCTTTTTGCAGATTTNGCGTCTGTTGTTGCAACGGGTGAGCCCTATGCCCTATTGGGGGCTAGTTATAGTTTTGTGCCATTGATAGACGAAATGGATCGTCAAAATAAATGTTTCAAACTTCCTAATGGCAGTAGAATTTTTGACACTGGGGGCTTTAAAGGGAGGTCGCGTGAAATTGCCCCGAGCGAATTTTACGATAAACTTTCGCATTGTTTTGGGATTCCCCGAAGCCTGTGTATCAATATGTATGGAATGACAGAACTAAGCACCCAGCTCTACGATTTTGGTAATGAAGTCAGTCCTTCGGTCAAACATGGTCCCCACTGGATTCGAACGCGGGTCGTGAATCCTTTAACAGAAGAAGATCTGCCAAAGGGCGAAGTGGGGGTTTTGGTGCATTGTGACCTGGCGCATTTCAACTCCGTAAGTACAATCCTTACTGAGGATATGGGAGTAATTGTGGATGAAGGATTTCTGCTGGCTGGTCGCGCGGAAGGAGCGGACGGCAAGGGGTGTTCCGTTGCAGTAGAGGAATTTCTTAGTGCGATAGGGCGCCTAAAAGAATGATTGAGCGTGCTGGCTATCTGCCCGGATTAAAAAATAAGGATGTAGATTGGAATAAAATAGAGTTTGGTTCTCTAAAGTGTCCTGTTGAAGTGCTAGTTCCAGTATTAACTGAAGCACAAATTAAAGAACTTTTGGACAGGGTGCGGTCAAGCGCCCGTGCAAAACTTAAAGGTCGTCCAGTTAACGATATTGTCAAAATTATCGATAAGGCTGTAGCAAGATTATTGAACAGGGAAGACCCTTTTCGCAAAAAGGCTGAGTACCTACTGCCACGTGTGACAGGATATGATGCGGAAATGCTGCGAATAGCGCTTACACAATTTCTCAAGACTTTTCGTACGCCCCAACTAATGCGCTTTCTTGCTGAGGATTTTTCTAACCCACAGCTGCTTGATGGTTTTCAACCAATTACAAAAGGAGGCTTTGGAAGAGCATTCAGCCCTGATATTCTTACCCACATATGGGCGGGAAATGTACCTGGCCTGCCCGTCTGGAGTTTCGTTTCTGGTTTGTTGGTAAAAGCCGGGAGTATTGGAAAACTACCCAGTTCGGAACCACTTTTTGCTGGCTGGTTTGCTCAGGTTCTAGCGGAAGAAGAACCAGAAATTGCTGAGTGTTTTGCAATCGTATGGTGGAAGGGGGGAGATACTGCGAATGAAGTAAATATATTTAACAATTCAGATGTGGTGCTTGCTTATGGAAATAACAGCTCCCTAGAGGCTATTCGGAATCGTGTTCCTGTTACCACTCGGTTTCTGGGTTACGGTCATAAGTTAAGTTTTGGGATTGTTTCATCTTCTGTATTAAACACACAGAAGGTCGGAAAGGTAGCCCGTGACGCTGCTCGTGACGTTATTTACTACGATCAACAAGGATGTTACTCGCCTCATATGTTTTTTGTTGAACGTGGTGGTAGCGTGTCGCCAAAAGAATTTGCCCGGTATCTAGCATTTCAACTTGCT
The DNA here is from genome assembly GCA_002721105.1 of Acidiferrobacteraceae bacterium. The sequence goes on along the minus strand of PBJL01000024.1, from coordinate 2,657 downwards.
TGTTTTGAGCAAAAATATTCTCGGCAAGAGTTGTCGGTCGGAGAGGCCCGTGATTTTGTTAGGTGGCGCCAGGGAGTAGAACGGGAAGTACAATTGGCGAAAGGAAGTGAATTAATTTCCGACCCCAAAGGTGCTTGGGCAGTGGTGTATGACGAAACAGGGGCAGAGCTTTCTCCTAGTGGACTGAAACGTACTGTAAGGGTATCGGTGATTGATAAGCTTTCAGGAGTTATACCTCGTATTATGGCTTGTAAGGATTTGCTGCAAACGGTGGGAGTGGCGGCAACTCCGGAAGAGATGTATGAGTTGGCGAACGAATTAGGGTATGCTGGAATTACAAGGATTAGCGCCTTAGGTCGGATGGCTATACCCGAAGCGGGCTGGCATCACGATGGTCGTTTTAGTCTTCTTGATCTAGTTAAAATCACTGAAATAGACGGTTCTGCCGAAAAAACTATGGATTCATTCTCCCACTATGAAGATTGATTAGTTGATGGATTTTGATAATAAAGTTGTTTTAGTCACAGGTTCCAGTCGCGGGATTGGAGCAGCTATTGCTTGTGCTTTTGCAGCACAAGGAGCATCTGTCATTATAAATTTTCTGAACAACGAACATGCCGCAACCCGGGTCGTCCGCGAGTGCGAAGAGGCAGGAGGGACCGCTGTGGCAATTCGAGGGGATGTTTTAGATTCCCCTTCTGTGAAAAATTTGGTCCAAGAGTCTTTGGATGTATTCGGAAAAATCGATGTTCTCGTGAACAACGCCTTTCGTCCCTATGTATTTAATCCCAAAAATCGACGAAGGTTTTGGGAATTGGACTGGAACGATTATCAAGAGCAGATCGACGGAGCACTAAAATCTACCTACAATCTGTGTCGTGCCGTATTGCCAGAGTTACAAAAACATCCGAGTGGAAGTATTGTTAATATGGTGACGGATCTCGTAGGGCGACCTATAATTCCCTATCATGATTACACAACCGCTAAGGCTGCATTAATAGGATTCAGTAGAACTCTTGCTGCCGAATTTGCACCGATCGGGATCCGTGTAAATTGCGTAGCACCCGGATTGGTTTATCCAACGGATGGTAGTAAGGATACGTCGGAGGAAACGAAGGACGCGATTGCCGCGGCAACTCCATTGGGAAGGATTGCCTCTCCAGAGGATATAGCTGGTCCCGTTCTATTTCTTGCTTCTGAATGGAGTCGTTTCATGACTGGACAAACTTTGTACGTGGATGGTGGTTTGGTCATGAATTGAAGGTCTATTTAGTAACTGATTGTTAGTAAAATTATTCAAAAAATCAAAATAGAATTGTAGGATTTTTAAAGTTTTATGGGATTTTTTAGGCTCTGCCAGTCTTTAACTGATGTCACTGTTTAAGGGCTTTGCGTAAGGCCTTTTCCGCCTTTTTTGTATCTTTTAGAGCCGTTTTTCTGTCGACTGGAATAGTTTTCTTCTGGTCGGATCGGGGTAGAGTTTCAACCGGGTAAGTCGCTATTTTTTCGTTTCCAAACGAAGTGTCGCGATCAAGGGATAAGTCTCGTGCATTGGCCTTCTCTGACAAAAAAGCAGTACCATTTTTTTTCTGTGTTTCAAGATCCAGCCACCATTTGTTCGTAGTCCCGCGATTTCCGTAGCCCATCTTGTCATCAAGCCATATTAAAAAGCGGCGCGACCACGGCAATTTGATAGCTGCCCTCATGGCGAGCCGGTGTTGAAGGAGGCCCTCTTTGTTCCAGGGACACATTTTCATGCATCGGCCACACGAAGATCCCTTTGAATTAGTTACCCGGTACTTGGTGCATTTTTCGACATCTGGTTTCCAGATTTCATAGCCGTTATAGAGAACCTTATCACCAAGCGGGATAGCTTGCGCCGGGCATTCACGAGCACATTTCATGCATTTTGAGCAAAAGTCTTGGAGACCAAAGTCAATAGGTTTATCCGAAGCTAGAGGAAGGTTCGTAGTTACGACCGCAGTTTTATGGCGCGGACCTATAAAAGGGTTTAGTACGAGCTCACCTATGCGGCTCATTTCCCCAAGGCCGGCAAGTAGCATTAACGGAATTTGCATTACATCGCCATCTGCATTTGAATGGGCTTGGGCTTCATAGCCTAAACGTCGTATATAATCTGCTACGATGACAGCGGTAGTGGAGCCTTTTAAATAAGCACGATAGCTTTGGGCCCCAGAAATCCAATCATCTCCGGATGAGGAATCTAAGGTTTCCCACCTTTGATCGTTGACGATGACAATAGCATACTTGTGCTTAGGACTTATCGGTGCCCCATCTATATCTTCACTATACCAAGCCCATTCTGGACATTCACAGATACCTACAATGTCGGCATCGAGAAAATAACATAATGATTTTATATGCTTTGCCAGTTCATCCGGGCTCTCAGGGATTTCCGCTTTGTCAGCATAAGGGTTACCTTTGTGAATGGGGACCTGTGTCCAGTGGACATGACCCATGGCGGCATTGAGCGGGTTTTTGGTAATAAAACGCCGAATTTCTTTTCCTGCTTTGGGTCCGAGATCACCAAAAAAAGCGCGAACGAAGAAACCAGCCCTCTTAGGAAGACGTTTGATGTTGTCAGTGATCAACGTTGTCGGTTCGTTTGCGCGCTTTATTTTCTCCATGGGGTATTT
>PBJL01000023.1 GCA_002721105.1 Acidiferrobacteraceae bacterium | reverse complement strand
CGAACCCCCGACCTGCTGATTACAAATCAGCTGCTCTACCAACTGAGCTACGCCAGCCCAACTAATGACAAAGCTCAATATATTATACTCTTCAAAAATCTTTTGCAAGAAAAAGTTGGTCAGATTGAAGCTTAATAGATTTAATTTTTGGGAACGCTTGATTGTATCTTGGTTAGACTAATGTTTTTTATCTTCTTGGTTCTTAGTCAACCGTTCTTTCCAGTATAAATAAACATCTCTAAGTGATTGTTCGAGCGTAATTTCTGGAGACCACCCTGTTCGCATTGTTAAGAGACTATGGTCTCCATAAGAGTGTACAGGTCGCTCCGAGCGAAACCTTGAGGTTTCACATTTAACTTCAAAGGGTTTTTCTGCTATCGTCCGGAAAATGTCCACTATGTTACGGATACTGACCGTTTTCCCAGAACAAACATTATATACACCACCCCTATCGCCTCTTTCCATCAAAACTCTGTAAGCTTTCACGGTATCACGAACATCCATGAAATCCCTTTCCGCGTCTAGGTTTCCTACCATCAGAAAACCTCTCCTTCCGAGCTCAATTTCAACAATTTGACGCGCAAAAGACGAGCAAACAAAGCGGTCAGATTGGCGCGGGCCTGTGTGATTGAAAGGGCGCACACTTATTACGTCCAACCCCTCCCGATGAACAAACGAATTTGCGAGTAGCCCTGCAGAAGCCTTTGTAACTCCATACAGTGTAACCGGTTTCAGTGGATTGCTTTCCCTCACCGGTAAATCCTCTTGAAAAATAACCCCGTATTCTTCCGAAGAACCGACACACATAATACGAGCATCTATCTCATGTTCGCGGACCGCTTCAAATAAGTGAAGTGTACCAAAAACATTAGTCTGAAAAGCTTCCCTCCAGTTTAGATGTGCGGTAGGGACGTAACTCAACGACGCCATGTGGTAAATCCGCTGCGGTCTCGTTTTGGATAATACCTGGTGAATCTCTTCCCAGCTTCCAACGTCACATTGCAGTACCCTCACTCGATCACCGTGATGTTTTATATTTTCGTTTTTTGAAGGGTCGCGGGCGACGCCAATCACATCCTCACCGTTAGCGAGGAGCAAGTCACACAGATGGGAAGCTGCAAAACCGTTGATTCCGGTAATTAGATTCTGCACAATAGTCAGGATCCTACTGAGTTTTTCTTCCTGAACGAATCTTCGCGAAGTCGTTCTAGGTCGGCATCCACCATTATTTCAATCAACTCTTTGAAACTTACTTGTGGTTCCCAGCCGAGTAACCGTCTAGCCTTAGAGGGGTCTCCCACTAGCAAATCAACCTCCGCAGGACGAAATAACGTAGGGTCTTGCTCCACATGATCCTGCCAGTTAAGCCCAACATGGTCAAAAGCAGTTTTCACTAAATCGGTTACGGAATGAGTTTTTCCAGTAGCTATTACATAATCCTCTGGAGTATCTTGTTGCATCATTCGCCACATCATCTCGACGTAATCCTTAGCGAACCCCCAGTCACGTCGGGCACTAAGATTACCTAGCATCAACTTGTCAGTCAAACCCGACTTAATCTTTGCCACCCCTTCCGTTACCTTGCGCGTTACGAACTCTCTACCGCGGCGTGGGGACTCATGATTAAACAGGATGCCGCTCACGGTGAACAAACCGTAGCTTTCTCGGTAATTGACTGTAATCCAGTGGGCATAAACCTTAGAAACTCCATATGGGCTACGCGGATAAAATGGCGTATCTTCGCTTTGTGGAACAGCCTGCACTTTGCCAAACATCTCACTAGAGGACGCCTGGTAAAACTTAATTGAAGGATCAACGGTGCGAATCGCCTCCAAAATTCTAGTTACCCCCATAGCAGAAAATTCGCTCGTCAAAATAGGTTGGCTCCAAGAGGCAGGAACAAAGGATTGGGCCGCAAGGTTATAGACCTCAACAGGCCTAACTTCTTTCAAAGCTGCAATCAGAGACATCTGATCCAGCAAATCTGCCTGCACAAATTGAATATCATCCTTGATGGGATCAATGCGCTCAAACGTTTCGGTACTGGATCGACGTAACATGCCCGCGACATGATATCCCTTTTCGAGCAAAAGCTCCGCCAGGTATGACCCATCCTGTCCTGTTATTCCTGTAACTAATGCTCTTTTCATACTAATTTAAATCTCTCAAACAAGTTCGTTCTCTAAGAATTTAAGTAAAATCAATAATTAGAACACTTAGCATGACAATCAAATCCCTTCATGCCTTTTTTAGAGAAAGAGGAACCCACACACCCCAGCCATTTAACGAGCCTAACCTAGCCAAACTCCTACGCAGTTTTTTAAGGAATCTGCCCGCCAATGGTATCAAAGTAAAAAGAGAAATAGAAGAAAGAGCATCGGAGGGAAAAACTAGGGTTTCGATTTTAACTTATGTTCCCGCATGAGTTGTTCCATGAACTCGCGATTCTTTTTCCTAGCATTTGTTTCCGGCTTAGTCTCTCCAAGAAAGTGATTTTCCTTTGCCTGAAGTTCCTTTTGTTTAACTAAGCGCACTTTTTCCCTGCAATAATCTATAGCGTATTTTGCGTTGATGTAATCGACCGAACTTTGCGCGTCATCGAAAGCAACCAAGTAAGGGATGATAAGAAAAGATCCTACCATATACATGAGAGCTTTCTTCGACTCGCCAGTATAAATCTGGCCACCGCCAGGAATGAGAGAATACATGTAAGCAGTGTCTTTCTCCAGAATTTGATAATTCGGGACGCACCCTTTTCCCATCAAATCATCCAGTTCTACTTCCATCGCCGGCGAAATCTTTTTGAATCGCATATACTGGTTAAGTCCGGACAAGAAATCACTCTTGCTCTCGCCTATTTGCTCTATCGCCAGGGGTTCAGATCGATCTAAAATATCAACCACCTGCTTTCGTCCACCGCAGGCCGAAAACATCAAGATCGAACCGACCAAAATTAAAACCGCGAACAATCTTCTCACGAAATACCCATAATTTATTAAAAATCAAATAATTGTATGATAATTTGCATTTCTGGTCAAGCTACTTTTACAAAACCGGGCGGGACAAAGTGCCTCGATTTAACCTGGAATAAATTGTATGCATCAAATACTATCCTACCCTTAACGGCAAACTTCGCTTGAAGGAACCATTTAAATTTCGTCCCCTCCTCAAAAGGACAGAATAAAGAACTCCAAGCAAAGAGGAAAAAAATGTAATTCACTCAAAACTTGGTCCAACTAAATGCGCATCCGAGCGGTGAGGATTTTCGTGCCCATACGGGCTTTGGCGGTGAAGTCTGTCCAAGAACGAACCCTGAACACCTGCTTCATCAAATAGGTGGGGCTGCGATAGAATCTTGCATGACACTCGTCCTGCAATTCGCGCAGTTCTATGTCAGTAAAATCCTTATTGAAAAATCTAATTTTAAAATCAGCCGATGGATTCTCGGCGAAACCTTGCCAATGGTCACCGGGTAAGACACCATCGCGTAACATCCGAAAATATAGTTCCGTTTTTGGGTATGGAGTACAGACTGAAAACTGAGCGTAGTCCGGTTTCAGTTTCTTCACGAAGTCAACCGTACTGAACATTTCCTCGCGCGTTTCGGTTGGAATACCAATCATGCAATAGGCGAAGTATCCGATGCCTGCCTCACGTGTCCATTTGCAGGCACGGTTCACCTTGTCCAAGGTTTGCCCTTTCTCTAAATAATCAAGAAGGCGCTGAGTTGCCGTTTCGATACCAAAATGGATGCGATAGCAACCAGATCGCTTCAGTGCTGCAAGCAGTTCCGGGTTGACGGTATCGACACGGGCGGAAATTTTGTAGTTGATCTTAAGCCCGCGCTTGACCATTAAATCACAAGTTTGAATTAAGTTCTTCTTGTTGATGGTAATAGTATCATCCACGAAGAATAAGTCGTCCACCCCATATTCAACTAGTTGCTCTATCTCAGCAACCACATTTTCTGGAGTTCGCTCACGGAACTTTGTCTTGCGTATATCACAAAATGTACAAGCTGCTGGGCAGCCACGTGTCGCTTGGATGGTGAAAAACTGGCCGCCTTCGCCAATGATATGCTCNTAACGGGACATATCTACTAAATGCCGAGCTGGAAAGGGGAGTTCGTTGAGTTCCAGCAAATCTGTCCGTGCCGGATTGATATGGATTTTTTGGCCGCGCTTCCAGCCTAACCCCGTGATCGTTGCAAGTTCGTCGCAGTCCTGACCTTTTGAATCTAAGGTTGTCACGAGATCCGTAAAAATCGGCTCCCCTTCGCCGAAAACAACGTAATCGACGTTGGGCAGAGCGAGCGTTTCATGAGGGTAAAGATTGACGTGCGGCCCGCCAAGGCAGATTTTAACGTTGGGTTGGATCTTACGTATGGCTGACGCCGCTTGCAAGGCGTCAAGCAGGTTAAAGGTCATGATACTCATGGCCACCATGTCGGGTCTAATTTCTTTCACTTTGGCGAGCATTTCGCTCTCGCTATAATTTTCCGGAGGACAATCAATGAAAACTGGAATATCGCCAGTGGCCCTTTCGTAGTAACCCGCTACATACATTAGTCCCAGCTTGGGGTAAAAGCCCTTCCCTCCCTCAAGCATTTTGGGTACGGAGGATTCTAGGGTGATGGATTCGGGAGGTACGAGAAAGAGTATTTTCATGTGACGCTGCAGGCTATTTTCGTGATAAAAATATAGGGATAAAGATTTTCGAAAAACTATCAGGTCATCTTAACATCAAATACAAAACCGTAAGCCCAAAATAATGAAATCCGTCGTATGTGTAACCAACGAATTTCCTGAAGCCGGACTAGCCGTCTTAAGACCTCATTGCGAATTACACCTCAAAGAAAGCACAATCCCGCCCGGCCCAGAAGAACTGTCCCGCATGGCCGATATGAGTCATGGAATGATAACTTACCTGTCGGATAAAATCGATGGAAACATTATCGACAGAGGGAGCAAACTGAAAATTATCGCCAACTATGCGGCAGGGTTCAACAACATTGACTTCGGCCATGCTGAGCGAAAAGGCATCTGGGTTACAAACACCCCCAACACCCTACATGAAACTACCGCTGACTTGACATGGGCGATGATGCTGTCTGCGGCCCGAAAAATTATCCCCGCAAACCGATTTACTCGCGAGGGAAAATTTAACGGATGGAAGGCCAAATTATTTCTCGGCCACGACATTCATGGCAAGGTACTTGGAGTAATCGGATGCGGAGAAATCGGCGGGGCTGTTGCTCGGCGCGCTCTCGGATTTGGAATGAACGTTCTCTACTACCAGCGGAACCGGTTATCCGAAAACAAGGAGGCTAGGCTCAACGTAAAATATGTTTCGCTAGAAAGGCTATTAATCGAGTCGGATTTCGTTACTCTGCATCTGCCTCTTAACGAAGATAGCAGATATATGATTGGCAAGGAACAGTTTGCAAAGATGAAAAAAACTGCGTTTCTCATCAATGCAGCTCGAGGTCAGGTGGTTGATGATCAAGCCTTGCTAGAAGTAGTTCGCGAAGGGGCCATTGCTGGTGCAGCCTTAGATGTTTTCGAACACGAACCCGAAATCACCCAGGGAATGCTGGAAGAAGATAATATTCTAGCCCTTCCTCATATTGGTAGTGCCAGTTACGAAACCCGAGAACGAATGGCCGTTTTGGCAGCAGAAAACTTACTCGACGTGCTGATTCGAAATCAAAAACCCCGCACTCCGGTCAATCGACCGTCTTGAAACTGACATCTAAGGAAAGGACCTAAACATGAGCCTCCTGAAAACCATCAAGGAAAATCTCACCAAAGCACGTAAAGAAAAAAACACCGATGCCTCGGGAATTCTCAGCACGCTGTATGCGGAATCAACAATGGTTGGTAAAAACGACGGCAACCGAGAAACCACAGACGCCGAGGTAATCGCCAAGGTGAAAGTCTTCATAAAAAACATTGATGAAACTCTGAAATCTTTACCCGAAGGCCATGTTCAAATCACAGCGTTAAACGATGAAAAAACACTGTTGCAGAAATATCTTCCTCAACAAATGAGCGAAAATGAATTAAAAGAAGTTATCATTGAAATCGGGATTTCTCACGAAAAATCTATTAAGTCAATGGGCAAAATCATGAGTGAACTAAAAACGAAGCACTGCGGCACATACGATGGTAAAAAGGCCAGTTTGCTGGTCAAGGAATATCTGGCGGGCTGACCTCAAACTACACTAAACTGAGATCATTGTTCCATGAAGATGGAGGAGGTCTACTACTATACCAAATGCATCCACTGCTCTCACCAAGGTGAATACCTAGAATATTAATGCCCTTATTAAAGGTTTTGTAAGGTCGGAATAACCAAAAACAAACGGTCATTTAGAGATTGGAAGTTGCTTTGTGATCGTCCTTATATTCCTTAAGGATAGTTTGGATTTTCGGTCTGCAACGCTTGGCCTTACAATAACCCGTGCCGAGATTTAGCTTTCGACGAAGGGCCTCAAAAGAAGTGGCACCATCTTGTATTGCAGTCAGAATGGAGCCCTGAGTAACGCTCCTACAAATACAAATTTTTTTAAGGCTCTTTATAAGTTCAGCTTGGGAAGCCAAAGATTCAAATCCTTTATATTATCGCCAGAACAGAACCAGCACCTTAGTGGTCCCGAACATAAATAACTAAATTCTTTTTGATTCTTTATTATAATATAACATATTCACCTGACGTCAACCAAATGGGCCAGAACCAATTGAGTTTCCAGCAGGAACTTTTTCCGCACCGCGATGCATTATACTAGACCTTCGAAACAATCGCGGAGCAGAGGAGCCCAACGCGTCATATTTATATCTTAAAGGATTTAAGAGAAAATACCTAGTGGAAATATTTGAAAAATATCGCCCTTCCTTTTTATCGGTACTAAGTGGTATTCTGTTGACCCTTACTTTCCCCCGTTTCGACCTAGAACTCCTCGCTTGGATTGCTTTGATTCCAATGTTTTTCGCCATTAATGAGGCTTCCCTGCAAAAAACAGCTTTTTACGGGTTTGTCACTGGAGCAACTTTTTACTTTTTAAGCCTAAGCTGGGTTATAAACACCATCGTCAATTACGGGAATGTCCCTGTCTTATTAGGTTATCTAATCCTAGCTCTGCTAGTAGCCTACTTATCATTTTACGTCTGCGTTTTTTGCGTCCTTTGCCAAAAACTATCAGGAGGTAGCCCTCTTTATTTTTCCTTGGTCGCCCCGTTCGTCTGGACAGCACTGGAGTTTATTCGCTCTACTCACCTGGAGTATGGCTTTTCGTGGCTCGGGTTGGGTTACTCCCAATATAAAAATTTGATCGTTATTCAGATAGCAGAATTTACAGGAGTTTATGGGGTCTCTACCTTGATTGTATGGATCAACGCATCTTTATTTTTCATAATCCACGATAGGTTAATAGCCTACAATTCGCTTACTTTTGGCATTAGCGGGAGCCATCCTGAGTTTATGATCTCTAAATTGACCTCCAATTCACGTTCGCAGAATATGAGCCTTCGAATGGTTTTTGTAACAATTCTACTAATGGCTATGTGTCTTGGCTTTGGTTACTCTTCGCTTAACCAATATCCAGTTCTTAAAGGAAATCCGATCAAAGTGAGTCTCATTCAAGGTAATATTGCACAGGACGTAAAATGGAACTCATTGGTCAGAGATAAAATAATACGAACCTACGAGCGCTTGACCCTTGAAGGGGCAAAATCCAATCCAGATCTTATTATCTGGCCAGAAGCAGCAACGCCTTATTATTTTGGCAATAACAGAGACCAAACCAAAGCCCTGAAGCAACTAGTCGCTCGGGCTAAGTCACCTTTGCTCTTTGGAAGTCCCTACGTCGAAATGAGTGGATCGGACGTGAAAATGTTCAACAGTGCGTGGTTGCTCAACCCGAATGGGGAAACTAGCGAGCGCTACGACAAAATTCACCTTGTACCATTTGGTGAATTTGTTCCAATGCAAAGTGTCTTATTTTTTGTAGAAAAGATGGTGCAAGGCATTGGTAATTTTGGAAGAGGGAATCATGAGAAACTATTTCATTTGGGAGAGATTCCTTTTGGTACCTCCATCTGTTACGAAATAACTTTTCCGGCCTTGGTCCGAAAACCAGTGAATTCNGGAGCTAGGTTCCTAATCAACATTACTAATGACGCATGGTTCGGCAACAGTGCGGCGTCATACCAACATTTTTCCATGGCCGCTCTGCGGGCAGTTGAAAATCGTGTTCCAATAATTCGATCCGCAAACACCGGCATCAGCGGCACCATTGACCCATTAGGTAGAATAAGTAACCAAACGCCACTATTTCAGGAAGCAATCGTCAACACAACTATATTACCAGGTTCCGGTGAAATGACGATTTATGCTAGATATGGTGACTGGTTTTGTTGGTTCTGTCTTGGAATCTGCATTCTAGTCGGAATACTAATCAAACCGATACGAGTGTAAAACTTTCTTCCGGATTAGGTATAGCAGTAATCATCATTACCCCAGGATGATAGCCGTTTTTCAAAACATTTCATTTGACAGAATTCAAGCTTTCCTATGTTCTTAAAGGGGATATGCTAGAATGGCGGACTTTTAATCACGGGATAGAAAAAATGACGGAGAAAGATAAAACTTCTTACGACGCAACCACACCTTCCCATTTTATTAATAATATTGTCTCCAAAGATGTAAAGTCCGGCAAGTTTAAGGGTAAGGTCTGCACTCGTTTTCCACCTGAACCGAATGGCTATCTGCATATTGGCCATGCTAAATCTATCTGCCTCAACTTCGGAATTGCCCAAACATTTAGTGGAAAATGCCATCTGCGTTTTGATGACACTAACCCCGTTCGGGAAGAAAAAGAATATGTCCAGTCAATCCAGAAAGATTTGCGCTGGTTAGGATTTGACTGGGAAGACCGCATATTCTATGCCTCGGATAATTTCAACCAATTATATGAGTGGGCCGAACAACTTATTCAGATAGGTAAAGCTTACGTCGATGATCTAACGCCAGAAGAGATACGCGAATATCGAGGGACACTGACAGAACCAGGTCAAGAGAGTCCCTACCGCAACCGTTCGGTGGAAGAAAATCTCGATTTTTTCCGGAGGATGCGCCTTGGCGAGTTCGAAAATGGTTCTAAAGTCCTCCGCGCAAAAATCGACATGACCTCCAGCAACCTCAATCTTCGTGATCCAGTGCTATACCGTATCCTTAAGTCCAAACACCACCGCACAGGGGACCGTTGGAATATTTATCCCATGTACGACTTCGCACACGGTCAGTCGGATTCCATCGAAGGCGTCACTCATTCCATCTGCACACTGGAATTTGAGGATCATCGTCCTCTATATGACTGGCTCCTTGATCAACTAGATATTTATCATCCACAACAAATAGAATTTGCGAGGCTCAATTTAACTTACACCTTATTAAGCAAGCGCAAATTGTTACAATTAGTTGAAGATAAAAGCGTAACCGGTTGGGATGACCCACGAATGCCTACGCTTTCCGGACTGCGCCGGCGGGGTTATACACCGAACTCGATCCGCGATTTTTGCGACCGCATAGGAATTGCTAAAGCTAACAGCACAGCGGAAATTCAACTCCTAGAACACTGCTTACGGGAAGATCTAAATAAACGCGCTCCTAGAGTTATGGCGGTCCTCAATCCCTTGAAAATCACCATCGAAAATTATCCCAAAGACAAAGTCGAACAGTTGACAGCTGAGAACAATCCAGAAGATCTTAACGCCGGAACGCGGCAAATCCCTTTTACAAGAGAACTTTATATAGAGCGAGAAGATTTTATGGAAGAGCCGGCGAAAAAATTTTTTCGACTCGCTCCGGGTAAAGAGGTACGACTCAAACATGCCTACATTATAAGATGCGAGCGTATAATCAAAAACAACGCTGGCGAAATAACAGAACTTATTTGCAGTTACGATCCTGAAAGCAAAAGCGGTGGGACCTTCACCAAACGCAAAGTTAAGGGTACCTTGCACTGGGTTTCTGTCGGACATGCAACAAATGCCGAAGCACGGTTGTATGATCACCTGTTCAATTCGCCAAATCCCAGCGAGACTAATGACCTAAAATCAATTCTCAACCCCGATTCACTAAAAACCCTCACCGGATGTAAAGTTGAACCAGTTTTAGCTAACCCTCAATCCGAAATCCCTTACCAATTTTTACGCATGGGATATTTTGCCGTTGATTTGGATTCCAAACCAGGCAATCTGGTTTTCAACCGTGCTGTCACCTTAAGAGACACCTGGGCTAAGGTGCGGGTAAAGTAACCATTAACTATTAGCCAAACAACCCTCCCTAACTAGTCAAACCTAGTAATTACCCCAGAACATATGGCGTCCTCACTGATGGTCAGCTTATTTTTTTTCTAGCAATCCGGACCATCGAACATTTTGACTTTCCCTATCGCATATCAGTAGCGCGGAACTGAAGAATCAATCTGCAATGACCACTCTTCAATTCCACCTCTCATGCTCTTGACATTCAAGTAACCCATTTCCTTAAGGATTTTCGCCGCATCAAGACTCCGTTTTCCGTGATGGCATTGCGTAATGATGAGGTCTTCTAGCTGGAATCGGTTCAGTGCTTCCACTCGTCTCTCTCTAATATCGCTCAGAGGAACCAAGGTCGAACCTTCTATTTTGCAAATTTCGTATTCTCCTGGCTCGCGCACATCCAATAAAATAAAACTCTCTCTACTTTCAAACATATGTTTCACTTGGGCAGGCTCTACTTCCATCTCATCACTGAGTGATATCTGCTCGCTCGCCGCTGGAATACCGCAAAATTGTTCGTAGTCAATTAATTCCTTTATTGTGGGGTTTTCGCCACATACTGGGCAGTTCTTGTCCTTTCGCAGTTTGACTTCCCGAAACTTCATGCCGAGGGCATCGAACAAAAGAAGTCTCCCAATAAGGGGATCACCCTTTTCCAATATGAGTTTTAACACCTCATTTGATTGAATTAGACCAACAATTCCAGGCAACACCCCCAAAACCCCACCCTCGGCACAACTGGGGACTAGTCCAGGTGGCGGAGGTTCAGGATAGAGACAACGGTAGCAAGGTCCAGTAGCAGAGTCGAATACTGAAGCTTGACCATCGAATTTTAAAATGCACCCGTAAATATAAGGTTTACCAAGAAGTACGCAAGCGTCGTTGGCTAGGTAACGTGTTGGGAAATTATCCGTGCCATCGAGAACAATGTCATAATCCTTGATGATTTCCAATGCATTTTCCGAAGACAACCGAATGTTGTAGGTCATTACCTCAACACTGGAATTTATATCCTTTAATCGACTCTGCGCGGAATCTACTTTAAGTTGTCCAACAGTAGATTCGCCGTGTGCAATCTGCCTCTGAAGATTACTGAAATCAACAACGTCAAAATCAATTAGCCCAAGCGTGCCCACTCCAGCAGCAGCCAAATAGAGAGCAGCTGGCGAACCAAGTCCTCCGGTACCAATGCAAAGAACGCGAGCATTGCAAATTTTTTCCTGTCCCTCGACACCCACCTCGGGCAGAAGCAGATGACGACTATAGCGACCGATTTGATCTTGTGTTAAAGCCATGGCATGACATCCCAAAGAAAACGGTTAAACGGTAATGCTCTGTTATGGAAGTCATTCTATCAAAACTAGTTCGTTGGAAGGCAAAAAAGTTTCAGAGCTAAGACCTTGTTTACAACTAACTATTTTTCCCAAAAGATAGAAAAAACATCCCATTCAATTTTCTATCGAATCGTTTTGCTTCTTCCAAAAACTAAACTATTTCTAAATTTTTGAGGTTCGTAAGCATCTCGGACTCTCCCAAAGCAGTATCCCCCAAAGGACTCAAACCGTTTCCCGCAACGTTCAGCGAAATCAAGCTCGACAGTTTTCTAGAGTTTGCTAAGTGTATAGCACCTTCATCACCAATTCGATTCAACGCTAGGGTCAAAATTTTTAAGCCCGCTAAAGCTTCTGATTCTGCTATAGCCCGCGCGCCCTCAGCGTGAATCCAGTTGTCGCAATCAAGAACAAGCTCTTCTAGTTGAGTAAGCGTTTTCGACTCTGCCAGTGCGATAACACCTTCGTCAGTAAGATTGTTGGAGCAAAGATGAAGTATTTTAAGATTGCTGAACGCGGGACATTCGGCCAATGCACGAGCTCCCTCTGGCCCCAATCCGTTTTCGCTCAAATCAAGACGGATTAAAAGCTGAGACGCCATCATTTTGCCCAAAGCCCGAGCACCTTCTTTTCGTAAATCGTTATTACTTACGACCAGGACCTTCAGCTCTAAACTTGACCCAGCAAGTTTTATAGCACTGTCCGCAGTTAGGTCTGCACATTGTAAATAAAGTTCCTCTATTTTTCCCAACGCACGGGCTTCGACCAACGATGATAGACCTTCGTCACCTATATGATTATCATCTAGACATAACGAACGTACCCCACCTAAACCTTCGGATTCGGCTAACGCAGCCATTCCTCTAGCAGTGATTCCATTGCCCGTCAAATCCAAAGTCTCCAGCTTAAGAGCGTCCACCGACCCTGCGAACGCAGCGACCCCATCATCTCCCATACTAGTGTCCGCCAAACGCAGACACTTCAAGTTTTTCATGAATCCTGCCTTAGCAAGTGCTTTCACCCCAAACAACTCCAGACGATTATGACTGAGATTCAACTTTTTAAGCTTGGTCAGAGATTGCGATGCTGCTAATGCCTTACAACCAATCGCCCCGATTTCATTTTCTGAAGCGTCCAATTCCTCTAAGTTTGAAAAAACTGGCGAGCGGGCAAGAAAAAATAAACCTTCGTCGCCAACATTATTACCCCTAATATCAATACTTTCTAAGCGGGAGAGAAATGAACTTGCGACCAGAAAGGAAAGGCCTTCGTTATCCATACGAGTGTGGGATAATGATAAATGCTTTAGTTGAGCCAGCGGCTCCATCTGCGCTAGTGCTTTGAAGTCTGCGTGAGTCAACTCAACGCTATTCAAATCGAGACGAGTGCGATCTTTTTCCATTGCCTCGTAAGCACGGTCAGCTAGGTGATATGGCTCAGTATAACGTTCAAACCAGCGGAGAAACTCCAAACTGTTATCTATGTCTTTCGGCTGAACCATAGCTTTCTCGACATCATTTTATAAAAAGTAGCCTCCGGATTATAACAGTTCTGAGGAAAAAATTGCGCCCAGTAAATCCTTTAACAGAAGGGTAGATCATTTTTTGATCTATCACTGGAAAACTAGATATTTTGAAACTCATATCCCTTTATTACCGACTTACCTGGAAAAGACATACTATATGGAGAGTTTAGTGCTTGGCGGTTAAAGAGGGGGCATTTTTCTGGCTGAAGAAACTTTTATCTAGACATTTCCTTTCTGCCTTCTATAGATTTCAAAAGGGTAACAGGATCCGCGTATTCAATATCTCCTCCCATAGGTAAGCCACGCGCGATTCTTGTAATCTTAATCCCAAAAGACTGCAAGAACCGAGAGATATAAACCGCCGTCGATTCGCCCTCCATGTTAGGATTAGTTGCAACAATAACTTCTGTTACGCCGCCTTTGGCCACGCGCTCTTTTAACCCCTCTAGCGTAAGATCGTCCGGGCCGATCCCATCCAACGGAGAAATTGTACCCATAAGAACATGATATACGCCGTTAAACTCACCCATGTTTTCGATGACAAACACATCGTATGGTTCTTCAACCACGCAGATAATTGATGGATCGCGAGAGGAGTCGTGACAGATCCCACAAACGTCATTTTCCGTGATGCTGTGGCATATCTGGCAAAGAGATATCTTGTCCTTAACGCTGATAATGGCACGAGCGAGCTGCTCAGCTCTATCACTGCTTCCACGCATAATGAAAAATGACAAACGTTCGGCAGTTTTCTGGCCAATGCCCGGCAAGCGTTTGAGTTCACCAATAAGCTTCGTTACCGATTCGGGTCTTTTCAACGGGCTGGTCCCGATAGAGTTTTACGACGATGTACTTCTAAAATACCTCAAGTGAACAGACCGGGAATTTTCATCCCACCGGTGAGTTTCGACATTTCCGACTGGGATAGGTCCTTGACTTTGCGATTGATGTCATTTACTGCGGCAACAATCAGATCCTCTAGCACTTCGCGATCCTTCATGCCAATGAGTTCATCATCAATCTTCACAGATAGAATCTGATTGAGTCCATTGGCGGTAATCTTGACCATACCCCCACCAACAGAAGCTTCGACAGATTTCTGGGCGAGTTCTCCCTGAGCCTCAGCCATTTTAGATTGAAGCTCTTGTGCCTGTTTGAAAAGCGATCCCAAACCTTTTTCATTTAACATAAAACTATCCTTATTCTAGCGAATCACCTTCCCACCAAAAATGTCAAGGGCGTCTTGGATGATCTGCGCTTCATTTTGATAATGTCCACTCTCATTATAACTGTTTTTTTTTTTTCTCTGCCTGAGAATTAGTAGACAATGAACTATGTGAGTTTTTTTCAAAAATACCGAACTCAATTCCCAGACCCACTCCAAAATTGGATTTTACAGCTTCCATAATTATCTCACGGTTCTCTTCCTTGTCTACCAAACTAAGGGTAAAAGGATCCTCGAAATCTATCCTTAATTTATTTGGAGGACTAAAAGAGACCTGACAAGTTTCGAAGAAATGTCCAAAAGAGTTTTTCTTTAGACAAATATTTTCTTTAACTTTTTCCCAAAACAATAGTATATCTTTTCCCTGAAAAAAACTTTCTCCGCCACCTTTGGATGAAACCGAACCTGAATCATTCTTGTTTGAAAAATCGTCTACAGCCTCAAGATCGGGGACCACTTTTTTTTTTGCTCCCTCTATCTGATCAGGTGAACCCATATTGCCTATAGGCTGAGGAAATTGCTTATGCGGGTTGTCTTCCATTTGACTGATCTTATCAATCATCTCGTCGAGTGCCTGGAACGGTCTGACATCAGTTAGTCTTAGGGCCGACATTTCAAAAATCGTTTGTGGTAAGTTCGAGCGTTTCATCTCTAAATCTGTCNNGGCTAAAACCGTAAATATTTGATGAAGCTCATCTACGTGGAATTTTTTGGCTTGCTGACTTAGGGAGTCAAACTCACAAAGCTTAGGATCCAAAAGAGTTTTCCGGCTTTTCGGAAATCTTGAATATTAACAAATGATGAGTGTATTCGATTAGGTCCCTACAAAAATAGTTTAGGTCTTTACCTGAATTGACCACAACCTGAATTTGGCTGATCAATTCAGCTGCGTCGCGGTTAGCCATGGAATCTATAAAAAGTTTCAACGCATCTCGCTCCACCAAACCTAGAATAGCCTCTACAGACTTGATTCCCACCTCTTTGCCAGAAAAAGCGATCACCTGATCAAGCAGGCTTTGCGAATCGCGCATGCTTCCGCCACCGTTTTTGGCGATTTGTTCCAAACCAACAATATCAGCCGAAATCCCCTCCTGTTCGCAGATGAATTTTAACTGTTCGACCACTTGACTATGAGTCATCGGTTTAAACTGGAAGCATTGGCATCGTGAAAGGATCGTCTCAGGAATTTTCTGCAATTCAGTCGTGGCGAATATAAAGACGACGTGATCCGGAGGTTCTTCCAATGTCTTCAGCAAGGCATTGAACGCACTCCTGGATAGCATATGCACTTCATCAATAATAAAAATTTTATAAAGACAGGCTGAACTAGCATACTGGACGTTTTCAATAAGATCCCGGACCTCTGCAACCCCATTATTCGAAGCACCATCAACTTCCATGACATCGACGCAGTTTCCCCGGCGGATTTCCTCACAACAAGAACATATGTCGCAAGGCTCCGAAGTTGGTCCTTTCTGGCAGTTCAGAGATTTGGCGAAAATTCTTGCCGCAGTAGTCTTGCCAACGCCGCGCGTTCCGGAAAATAGATAAGCATGACCCACGCGATTAAACAAAATGGCATTGGATAGGGTACGTTTTATATGTTCTTGTCCAACTAACTCGGAAAATTTCTGGGGACGCCACTTTAACGCTGAAGCCTGGAAATCCACGACGGATCCGAAACAAAAATAAATAGGGTGGGAAATATTTAAAGGCAGAATTGCTGGGTAGTCCCGCAGCACACGCAAAGTGTTGTCACCGCTGCTTCCTTCCGGACCTGACGGGGTTCACAAACCCGCATTGCGCGAGGCCCAACAAAACTGCCAAGCAGTTAAATTGTTATACTCTGATGCCAAATTATCACACTCCAACATTCCGTTCCAGAAGAAAATGAGAATTAAATCGGAATCTGAGATTAAAAAGGACCACTTTTATTAAGACAGAATCACTAATTTTTTGGAGCCTTTAAAAGTGAAAAAAACTCAGTAAATACATAATTATTTGACCAGCTTGTTCTTAAGGGCGTAACGGATAATTTCAGAATTATTTTCCAGGTTCATCTTAGCTAAAATACGGCTACGATGAGTATTAACCGTATTGATGCTTATAGAAAGGTCCTTTGCAACCTCCTTGACCTTCTTACCGGAAGCAAGCATGAAAAAAACTTGGTATTCCCGATTAGATAAATTTTCATGAACCGATGTACCAGAGTTCGAAACGATCGACATCACTAATTTTTCTCCTAGACTGGGCGAAATGTATTTACCTCCTTCGGCCACTTTCCTTACTGCCTCAATTAATTGCTCAGGTGGACAAGTTTTCGAAAGGTATCCAGCTGCACCGGATTGAATCAGGCGAATTCCATATTGTTCCTCTTCGAAAATACTGAGGATGATCACCGGAAGTTTAGGTGCCATAGATTTTAACTGGACCAAAGCCTCAAGTCCGGTTTTATGGGGCATTTCAATATCCATCAACACCACATCGATTTCCTGACCTGGAATGTTTTCCAGCGCATCCCATCCGTTTTCCGCTTCCCCAACAACCTCCAAATCCTTTGCCTGGGAAACAATATGCTTTAGACCTTGTCGGACCACGGCATGATCATCTACGATGAATATTTTAATGTTGTTCTGTGGGTTCATTTTGTTCCAGCGGAATGCTCAAAGCCACCGTCGTGCCCTTATTCGGTACTCCCGTGATGACAGCATGTCCGTTCCAATAATTAGCTCTCTCTTGAATTCCAAGCAAACCTAACGACTCCGGATTGAGCTTCCTCTCCTCTCTTATTCCAACACCGTTGTCGTGAATTTTCAATTGGACCTGTTTGGCATCTATTTCAAAACTTATATTTACTCGTGTCGCCTTAGCGTGACGGGCAACGTTGGTTAAGGTTTCCTGGAAAATCCGAAAGAGCGCGGTGGATAACTTTTTGGGTAAACTTCCTTCCGCCTTTCCCTGTTGAAGAACACATTCGATTCCCGTCCTTTTCTGATAATCTTTCGCTTGCCATTCGATGGCCTCCCAAAGACCGCAGACATCTAATATTTGAGGACGTAATTCCGTCGCGATCCTTCTCACGGAGTTGATCGTCGTGTCAACCATTCTCTTCATGCCTTCAAGTCTCTCGTGAAGAGAATCGGGATCATTTTTTATATCACTTTCCAGACAAGATAACTCCATCTTCAAACCAGTGAGCATCTGCCCAAGTTCGTCATGTACCTCTCTAGCAATTCTAGTCTTTTCTTCCTCTCGAATAGATTGAAGCTGGTTGGTCAAATCACGCAAGGTCTCCCGAGAATCCCTTAACTTCTGTTCCGCCCGAATCCGTTCCTCAATTTCGTTCTCCAGATTTTCATTGGCTTCCTGAAGTCGCTTGAAATCCTTAGATCGAAGTCCCTCAAGTCGATAAAGGGTCATTGCCACTATTAGGGCTAAGAAAACCCCTGTAACTATGAGAATGAAGTATGTAACGCGAAACTGTCTCATATCTTCTGTCATGACATGTTGTAAGTTTTTCTTCACCGCTTTGGCTTCTTTCAGAAAAATCACGAAAATTCTGTTATAACGCTGGTCGATTTCCGTTCCGGGACCAGAAATCGCTCTTTTTCTTAATCGCTCCCTTGAAATCTCCTGAAATTCCGATAAACGCTTGAGTAAGTCCTTGACGATTAACCTCAAACGTTCTGACTCCATTGGTAAAATAGTCTCCTCCCCTTTTTGGTTCCCATTCAACATAGCCTCGACATACCAATTTGCCCGAGCGTAATTATCCCACACTTGGCTTTCCTCAAAGTGGTCACCATTGAGAATCTCTTCCACAATTAGATGCGCCATGGTCACGTTCAATTCGACTTCCACACTTGCGTTGATCAAAGGGGCATAAAGAGCATTCATCCTTACGGCGTTGTTGTGACTGAAAATAAGAGTGGTGATGATAATACAACCAACCGCGCTCATCAAAAGGTAAATCCACCAAGGGATGGATAATATCGAGTAATTTTTTCCCGGCATATTTCTTAATCTCAAATAGTTGTTTATTCCTCAAACAAAAAATTATTTCGTGATTGATCGACCACTATACTACACCTCTATTTTCTTTATTTTTCATTATGCGGGGAATTCAATATTAGAGAAAACGCTGTTTAGTCCTGTCACATTTTGACTACCCCAGATGAGATTAATTTACACACAGCTTCCTCCACATCCTTAACACTAATATCCTCTATACAATAAGGCTTGTTATGGGGAGAGGGTTTGCATTCTTTAAAAAAATTTTGCCGGCAAGGCGAACAGAAAAAAGATTTTGTTACAATCGCTCTTTTTTCCTCTTCAATATAGGGTTCTGTTGTCAGCGCATTACCGGGTCCGAAGATACCAACGACAGGAATTCCCATCATCGCTGCAAGATGCATCATACCGCTGTCATTACCAATAAAAAGGCTGCACTGACGCATCGCAGCAGCAGTTTGTTGAAGATTAAGAGACGTTAGCTTCAGTACCGAATTCTGAGGGCAAGTACTTTCTATTCCGTTCGCAATTTCCTCATCTTCTGGCCCGCCAATGATTAAGACTTTCGCCGAATATTCTTTGATCAGTTTTTGGCAAAGCACACCGTAACGTTCAGAATGCCATCTCCGAGGAAATTTTGATCCCCCCGGGTGAAGAGCGATAAACAGATCTTGGGTATCCGGGCGTAAGCGATCAAATTCTGCCTTGAGTGACTTGTCCAAAGATAAGGGAATAAAAGATTCAAACTTTGTATCCGGGCCTTCAAGTCCAAGCGGTTCCAACACCCCAAAAAAATATTTAACACGGTGCTGAGTTTTAGAACGTGGTGAACCTTTCGAAGGATGAGTGAGAAACATTATCCTGCCGTCGGTGTCGTAACCGAGTCTAGTTTTGACACCAGAAAGATAAAGCAGGAGGGCACTCCGGAAAGAGTTCGAAAACACAATACCAAGATCGAAATGATATTTTTTTAATCGCCTGGCAAAGCGAATCTGTTCAAAAAAACCGGAGTCAGGTCCGTAGGGTACCTTGAAAATTGAATCGACCGCCGGATGTCCTACCAAAAGTTCGTGCGATGGTGCTTTGAGGATAAGAGAAATTCTAGAATTTGGAAAACTTCTACTTAGAGACTGGACTGTTGGTAAAACAAGGATAACGTCGCCTATCCAGTTTGGCATCCATAGTAAAATGTTAAAGAAATCTTTGCCTTCAATAGGCTCAATATAGGGCGTTTCCATAATATTTCCTGAATTGGAAAGATTTATTTTAGCCTTTTCACCCTAGCCCCAATCTGGGACAATTTATTTTCCATTCTCTCATAACCGCGGTCTATATGATAAACGCGGGAAATACTAGTCTGACCTCTAGCAGCAAGTCCTGCTAGAAGAAGCGACGCACTGGCCCTCAAATCCGTTGCCATAACTGGAGCACCGCTGAGACATTGAACCCCTTTGACGATGGCCACGTGACCTTCAATGGCGATGTCTGCCCCCATTCTTTGTAATTCTGCAGCATGCATAAAACGATTCTCAAAAACAGTTTCGTTGACGGCACTTGATCCCTCAGCAAGAGTCATCAATGCCATGAACTGGGCCTGGAAATCGGTAGCAAAACCTGGATAGACTTCCGTTTCAATATCGACAGGACAAATAAGATCTTTTCCCCTGACTAAAACAGAAGTCTCGCCTTCCTCTACCTCTACACCTGCATCTCTGAGTTTCTGGGAAAGTGACTCAAGATGCTCAGGCACACAGCTTGCAACTTCCACCTGGCCTTTAGTTATAGCAGAAGCAATCATATAGGTTCCAGCTTCAATACGATCCGGAAAAATTACGCAGTCCAATGGCTTTAGGGCGGAAACTCCTTTAATAACTATATTATAATCACCAGCACCTTCGATTTTGGCTCCCGCCCGGTTAAGGATATCTGCCAAAAAAACAACCTCGGGTTCCATAGCGGAGTTTTCTAGAACGGTTTCCCCTTCGGCCAGCACAGCAGCCATCATGACATTCATCGTCCCAGTAACGGTAACATTATCAAAATAAATTCTAGAGCCTTTAAGTTTTTTGGCAGTTGCACAAACGTAACCCTCTTTCAATTCTATATCTGCCCCTAATGCTGAGAAACCTTTCAGATGGAGATCAATTGGCCTCGCCCCAATGGCGCATCCGCCGGGAAGTGATACCCTAGCCT
>PBJL01000022.1 GCA_002721105.1 Acidiferrobacteraceae bacterium | reverse complement strand
CTCATAAAGCTCATGCACATACTGTTCAAGGTTTAACACCTCAAGAAGACCTTGGTGTCACTCTGACCCATGAACATCTTTTTTCGGATGGGTCAAGTTTTTTCGAGCTAGATGATTCAGATGATGCAGAAGAATTTGCAAATATGCCATTGACTTCTCACCTCATCGACCGAGTGATACTTAGCTCATGTTCCAATAGAGACAACATTAATCTAGACAATCCAGAAATTGTTATTGCCGAGCTTGAGGACTTTATTCAGTTAGGTGGCCATACCATTGTAGATGTTACACCAGAAGGCATGGGTCGAGATCCTCATGTCCTTCAAATGATTTCGCGTCGTTCTGGAGTGCCGATCGTAATGGGATGTGGATTTTACTGCGAGTATTCTTGCGAGCCATGGGTTTTAAATGCAACTATTGATGAGCTTATGCAACGAATGGTTAAGGACTTAACTGAGGGTAATGATGGAATACGCTCTGGTATCATTGGTGAAATAGGTATTAATGGTCAGGAGCGGGGCACTCTTAACTATGTTGGTGAAATGACTCCGATGGAGGAGCGATCGCTTCGAGCGGCCTGCCGGGCCTCTATCGAGACCGGCGCGGCACTAAGTATTCATCAGCCAAACAGGGCATCTGCTGTACCGAAAATATTGTCAGTACTCGAATCGGAGAATATGAAGCCGGAAAAGGTGATTCTCTGTCATATGAGCTCAATATGGGATTTTTCGATGCACCTATATGCATTGGAGAGAGGTTATCGAATTGGTTATGATAATTTTGGGATGATGCTTAAAAATAGCCGTATGCGCTATCTAGATGATTCACAGAGGATGGACTGGCTCATCGAAGTGTTTAAGCAAGGTTATGGAGATCAAGTTTTGGTTTCGCATGATATTTGGTGTAAGGTTCAATGGAAACACTTTGGCGGTGGGGGGTACGGCCATTTTCTAAGAACTATCGTACCAACCCTGCTCAGTAGAGGTTTCACCGATTCAGATATTAACTTATTGTTAGTCAAAAACCCTGCGGCGCTCATTGCTTACTAATAAAAAAATTGATCTATTGCTAGTGTGCTTGTCCAGACAGACTGAAGTAGATTCATAATTCCTCAGGTTAGATAGTCTCAAGTGTTCTGAATTATAAATATAAATTATGCCTATTCCTAAGAATCAAAAAATCGAGAATTTAGCAAAGCTCAGTTGTTTGTTTGAGGGCAGGTTGGGGATGGGCGTTATTGGGTGGCCACCACACCTGACTTAACTAGGGTAATTTTCAGTGCCAATGAGTCGCGTATTTGATATTGGGGATGCATGAGTTCAATTGGGGGCAGCAATCATGGTTGAAATTTTGTGTGTAGTATCAGAATCTATGTCAATGAGGAAGGATAGTGAGAACAGATAGTAGTTAGCTAGACGAGACGCGCTCAACGGGCAACGCACTAGCGAGAAGTTCTTTAAGTATCCACATAGTGTGTGACCATCTCTAAATTAGCCCAGTCTTCAATTTTAGCGTAACATCACAACTGAGTGCGAAGATTCGGCTAGCCATTTGTTGGCACAGATTTATTAGACGCTTTAATTTCTACAATTAGGATCTCACGGGTTTTTAGGCTCCTATAGACGACATCAGGTGTGCCAATCATCGGCTTACTATTGACAAGTAAAGAAGGAATTACAAAAGTTGTGCGTCCCGTTTCGTCAAGAGGGTCTTGAAAAATTTGCTCCCACTCGTCGCCTTGATCTTTAGATACTGGTAGACCGAAACGTTTTCGTGCACGGGTAACGTTTTCTTCATTGGGTGCACATTTTTTTTCTAGCAACTGTTGCTCAATATCTTTAATCATTGCTAAGGATGCTGGGTCGCAGATAGGCCGTCGATACATCGTGACACATTGCCTATTGTAATAGCATTAATTCGCAGTTTGAGGGCCAGAATCGTGCCCGATTGAGGGTATGAGGTGTGTGGGTGTGCGGTCTTAACACACCCATGAAACTCCTTGAGTTTACTAGGATTTCACTAAAAGCAGTGTACTTGAAAGGGTATTTGGCTCCCCCGGCTGGGCTCGAACCAGCGACAAGCGGATTAACAGTCCGCTGCTCTACCAACTGAGCTACAGGGGATCAATGGTGTCGGCATTATACCGTGGTCGATGAGATTGAGTACCCCTGCGTTTACATAAAAAACGAACATGTTTTTAGAAATAAAAACGCAATTCGATTTTTTAGACATCAAAATCCAGGTCCCGGGGATTGTGCTGCCCTAGGCCAAATTTGTGCAAAATTGTTACTTTGGTAGACGATATAGGCTTAGACTTAGATTTATAATAAAGGTACTCAAAATATAAAAAAACCTTTTTTTTCAATAATTAAAAGTGGAATATGATTATTTCACTTAAGGATAGAGAGGATATATACATATCAATTAATTCAGAGTTTATAGTATGGTACTTTAAGAGGATAAGCATGGCTTCGTGAATAATTGTCAAACACTTGAACAAGTGCCGATCCGATGTAGCTAAAAAGAGAACATAGTGGCTTAGATCATTTAATTATTCGAATAACTTAAGCGGTGAGAATAAGTTTAAATTAAGGAGGGATAAGTGAAAAGAATTGTCGTTGACCAAGTAGATGGAAACGGAATCTATTGTTCGAGATTAGCTGCGGGAGGGCCTTTCGTATTTATGGCCGGCGTATCAGTTGATGAGAGCGGAGCTTTTGCGGATGATGCTGTGGTGCCGGCACCCTACCATTTATCTCCGTCCGCTCAAGTCCGTTATCAAACACAATCTATCTGGGATCGTTATAGACGCGGACTTGAACAGCTTGGCTCAAGTTGTAGTGATGTAGTCCAAGTTGAGCAGTATATTTCAAGAAAAGCTCATGCGGATGGTTATCTTGAGGTCAGTCGGGGGCCAGGATTCATGGAACGCGGTCGTCCTGGAAGTGCTCTCATTGCGACAGGTGATTTTGCACCATATCAGTGCGTAGTAAATCCAACAGGCATTGCTGTGATTCCTCAAGAGGGATATAAAAAAGCGATAGGAGGAACTGGAGAACAAGATCCCGGAAAACGGCCAGAGTTTGGAGACGCCTATGCTGAAGAACCTGTCTATAATGAAATCGTAACGGCGGGAGATTATGTTTTCACCGTAGGCGATTGGTCATCAGACTATGCGACTGGTATAAGATCAGATGTCAAAGCAGACGACTGGATTTGGTGGGGTAATGAAGCTCGAAATGAAACTAACTTCATCCTAAAGACTCTGGCTACCCGCCTAGAAAATGCTAGGACTTCTTTAGCCAATACCGTACATTGCACGGTGTTTTTGGTAGATCTTGCTGATTTGTATGAGGTTGATTTAGTGTGGAAAAAATTCTTTCCCACAGATCCGCCTGCTCGAACTGTTATACCAATCCGTGGGCTTGGAACACCCCGGGCCGAAGGGCCAAGCACTCATGCTGAAGGGGCAATGAAAATGGAGTCAATGTTCCAGAGTGTCCGTCTAAGCAATAAAACAAGTCGTGATATAGTCAGTACTGGAGCTACCATCTTAGGGCATGAATCTGAAGCTATACGGGCGGGGCATTTACTTTGGACATCTTCATTAATTGCTGGTAATGAATCTGGTCTTGTTACTAGCCCAGACATCCAGAGTCAACTCACTTACCTTTTTGCAAGGTTAAGAGATATCTGTGAAGCAGGCAAAACAAGCCTCGATAACTTACTTCGTTTGAGAGCATACGTCACTAATCCGGAAGATTCCTATGCTATATATGCACAGCTGAAGCAAGCAGTCCCGTCTGATCCGCCTGCTGTTTGTATCACAAGTGTGCCGGCACCTCTTCAAGTCCCGAATGCGACAGTTATGTTAGACGGTGTGGTATTTGTCCCTTAGCCAATATAATCTACTCTGTAGACCGTTTAAAACAAATGAGACCCACTATTGATTCTCTAGGCTGTCATTTCGGATTGAATGGCCTTTTGATAAGTAGCATTGCAACGACAGATCTAGGTTTTAGGCAAGTTGCTAGATAGTGAATCGGAGTCCTTTCGCATCAAAAAGGTGACATTTGTTAGCGGAATATGTCAAAGTAATTTCTGTTTCTGTTGAGAGTATTTTATCTCCGGGAGAATGAACGATAATTTCTTGTTGTTGGGTTGTATTGATGTATAAATAAGTTTCACCACCTAGCCGTTCCACCGCATACACTTTGCCGGTTATCTGAGATTCGCCAGATTCATCGAGCCACAGGCTTTCAGGCCGAATACCAAGGGTGATTGGATCGCCAATCTGCGTGTCTTTTTTTGGCTGACAATAGATTTTAGTGTTGTCCCCTCCTTTGAGTTCGACGTAAATTGTTTGATCGTCAATTCGTTTGATCTTGCCTTCTAGGAAATTCATTGCAGGCGATCCAATAAAACCAGCAACAAAGATATTTTTTGGTGTGTTATATAGATCTAATGGAGGACCTTCCTGCTCTATATTACCGTTGTTCAGCACCACGATTCGGGATCCCATAGTCATTGCTTCAACTTGATCATGGGTGACATAAATCATAGTAGCTTTTAGTTTCTTATGAAGTCGAGATAATTCAACTCGCATTTGCACTCTAAGTTTTGCATCTAAATTTGAGAGCGGCTCATCAAACAAAAATACTTTTGGCTCTCTTACAATCGCTCTCCCAATAGCAACTCTTTGTCTTTGACCGCCTGACAGTGCGCGCGGTTTTCGGTCGAGAAGTTCTTTAATTTGAAGAATTTCTGCTGCTTCTTTGACGCGTTGCTCAATCTCGTTACTATTTTTTTTTGCAATCCGTAGGCCGAAAGACATATTTTGGTAAACAGACATGTGCGGATATAGTGCATAATTTTGGAATACCATTGCCACACCACGCTGCGCTGGTGGAAGCGTATCAACTCTCTCATTGCCGATGAAAATTGACCCTTCATCAAGATCTTCAAGCCCTGCAATTAATCTTAGAAGGGTTGTTTTCCCGCAGCCGGATGGGCCCACAAATACTGTAAAGTCTTCTTTTTCGAGAGTGAGATCAACACCGTGAATGACTTTGGTAGTCCCAAACGACTTCTTAACTTTTTTTAATTCAACGTAAGACATATTTTCACCTAGATTCCATTCTAACTTGTTTTCCTGAGAGTATGATGAACGGATGTGAGTATGCTAGCCACAGAGAGTATAGGCGGAAATTTGATGTAACGCAGGATGCTGATTTAAAGAAAATTTTCGCTAGTAAAAGCACTGTAATCAAACTCGAAGGTAGAAAAATTAATTTACTAACATGTAAAATGAGAGTTCCATGAGCCTCAAATTTATATAATCTCTTCACGTGACTAAAAGCATGCTAAAGTTTAACTTGGTAAGCAGTTTTGAACCAGCGGGAGATCAGCCAGAAGCTATATTGGCATTATGTGATGGAACTAGCCCGGATCGATCGTATCAGACACTTCTTGGAGTCACTGGTTCAGGGAAAACATTTACTATGGCTCATGTCATTCAAAAGACAGCGAGAACTACCTTAATTTTAGCTCCAAACAAGACGCTCGCTGCTCAGCTTTATGCGGAAATGAGAGATTTTTTTCCACAAAATGCTGTTGAATATTTTGTATCTTACTATGATTACTATCAACCCGAAGCTTATGTTCCTACTACCGATACATATATAGAAAAAGATGCCAGCATTAACGATCATATTGATCAAATGCGATTATCAGCGACAAAAGCTTTGTTGGAGCGAAAAGATACAATAATTGTAGCAACAGTGTCCGCGATATATGGCTTAGGTGACCCGGAGTCATACCATGGGATGGTGATGCATCTACGCAAAGGGAGCGCAATAAATCAGCGCGTTATCCTGCGTAGACTTGCTGAACTTCAATATACACGTAATGACACAGAACTTCGGCGTGGCACTTTTCGCGTACGTGGCGATGTAATTGATATTTTTCCGGCAGAATCTGATCAATTTGCAGTTAGGATAGATCTGTTTGATGAAAAGATAGAACGGCTGTTAAAATTTGACCCATTGACCGGGGTAGTGGCTTTTGATCTAAATCGGTATACGATTTATCCAAAAACTCATTATGTAACTCCTAGGGAAGTTCTTGTACGTGCAATTTCTTTGATTCAGGAGGAGCTAGATCAGCGTTTGGCTCAACTTCAGGAATCAAATAGGCTGGTAGAAGCACAACGGTTGGAACAACGTACTAATTTAGATATTGAAATGATCCAACAATTAGGATTTTGTAGCGGTATTGAAAATTACTCTAGATTTTTATCAGGTCGCACTGCAGGGGAGCCACCTCCTACTTTAATTGACTATTTACCGGAAAGGTCACTGATCATCATTGATGAAAGTCATGTCACAGTGCCTCAGTTGGGAGCGATGTATCGTGGGGATAGATCTCGAAAAGAAAAATTAGTTGAATATGGTTTTCGTTTACCATCTGCATTAGATAACCGTCCATTGCGGTTTGATGAATTTGAAGGGTTACTGGGAAACGTTATTTTCGTATCGGCAACACCTGGTAACTATGAAATAGAAAAAAGTATTCAAGTCGTTGACCAAGTGGTGCGACCTACAGGTCTAGTCGACCCAATAATCGAAGTAAGACCCGCGCAAACCCAGGTTGATAATTTAATGACAGAAATCTTATTACGCACCAAAGTGGATGAGCGTATTTTGGTGACAACTCTGACAAAGCGGATGTCAGAAGATTTAACCGACTATCTTTCTGAACATCAAATCCGAGTGCGTTATTTACACTCGGATATCGACACTGTTGAGAGAGTAGAAATACTTAGAGATCTCAGGTTAGGAGCATTCGATGTTTTGATAGGAATAAATTTGCTTAGGGAAGGATTAGACTTGCCAGAGGTTTCATTAGTAGCGATTCTAGATGCGGATAAAGAAGGATTCCTTCGATCAGCTCGTTCTTTAATTCAAACTATCGGGAGAGCGGCACGTAATATCAATGGAAAAGCCATATTATATGGAGATAAAATCACTAAATCGATGCAACAAGCGATCGATGAGACCGAAAGGCGTCGGGGAAAGCAGAAAGATTGGAATCGTAAGAACGGTATATCACCTCAAACAATTCAAAAAGAGATCAATGAGATCATTGATGGTATCGACCGCGGTACTTCAAAAAAAGGCGGAAAAAGAGGTAAGAGGTTAAATAAAATGCTTGGCGATGAGATAGGAATAGATCTATTGCGATCACCCAAGGATTTGTCAAAAAAATTAGCTGATCTTGAAAAAAAGATGTATAAACATGCTGATGACATGGAATTTGAAAAAGCAGCGACACTTAGAGATGAGATAGCCATCCTAAAAAAAAGGGTTTTTGTTTGAATGTCTTTATGTTTTTTAACTAAAAAGTGTGAACTAAAAAATTAGATTATTGCGTTGAAACTGTACAAACCAACAAATGATAAATACCGGCAACCCGCAGCAAAACAAGTCGCAGTTTATCAGAATATCACGGGTAACGAAGGCCCGTCACCGCTAATGATGCGCTATCTAAGCACGCAACGAAGGCGTCATGAGTCAATTAGCAAAGAAAGAAAGTGAATGACAGTATTATATTTGAGCGGTTCTGAAAGGGGTTAAACTTAAAGCTCTTTGTATATGCCGTAAGTTAGAGTCTTTTTCCAATGTTTTCTGCATAAAGATATGTAAGTTTCATTGCCACCAACCTGAATTTGAACCCCGGTTTCCATCGGTTTGTTGTCACTACCTAGTCGAATCACCATGGTTGCTTTCCGCCCACAGTGACAAATTGTTTTTATTTCTCTAAGTTCGTCAGCTATCGCAAGCAACTGATGGCTTCCTTCAAAAAGATTTCCTTGAAAATCTGTACGAATACCATAGACGAGCACTGGAATTCCCGTAAAGTCAACGACATCGCTCAGCTGGTTAACTTGCTCTTTGGTTAAGAATTGACCTTCATCGACTAAAACACAACTTATTTTATGTTTTTTTGAAATATCATTAACTAAACTATACAAGTTCTCTGAATGTAGAAATATCGTAGCATCAGCCGTCAGACCAATTCGGGAAATAATTTTCGTGGTTGCTTCTCTATCATCGGTTTTGGGTTTCAGTAATAGAGTCGACATTCCCCGCTCTTCGTAGTTATGACTTGATTGGAGTAAGGTAGTTGTTTTCCCAGCATTCATTGCTGAATAATAAAAATATAATTTTGCCATGGAATAAATTCTTTTAATTGTTTAGCTATCAATGGTGCAAGACACCAGAGGCTGCCACCATCAGTTAACTAAGGTTTATGCGATTTATCCCTTGCTATTGTATCTCTGTTTTTAGCTATCTTTCTATCTTAGCCAGTAGTGAGTATAAATCCCGCCTACATCAGCCGAAGTTTGTGTAGAATACCAACGTGGTTAGAATATTAGGCGCGTAGCTCAGCGGTAGAGCACTTGCTCGACACGCAAGTGGTCGGTGGTTCGATCCCACTCGCGCCTACCACTTTTTAATATCAGAAAATAGTGCTGTTCCCCAAATAATTGGGTTTCAAAAGATAATAATCAAAGTCATGCTTAAAATTAGACTTACCGATGGCTCAATATGTAATTTTGAGGAATCAGTGACTGTAATGCAGGTCGCGGAGCAAATTAGCAATAGTTTGGCGCGAGCCGCTTTAGCTGGAGAGGTAGATGGAAAGTTAGTTGACATTTCCTATTTACTGACCACTGATTGCACACTTCGAATCATAACGGCAAAAGATCCGGAGGGACTTGATGTGTTAAGGCATTCAACCGCTCATTTATTAGCTCAGGCGGTGAAAATTTTATTCCCAACGGCACAAGTAACTATAGGGCCAGTTATAGAAAATGGTTTTTATTATGATTTCGTATATCCCCCCGGTTTCACACAAGACAATCTTGTTGAAATCGAAGCAAAAATGTTGGAATTAGTTAAAGTTAAGCAAAAAGTTAAGCGTGTGGTTAAGGAGCGTGAAGAGGCGATTAGTTATTTTAAGAATCTAGGTGAAAAATATAAAGCTGAAATTATCAACGATGTTTCAGAAAGTGAACCTATCTCCCTGTATAGTCAAGGGGAATTTGTCGATTTATGTCGAGGACCGCACGTACCAAATACCGGGTATCTGGGTGCTTTCAAATTGTTAAAAGTGTCGGGAGCATACTGGCGCGGAGATTCAAATAATGAGATGCTTCAGCGTATTTATGGGACTGCATGGCCGTCAAAAAAAGAACTGAATGAATACCTACATCAAATCGAGGAAGCGGAAAAAAGAGATCACCGAAAATTAGGCAAGCAGCTTGATCTTTTTCATTTCCAAGAAGACGCGCCCGGTATGGTATTTTGGCATCCAAATGGATGGACACTATACACCGCGATTCAAAGCTATATCAGAGGTAAGTTAATTGAATATGGTTATCAAGAGGTGCAAACTCCACAATTGATGGATCGTTCACTATGGGAAAAGTCGGGGCATTGGGACAAATTTCGTCAACATATGTTTACTACAAATATTGATAATCGGGATTATGCTATAAAACCGATGAATTGCCCTGGTCATGTACAAATTTTTAATCAGGGATTAAAAAGTTACCGTGAGTTACCGATTCGTATAGCTGAATTCGGTTTAGTGCACCGCAATGAACCTTCGGGTACGTTGCATGGGTTACTAAGAGCGCGGAGATTTACCCAGGATGATGCGCATATTTTTTGTACAGATGCTCAGCTACAAACAGAAATAGCAAAACTGATTGATTTAACTTTCAATATTTATCGTGATTTTGGATTTGACAACATTGAAGTCGCTTTATCCACACGACCCAAGGAACGGGTAGGTGATGATGAGCTGTGGGATATAGCAGAGAAAGCTCTTGGAGAGGCCTTGTCCAAAAAGAATATAGCATATACAGTACAAGAGGGCGAAGGCGCTTTTTATGGGCCTAAGCACGAATTTGTATTGCGTGATTCAATAGGAAGAGCATGGCAGTGTGGGACAATCCAAGTTGACTTTTCTATGCCTCAATTACTAGGAGCGGAGTATGTCTCTGAGGATGGCAGCAAAAGAATTCCTGTGATGATCCACCGGGCTATTCTTGGATCTCTTGAGCGTTTTATAGGAATGCTCATAGAAGACACTGAGGGTAAATTGCCGACGTGGTTAGCGCCCACACAGGTCATAATTATTAATATTACTGAGAAACAGGCCAACTATGCCCAATCAATTGAAAAAATACTTAAAAAGCATGGTGTGAGAACGGAAACTGACTTGAGAAATGAGAAGATCGGCTATAAAATTCGCCATCACACATTGAGACGAGTCCCATATATGTTAGTCGTAGGGGATAGAGAGCGGCACAATGAGTCCGTTTCAGTTAGAACTAGAGAAGGCGATGACCTTGGCACCATCCCAGTTAGTGAGTTTACTAGCACGGTGTGTGCAGAAATTGACCCATTTAGTAACCAATTCGGAGGGACAGAGACATAGTATTAGCTAAACAACAACGTATAAATGACGAAATAGAAGCTCAGACAGTACGATTAATCAACGAGAATAGCGATCAATTGGGTGTAGTCCCAATTGAGGAAGCGCTCCAAATCGCGGTAGATAGCGAGCTCGATCTCGTTGAGATATCACCGAATTCTGATCCACCAGTATGCCGAGTAATGGATTATGGGAAATTTCTTTATGCTTCAAGTAAAAAGAAGCAGGAAGGAAAAAAGAAACAAAAACAAATAATCGTTAAGGAAGTAAAATTTAGACCCGGTACTGATGTTGGTGATTATGATGTTAAACTTAGAAAGTTAGTGAATTTTCTTGCCGATGGAAATAAAGCAAAAATCACACTCCGCTTTCGTGGGCGAGAATTGGCCCATCCAGAACTCGGTATGGAGATGTTGCAACGTATAGAGGCTGATCTAAAAAACGTTAGTATAGTGGAGCAATCGCCTAAAATAGAAGGAAGGCAAATGGTGATGGTTTTAGCCCCGAGCACAAAAACTAAGAACAGACCAACAACATAAGCAAGTAATAGAGCATGATTAGGTACAAGATAATATGCCAAAAATAAAAACAAATAGAGGCGCAGCTAAGCGATTCAAACGAACTGGTACAGGTAAATTTAAGCGTTCCCAAGGATTCCTAAACCACATCCTTACCAAGAAATCGACTAAGAGAAAACGTCATCTTCGTTCCCAAGTAGTGGTTGCATCTGGCGATGAGAAATCGTTGCGCCAGATGTTGCCTTATAGCTAGTAAAAAAGGTTTCAGACATGCCCCGAGTAAAAAGAGGTGTAACCGCAAGCGCGCGACATAAAAAGGTCTTATCTAAAGCAAAAGGATACCGTGGAGCTCGCAAAAATGTATATCGAGTTGCCAAGCAGGCTGTTATGAAAGCTGGGCAGTATGCATATAGAGATAGACGGCAACGCAAAAGACAATTTCGATCCCTGTGGGTTGTGAGAATTAACGCTGCGGCCCGCCAAAATGGTTTGAGTTATAGTCGATTGATTAACGGTCTAAATTTAGCATCAATAGAATTAGACAGGAAAATTCTGGCAGACATGGCTATTAACGATGAGAAAGGATTCGCCGCGGTCGCGGAAAAAGCAAAGGCTGCATTGGCAAACTGAGAAATTTTTTTTGACCTCCCCATCGGCAGAAAAGCCGGTCAAACACAGCTTTTCTCGAGGAGTAGTTAGAAAAAAGTGAATAGAGATTGCTCTGTTAGACAAATACAAAATCTTGTAACCGAAGCGTTATCCCAGATAGATAATGCTAAGACATCTAGTGATCTAGAAACAATAAGGATTCGTTTTCTCGGTAAGAAAGGATCAATTACAGATCAACTAAAAAAAATTGGCACTTTGTCGAACGAAGATCGCCGTTTGTTTGGGCAGGCAGTTAATACAGGCAAAGAAACTGTTGTTCAAAGGCTTATTGGGCGCGTAGCTGAGTTTGATACCCTTCAACAAAATGCAGCTCTCGCTACCGGTTGGTTAGATATTTCTCTTAGAGGACGCAATATAGGCACAGGTTGTGCCCACCCAGTGAGTCGCACTATTCGCCGAATTACTGATATTTTTGAGCGACTAGGTTTTGATGTTGCAGAAGGGCCAGAAATCGAGGACGACTACCATAACTTTGAGGCTTTAAATATTCCGGAAAATCATCCCGCGAGAGCAATGCATGACACCTTTTATGTTAAGCCAAAAGGAGTTCTTAGAACTCATACTTCCCCAGTACAAATTCGTTATTTAGCTACACGACAACCACCTATTACCGTGATTGCGCCTGGTCGAGTATTTCGATGTGACTCAGACCTAACTCACACTCCAATGTTTCATCAAGTTGAAGGTTTAGTTGTCGACAAGGACATATCTTTTGCGGATCTTAAGGGAGCATTAATCTTTTTTGTCCGAGAGTATTTTGAGGAAGATCTCCCTGTTAGATTTCGTCCGTCATATTTTCCATTCACTGAACCATCTGCTGAAGTCGACATCGGATGCGTATTTTGTAGTAGCAAAGGATGCCGAGTTTGCCAAAAAACTGGTTGGTTAGAAATACTAGGATGCGGAATGGTTCACCCAACAGTTTTTGATAAAGTTGGTATTGATAATGATAAGTACACCGGTTATGCGTTCGGGGTCGGTATTGAGCGATTAACGATGCTTAGATATGGAGTCGATGATCTTCGACTTTTCTTTGAAAACGAACTTAGTTTTCTGAATCAATTTCGGTAGCGAATATATGTTGGTTTCTTATCAATGGCTAAAACAATGGGTTAATCTGGATGTTAACCCCGATAGGCTCGGGGAGAATCTCACGTCAGCAGGGTTGGAAGTAAGCTCCATTGAGCAGTTACTGCAGCTAGATGCCAGGATTATTGTGGGCGAGATAGTTGATTATTGGATACATCCGCTCAAATCATCGTTGACCATTTGCATGGTTAATGTGGGGCGAAAAAAACCAATCAGTATAATATCTGGCGCGAAAAATATTCAAAAGGGAATGAAGGTGGCGGTTGCGCTCCCTGGGGCAGTAATTTCGAATGGAAATAGAATCAGGAAACAAACCATTTACGAGACTATTTCAGATGGGATGTTGTGTGGCGGGGATGAAATTGCGCTAGATGACGGGGTTGATGGCATTCTAAGATTAGATGATAGTGCCGAGTTGGGAGTTAGTATAAATTGTCATCTCGATATTGACGACACAATTCTAGATATTGATCTTACTCCTGATAGAGGGGACTGTTTAAGTATTCTGGGAATAGCTCGTGAAGTGGCTGTTATTTGTAGCGCGCCCATGATAGAAGTTCCTCGTAGTCGCTTACATGCATCAAGTTCGAAACAGGTAAATATTGAAGTTGTTGCTAATGAGCAATGCCCACGATATTTAGGTCGAGTAATCGAGAATATTGACCCTCGGAGACGCACACCAGATTGGATGAAAGAATTTCTCCGACGGAGTGGGTTACGAACAATAAACCCAATTGTGGATGTGACTAACTTTGTAATGTTGGAATTAGGCCAACCACTCCATGCCTTTGATTTTAGGTTAGTAGCTGAAGACATAATAGTTCGCTACCCGCGTCCCAGAGAGCAATTAACGTTACTCGACGGAACCAAATTAGTTTTACGGCCTCAAACGCTAGTGATTGCAAATAAAACCCGTCCGATTGGACTTGCAGGAATTATGGGTGGGCAAAAATCTGGAGTGACTACAAAGACAGAGACAATTTTTCTAGAGGCAGCATATTTCACTCCACATGTAATACGCAGAGGAACAAGTGAGTATGGACTGCAAACCGATGCGTCATATAGATTTGAGCGTGGGGTAGATCCTGAACAACAGCGAAGAGCATTGAACCGCGCCTCAAATTTATTGATTGAAATATGTGGTGGAAAACCTGGCCCGATTACGGAAAAGAAAAATGCCTCATACATTCCAAAGAAAAAACAAATTTTCTTGACGAGAAATCGCTTAGACAGAATTCTTGGCACTAGTGTACCGAGCAAAATTGTTAATAGAACATTGAACGGGCTTAATATGCCGCCAGTTAAGAATTCTAAAGGTTGGAAGGTAACCCCTCCCCAATATAGATTTGATCTGGTAGCGGAGCATGATTTGATAGAGGAAATCGCACGAGTGCATGGTTTTGATAACCTGCAGAGTCGCTCACCTAGAATAGTGGCAAGTCCGAAGAAGAGTAGCGAGAAAACTCTCTCTCAAGACACGTTAACAGACTATCTTATTAATCGTGATTTCAATGAAGTAATTACCTATAGTTTTGTTAATTCCAAATTACAAAGGCGCCTTGGTTTCACAAAACACATTGTTGAACTGAAAAACCCCATAGCCTCAAATATGGACGTTATGAGACAGTCGTTATGGCCGGGTCTTCTCGAAGCCTTAGGAAATAATTACAGACGTCAATTTCGGCGAATTAGATTATATGAGACTGGACATGTCTTCCTTTTCGAAAAGAATAAATTTAAAGAAGAGAAAAGGATTGGTGGGGTTGTTACTGGGGCCTCAGAACGACAAAGATGGGATGAAAAAACTTCTCACATTGATTTTTTTGATGTGAAGGGAATTGTTGAAGGATTATTGGCATTGGATGGCAGAAATCTAATATATAATTTTCAACCGACCTCGATCCCTAGTTTACATCCAGGTCAGAGTGCTGAAATTCGCTTTAATGATAAATTGATCGGTTTTGTTGGAACGTTAAGCCCCAATATTCAAAAATATTTAGAAATTGAGGATCGCATACACTTGTTTGAGATTAATCTTAATTCATTGAGCACGCGAAATGTGCCATCTTATCGTTCTATTTCAAGATTTCCGTCAGTAACTAGAGATCTATCTATTCTCGTTAAACAAGAGCATCCCGCTGGGGAGTTGGAGCAAGCCATCCGTAAAACCGCAGGCGATTTGATGACCTCGATCAGTCTTTTCGATGTCTATGTTGGGGAGGGAGTGAAAAAAACACACAAATCACTATCATTTAGCTTGACGTTCCAGTCATCTTCGCGCAATCTTACAGACAAGGAGGTGGAGGCGATTTTCAATCGAATCGTCACTACGCTAAAAAAAATGGGCGCTGATTTAAGGCCCGGATAAAAACGTAAGAGTTGACGCATGACCGTTACTAAGATGGAGCTCGCGAATACCCTATTTGAAGAATTAGGATTAAACAAGCGAGAATCAAAAGAGTTCGTTGATCAATTTTTTGAGCAAATTCGAAAAGCCCTTGAGGACGGACAAACTGTTAAGTTTTCCGGCTTCGGCAGCTTTTCTGTTCGAGATAAACCTGAACGACCTGGGAGGAACCCCAAAACCGGAGAAGAAATTCCTGTCTCTGCAAGACGGGTTGTGAGCTATAGGGCGAGCAGAAAAATTAAAGAGCTGATATCAGAAGCTAATAGTAACGAAAAATCAGACAGCACTGATAGTGGGGATAATTTGTCATGAGTATGTTAGACCCGTCCTCAACTGATTTGCCTGATATCCCCGGAAAACGATATTTTACGATCGGTGAAGTCAGCGAGTTATGCGCCGTGAAACCCCACGTTTTGCGTTATTGGGAACAAGAATTTCCGCAACTGAGACCAGTTAAAAGGCGAGGCAATCGAAGATACTATCGAAGGCATGAAGTTGAGTTGATCAGGGCGATAAGAAAATTATTGTATTTGGATGGCTATACGATTAGCGGAGCACGCAATCGACTGCATAAGTCAAATATAAAGGGAGAAATAAATCACTCTCAAAATGGTCAGCACTCCAACGCCAGCGCTAATTTAGTGGAAGAGTTAGAGGCGATTTCCCAATTATTGGGTAAATAAGTTGTTGGTGTAAAACTACGGGGCGTAGCGAAGCCTGGTTATCGCACTCGTCTGGGGGACGAGCGGTCGGAGGTTCAAATCCTCTCGCCCCGACCAAGTTAGAAGTGTAGAAATGGCGCTAAACACCGTACTAATTTGTAAGCAAATTTTGCGCCAATATAGCGCTTGTCTCATTACTATATTTTGGCTGTTTTACACTAGCGAAGTTGTCTATATTTTGTTTTTTTGGCCATTCTGACTTGTATGGCCGTTTTTTTTCTTGGAAATTCGCATTGCACCGCTGTGCTGTGTAGAATTAGACCATCATGGCCACATATCGGAAGCATGTCTGAGCAATCTGAACCTCCCCCGAAAAAGAATAGATCAAGTGGGTAGGATTTAATAGCCATGGGAAATCTCATCGCTCTCATCTTCTTATTGGTTTTGTCTGCCTTCTTTTCGGGCGCCGAAACTGCACTGGTTTCATTATCTAAAGGTCGCGCTGAAGGTTTGGTACGAGATAAACGACGTGGTGCGCAAGCTTTATACTCGTTGAAATCCGATCCCCAACGAATGTTGATTGCTATTTTAATTGGTAATAATCTAGTAAATATTTCGGCATCTGCAATTGCTACGTTAGTTGCAACTCGCTGGTTAGGCAGCATGGGGCCTGGATTAGCAGTTGGGATATTGACCATACTGGTACTAGTTTTTGGGGAAATAACCCCTAAAAGTCTAGCGACAAGATATGCCGAGCGTATCTCATTAATAGTGGCGCCGGTGATTTTATTTTTACTTAGGACTGTTGGGCCAGTTGTAACCATATTTCAAAAAATCACTGATGCAATGGGTAACGCAACTGCGGTGGGTGATGAAGATCCACTTGTAACTGAATCAGAGCTCATAAGCATGATTGGATATGGTGAAGAAGAAGGTACAATAGAAAAATCTGAACGCACCTTGATTGAGAGAGCGTTTGCGTTCACAGATCTTGTGGTCGAAGATGTGATGACACCAAGGCATCAAGTATTTTCTCTTGATGGCCGAAAAACGCTTAACGAACTTTTTCCTGATTTAATAAATACGCCATTTAGCCGCATACCGTTACATGCAGATGACCCTGATGAAATTCTAAAGATACTTCACTTAAGGGACCTACTTTCAGTCGTCACGGATAGATCGATTAGTAATGAAGCGCTATTAAAACTAGCTCGGGAGCCAAGTTTTGTTCCAGATACTCAATCAGTAAATGAAACTATAACTTCATTTCGTAAAGAACAACAACATATGGCAGTGGTTGTCGATGAGCATGGAACGATGCAGGGTGTTGTGACTTTGGAGGACCTACTGGAAGAGCTAGTAGGGGAGATTTATGATGAAAGAGATGAAGTTCCGATCAGTATCCAAACTATAGATGAGAACACTATTGCTCTTGATGGTGCTGCGGAAATCCGAGGTGTGGAAGACTTTTTTAACATCGATCTATCAGGTAAAGCAACAGATACTGTCAATCGATGGATTTTAGAACAAACGGAGAGAATACCAAGTAACGGTGAAATCTTTGAGTTTGAAGGGCTTGAGGTCACCGTGAAAAGTGCATCAAGACGCCGAATAGGCGAAGTGATTATCGCTAGAAAAAGTGCACTCCTTGATGATGAAATATCTCACAGTGAAAGTGAAATCTAAATTTTCTTAATGCTTCATCTTCAGCAATATAATTAGTTTGCTTGATTTTAAATAAGTTGCCCCTAAATCGCAGAAAATATCTGTTGATCACTAGTAAAAGTGGGAATAGGTTCTATTGCATCGACGTTTTAAGAAAGAAGTGAGTTTCATTGGGACGTAACCAATATCCGATAAAGCAGCACGGCCACAAGATTAAGGAACGTAGATGAAAATATTGATTAGTAACGATGATGGGTATTTTGCGCCAGGTATCGCCTGCCTAGCAAACAAAATTCAACAAAATAATGAAGTAACAGTTGTAGCTCCTGATAGAAACCGAAGCGGTGCAAGTAATGCAATAACTTTGCACAATCCTTTACGAATTAGAAGAGCTGAAAATGGGTTTTTCTTTGTAGATGGAACGCCAGCCGACTGTGTTCAGATCGGTATAACTGGCATTATGAAAACGGAACCAGATATTGTTATATCAGGGATCAATGCCGGTGCAAACTTAGGTGATGATGTGCTTTATTCTGGCACGGTAGGAGCTGCGATGGAAGGTAGGTTTTTGAGGATGCCAGCCATTGCAGTGTCTCTGGCACCAAATAAGGAAAATAATTATGAGGCAGTGAACTTTGAAACAGCTGCCATAGCTACCTCTTATATCCTGGAACAATTAAAACGAAACCCGCTCCCAGCAGATATGATCATCAATGTCAATGTTCCTGATTTAGCATGGTCAAGTATTGATGGTTTTGAGTTGACTCGATTGGGAGATCGAGGAAGACCTGCACCAGTTATAAAACAAGATGATCCTTATGGCAGAGAGTTAGTTTGGATAGGTGGCACGGGGCCAGAGGAGGATGCCGGCCCAGGCACTGATTTTTATGCTATAAAAAATTCAAAAGTTTCTTTAACTCCGTTAAAAACTGATTTGACTAAAAGTATTGATAGCAATCAAATTGAAGAATGGCTAAATCATCTAGTTGTCTGAACCAAATTAGAAAATAGCGCTTTAAGTGAGACAACAATTACCAAAGTTAGGAGAGTTAAACCATTCACGTCTCGAATAGAAGGTACAAAATATGAGGTTATTTGGATGGCTTTACGATAAAACGTTATCGTGGTCCCGACATCCCCATGCTCCCCGCTATTTATTTGGCCTGAGTTTTACGGAAGCGTTCTTTTTCCCTATACCGCCAGATGTTATGCTAGCTCCAATGGTGCTCGCCCAACGAAAAAAAGCATGGCGGTTTGCAGCATTAACGTCATTGTCGTCAGTATTTGGAGGCTTTTTTGGTTATCTACTCGGAATGTTTCTTTATACCCAGATTGGAGATCAGCTAATAACATTTTATAATGCTGAAGAGTCTTTTGATCATGTCAAAGAGTGGTTCAGTACTTACGGTATTTGGATAATCTTAATAGCTAGTTTTACGCCAATTCCATACAAACTTTTCACTATAACTGCTGGAGTGGTGTCTATGGCGCTACTGCCTTTCATGATTTTATCTTTAATCGGACGAAGTGCCAGATTTTTTCTTCTGGCAGCAATAATTTATTTTTCCGGCCCTGGATTAGAGCATCTTATTCGGCGTTTTGTTGAAGTATTGGGGTGGGTATTTGTTATAGGTGCAATACTATTTTACTTATTCATAATTCGCTAGACCAGTGATACAACGGATTTTCCTATTTCTAATCACAATTTTGATGCTTAGCAGTCTGATGAGCTGCTCCCATCAGTCTATGGTGCCAGTTTCTGATTTAACTTCCCCCAACCAACAATCTTCCGCACGAATAGTTAGGGAAGGCGACACACTTTACATGATTGCGTGGGAGGTCGGAATTGATTATAGGTTAATTGCTAAGTGGAATGGATTGAGCTCACCCTATTTCATTGAAGAGGGAAAAAGAATACGTTTAACTCAGCCACGAAAAATGATCACTAATCAGAGCTATTCTGGGAGCGGTTCGATAAACGATAAACTTAATGAAAGCTCAGATCTACCGGAGGAGAATGTAATTTCTGTTAAAAAAAGAAAGTCTGACGGTTTCATTCCATCTAAAAATAAGAACGAAACGGGATTCGATTGGTTATGGCCGTCCGAGGGAGAGGTCATTAACCAATTTTCTGACATAAAAGGGCAAAATGGCATTGATATTGCATTTGACGAGGGGAGTGCAGTGTTGGCGGCAGCTTCAGGCAAAGTAGTTTATGCGGGTGCTGGGTTACGCGGTTATGGCAATCTTCTAATTATTCAGCATGATGAGATTTATCTAAGTGCCTACGCCCATAATCGCCGTCTTTTTGTAGAAGAAGGCACTTTTGTTGAAAGAGGTAAATTAATCGCGGAAATGGGTGACACTGATGCAGAGTCAGCTCGTCTTCATTTCGAAATAAGGAGAAATGGCGAACCAGTTAATCCGCTTAATTATCTTCCTCCTAGGTAATGGTGTTTAAAAACTAGCATTAACCTCCTTGTGCGTAACCTACTCTAATATTAATCCTGTTGCGACCTCTCGACTCTCTGTAGCAAGTACATTGTAAGTTCGACATGCCGCAAGAGTGTCCATGAACTCAATGCCAACGTTCTTGCCAGCAATTTCCGCGTAAAATTCTGGTTTGGGAAATCTCAATCTTTTACCAGTCCCAATTAAAATTACTTCTGGGTTTAAATTAACTATTTTTTCGATATCATCACCAGAAACAAAATCAATGTTTGTAGGCCCCCAGTCAGCTATAATTTTTCTTGGAGTGACTATTAAACTACTTTGATACTCGATATCTTTGATGCTGATAGCGTGACTGCTATATGATTGAAAATAGTTTATCGTTGAATCGTATTGTAGTTTAAGCTCCACTTTAGTTTTCCATTCAAAATAAAACTAATTGTTGTTTTATTTAGGCTAGCTTTCAAAATTGTTTAGAATATAGGATTTGGACCGAACAAAGGTTACGATTGTAATCTATTTAAGCGAAATTGAGGCATAAACACAATTAGACTTTCGGTAATGACATGAAACCAGTAAATATTGGAATATTAGGACTTGGCACTGTCGGTAGTGGCGTCATCAATTTACTTCATAGAAACGCTATGGAAATTAGCCGTCGTGCGGGTCGCAATATTTCGGTTAAGACAGCAATAGTACAAAACGTTGGAATCTCCCGAGAATGCGAAA
This sequence comes from Acidiferrobacteraceae bacterium, assembly GCA_002721105.1. The sequence goes on along the minus strand of PBJL01000022.1, from coordinate 79,445 downwards.
CCACTCTCTTTAGAGTTTCTAACAATTTGAAAGATGTTACTGATGACCCAGAAATTGATATTGTAATTGAGCTAATTGGTGGCACCGACATTGCGAAGGATGCAATATATCGGGCCTTAAATAATCAGAAACACGTTGTAACCGCTAATAAAGCGTTGGTAGCAGAATTCGGTAATGAAATATTTGCTTTAGCATTAGAGAAAAAATTAACGGTAGCATTTGAAGCAGCTGTTGGTGGCGGGATATCAGTTATTAAAGTTCTCCGGGAAGGGTTATCAGGAAATATGATCAACCGCGTTGTAGGTATTATTAATGGAACCTCGAACTATATTTTGACAGATATGTTTCATAACAGTATTGAATTTTCTGATAGTCTCAAGGAGGCAGTTAAGCTAGGATTCGCAGAGGCAAATCCTGAGAATGATATCGAGGGAATCGACGCTGCTCATAAGCTTGCAATTCTAGCATCAATTGCATATGGGATTCCTCTTCAATTCAAGAAAGTATATGTGGAAGGTATAAAAAAAATCACTTCAGATGATGTGTTATATGCCGAGGAGCTAGGTTATAAGATAAAGCATCTTGGAATTGCTGCCCGGCGCGATGAAGGCCTAGAGTTAAGAGCGCATCCATGCCTAGTGTCAAACAATGAATTGCTAGCAAACGTAAACGGAGTCATGAATGCAATTTATATTGAAGGCGATGCGGTCGGTTCCACGCTCCATTATGGTGCAGGAGCTGGTTCTGAGCCTACCGCATCGGCTGTAGTGGCTGATATAGTAGATATTGCACGTGCGCTTACAACCGATCCAAATAGTCGGGTACCACATTTAGCATTTCAACCCCAGTCGCTATCCGACTTAAGAATACTCGACGCCGAAAAGACTAAAGTTGCTTTTTACCTACGTTTGAACGTGCACGAAAAAGCAGGAGTTCTTGCGGACATTACGAGAATATTAGGTGAGCGTACTATCAGTATTGAAAAAATTGTGCAGAAAGAGGTGACGTCAAAAGATGGGACTGTGCCTATTGTAATTATTACTCATGAGACTATCGAACAGCTAATGAACTCGGCGATTAATGAAATCAAGTCACTTGAAAGTGTTGAAGGGGAGATTTCCCGCATACGGCTAGAAACATTTGGATCTTAAGATTATAGTTCATTAATGAAGACCGCCAAACAGATCTCGCTACTAGAACGATATCGTTCATTTATCGACTTACCCGAAAATTCTGGTATCGTTACTCTTAAAGAGGGGAACACTCCTTTAGTATATTTACAGACTATTTCCGACCCACAAAAAGGAATTGCAGTCTACGCAAAATGTGAAGGAGCCAATCCAACGGGATCTTTCAAAGATAGAGGAATGACACTCGCGGTAACAATTGCTGTTTCAGAAGGGGCGGGAGCCATAATTTGTGCATCTACTGGTAATACATCTGCTTCAGCAGCGGCCTACGCAGCGCGGTGTGGCATCGCTGCCTACGTAATTATACCTGATGGTAAAATCGCATTAGGTAAGTTAGCTCAAGCTATGATGCATGGAGCTAAAGTTATCCAAATATCAGGAAACTTTGATACGGGTATGGAATTAGTGAAGCAAATGGCAGGTGAAGGATTGGTAACGTTGGTAAATTCTATCAATCCTCATCGTTTACATGGGCAAAAGACTGCTGCATTTGAGATTATTGATGAATTAAAACGTGCACCGGATTATCATTTTTTACCGGTTGGGAATGCTGGCAATATTAGTGCATATTGGATCGGCTATAGTCAGTATATGTCTAAAGGATTAAGCAGAAGTAGGCCAATCATGGTTGGGTGTCAAGCTTTTGGTGCGGCACCATTTGTGGCTGGTAACGTAATCGATGAACCAGATACTATCGCAACAGCCATTCGAATAGGTAAACCCCAGTCTTGGGATTATGCAATAAAAGCTAAAAATGAATCCGGTGGTTGGTTCCGCTCATCTACAGATGATCAAATAATTGCGGCCCAAAAGCATCTTGCCGAAAATGAAGGTATATTTTGCGAACCAGCATCGGCTGTTTGCGTAGCAGGGCTGATTGAAGAATTAGAACGAGGAGGAATCAATGAAGACTCCACGATTGTTTGTACATTGACCGGTCATGGATTAAAGGATCCTGATGTTGCGATACAGCAATCTCAACAAGCAATAAAAATTAATGCAGATTACGATTCTGTAAGAGGCGTAATTTTGACTGACTCTGAGTAGATTCATTGCGACCGATTGGTAACACACCTTTAATCTCATTAGATCGGATAATAGGGGATTCTGACTCAAAGCTTTTGGCAAAATTAGAAACATATAATCCCTCAGGATCTGTAAAAGACAGAGTGGCTCATCATATGTTGCACTTGGCGGAAGAGAGGGGCCAAATTTTTCCCGGCGATACTATTATTGCAGCTACCAGTGGAAATATGGGAATCGCACTAGCGATGATTTCTTTGGTTAAAGATTATCGAGTAATGTTGGTAGTACCAACAGAAATTCCTGAAGAGATGAGAGGAGTTATGACGACCTTGGGTGCGGAACTAATATTTGTTTCAGAGATATCTGGAATGGAGGCCGCCCGTGTTTTAAGTTATGAATTGGAGGAACAAGGTGTTGGTAAGCTGCTAGATCAATTTTCTAATCCAGATAATCCCAATGCTCATTACGAAACTACTGGACCCGAGATTTGGCGAGACACTAAAGGCGATCTTACTCACTTAGTGTGCAGTATGGGAACTACTGGCACCATTGTAGGGGCGGGGAAATACCTAAAAGAGAAGAATCCAGACCTGAAAATTATTGGAGTAAGGCCAATAATAGGCTCTAATATTTTTGGTATGATAAATTGGCAATCTGGATTTGAANCATCAATTTATTCTTCAGGTGTGGTTGATGAGGTGATCGAGATTACTCCAGATTTAGCTGCGCAAACCGCAATGACCATACTTAGTGAAGAAGGGATTTTTATGGGAATTTCATCAGGTGGGGCAATGGCCGCCGCGATTCGATTAGCTAGAAGGCAACGGGGCGCAAGAATTGTGACAGTTATTGTTGATCGCGGTGATCGCTATGTTAGTACAGGATTATTTCATTAAACAGTAATTGATATTTTAATATGCTTACAGGTAATACATTAGTTTTTGATATAGAAACAGTGCCAGACACTCAATCTGGATCAACAATCTACAATTTAGCCAATCTCAGCGAAAAAGATGTAGTAAAAGCGATGCGAGCCAAACGCATCGAAAAAACTGGCTATACTGATTTCATAGCACCGCATTTGCATAAGATCGTAGCAATATCTGTAGCATTACAGAGCAAATCGGATTTTCGAATATGGTCAATTGGCACCGAAGAGTCCGATGAAAAAGAGCTGCTGATACGTTTTTTTGAAGGACTTGAAAAATATGAACCAACAATAGTTAGTTGGAACGGTATGGCATTTGATTTACCAGTAATTCATTACCGTTCTTTGTTTCATGGAGTAGTGGCGCCACATTATTGGGATGTAGGTCACATTAAAAAAGATTATCGATTCAATAATTACATTAGTCGTTTTCACTGGCGACATATTGATCTTATGGATGCATTAGCCGCATTTCAAAATCGCGCATGGGCACCACTAGATGAAATTGCCTCAATGCTTGGCCTGCCTGGGAAAAGCGGGATGTCTGGTTCTGATGTTTGGGATGCCTATCAAAATCGGGACTTACGTGGTATTCGAAATTACTGTGAATGCGACGTCATGAATACGTACCTCATCTACTTACGGTTCGAGCAAATCCGCGGTAATTTGCATACAGATAGTTTGTCTCGAGAATTGGATCGTGTTAAAACTGAGATCAATAGAGCCAAGACAGGACATCTCAGAGATTTTTCAGAGTACTGTGACAGTTACAAATTAGGCTAGACTGTCAGGTCGGGATCACCCATGCACGTTATACAAAATTTTTTGGGGATATTCATTGTTTCTGACTATTATTTTTTTCGGTGGCAGCATCATTGCGACCTTGTTGTTGGTTCGATCTTTGACGATTGGGTCCATTTCGACCTCTCGTTCTTCGATTAGGGTTTCGGTTCCGGTTTCGGTTCCCGCTATTTCGACCCCTATCATCATTGTTCGATTGGCCGTCGCTCCGGGTTGCTTGTTGACGGTTTCGGTTCCGATTTGGCTGTTTGTTCACATTTTTAGCCGGAGAGTGAGATGTTTTTCGAGCAGGTTTATTTGAGTTTGATGAAATATCGCCGCTATTATTATCGGTAGGATTTTCGTTCCCAGTTAATTTTCTCAATATTCGGGATACGAGATTTGTTGGTGGAGACTGTTTGCTTCTAGTACTGCCACGGCTAGTAGCTACTCTTTTTGGGGTAGTAACTTCACTATAGTTAACTGCTGGTTTCTGTTGTTGGGAAAAATCTGTCACACTTTTTACAAGCGGGTCTTTTACATCCTTTTTTTGATCATTTTTAATCTGATCTATATTTATTTTTCCGGAATCATCTAAATCTTCACTTCGTAGACGTCTAACCTCAAACTGACGACCTTTTAATGTAGTAGAGGGCATGATAGTTACTCTAGTGCCTAGATTTTTCTCTATTTGATTCAGTTCATGACGTTTTTCATTTAACAAAAAAGCTGCCGTTTCTACTGGAACTTCTACGTAAACTGCTTCGGTATTTTCTTTCAACGCCTCTTCTTCAACAACTCTAAGCAGGCTTAATCCAGCCGAAGTGAGATTCCGAATGCGTCCAGTGCCGTCGCAGTGCGGGCAGCCACTATAATTGGCATCACTTATTGATGATCTTAGACGTTGTCTCGACAATTCGAGAATTCCGAATCGAGAGATTCGCCCAGTTTGTATTCTAGCCCTATCTGATTTAATCGCATCTTGTAAGCGTTGCTCGACTAAGCGGGTGTTTTTAGCAGAGGTCATGTCAATTAAGTCTAGTACCACCAAGCCTCCAAGATCTCGTATTTTTAGTTGACGAGCAATTTCTTCAACAGCCTCGAGATTAGTTTGAAGCGCTGTTTCTTCAATATCGGCACCGCGAGTAGCTCTCGATGAATTCACGTCAACAGTGACTAGCGCTTCGGTATAGTCGATTACCACAGAGCCTCCAGATGGTAAACGTACGGTTCGAGAGTGCGCATCCTCTATTTGTTGTTCGATTTGATATCGTGAAAAAAGAGGAATTTGTTCGGAGTAATATTTCAATTTTCCAATATTATGAGGCATAACTTGCCCCATAAATTTTTCAGCTCTTTCATAAATCTCTTTGTGGTCTATGAGAATTTCTTGAATATCAGTTCGAAGATAATCTCTTATAGCTCGTACTATCAGATTGCTTTCTTGGTACATAAGGAATGGTGTATTTACGGAAGATTTCGCATTTTCTATAGCGGTCCAAAGGCTAAGCAAAAAGTCAAGATCCCACTGTAGATCTTCTTGCGTTTTACCAATACCTGCTGTTCGGGCAATTAATGAGTGTTCTGTTGGAAGAGCTAGCGACGCCAAATTATCTCGAAGCTCGATTCGTTCGTCTCCAATAATTCTACGAGATATTCCTCCACCTTTAGGATTATTGGGCATTAGTACTAGATATCGTCCCGCAAGACTAATAAACGTGGTGAGGGCTGCCCCTTTTGTGCCGCGTTCATCTTTTTCGACTTGTACTAATAATTCTTGACCTTCCCGTACGGCATCTTGGATCCGAACTTGCGCCATTGGTGTTTGTGGTGGGACATTGTGGAATTCGGATCGCGAAATTTCTTTGAACGGTAAAAAACCTTGACGATGGGCTCCAAATTCAACAAATGCCGCTTCCAAGCTTGGCTCAACTCTTGTAACGCGAGCTTTATAAATATTACCTTTTTTTTCAGCTCTTATCGCTGACTCCATATCCAAATCAACCAACTTTTGTCCATCTACTATTGCTACCCGCAATTCTTCCGAATGGGTAGCATTAAATAACATACGTTTCATAAAAAATTCCTAAAAACTTCGACCGGAAAAGTTCACATTGTCATAAAAAAGTGAAGCATAATTCTTTTCCTAATGTCGAAATAATGTTCAATAACTCTAATTCAGTGCTCTCTTTTCAAGCGCACCGCTTAATTTTTTGAGGATAGAGATAAAATTATACAATCCGCTAGTATGGCTACCTACCATACCTGGCAATAATAATGCCATTGATTTCGAAATTGAGGGTGCTGCCACATCTATAGTAGTTTTACCGGCTATTGCGTTGCAAACCACGCTACAAACTGACGTAAAATCTATCAGGCTTAAACCTCTGTATTAATACCCTTCTCACAGAGTACGTTCAAATTCTCAATATCCATTTCTTTAAGGTTTGCGTTGATTTACAAATACCAACACCACCTCTTGTTTCTGGCAACACTCTCACATAACACCTTCATTAGGCCTGGTTATTTTTATTGGTCGTTCGAACAGTTTTGTGTTATTTACGAACACGAACCATATTTATGTAAAATTCTTTTAAAAAGTTGTATTGCCTGGCTCTTTCAAACAAAGGAAGGCCAAGGTGGAATATAGCAATTCATGGCCTAGTCATCAAATATTATATGAAGAATGAGGAAAACACTGTAAATAACGCCAAAGTCCGGCATGTTGAAGTGACTGAATTAGCTGATTTTCAGCGTTTGGATAATTATTTAATAAAGATATGGAAGGGGGTCCCAAAAAGTCATATATATCGACTAATTCGGGGAGGTAATGTTCGAATTAACGGATCACGCTGCAAGCCTAGTCAAAAACTAAATACGGGAGACATCATACGTTTACCGCCAGTTAGAACAAGTAATAGAGATCAGATAGCTGATGCTAGTCATCCCCAAGTTTTGCGGGAATGCACTTTGTATGAAGATAACAGTATTTTAGTGATTGATAAACCCAGTGGTATTGCGGTGCACGGAGGTTCAAAAATATCTGGTAATGTAATAGACGCTTTAAGATATTTTAGGAACCCAGACCAATTTTTAGAACTTGTTCACAGATTGGATAAAGATACTTCGGGGTGTTTGATTTTGGCAAAGAATTTGCCTACGTTAAGAAAATTACATAAAGCTTTTGCACGGCAATTGACTAGTTCAGTTTCAAAAACCTATTTGACATTGTTGGCGGGAAGCTGGACCAACGGGCCCCGCGAGGTTCAATTGAAATTAGCGAAAAATATAAGTGTGAGTGGCGACAAGAAAACTACCATTGATGAAACCGGCCAGCATGCTGTCTCCAATTTCACACCTGTGCGTCATTACGACGGGTGTGTATTTGTAAAAGTTGACTTAAAAACCGGCCGAATGCATCAAATTCGATCGCATGCGGCGGCTATTGGGCACCCTGTACTTGGAGATCGAAAATATGGATCTTTAATTGCTAATAAGAAATTTAGAAAAATGGGATTGAATAGACTTTTCCTTCATTCAGCAGAAGTTAAATTTTTTCATCCTGAAACTCAAAAATATATCACTATCAAATCAGACCTTCCTGGAGATTTGAAATTATTTATGGAGAAATTATGATGAATCAACGTGTATCCGACGCACCTAAAAAACGATGCGTTAATATAATTTGCGAGTCAAACACGGTCGAAGTTGGTGGCATCGGGGTAAAATTTGAAATTAAAGATGGAGAAGGAAAAATATGGCCAGCATTCTTGGTAAGGCATAAAAATGGTATCTCTGGTTACTTAAATCGTTGTAGCCATCTTGCTTTAGAGTTAGATTGGAGTTCTGGTAATTTTTTCGATGAAGATGCGGAGTTCTTAATTTGTGCCACACATGGAGCTTTATATGAACCAGATACAGGTTCATGTGTGGGCGGCCCATGCAATGGCAAAGCGTTAGAAACTCTACAAATCAAAGAAACCAAAGGTAACATCACGCTTAACGACCCCAAATACACGTTTCATCAAGCTAAAAAGTAAGATTAATTGTTCAGATATTAAATTGAAAAAAACAAATTAAATGACATGGACCCCTTCGTTTGAGAGCATAGTTACCAGTGTGGTTAAAGGAAGACCTATCAGTGCTGTGGGGTCCGGGCCTATCAGTTCGTCCAATAAAGCTATTCCCAAGCCATCTGCTCGTAGGCTACCACAACACCCATATGGCTGTTCTTTTTTAAGGTAGTTCTCGATATTTTTCCTTGTTAGATTCCGAAAACGTACTTCATACAAAACAACTTCTGTTTGAACAATCCCGCTTTCGCTGTTTAGCAAGCTTACTCCAGTGTAAAGTGCTATCCGTTTTCCAGAGGACCATGTAAGTTGGTTCACTGCGTCATCGTAGTTCTCGGGTTTCCCCACTGGTTTGCTATCATGCACAGCGACTTGATCAGAACCGATTATCAAATGGTTAGGAAAACGAGTGACTACGGCTTTTGCTTTGTCTATAGATAATCGCTGAACAAGCGATTCGGGGGGTTCCCCAAGTCCTGGAGATTCATCAATATTTGGAGTAATTACCTCAAAGTTNATCCTNAATTGTTNAAGTAATTTNTTTCGAAATACNGATGAAGANGCTAAAACNATATTACGGCTNANGGTGTTTTTTGACACTTTTCCTCCAAAAGAATATCATCCGGGTTCAAATTGTACCTAAATAAGTGCAGGACCCCTAAATTTTTAGGGCTTTTACTCCGGTTAAACTACACTAGCGAGAAATTTCAATGGCAGTACAAAAAAGTCGAAAGACTCCGTCTAGAAGGGGCATGCGGAGATCACATGATGGCCTCTCAAAGCCCACATTATCTACTGACCCTGTATCGGGCGAATTGCATCGTAGGCACCATATCAGTCAGGATGGTTATTACAAAGGCAAAAAAGTTATCGATGACTCCGATTCTGACGATAGCTGATCTCAACAGTTACTCGGTTGTTAAAATAAATTTTTAAACGCTACTGAGATTACTTTCGATGTCAACAATTGTGACATTGGACTCACTAGGTGGTGAGGGCGGTATTAACGTTACGGTGCCGGCAGCCATTGCAGCTTTAGCAAGAAATCCAAATCTATCTATCATCCTAGTCGGGCCTGAAATATTGTTAAGAAATCGATTAGGGGTGAATCAAGATCATCCACGACTCCGAATTCAAAATGCCGAACAATTTGTCGAAATGGATGAGTCACCAGGGTCCGCATTGAGATTTAAAAAGGATTCGTCTATGCGACTAGCGATTGATCTTGTCAATAACAATGAAGCTCATGCGTGTGTTAGCGCCGGCAACACTGGAGCATTGATGGCCACCTCTAAATTTGTTTTAAAGACGTTGCCGGGAATTGATCGACCCGGAATATGCGGTGTATTACCTAGAGCATATGGAAAAGTTCGCATGATGGATCTAGGGGCTAGTTTGTCATGCCCTCCCTCCCTGTTATACCAATTTAGCGTGATGGCGACCATTATGGTTCGTTACCTAGATGGCATTGATCAACCATCTATCGGATTGCTTAATGTGGGGATAGAAGATATCAAGGGTAATAAAGTTATAAAGGAAACCTCTGAATTGTTGCAACAATCACACCTGAATTACCAAGGGTTTGTCGAAGGGAGCGATATTTTTACGGGATCTGTAGACATCATCATATGTGACGGTTTTTCAGGAAATGTAGCTCTCAAAACTAGCGAGGGCCTTGCGCAGATGTTGACAGAAATCACAAAAGAAGGTTTTGAGGCCAATTTTTTTTCTAAATTATCAGGAATAATATCAAAACCAGTTTTAGGCACAATATTTCAAAGAATTGATCATCGGCGATATAATGGGGCAGCGCTTCTTGGGTTACGTGGGATTGTCGTCAAAAGTCACGGCGGAGCAGACAGTGTAGCATACGAAAATGCCATCGATATTGCATATAGGGCAGTTGAGAGTAAGGTCATCTCACATATTGAAACAGAATTGCAGCCTAAGGTTGAGTAAAAATTTAACTAACTTAGAGAGATTGCAATAAAACGCTGAGGAAGGCTATGTTTGAGTTAGACAATAACATCGCATTAGTGACCGGGGCAAGTCGCGGTATTGGTTACTCTGTTGCGCTTGCACTTGCGCAGCAGGGTGCTTCAGTTATAGGAACCTCTACTACAAAGGAAGGGGCTGAGCATATCACTAATGATTTCCGAGATAAGAATCTTGATTGCCACGGAGAAGTTTTAGACGTCACAAAAACAGAAAGTGTTGAACATTTGATTCGAAAAATTGAGAGTGATCAAGGGCATATATCAATTTTAGTAAACAACGCTGGGGTAACTCGCGACAATATTTTAATACGGATGAAAAATGAGGAATGGAATGAAGTCATAGATACTAATTTATCCTCAATATTCCGTGTCACTAAAGCGTGTCTTAAAAATATGATCCGAAAAAAAAACGGACGAATTATTAACCTAACCTCTGTTGTTGGTAAAGTGGGTAATATTGGCCAGACAAATTATGCGGCATCAAAAGCGGGGATGGTAGGGTTTACAAAATCGTTAGCCCTAGAGGTCGCTAGCAGAGGAATTACAGTAAATGCTGTTGCACCCGGCTTTATTGAAACAGAGATGACAGCTGAGTTAGAAGAGAAATGGCGCGCCCAACTGGTTTCGAAGATTCCAATCGGTCGTTTAGGAGCTACGACTGATATATCTTCTACAATTATCTTCTTGGCGTCAAACGAAGCTTCTTATATAACAGGACAGGTGATCCATGCGAATGGTGGTATGTATATGTCCTCCTGAAACAATAAGTTAGAGAATATTTATAGATTATACTTCAGTAATAATGGACGTTTGTGATGAACATAAATCATAACCTAAATTTATCTTTACAAGGTTCTGGAACCATGGATAAGTTTCAATGTTTCTAGACTTAGACACCTGAATATTGTTTAATTCGCCCTTCCAGACGATCAACAGATTTTTGTGGCGATGCAAAATTGCATAGCTTCTAAACCTCGTTGTAGCAGACAGAATTGGAGGTCTAAAAAGTATGAGCAGCATAGAAGAACGTGTTAATAAAATTATCATAGAACAACTTGGTGTAAATAGCGATCAAGTGACAGCTGAAGCATCATTTGTCGATGATTTGGGAGCTGATTCATTAGATACTGTCGAACTGGTGATGGCTCTTGAAGAAGAATTCGATGTGGAAATACCGGATGATGAGGCTGAAAAAATCACTCGAGTGAAAGAAGCAGTCGCTTTTGTGGAGGCGCATACTGGTAGTTGATAAATCAATTTGAAGGTAGTCTAATTTTTAGCTATCAAATTAAAATTGATGAAACTGTTAATCGATGTCGATGAGATCCTCAAGACCACGTAGAGTTGTGATCACGGGATTAGGTTGTGTCGCGCCTAATGGAAATTCTGTTAGCTCGTTTTGGAATTCTATAGTTGAAGGGGTCAGTGGATTAGATTACATCCAAAGATTTGATTCCTCAGGCCTTCCTTCGCAGACAGCAGGCGAAATTAAGGGTTTTTCGGCAGAAGCGAAACTGAGCAAAAAAGCCTTACGACGTATGGATCGAGTCATCCAGTTAGGGATGATCAGCGGAATAGAGGCATTTGAAGATTCAGGTCTTGATTTATCCGAAGAGGAAAGTCATCTAGCCGGAGTTTTAATTGGCGCTGGAATAGGTGGCATCGAAACAATCGAAGACACCACGAAAGCAATGCTAGAGGGAAGCAAAAAAGTTTCGCCGTTCTATATTCCGTCAAGCATTATCAACATGGTATCCGGTGATTTATCAATTGAACTCGGCCTACGTGGTCCCAATCTTGCCATCACGACAGCCTGCACTACGGGCACCCACTGTATTGGAATTGCTGCGCGATTAATAGCTGCTGGTGATGCAATAATCATGCTAGCAGGAGGGGCGGAAGCATCGGTCACGCCTGGGACTGTTGCAGGATTTACTGCGGCTAAAGCACTTAGTCGGAAAAATGGAGACCCCAAGGTTGCTAGCAGGCCATTTGACCTTGAACGAGACGGTTTTGTTCTTGGTGAAGGTGCTGGCGTGATTGTTTTAGAAGATTTGGATTTTGCATTAAAGCGGGGCGCCCACATTTATGCAGAACTGGCTGGTTTTGGTATGAGTGCTGATGCCAACCATATGACACAACCGGCTCCAGGGGGTGAGGGGGCGGCACGATGCATGAGCAATGCTATGAATGATGCTCATATCAATCCTGAAGAAGTTCAATATATAAACGCTCATGGAACATCTACTCCATTAGGTGATATCGCAGAAACTTTGGCAATCAAATCAACGTTTAGCAAGAACGTAGGAGGGTTGGCTATTAGCTCCAATAAGTCTATGATTGGACATTTATTAGGCGCCGCAGGCGGTGTGGAAGCTGTTGCAACGGTGCTATCAATCGACAATCAAATTATTCCTCCAACAATTAACCTAAATAATCCTGATCCTGAATGTGATCTAGATTACGTTCCTAACAGTTCGAGAGACGTTGCAATTGAGTGCGCTCTTTCTAATTCATTTGGGTTTGGTGGAACCAATGGAACTCTTGTATTTAAACGATTTTCTAATTGACTTTAATCAAGAGAGTTATCTTTGCATCGTGTCAACGCTTTTACGCGCTTCAAAAAATTTCTCTAGTGAGAAATCATCTGATTTAGCTGCCTGAATGACGCGGGATTCTTGCTCCGTAAGAGTCTTTATCGCCTTTGGTAAATCCTGAATTGCGGTATAGGGGATCACTACTGCACCATGTTGATCGGCATGAATGATATCTCCTGTGCGAACTTTCATCGAGAATATGGAAACGTCGCCTCCCACATCTACGGCATGGACATAGCCATGGCTCGGCCCAACATTTCCGGCTAACATCTGGAAATCCGAAGGACAGACATCCAAATCACGAATTGAACCATTGGTCACCACACCAAGGGCTCCGAATCCTTTATGAACTGTAGTATGCACTTCACCCCACCAGGCTCCAAATCCCGCCGGATAATCAAGATCCTCAATGATAACGACGCTAGGCTGCGGATTTTCCGCCATATGTCTGTAGTAATTTTGAGTGATAGTTTCCTGATCTGAACGAGAAAGGGGGGAGGGCGTCCTCGCGCGAATCGTCGCTGTTTTTGCATATCCCACAATAGATCCAAATTCAGGATTAGAACATACCATCTGATGAGTAGTAAAACCGGATGCAGCATATTTAGGATCTATTGCTTCAAGAGCATTGCAGATGGTAGGGGTGTCCCATGCCCTTAGTCTTTCCAGTTCATCATGTGAAATTTCAGTCATGTGGGTTGATCTCCAATTAATCCAATTTGAATAGGGCGAAAAAATATCAGGTGTCGCTCTTTTTGAGTGCATCTATGTTAGTTTGGGCTCCTGAATAAATGAATGATAAGTCTGATCCAAATTGGGAAAACAACGATCCCATCTTAATCCATTTGAGAGTATCATCAATATCGAAACCATGATGTCCTGCCACTATTCCATGATTATCGGCAGCTTGGAAAATTCTCTCAACTGCTGCAATATGTTCTGGATGGTTTACAAATTCTTCAGAAGGTATACCCATATCGAGAGAAAGGTCATACGGTCCGATATATACTCCATCTAGCCCATTTACACTGCAGATCTCTTCAATGCTATTTAGGCCTTGTTTTGTTTCGATCATTACAATGCAGATAATCTCTTGATCTGCTCTCTTCACATAATCGGTTATAGATTCCTTAGAAAGTTGGTGAGGCATTAAGCCTAGACTACGGTGGCCTAAGGGTGAGTACCTGCATGCATTTACAGCGTGAGCAGCTTCCTCAGGAGTGTTAACCATAGCGACCAGTACGCCACAAGCACCAGCATCTAACACGTGTGATATACGATAATCATCCGCGTTTGGTACGCGCACTAGGGGAGCAACATCCTCTTTTCGACAAATCGATTCAATGCATTCAACCAAAGTGACTTCATTAATTCGGAGGCCATGTTGCCAATCTAGGACTACTGAATCGACACCACTTTGAGCAAGAATTCCACAGGTTTCGGGATTCCCTAACATGGCCCATGCAGCTAATACTCCTTCTCGTTGAGCCCATTTGGCTCTTATCTGATTCTTATTCATAAGCTCAAATAAGCGATATTCCTTGAAATTTTTATCCGTTCCATTAAATTGTCAACTGAGGACAAGAGTAACATCTTAGCCTACTAAAAATCCCGGAAAGTTAGTATTTAGCCGACTTTTAGGAGAAATATATCCTATGAACATAGATTTTAGGTATGGATAACAGTCTGATTATGGAAATTTTTATAGCCAAAAATCGTTTGGCGCAAGTTACAATAGCGTACGGCGAGACACTCAACTGTTGTGTGACTCGCATTGGAATTTTTAATCTTTATATCCAGATAGGAGGATCAAGATGGCTCTTCGGATTAAATTATTGGTCGCAGCCTTAGTATTTGCGATTTCTTTGCCGACTTTTGCTGGCGGGAAAACGGTCGACAAAGACTGGCCAATCATAACTCGTGCGACAAGTAGTATGGATTGGAATCAGGTGTTGGCGGAAGCAAGTGGTCAAACCGTGACCTTTCATTTTTGGGGTGGAAATATTAAGCATAACGCTTTCGTATGCGAATATTTACATAACCGGTTGATGGATAAATACAATGTTGGCATCAATTGTATTTTGATTGAATCAACCATGGCTGCCGTTAATCAAGTTATTGGTGAGTTCAATGCTGGCCGAACCGATGATGGTTCAATCGATATGATTTGGATTAATGGGAACTCTTACTATACTTTAAGACAAGCTGATTTACTTTTTGGCCCCTATGCAGCGCAATTGCCCAACGCAAAATATATTGCAGCTGATAATCCTGGTTGGACACAGGATTTTGGTAATCCCGTTGAAGGGTATGAATCACATTGGGGTCACGGCAAATTTATCTTGTTCTACGACTCAGAAAATGTAGCAAACCCTCCCGGCACTGTGGATGAACTCATTACATGGGTATGCGATAACCCCGGACGTTTTACGTATCCTGTACTCCCAACTTTCACAGGGCGCCGTTTCGTAACTGAAGTTTTCTACCGCGTTACCGGTGGTGTTGATCAATGGATAGGACAGTTTTCTCCAGCTATGAAAGCAAATTGGGACGAAAAGTCACCCGCTTTATGGGATGCTTTAAATAAGATGGAACCATGCCTTTGGAGAGAAGGATCTACTTATCCTACGGACCGTGCTCCTCTAGACGAGCTGTATGCTAATGGAGAAGTTGATTTTGGCATGGCAACTGGAGCATTTTTAGCGGCATCTCGAACAGCGGAGGGAATTTTTCCACCGAGTACAGTTGGCATGGTCTTCGATGATGGAACCGTATCAGATACCCATTATGTTGGCATAATGGCAAATTCGCCTAACAAAGCTGGCGCATTAGTCTTAGCTAATGAGCTTCAAGATCCTGAAGTACAACTTTACTATGCTGATCCGGCTACTCGTGGCGATATCCCTGCTGTATCTATTGATCTGCTACCTGAAGCTGTGGCAGCTAAATTCAGAGCACTCGATTTTGGTGCCGGAGCTCTTACGCCGGAAGATATGAATAAAGCTCTTCCTGGAATCGGCACAGAATTAATCAAGTTGATAGAAGAAGGTTGGCAGAAAAACGTCGTAGAGAAGTAAAACTGTTGGGTTGTGTTATAAGTTATAAGCAGTGGGCGATGTCTGCCCACTGCTTATTATTTAATAGAGCGCACTGCCTTGACGAATTTAGAAATTCCGATTTGAGTCACAGAATATGAGATCAGTATTTTATACGGGATGGAGTCGTATCTATGCGAAAGGTCGCCCATGGATACTGCTTAGCCCCGCATTAATATTAGTTCTCTTTTTATTTCTTGGAGGCCTTGGATTTGGCATAGCAGAGAGTCTCAATTATATGCCTAGAATTGGTCTTACCGAACCCAATCTTGATGCTTATAGAGCAATATTCGCCGACGTTGGTTTTTATAGATCGTTATTTATGACACTTCATGTTGCAATAACACCAACTATACTATCAGTAGCGTTAGCATTAGCGTTCGGGTTGGTGTTGCGGCAAAGTTTTCGCGGAAAGCAGTTTTTTACATTCATGTTTTCATTTAATTTGCCCATTCCACATGTTGTCGGTGCAATAGGTATTTTAATGCTGTTCTCGCAAAGTGGATTTTTTGCCCGAATTGGACACGCGTTGGGTTGGATGGACGCTCCGTCTGATTTTCCGATATTAGTGAACGATGCTTGGGCAATTGGAATCATAATCGAGTACGTATGGAAAGAAACCCCTTTCATCGGGGTTATAGTTTTAGCAATACTTCAATCAATAGGAGAGGACTACGAGGCCGTTGCACAGACATTAGGTGCTAACAGATGGCAGCGGTTTCGCTATGTACTTTTACCGCTTGTCCTTCCAGGCGTTCTTATAGTTTCGGTAGCTGTGATGGCGTTTTTCTTTGGTGATTTTGTGATTCCAACAATCTTGGGCCAGACTTATCCGGCAGTATTGGCAGTCGAGGCAGTCAAGGATTACACACATTATGACCTTAGAAATCATCCTATCGGGGTAGCACAAGCGTTAGTTATCGCCGTGATAGGAACCGTATTGGTGTTCGTTTACATGTGGCTTAATCGGAAATTCATCCGATCAGACGGATAATCTGTTTTAAGAGTTAAAACCATAATTATTGGAAGACACGAAGAAATGGATAAGCGAAAAATAGGTTTAGGTCGAGTCGTCCGGTGGTTTGCTCTTTTTATGATTATTATCTGGGTCGTAGCACCATTTGTTCCTTTATGGCTATGGTCCTTTAGTCTTCGATGGAGATTCCCCGCCTTCCTGCCTGAGGCCTGGAGTACCAGAGCTTGGCTATATCTTTTGAAACCTTCGTCTGGTGTTTTAGATGCAACGATTGATTCAATGGTTATAGCTGTTGTGGTTACCGTTGTATCGGTAGCGATAGCAATACCAGCAGGGAGGTCTTTAGGTTTATATCAATTCAAAGGAAAGCGGGTGATGGAATTTTTGATATTGGCTCCTACCATCATACCGGGACTCGCATCGGTTTTTGGTGTCCATGGATTATTTTTGCGATACCATCTCGCTAATACTTACACTGGAGTAATTCTAGTTCACTTAATCAGTTCTGTGACCTATGCAACAATGGTTATGTGGGGAGTCTTTTCCAACTACAATCCCGAATTTGAAGAGCAGGGGCGCGTCTTAGGCGCTAATCCTATTCGTAACTTTCGTTATGTAACATGGCCTGCGATATTTCCAGGCATAGTTGTAGCGGCGTTGTTTTCTTTTCTGTTATCGTGGTATCAATATTTACTTACTTTGATTATTGGCGGGGGAAAAGTCCAAACCCTCGCAATGTTGCTCTTTAATTTTGCACGAAGTGGGGATCGACCAGTAGCTGGTGCCGTGAGTATTATCTTTATGATTCCTGCACTTATTGTTCTTTTTGTAACTTCTAAATATCTTACCGGCGAAAATGCCGCAGTCAGTGGATTAGGTGGAGGCCGATAATGACTCATCTTGTTCTTTCTGAACTAAGCCAAATATATTCAAACACCAGCAAACCAGCGCTTGATAAGCTCAATCTGGATATACAATCTGGCCAACTTAACGCGTTGTTGGGGCCTTCAGGATGCGGCAAAACAACTGCTATGAAAATGATAGCCGGCATCTTAACTCCCACTAGCGGAGATATTTTGTTTGATGGCAAATCGGTCTTACCAATTCCAGCAGAGCGAAGAGGCGCCGTGATGGTATTTCAGAATTACCTACTTTTCCCGTATATGAGTGTGGGTGATAATGTTGGATTTGGGCTTAAAATGGCACGAGAAGATAAAAAAGTAATTGAAAGAAAAGTTCTGGAAATGCTAGAGCTCGTTCAATTACCAGGAGTTCAAAATCGGAAGCCATCTCAACTGTCTGGCGGTCAGCAACAGCGAATTGCTCTTGCAAGAGCATTAATCGTCGAGCCCAAAGTTCTGCTCTTGGACGAACCGCTCAGTAATTTGGATGCGCATCTTAGGGATGAAATGCGCGAGCTTATCCGGGACATACAGGAAAAAATGGGAATAACCACCGTGTTTGTAACTCATGACCAAGAAGAAGCAGTAATGTTAGCCGATAGGATAGCTCTGATATTTGATGGCGTTTTACAGCAGTATGACATTCCTGAAGTTTTCTACAATCAGCCCGGAAGTCTTCGAGCAGCCAAATTTTTTGGCGGAGTAAACTTTGTAGAAGGTAACTACACAAACGACGAAATTACAACCAATATCGGTAAGTTTAATGCTCCACGCTCTTCTTATGAAGGAGGCGCTGGTGTCCTTAGTATTCGACCGGAAGATATTGAGTTTGGAGTGACTGAAAAAGGCGCTAACACAGTTTCAGGGTCGGTAAAATCTCATGTTTATGTGGGGACTTACACTAAATACAAAATCAAATGTGAAGACCATGAATTTGAGGTGATCGCGGATGCCAGCAGTAAAAATGCATATCCCGATAATAGCAATGTCAATATCCGTTTTCCAGCTGAGAAAATTTGGGTGTTACCCAAAGATTAATATTGAATTTTAATTAATTAATGCCGACTACTAATCATTTTACTAAATTGGCATATAGTTAATGGGAGAAAACTAAAATGAATAAAGTAAAGGTTATTCTTGATGTTGATACAGCGACGGGTATACCTTGCCGCGATGTAGATGATGGTATAGCCATCGCGCTAGCATTAGCTTCTCCAGAGATCGATTTGATAGGAATAACGACGTGCGCTGGTAACTGTCGGGCACATGAATCTACTGAAAACTCCCTGCGAATATTAGAGCTTGCTGGGCGAACAGATATACCGGTGGCAGAAGGGCGCGAACTCCCGATATTGCAAGATGTCACTGCAAATTTCGATTTTCTTGATGGTTGGACGAGGGATTATGCGTTTCTATGGAAAGATATGCCACCTTTGCCACAAGTTAAAACTCAAAAGTCATCTTTACCTGCTCATGAGTTCATAATTAAAGCAGTCCGGGAAAATCCCGGTGAAGTTGTTATAGTTAAGGAAGGCTCACATACCAATTTAGCTCTAGCATTGTTAGTTGATCCAGACATAGCTCCTCTAGTTAAGGAAGTTATTCACATGGGTGGGGATACCGGACAACCGTGGTGGGCATCTACCATAACATCAGAGATCGATGATCCAGACATATGGCAGTACATTATTAAAATGAACACTACCTACGATCCGGAAGCGACCTCCATTGTTGTTCGATCGGGAATACCATTCACTTTTGTAACAAGTCAAGTTTGTCTGACATCTCTTTTGCGTATGGAGCATGTTGACGCCATTCAAGCGGTTGGAACGCCTTATCACAGTTTTCTTGCAAATACAGCACGGCCATGGGTTCGTTGGCAATTAGATTATAGAGACAGGGAAGGTGCCGTCATGTGGGATCCATTAACATTAGCAATGTGCATCGATCGTACACTATTCAACTGCGTCTCAATGCGATGCGATACTGATCGGTTTCTTAGTGGCGAGCACCCTTATCTTTATCCTAGCGCAGACACACCACAGGTGGAAGTTACGATGACGGCCGATGGAGAAAGATATGAATCTTTGATGCTAGAACGTTTAACTAAAAAGCTCTGACAACTTTCCCGTTTTATATGGGCTTCATTTAGCAAGATTAGGGTTAAAAGTTGCTATTACATCTCTAATAGCAAGCCTAACGCCCTTTTGATGGAGATGCACTGTTAAATGCAGTCAGGAAGCCAAATGGAGATACTCGTAGTTACCCGGCGTCCCATTCGCTTTTGACTTTAATATGTTGACTGCATAGCTATACTTGTCGGGGCCTTTGATTTTAGCTCTTTTATCTAACTTTTTTCAAAATTCGACGATATTTCACTAATGAAATTATGCGCCATTATGGGTCAACATCCTTCATCTAGTGTTTATGAGGACAATTTATCGATATGAAAACGAAAGCAGCAGTTTTATATAAAACCAATGACCCCATGGTCGTTGAATCGCTGGATCTAGAAGAACCGAAAGAGGGCGAGGTTTTAGTACGTTTAGCAGCTGCTGGGGTCTGTTATTCGGACTATCACTTAATAACTGGAGAGTGGACACACCCATTACCAGCTGTCTTTGGGCATGAAGGAGCAGGGGTTGTAGAGGAAGTCGGTCCTGGGGTTAAAAAAATTAAGCCAGGGCAACATGTCGTGCTAAATTTCAGAGCGAATTGTGGTGGGTGTAAGTACTGCACCATCGGGAGGCCGGTTTTGTGTAACGGTATAGAAGCACCGAGATATACTATGTTTGACGGGACAAGTCGTCTGCATAAAGGCGGCCAAACTATTCATGCATTCGCTAGGACAGCTTGTTTTTCGGAATATGTTGTTGTCCCAGAGTCGGGTGCTGTGCCTATCAGGCTTGACATGCCGCTCGACAAAGCTTGCTTGGTTGGGTGTGCAGTTAGCACTGGGGTCGGATCTGTTATAAACACCGCTAAAGTTAAAGCTGGCGCCACAGTCGTAGTCATCGGTTGCGGTGGTGTCGGTCTAAATGTTATCCAAGGAGCCTCACTTGTTGGAGCCGGCCGCATCATTGCAGTAGATATTTTGGATAATAAATTGGAATACGCTCGTGAATTTGGAGCCACCCACTTTGTTAATAGCAACAAGGCGGATGGAGTGCAAGAGGTATTAGAACTATCAGATGGCGGGGCAGATTATGTCTTCGAAGTGATTGGCCGATCAAATACTATTGAAAGCGGTTATCAAATGCTCGGCCTCGGAGGTACATTAATAATTGTTGGAATGACTGACGAAGAATCAACAATTAANNTCAACGCGCTGTCTGTGCCGAGGAATGAGAGAGTCATCATTGGATCTTGGTACGGCAGTACGAGACCTTGGGTAGATCTTCCTAAATTCACCGATCTCTATATGGATGGCAAGCTAAAAATTGATCCGCTAATAAGTCGAAGATACTCCCTTGATGACATTAACGAGGCATTCGGCGCACTGATATCAGGGGAAGTAGCGCGAAGTATAATTATTTTTTAGATCGAAATGTGCGGGTTATACTGGATGCGGCATATTTGGGAGGATACTGAAAACTATGAAAGTGATTATGGTTATGTACGATTCACTGAACCGACATATGCTCAATGCTTATGGTTGCAAATGGACAAAGACGCCTAATTTTGATCGGTTGGTTAGCCGAACGACTGTATTTGAAAATATGTATGTAGGTAGCATGCCTTGCATGCCAGCTAGGAGGGAGTTTCATACTGGGCGATACAACTTTCTCCATCGAGCATGGGGGCCATTAGAACCATTCGACGACTCAGCTATTGCGTTGTTGCGCAAAAACAATATTTATACACATTTAGTAAGTGATCATCATTGGTATTGGGATGATGGGGGATGCACGTACCATCATCGATATAACACCTGGGAAAATGTGCGAGGGCAAGAAGTTGACAGATGGATGCCAGAAGTTAGCACTCCGAAACGACCTGAAATCGATGAGTATTATGGGCAGTGGAACCGTTACAACGCAGTTAATCGCAAGTATATGGATACCGAGGAAAAAACACCGCAAGCTCGAACCTTTAAAGGAGGCCTTCAGTTCCTTGAAAAAAATAGTTCTGAAGATAACTGGTTTCTTCAAATAGAAACTTTTGACCCTCACGAACCCTTTTTCACGATGCAGAAATGGAAAGACAAGTACCTCCATGGATGGGTCAGTCCTCATTTTGATTGGCCAAAATATGAAAGAGTTACCGAGGATCCGGAAATGGTAGCCCATGTCCAGTATGAATATGCCGCCCTACTAGCGCAGTGTGATTACTATCTTGGGCAGATTTTGGATTATATGGATAAGAAAAACATGTGGGGCGACACAATGTTGATCGTCAATACGGACCATGGTTTCCTATTAGGTGAGCATGATTGGTGGGCAAAATGTCGAATGCCTTTTTATAATGAAATTGCGCATACTCCCCTATTTGTATGGGATCCCAGATTTGGCAATGCCGGAGTACGTAGAAAATCTCTTACTCAAATGATTGATTTACCAGCTACACTGCTAGAGTTCTTTGGAATTCCGAAACCAAAAGATATGGTTGGGATGTCTTTGAAACAAGTCATTTGTGACGACCAGCCAGTCAGAGATTTTGCGCTTTTTGGAATTTTTGGAGGACATATAAACATCACCGATGGGCAATATGTCTACATGCGAGCTGCTAAAGATGGCACCGCTAATCGACCTTTGTTTCACTATACGCAAATGCCAACTCACATTGATAGATTCTTCAGCACGAATGAAATGGCAACTATGTCGTGGCATCCTGGATTTACATTTACCAAAGGTACACCGGTGATGAAAATCGATGCTTCGCTTGAAGAATGGTGGTGGGAAGATTTTGAGACAATGCTTTTCGATCTTCACAATGATCCTGAGCAGAAAATTCCTATTAGCGATGGTATTATCGAAGCCAAGATGGTTTCCGCTTTGATAGATGCAATGAGAAGAAACGACGCCCCGACAGACCAGTATGAAAGACTTGGATTGGTTTAATTAAGAAATGGGCAGTCTAGAGAAACGATATCCGTCTATCCATTTCCTTAAAATTAAAGCGAAGCAGAGAATACCAGCTGTTTCATGGGACTATCTTGAGGGCGGCAGCGTAAAAGAGACCGCAATTCAGCGAAACAGAGACATATTTGCAAACTACCAATTGATACCTAAATATCTGCAATCGGAAACATGGAAGCCATCAATCAAGCATCAACTACTGGGAATCGATTTTGATGCACCTTTCGGCATAGCGCCGATTGGGCTAAGTGGCTTGATTTGGCCTAAAGCAAGTGAATATCTTTGCCGATCAGCATACGATCACAATGTGCCATTTTGTCTTAGTTTATTTTCCACAACAGATTTGGAGACTGTATCAAAAATATGCGATCATCGATATCGATGGTTTCAATATTATCCACAAAATCAGAAGAAAATTGATATCTCTGTTCTGGATCGAGTGAGAGCAGCTGAATATCAGACTTTAGTGATCACTGTGGATGTACCAACGACTAGAAAAGTACGTGAACTTCGAAAAGGTTTAACGTTACCCCTCAACACGGGTCCAGAACTTATATGGGATATCATTAAGCATCCTCGTTGGGGATTGGCAGTTCTAAATGGCGGCATGCCAGAATTTGCAAACTGGATACCTCATCTTCCGAAAGGGTACACCAAAAAGGACGTACCACGGTTTCTATCAGAATTACCAATACTCCCACATCAGACCTTGATTAATGATTTGAAAACGTTTAGAGATGAATGGCAAGGTCATTTGATTGTAAAAGGGGTATTGCACCCGCAAGATGCGCTACACTGCAAAAATATTGGTGTTGACGCGATTATTATTTCTAATCATGGTGGTCGGCAACTTGACGAATCCCCTAGTGCTCTTGAAATGCTTCCACTTGTTAGGAATATAGTAGGAGAGGATTACCCATTGATAGTTGATGGAGGCTTCAGGCATGGAAGTGAAATAGCTATAGCGTTGGCTCTCGGCGCTAATTTTGTCTTACTAGGGCGTGCATTTATGTATGGAATTGCAGCACTTGGATCTAAAGGCTCGAATCATGTAATGGAGCTTTTGACAAATGAACTCAATACCACATTGCTACAGTTAGGTTGCAAAAATATAGGCGAACTTCCAAAGTTTCTTGCTCCTGGATGCTAGCCTCTGGAGAGCAAGAGAATTAGACCGCATCTAGCTAGTTATGCAAAAATGAATGCATTTAACTGGCGGAACTCTAATTCATCCACCGAATTCCTTTCCGAAGAATTTTTCTTGTTAACCTCCTTGATTGAGAAGGACAATTTGGAAGGTCTACCTGAAAATTTGTTGAAACATGATAGTATTTCGGACTATGGCAAAATGAGGAGAAAAAGCTTTATGAAATACGGAGTGCATGTGGCAGTTTGGATGTCAGAATGGTCTCAAAATATCGACAATTACATTGAAACTGCAGCAGAGCTAGGATTCGATGGAGTCGAAATATCTTTGTTAGGTATGAGTGATGAGAAAATCAATCATCTTAGGAAGCTTATCGAGTTTAATAATCTTGAAGTTACATGTACAACTGGTTTGGCTATATCTGATGATATTGCTAGTGAGGATTCATCCACACGAGCCAGAGGTATTGAATACCTAAATTGGGCAATCGATACTACCTCTGCTTTAGGCTCTAAACTGTTGTCAGGAGTTCTATATTCTCCTTGGGGTTATTTTCAACCTGGTAAAAAATTGGAGCGTATAGAACGATCCGGAGATAGTTTATGTAAGATCGAACCTAAGCTGAATAGCAGCGATGTAACACTTGGGCTAGAAGCAATCAATCGTTTCGAAACTGATTTATTAAATACGGCCGAGGAAGCTTGTGCATTTGCTAGATTAATTAACTCACCGAAAGTTGGTGTTTTATTGGATGCGTTCCATATGAATATGGAGGAAAAAGATATTAAGGAAGCTTTGATCAAAACTGGTGATCAATTGGTTCATTTCCACTGCGTGGAAAATGATCGTGGAATTCCAGGTTCCGGACATACTCCATGGAATGAAATCTTTTCTGGTCTTGCAGATATTGGATATGACGATTGGCTAACCATGGAAATGTTTATTAAATCAGAGGTAGAGGTAAGTCCCGATTTAAATATCTGGAGGAATATTGAAAATGATGCGACCGATGCTGCTAAAAGAGGACTTGCGTTTTTAAAGGAGAAATCAGCTGGACACCACTAATATTAGAAGTTGGATCGCTGCATTAAAGCAGAAATTTTCTGAAAAGGAAGACGAATTAAACCGTTTAGATAGTCTAGTTGGTGATGGAGATCATGGTACGGCAATGAAGCGTGGATTTAATGAAGCGAATAATAGAATGAACAATAATTCAGAATGTCATGATCCAGCTGAGCTTTTGGGCATAACTAGCGCAGGGTTGGTTGCCGGTACCGGAGGTGCATCTGGGTTACTCTTTTCATCACTGTTCAAAGAATTAGGAGAGGCTGCCTCCAAAAGACAATGTGTCGGCGTTACTGAATTTAAAAATGGATTATTTAAGTCAATCGAACAGATAAAAAAATTCGGGAAAAGCGACTTAGGCGATAAAACGATGTTAGATGCATTGTGTCCTGCCTATAGCGCACTAGAAACCTTTGATGCGAATGTTGATTTATTGGTAGCAGTAGAAAAAATGGTAATAAAAGCCAAAGAGGGAAAAGTAAGTACGAAAAGTCTTCCCGCCAAAAGAGGTCGAGGTCGTTACGTGGAAAATAAAGGCGTAGGAACGATTGACCCAGGCGCTAAATCTGTAACATATGTATTTGAAACATTAGAACATGTTCTGAGGTCAAAATGATGAAAAAATTGATCAACTCCGTTGAATCCATTGTTGATGAAATGTTGCTAGGTTATGTTGCCGCCCACGGGGACCGTATTGCACTAGCATCCAATACTAGGATCGTCGTGCGCAAGGAACAAAAGTTGGCGACTAAGGTGGCCTTGATTATTGGCAATGGTTCTGGACATGAACCCATTGCGATGGGATGGATCGGTGAAGGATTACTCGATGGAAATATAGTCGGTGAAATTTTTGCAGCTCCAGCTCCGGAGCTAATCTTAGAAGGCATTAAAACTGTTAATAACGAAGCCGGTGTTCTGTTGCTAGTATCAAGCCATTCTGGCGATATTATAAATGCTGATGTTGCCGTTGAAGAGGCTTTAAATTTAGGAATTAATGTGAAATCTCTCTTGATGTATGACGATGTATCATCGGCTCCTAAAGGAGAAGAGCATGAAAGACGCGGCGCCCCTGGAACAACTTTTATTTATAAAATCCTTGGTGCGGGAGCAGAGCAGGGCCAAGACATTCATGCGCTATTTGATTTAGGAGTGCGTGTGCGTGATTCAATAAGAACTTTGGGCGTGGCTGTAGCGCCAGGCACCTCTCCCCTGACGGGAAGTCCTATGTTTGAATTAGAGGAAAACGAAATATTTATAGGCATGGGAGTGCATGGGGAGCCGGGTTTAGGACGACGAAAAATGGGCCCCGTTCAAGAGATAGTTTCGGAAGTAATGGAGATTATTATGGATGATCTTCCATTTGCCGCAGGCGATAACGTGATAGCAATGATAAATGGTAGCGGGGGTACAACCCTGATGGAGCTTTTAATTATTTACAAAGAAGTTTCTAGTTTTCTAGCAAAAAAAAACATAACGATATTTAAGCCTTTGGTTGGTGAAATGGTTACCACGCAAGAAATGGCTGGATTTTCCATATCACTTTTGAAAACAGATGAAGAAATAAGAAAGCTCTGGGCAGCTCCAAGCTCCGCACCATATTTCCATTTGTGATGACAGCCGAGTTTTTATCAGAAAAATTGGACCCAGACAAGTGGGATATCTTATTTCTCTATTGTGATTAATAAAAATTGTTTATATAGATAATCAGCAGGTTATTTACAGTAACTTAAATTTAAGGGCAAAGAAATGGAACATACGAGTAGTGAGGTAACCATAGGGTATCTAGGAGCGCATTTAGAAACATATTATGCGGAAGAATATAATCTATTTGATGAGTCCATACAGGGGTTGAGTGAGCTTGGCGACGAGTTTGGATTCACTCTCGTTTCATCTGACAATCCAATTGTTTCTGCCAAGCAGGCGGAGGCTGAGGTTGAAAAGATGATTTCGCAAGGCGTAGATTTTCTGATATTACATCATGCAACTTTTCTGATGGGAGATATTGTTCGTAGTGTCGCTAAATATAATATTCCGCTTGGTCTTTGGACTCATCCAGAGCCTACTACAGAAGGTGCAATTTTATTNAATGGCTTTGTTTCAATTGATATGAGTGCTAGCATCATTAAGCGATATCTTAAGGATGATGCAATTAAATACAAATGGTTCTACGGTTCAACGAAACATTCATGGCTACGTGATCGCTTGAGAATAACTGTCTCCGCGCTTCGAGGAAAAAAATCACTTAAAAATGGAACTGTTGCGTTAGTTGGTGGCATAGCCCCAACTTTTTATAATTTTACGTTCGATGAACGACGAATTTCAGATTCAATAGGATTAAAAATTAATCATCATGAGCTTAAAGAAATATTGGATAGAGTGAAAAACATAGATCCTTCTCGAATTAAGGAGATTACTATGGCTATCGCAGAGAAGACAAATCATAGGATCTCAGTATCTCAAACTGATCTTAATATGACCGCTTCAATCTACGCAGCCCTCAAAGATTTTTCAGAACATCATGGCTATACAGCTTTAGCTGTTAGTGATTGGCCCGTATTTCAACAAGAATTGAATATCCATCCTGGATTTGCTTTCTCTTGGCTTGAAGACCAGGAAAAAATTCCTGTTGCTAGCGAAGGTGACGTGATGGGGGCCGCTACAATGATTTTGATGAATTCAATTTCTCAAAAGGAAACTTACTTACTTGATATGGCTGCAATTGATACTGAGCAAAAAGCGATGTTGATGTGGCATTGCGGGGGAAGTCCACTAACGCTAGCTGATGGGTCAGGTGTCCAATGTATTAATCACTCAACTCTTGGTAGGAAAATTCCTAATGGACGAGTCACTGGCGCGGTAGCTGATTTGGTATTTCGCGAGGGACCAGTAACAGTGAGTCGCCTATCAGATGATGGGAAAGTATTATTTTCTTTCGATGCAAAAGTACAAAAGAATCTGTCAAAAGGGTATGAAGGCTGCAGGGGCTGGATATCAAATTTTACTGTGAGGGGAAATATTTTATCCTTGGGAGATCTTGTCAACACCGTATTCGATGAAGGATTAGAACATCACTTTGGCTTGGTCGAGGATCAGTGGTCAGACGCTATTGAAGAATGGTCTTATTGGGTGGGTAGTAGATCAATAGCACCATCTGCATACACAAATGGGCGGGGTCCAACAGCTAATTTGTAGCTTATTTTCATTTTGATAAGCTAGCTAAACTAGTGAGGCGCTTTTTCGAACTTAGCTATTAGGTCTTGGAAAATGCCGTCTCGGTCGATATCGTACGCTTCTCGCATTATATGTCTACCATTGGCATGGTTCATCCAATAGGTATTGTCATCAAGCGATGGGGCTCTTAATATTTCGGTAGGTACCCAACTCGGTCGCAGTAACCATGCAATATTAATCAAATCCCAAATAACTTTAGTATAGCCTCGCATATCATTAATGTTAGTATTGTCTTTATCAAAGATATGGGATTCGTTTTGTCGTTTTTGGTACCATTTAATATATTCATCAAATAAATACTGACCAAGTTTACCTTTATCCTTAATCCAACCCTGCATATCCGGTAGGGAAAGGGTAAGCTGAGCACCTACATGATAACCTGGCAAGTAAACGTGAGGNACGCCGCTATCAAATAGAATTTGAGCAGCAAGGATATCTTGATCAAGATTAAATGATGAATTNGGAATCCTAACGGATGTAGGATACGCGGCTGTCCATAGCACCACGATATTTCGAATGATTTCTGGCGCTATCAGTATCGCAGATGCGATGTTTGTAACACAGCCTATTGCGGACACATAAAGAGGTTCGTTTTTGTATTCGTTAGCACGTGTTATTAAATCTTCAGTGGATTCACTGGCTATTGGTGTGTCAAGTGATCTAAGATAATTCTCTGCCCCAAGATACGCGCGTTGTTTACCTTCCATCTCTAGCAGTTTATAGACATGTATAATTTCGTGATAACTTTTCTCCATTCCTTCTTTGGGGCTTAACATCTCTATTTTAGTTGGATCGATACCATCTCTATGAAGTCTACGAGCCCATTTTTCAAGTTTTTTATGTCTCAGTTTTTTTGCTATCAAATCTTTCCCCCCATGCTCGGGTATCCCGCCATCTCCCATACGATCTAAAGAGTCGTTAGTGTTGATAGAATGGACAGTGGCAATTAGATCTTGTCGGTAACATTCATGAGAGTAAGGTTCAGCATAGCAAGCTTCCAGGAAAATCTCTTTCTCAGACAATAACGCCCAAGCTAGGGCAAATTGGTCATCAATTTCGTTTTTACAATCAGTGTCTAATACACATCTGACGGGCCTATTAGGCGGGGTAAGCCGTTCTCGCATTTCTTGGTCTGACAATCGAGGAAAATTGGGCAGTGTCAAACTTGGTCTCCTAAAATTAAAAATAATGATTAGCTTAAAATTTCTTCATTTGCTTAACTTTGACCAAACTCCTTTAAAGCATCCAAAGATAAAGTTTTTCCGAGACCCGGTGAGTCACCTAAGAAGAATTTACCATCGATGGGTTGCATTAGATCTTCTTCAAAGAGATTTTGAAGTGGATTGATATTTGCGTCAACCTCNAGATACCCCTCGCCCCCAACACCCGCGAGGAGATGTGCTGATGCTAGTAATCCAATCCCACTGCCTAACCAATGTGGACAGAAAATAACCCTATTTTTTAGTGCGGTTTTGCCGATATCAAGGCAACCTGAAATGCCCCCCCACTTGGAGAGATCTGGCTGAATGTATCTAAAAAAGTTGCTTTTGATCGCCCAGATAAAAGAGTCGTAGTGATACAAGTTTTCGCCAACAGCTATCGGAAAGGGCGAAAACTCAACCAATTCTTTCCATTCTGAGCTAGTGGAATCCGCTGGTAAGGGTTCTTCTAACCACACTAATTTTGTATTTTCTATAGATTGGATCATTGATTGAGCTTGGTTAGGGGTCCACGCTTGATTGGCATCTGCCATTAGTTTGAAAGATTGCCCAATCAATTTCCTAATCTGATCAAGATTTTGGCGATCTAAATCAGGGTCAAAGCCAATTTTCAACTTAAACGCCGTATAGCCTTCAGAAAGTTTTTGTTCGACTATAGCAGCAGGATTATTAGGATTGATTCCACTAGCATAGGTTTGAATGCAACTATTGGCTCCACCAAGAAGTTTCCACAACGGTTGCTTACTTCTTTGAGCTTTGATATCCCATAAAGCTAAATCAATGCCTGCTAGGACTTGTGAAACCGTTCCACGATCCCCTGACTGATTTGAAATTGCACGCAGTTCATTCCAGAGTTTTAAAAAAACAGTTTTGGGATGGTTGACTTTTCTGCCTAAGAGTTTTGAAACTAGTTCAGTAGTAAAAAAATTCACTCTGTTTTCCGCTGCGTATATTGGAAAGTTGCACCAAGCTTCCCCCCAACCTATGTATCCGTTATTATCAATAATTCTTATCAGAACGGCTGAGCGTGACTCCATTTTCCCAAAAGAAGTGACGATAGGCTCTTTTATAGTTGTGCGGAGGAGAAAAACATCCGCATAGTCGATAATGAATTCATTCATATGCAAAAATTAATATAAATTGGGTTTTACATTACCTGGTTAAAACTTAACTAATTAGAGTTGCTCGCGAAGTTTTTTTCTTTGAATTTTTCCTGAGCTCGTTAAAGGAAAGGATTCAACGAACCTGATCATTCGTGGGTATTTGTAGAAAGCTAGGTTATCTTTAACATAGCTTTGTAGTTCCGACTTAAGGCTGTCGTCAGGCTTTGTGTCTTTAATTAATCTGACAAATGCAACAACAATCTGGCCACGCTCAATATCTTTTTTTCCAACCACAGCAGCTTCCGCTACTAAATGATGACGCACCAATGTATCTTCCACTTCAGCAGGTCCAATACGATAACCAGCGCTCTTAATTAGATCATCATTTCGACCCTGGTACCAAAAATAACCATCATTGTCTTTGTATGCAAGATCACCTGATCGCAGCCAATCAAATTCAATATATTTGTTCGCTGCTTTTGCTCCTTCCCAATACCCTAAAAATATACTCGGGTCATGATCTCGCCAAGAAGCTATTTCCCCCACAGTTCCGACATCCTGCTCGACTCCTTTATCGTTGATTATCGCAACCGTTCGGCCAGGCAATGCTTGACCCATAGATCCTGGGACGATTGGATATAACGCTTCACAGTTTCCTACCATATGATTAAATTCGGTAAGACCATAAAATTCATTACATACGATACTCATTTCATGTTGTGCCCAATCCACGACTCGGCTAGGCAGACTTTCCCCTCCCGTACAAACCACCCGAAGACGCAGATCCCATTTGGATCGAGGGTCCGATACTTCAGCAAGTCTTTTCAGTGCAGTAGGTGTCATAAAAGAATGAGTGATGTTATGACGCTCCATAAATTCAAAAGCCCAGTCTGCTGAGAATCGATTTTGAGATGCGACTACTGTTTGCCCAGCTTGCCAAGCTGGTAATACTAAATCAAGCAAGCCGCCGACCCATGCCCAATCAGCGGGAGTCCAGAAAACAGCACCTTCATCTTTTAGTTCGAGGTTGTAAAACATAGAAACGGTTGGATAGTAGGCATGGATGATTCTGTGGGCATGGAGCATTCCTTTTGGCATGCCGGTCGACCCCGATGTGTACATGAGCAATGCAGGATCATCAGCTAAGGTGGCTTCGGGTTTAAAGTCATCAGTATTTATAGCGAATACATCACTTAGTAGCAGCTCGTCGGTAATTGGTGAATCAGTCACAATGCATTTCTCTAAGGTGCGAAAACGTGACCTATGAGGCCTCAGTGACTCCCAGGTTTTGGTGTGAGTGATAATAAGTTTGCAGCCGGAGCTATTTAATATGTGTTCGATAGTATCAGGGCCGTAAAGTTGCGATAACGTTAAAGCGATTC
This sequence comes from Acidiferrobacteraceae bacterium, assembly GCA_002721105.1. The sequence goes on along the minus strand of PBJL01000022.1, from coordinate 47,655 downwards.
CACCAAGATAATAGGTGGCAATATGAGCGATAGCTGTTTCTGGACTTTGACCAGTATGAATAGCTACAGCGTCGCCCCGTTTTACTCCTAACTTCTGAAGCCCCAATGCTAATCTAATGCCAGAGTGATGGAGTTCTCTGAATGTAAATTTAGAAATTCGCCCTTCCGCGTCTTCGTAAATTAGAGCAGTTTTGTTTGCATTCTCATTAGATGAATGGCATCCAATGGTGTCTGCTCCAATGTTCGCTATCGAGGGGATTGCTATATGGTGTGATTGGTTATTTTCGTCGTAAACTAAATTCGAAACTTCGGTCAGTTGTTTTAGGTGTTGGTTGTCTGACATGTTCGTGTCCGAGTACTTAATAATTGAGGGGGCTCGGTAGTGTAATACCTACACAGCCAGATACTGTATATTAAATTGTGTAGACTAAGGATTATAATTCTACTATACTTGAACTATCGAATAGTAAATCTTACCCAATCATTAAATAAATAATAGGAATTAAGGAAATGACAGGAAAACTGCAGGTTTATGACCCCGTACAGTGCTGCGCTACTGGCGCTTGTGGTCCGGATGCCGATGATGAGCCGGCGCAATTTGCGGCATCTTTGGAATGGCTTAAAAGCTCTGGGGTTTCAGTAGAGCGCTTTAATTTAGGGTTTGAACCGGGAGAATTTGCCACCAATGACACAGTGAAATCAAAGCTAGAAACAGAAGGTATCGAGTGCCTTCCATTATTAATCGCAAACAACCAAGTAATTAAGACCGGTGGTTATATGTCACGAAAAGATTTAGCTGCTGCCTTTCAACTTGATTTACCGCAGGTGTTAAAAATCGACACCAAAAACCAAGGATCTGGATGTTGCGGATGATAAGTACAGATTCGCTTAAAACGCCGAATATTTTTTTTACAGGTAAAGGCGGAGTCGGAAAAACTTCAACAGCCTGCGCTATTGCGGTTGCTCTAGCAGATCAAAGAAAAACGGTGCTTTTGGTTTCGACAGATCCCGCTTCAAACGTAGATGAGGTTCTGGAAAACGAAGTAGGAACGTCTCCTACTAAAATTAGGAGAATTGAGAACCTCTGGGCATTAAATGTAGACCCAGATGTAGCAGCAGAACAGTATAGGGAGCGTATGATTGGCCCATATCGCGAACTATTGCCGGAGGCAGCGATTGCTAGCATGGAAGAACAATTAGCGGGCGCTTGTACTGTTGAAATAGCAGCGTTTGATGAATTCGCAAAACTTCTTGGTAAACCGGACCTGGTGGAGAAATTTGATCATGTTATTTTTGATACGGCACCTACGGGTCATACACTACGCCTCTTAACTTTGCCTGCAGCCTGGACAGGTTATATCGGCAATAACACTGCAGGGACATCCTGCATAGGCCCACTGAAAGGGATGATAGCCCAACAGAAACTTTATGCTCGAGCGGTAGATGTTCTAAAAAGTGATTCTTTAACAACTATTATTTTAGTTGCTCGCCCCGAAAAAACGGCGCTGGAAGAAGCGGCGCGAACAAGCGAAGAACTTGAAGGCGCCGGACTCCAAGAGCAACAATTAGTAATTAATGGGGTGTTTGATCAATCCGCAAACAGTGATCCTCTAGCTCATGCATTTTACACACGCGGTGATTTAGCTTTGCAAAACATACCCAACACTTTAACTAAACTTAAACAAAACCGTCTTCCATTAAAATCAGGTCAACTTATCGGGATTAACTCATTAAGAGGATTGCTTTCCGACGGAGATTTGCCTGCTATCCAGCCTGATAGTTTTGCTGGCATACTACCACCTAGTGTCGATACTCTAATTGATAAGTTTTCATCCTTGAAACGTGGTTTAATTATGACCATGGGAAAAGGTGGTGTAGGGAAAACAACAATAGCGGCAAAAATTGCGAAGAGCTTGGCGAGTCAGGGGAAGGATGTGTTGTTAGCTACCACCGACCCTGCTGCACACATACGGCAAGTTGTTGGAGAGGGTTCAAAGTATCTTGAGCTTGCAGAAATAAATCCGGCAGTTGAGGTTGAAAGGTACCGCAACGAAGTGTTATCAACAACTGGAGCAAATTTGGATGAAAATGGCCGGGCACTTTTGGAAGAAGATTTATCGTCACCATGCACGGAGGAGATAGCAGTTTTTCAAGCCTTTGCAAAAACTGTTGAAACAGCGACAGAAAAAATTGTGGTTCTTGATACGGCACCAACAGGACATACCATTCTATTGCTTGATGCGGCTCAATCTTTCCACAAGGAAGTCGAGCGCCAAGCTCGTATGGTTCCGCAGCATGTGCTTGAATTATTACCACGTCTCAGGGATGCTGATTTTACGTTTCCAATTATTTGCACGTTGGCTGAAGCAACTCCAGTGCATGAAGCGTCCGAGCTTCAAAATGATCTTCGTCGCGCAAGCATCCATCCTTACGCATGGGTTATTAACCAGAGTTTAGCGCCACTGACAACCAACCATCCCGTCCTAAGCTCAAGAAAAAATCAAGAACATCGCTACATTCGAGAAGTTTGTGATCAGTATGCTCAAAAGTCATTTATTTTACCTTGGCTAGAAGAACCTTTAGCGTCGGAAAACAGCGCTAAAACAGAGAACTGTAGGCATATCGCTTAGTCGATCGAACAGGCTCCCGTGTTCCAAAAGACATGAGTTTGAATACCAAAAAAGCAGTAGAGGTTTTTGCAGGGTTAGCACACGACAGAAGGTTAGAAATTTTTCGGCATTTGGTAAGAGCAGGTTATAACGGCGCAAGCCCAAGCGCCATCCAAGAGGAACTGACAGTGTCGGCGAGCACGCTTTCTTTCCATTTAAAAAACCTTAGATCGACTGATCTCATTTCTGTGAAAAGAGAGGGACGCAAATTAATCTATTGTGCTAATTTTGACTTAATGGACGAGACAATAGGATATCTTGTTAAGAACTGCTGCACTGGGCACCACAAAATAGATACTAAATTGTAACCAACAACTTAATTTATAACAGTAATGCAAATTTTGCAGGTCTATAATATTAAGTAGTAATCCCTAATGGCATATGTTACTGTAATGCCAAATCTGACTGTAACCAAGAAAAGTTCCACTGATCATACCGACCGACGACGCCAAAAATAAAAGGGGATTAAAATGTTTGTGCAGTTAGTTACCGATGGGTTGGCCGTAGGCGGTTTATACGCACTAACCGCTGTTGGTGTTGTGGTGGTTTTTCGCAATACCCGGACCATCAATCTCGCTCAAGGGGATTTCGCTATGATGGGAGCGTTTATCGCTCTGTTACTCCTTAAGGGACTGGGCTTACATTACTTAGCAACCGTTGCAATCACAGTTATAGCCGTAATGGGTATTGGAGTAATAACTGAACGGATTGTCATGAGGCCGTTAGCAGACTCAGATTGGTTGATTTTGTTTCATGCAACCTTGGGAGTTTATTTTATATTACACGGGGTAGCCGGTTTACTATGGGGCCGCGATACCAAATCGTTTCCAATTACGTTTGATACCACTCCTGTGGATTTTTTGGGCGCTGCGATCAGCAAAGGTCATTTAATTAATGTCTCTTGGACCATCGGTATAGGTGTAGTGTTGTTTCTGTTTTTTAAGTACACGCGCCAAGGCATTGCCCTGCGTGCCGTTACAGACGATCCTGAGGCGGCTCGAATGATGGGGATTCCAGTACGTTTTATTGTGATGTTAACCTGGGCGGTAGCAGGTTTTTTAGCTGCTTTCGCAGGTGTTCTAACAGCTCCAATTATTTATGTTTCGCCTGAAATGATGGACGACGTATTGATTAAAGGTTATGTAGCTGCAGTTTTTGGAGGCTTATACTCTATACCAGGTGCGATCGTTGGAGCGCTAATGATTGGTGTGGCAGAAAATCTCGCCGGTGGTTATATCGGCTCTCACTACAAAACCGTTACTGCGTTCGCAATGATCGTTGTGTTGCTCAGCTTAAGACCTCAAGGTTTGTTTGCTATCCAGCAACGTCGTGAGATTTAAACTGTGTAACTCCATGAATAATTCAACGGAACAAAACGACATAACAAGCCACAGGGTTGATGTAAATAAAAAGGTAAGCGCGCTTAAACAACTTTATAAACGTAACTCCTGGATTTTTGTTACAGCATTTGTGGGGATTCTTCTCATCGTGCCGATATTGCCTTTCGTAGAAGGATGGATGGCTGCCCAAGGCACAATAATATTGATATATGTGATAGCGGCGCAAGGGCAAGCAGTGCTTACTGGTTACACCGGATTGGTGTCTATGGGGCATGGTGGATTTCTAGCTATAGGAGCGTACACCTCGGCTCTATTAACATTCCATTATGGGATAGACCTTGCTGTAGGTATTTTAGCAGGCGCAGTTGTAACAGGCATTTTTGGTATGGTTTTAGCACTTATTTTCTTACGGTTGTCAGGCGCATTTATGGCCGTCGGTACCTTAGGGTTCGCTTTTTTTATTGGAACTATTGTAAACAATATACCTTTCTTCCAAGGTCGGACCGGTATATCACTTCCAGCTAACCAAATCTTCGGAATTGAGATTGGTGACTATGGGTTTTACTATGTCTCAGTGATTTTGTTCGCAATGGTTCTTCTTTTCATGTATAGCTTAACGCGTTCTGGCGTTGGCCGAGCTTTAATGGCGTTAAGAGATGCTGAAAATGCCGCGCAGAGTAGCGGTGTTAATCGATGGTTTTTCCGAACGGTTGGTTTTACTGTAAGCGCGTCGATAACAGGTATCGCAGGAGTGCTTAGTGGCCATTACGTTAATTATGTGTCCTCCGAAGTCTATGCTGATATTTGGTATTCGGCGGATATTTTGATGGCGTCCGTTATTGGTGGTTCAGCCATGTTGATGGGACCTTTAATCGGAGGAACGTTTGTGGTGATGGTTCCATTCTTTTTAGAGAGGATGGCTGACTTCTCATATATTTTCAAGGGTGTTGCTTTGATTGTGGTGCTTTGGATAGCACCGCTAGGAGTGGCTGAATTGATCGGAAGACCTTTTATGCGAAGGCGGGCTAAAAAGCTAGCTAAAGCGCGTGGCGTGATCGAATAACATGAGTCAGATTTTCTTTTTTAACAAGAAGGCTTAAATGAAAGCGCTCACTTGTGAAGATATCACGGTCAGATTCGGGGGTGTTTTGGCTTGCAAAAATATTTCTTTGGAGGTAGAAAAAGGTCAAGTATCAGGTTTGATAGGAGCCAACGGTGCTGGTAAAACTACACTATTTAACGTGCTGACCCGTTTTCAGGAGCACGAATCTGGACACATTTATTTTAACGGTGAGAGCATTGACACGAAAAAGCCGCATGACATGGCTTCACTGGGACTTGTTCGAACTTTTCAGAATATCAATTTATTCAAAGACCAAACAGCATTAAATAACATCTTAATTGGGGCACATCACCGGCTTGGTAATCCATTGGCAAGCATGTTTTCGTTGCCGAGTGCTCGACGCAACGAAAAGAAATTATATAAACGAGCACATGAAATCGCGGAAATTTTACATCTTGAAGATTATCTTGATCATATTGCAGCTAGCCTACCTTATGGTCTCCAAAAGAGAGTGGAATTAGCAAGAGCTTTGGCATCGGACCCAGAAATTGTTCTATTGGATGAGCCTGTAGCTGGTTGTAATGACGAAGAAACCAATGATCTCAAAGAGTCAATAAAGAGATTAAATCGTGATCTCGGTATCACTTTCTTTTTAGTAGAACACGATATGTCGATGGTGATGGATTCTTGTGATTACATATATGCGATTAATTTCGGAGAAAATTTGGCACAAGGCACTCCTAGCGAAATCCAAAATAACCCGGATGTTATAAAGGCCTATCTGGGAGAGGATTGACTATGCCGCTATTGAGTTTACAGGCAGTAGAAGCAAGTTATGGAGCTATCCGTGCATTACGAGGGGTAACTATAGATGTAGAACAGGGATCTATCGTAACTCTCCTAGGTGCAAATGGTGCCGGAAAATCAACAACGCTTAAAACCATATCTGGAATGATGAAAGTCTCTTCTGGCTCGATTAGCTATGAAGGGCAAAGTATTTCGGGGAGAACTCCAAACCAACTTGTTAAGATGGGGATAGCGCAGGTGCCCGAAGGAAGGCGAATTTTTAAGGATTTATCTGTAACAGAAAATCTTCGTATGGGCTCATATATTCGAAAGGATAAAGCAGGAATCGAATCCGATTTGAATATGGTATTTGAATTATTCCCAGTGCTTAAGAATAGATGGAAGCAGTTGGGCGGGTCGCTAAGTGGTGGAGAACAGCAAATGCTCGCAATCGGACGTGGGCTAATGGCGCGCCCGAAGTTATTATTGCTCGATGAGCCATCTTTAGGTCTGGCTCCTATTATAGTTTCTGCAATTTTTGAGACTATCCAAAGAGTAAATAAAGAGAATGGAACTACACTGTTGATCGTTGAGCAAAACGCTAATATAGCGATGAAGAACTCGAGTTTTGGTTATGTTATGGAAGTAGGGAAGATCGCAATCGCTGGTGATTCTTCCGAATTACAAAATAAGCGAGAAGTAATCAATTCGTATCTCGGCATTCGTAGTTGAGACTGCCAAAAAATTGATATTTGAAAGAGGGAATGATTTTAAACATTATTTGTGGAGGACAACACTAAAATGAAGAAATATCTTAAGACGATCGCTACTAGTATATTTGCTAGCTTAATCGGAATAGGTAGCACCATAGCTATGGCAGACAATGGCCCAGGAATCAGTGATGACGAAATTTTAATCTGTTCATATCAGCCTATGACAGGAAAGGTTTCTAGTTACTTTAGAATGGGTAAAGGAGCAGACGCTTGGTTTAAGCATGTAAACGAAACAGGAGGCATTCACGGACGCATGGTGAATTTCCGCATGGTTGATGATAAATACGAGCCAGCGAGAACTAAAACTGCCGTCAAAAGATTTATTGAAAGAGATAAGTGTTTTGCTATTGTTGCACCGCTTGGCTCAGCACCGACATCAGCAGTTATTGATTATATAACAGACATGAAAGTACCACTTATTGGCGCGGGTACTGGCGCTGCGAAAAACTTGGAACATCCAAGTAAGTATGTTTTCCCACTTTATCCAAGTTATTTTACTGAAGGTCAAGAACTTGTGAAGTTTGCAAAGAATGTTTATGGCGCTAAGACGATTGCACTTCTTTACCAGAACGATCCGTCAGGCCAAACCCATATACAAGGAATTGAGTCAGTTTTGGATGAGCACGGAGTTACGTTAGTTGCTAAGGAAGGCTATGAGCAAAAGGAAATTGACGTTAGTGCGCAAGCTGTTGCGATGAAAAATAAAAATCCGGATGCAGTCGTGTGTTCATGCGCGCCTGAGCCAGCCGCACGGTTTTATACGGAACGGAAGAAATTGGGTTGGGATGTACCTGTTGTGAACGTATTTTTTGGTAAAAGCCCTAAGGTGCCAGAACTAGCAGGTGACGATGCAATCGAAGGCATCCATTTTGCCACGATCTTTCGGGACTTTGATTCTCCAGCACCACAAATTCAAGAAGCGAAATCCTTATTGCTTAAATATTACCCAGAGGAAACCCCGGGGGCAGTGCACCTTTGGGGGTTTGCGGGTGCTCAGGTGTTTACCGAAGCGATGCGACGAATGGGTCGTGACAATTTAACTCGAGACCGGCTAGTGGAGACTCTTGAGGGAATCCAAGGTTGGACTGATAGTGTTGTTCCTTCTATTAGCATTGGCACAGGTGGAGCCCCAGATCACTTCATCGTTAAAGATATGTCATGGGTTGTATTCAAAGACGGGGCATTTCAGGATTTTACCCCGTAAAAAAGTAGTTTTTTCAAATGTTAGTCCAGCGGTCGAAGGATCGTTGGGCTAACGTGATTACAATATGGTATTACAGCTATAGCACAAACGTATCGCAACACAGGTTACATTTAGAATTCGTGTAAACTAAGTGGGACATATTCGTAAAAGATTATCGCAAAGGTAGTTCCAACAGGAATTAACGAATAGTAATCGAACCAATTGGGAGACTAGCAACGTGGCCGAAATATTAAAAAATGCGATGCCCCCGGAGCGAAAAAGAGTAGTTGATGCGCTTCACCTCCGAGAGCCTGACCGGGTCCCAATCGTCCTGTGGGGCACTATAGAAGGTTATCAAAATTTGCGAAAGGGGTTAGGATTAGAATACAAAGCGGATCCTCGGGATTATCGAACTGGTTCAACAACATGGACTACTGACGTAAGCTTCGAACTAGACATTGCAGAAAGTTTGGGAGTTGATGCTATCCGCATTTCAATGGGTCCTCCGGGAGGCTCGCCTGGCTTTCACCCTATTAGGTTTGAAGAAGTGCCCTTCGACATGGGCATACCTCCGCCAGATGCAGATATTAATGTGGATGAATGGGGCGTAGTCAGAAAGTGGACGCCGCATGAGCAAGGTGGTTATTACGAAATGATTGGCTATCCATTATTCCATGCAACAAGCGCCCCCTTAGATGAAGGGTTAAAGATACTGGAGGAATTTCCTTGGCCTGATCCATATGATGAAGGTTGTTGGGAAGACTCCCCCATCCCAGGAATGTCCCTGGTGGATTACTGTAAATTTATCCGGAAGGAAACACCATTCGCAATAATGGGTCAAGCTGGGAGAGGGGGATTGTTTGAGCAAGCTAAATATATGGTGGGGTATGCAAAAATCTTTTCTGATTTTATTGAAGCACCTGAGTTTCTTGAAGCGTTATTAACTAAATTAACCGATATTGAAATTGAGTTTAATAAGGTATTTCTGGAGCGCTGTGGCGAATATATAGATTGGTTAAGAATGAGCCCGGAAGATTTAGCAAGTGAAAACACAACTTTTATATCATTACGAATGTTTAATAAGCAGTTAAAAAAACACTACGAACGCGCAACTCAGGAAACAAAAAAGAATTTTTTAAAGCAAAATCCTAATGGCAAGATACAGTTCCATAGTTGTGGTGCAGTTCCTGAGACATTTATGCGAGGTTTAATGGATTGCGGTGTTGATGGTTACGACAGTCTGCCGCCTAAAGTCAGCAGAAAATGTAACCCGTCAGCAAAAAAACGTGCGCTCGGTAAGGAGATGTTTTTCTATGGAGGAATCGATGTCCAAGAGACATTGCCTTGGGGTAAACCAGAAGATGTCAGATCTGAGGTACGTTCCCGGATTTGGGAGATGGGGCATGGAGGTGGATTTCTTCTCAGCTCATCCCACCGCCTAGAGCATGACGTGCCAATTGAGAATACGTTAGCAATGATCGAAGAAGCGCACGAATATGGTGTATATCCATTACCAAGCGACCCACCGCCGGGTGCGGATACTGGAGAGCCTGATGATGACGAAACATCGTGAAATCTAATGGTCAAATACACATGCCAATACTCAAAAGGGAATAAAACATGGGCCTAGAAATTGAGACCGAAAAAGAATTTGATCTTGAGGATTTGAAAGAGGATATCGAATCTTCCCGCAAAACAGAGCGTTGGAACGATGCGCCTGCAGAAGTCAAGGATCTTTTTCATCAAATTGAATGGAATGTAATAGAAGGCGAACATGCTGATACTGTGGGTTTGATAAACCCTGCCCTTGAAAATGATGTCAGTGCACGAACATTGATAGCAGGCCCAATGGCAACTGGCATAGCTGAAGTCGGACGACGCTTTAAATTTGATGAGTATTTCTTGCCTGAGGTTATGATGTCGGCTAAATCGATGCATCAAGCATTGGGAATTCTCAAACCGCTCATTATTGCAGAAAAGACTGAAGAATTAGGCACTGTAGTGGTGGGGACTGTCCAGGGTGACTTGCACGATATTGGTAAACGAATAGTAGCAATGATGATGGAAGCAGCTGGATTCACAGTCCATGACCTAGGTGTGACGGTGCCGCCAGAAGAATTTATTTCCGCCATAAAAGAACATAAACCCCAGATCGTCGGATTTTCAGCTTTGTTGACCACCACCATGAATATGCAGTGGGAAACTATCAAAGCGATCACCGAGGAAGGACTGCGCGAGGACGTGAAAATTTTTGTAGGTGGAGCGCCCATTAGTCAGATTTGGTGCGATAAGATCGGGGCAGATGCCTATGCTGCAGACGCACTGGTAGCAGTGGAGAAAGCGAAGGCCTGCGTGAGTACGTTTAAAGCCATGAAAGGAGGCGCTCCAGAACTTCATGCCGCCATGCTTGCAATTGATACTGATGCGACTAAACAGAAAGCTGAGAGGGCTCAAGCCGCCTACGCATAGATTTTGTTACTTAGTTTATTCTAAGGTTAGGGTTGCGCCTGAATCTATTTTTTTGAGAATATGACAAACAAGACGACAACAATTCTTGGAAACCCAAGGACTATTGTTGGTCTTTTGGTAGCGTTAGGCATTTTAATAGCGGGGTTTTGGGGTTCATTAGTTGCAGCGTGGGGATATGCATTTTTTCTTGGCGCATCAGCGTTTTGGGGAATTGCCATCTTTTTTGCCCTAGTTTTCCTTTTTACGAAATACATTGAAACCAATAAACTTCGAAGGCTATGCAAAATATTTTTCCTGATTGGCTTATGGTCTTATATTTACTGCATAGCTTCGTTTGGTGGTTTTTTTACAAGCGAGGCTTTCCTAGGTAACGTAGATTACAAGTACATTATTTTTGGTCCTACCGTTTTGGCTGCTTTGGGAATCCTGGAATATGGAGTTTACCGAGCGTTAATAACCAACAATCGACCAACTTTCAATCGTTACCGACGATTCTTATCACGGGAATCAATCGACCATAAAAGCCTCAGAAAAACACTGATTGATGATGTAATTCTGCATAAATCTCTATATAAAGTTAGTTTCATCCGATGGTTGCGCCATACTTTGATTTTATGGGGTTTTGCTTTCTTGGTGTTAACAGAGTTGACCAGAGTCGTGTTCCAGGAAGCGTTTCCCGCTTTTGGATTACCGGATGTTTGGCATATCCCTGGCCATCCTGTTCGACTAGTAATTGGATTTTTATATGATTTTTTTGGTTTAATGGTAACGGTCGGTTGTGTGATAGCGATAGGGTGGCGTATTGCGATTGGCAATTCGGAAGAGAAAAAGTTCTCGGACACCCCCACAGTCTGGTTTATCCTTTTTGTCATGATAAGTGGTTATCTGGTAGAAGCATTGAGAATTTCTTCAGAACCTATGGATGCATGGTATATTCCAATCGAGTTTGTCGGCTATTTAATAGCATTACCTTTAGTTGGGCACTCTGATAATTTCATGAAATACTATGACGCGCTTTGGCTCATTCACGTAATAGGTTCATGTCTATTTATGGCGTACATTCCACTAAAACGCGCAATCCATATGTTTGCAACACCTTTTGGCCGTTTGATGAATTCGCAATTAACAATCCTGCGAGACAAGAGAAATACCATTCTTTCCCATTTAAACGGGCGTGATCGTTAAAACAACACTATGGAGTTAAATTTTCTATAAACGTTCGAACAATTATTTTTGAATAACAAATTATATAAATAGGATTAGATTTAAATGTCAAAAACAATAGCAATCTATGGCCCGAGCTGTTCTTTAAAATCAGATATCGCACGGGAAATCTCAAGACTAACTGGATACAAAGTACGGCACCCAGGTGAAGCGATCACTACTAAGGCTAAAACTGAAGGAAAGGATTCTGGGCTCAATGTCGATAGTGATTACCATAACGATTTAGATGTTTCAACTCGAAAATGGATTGCGAACAACCCAGACCCGACAATAATAGTCGAGAGCACTCATCTTGGATTAGTCCTAAATGAAACCCCGGATATTTTTCGTGTACAGGTTAGTTCTAGGGATGAAATTCGGCAAAAAAGATGGATAAAGCGTAAAGAGGAAGGTGGTGGTCGAACCCGCCAGATTGGGGAAAATTTAGCCACGCGTGACAAAGATGATGCGGAGCTTCAAAAACGATTATACGGAACCACAGAGGTAAATGATTTCGCGCAGGTAGTTATTGACAGCTCCGAAAGGTCAGCGGAAGATTGTGCTTACGAAATTTGGAGCGCCTTTGAAGGCAAACCAATCGATCAAGAGTTCACGGGATCGTCCTCAGGAAAGCCAGCAATGGACAAAAAACTAACGAAAGGGGTTCGTCCGGGGCCATCGTCAGGTATAGTTCGAGTTTACAGCGTAAATCGAAACCCGTTCGGTGGTTATATCGACGACGAAACAAGCGGAAAACCTGTTTATGTTCACAAGTCTGCTGTGGAAGCAGCCGGCTTACCGCCCCTGGAAAGAGGTCACAGGCTACGCTACAAAATAGAGGAAGATGGAGTGGGTGGATTCAGAGCAGTTGACTTAGAAGTAGTTACCGACTGACTAAACACAATGAAATTGTTTGCCTTTTATCAGGCAAGGTTTATAAGATTTATATGAACAAAGAATATTGGTTAATACTGGAAGACTTGTCATGAGCTGGAATTGGGATCGTTTAAGAGTATTTTTTGAAGTAGTAGAGTGCGGAACGTTTACTGCTGCCGCCAAGCGGCTAAAATTGAGTCAGCCAGCTGTGAGTCGCCAAATCAGCACTCTTGAACAAGAATTAGGGATAACCTTATTCCATCGAGATTATAAAGGCTTGGTGTTAACAGAGATCGGCGAGGAAGTATTCAAAACCTCCGCATGTTTAAAAGCAGAAGTTGATCTTATGGAGTCAAGAATTGCTAATAATCAAGATACTCCTGTAGGACCGTTACGATTGACCACATCTGTCGCGTTTGGTGCGGCTTGGCTTTCACCTTTAATGGGAGATTTCCATCAGGAGTATCCTGACGTAAAAATATCATTATTGCTTAGCGATCAACATGAAATGAGTTTAAGTACTCGCGAAGCCGACGTAGCAATCCGATTTGCCCCGCAAACAAAACCTTGTTTAATTCAAAAAAAATTAATGGAACTACGGTACCACCTTTATGCAAGCGATTCTTATTTGAAGAATCGTGGGACACCAAATACTATTGAAGACCTTTATAGCCATGATATCGTTGTTTACGGAAATGATGTTCCAGCGCCTGTTAGCAATATAAACTGGCTGCTCGAAATGATCCGCAAAAATCAACCCAAATTTGAACCGGCTTTGAGTGTAGCTAACGTCCATGGAATACTCCATGCAATCCAAAGTGGGGTCGGGGTCGGAGCACTACCAAAATATCTTGTTGGTGATGATCATAATCTTGTTGAAGTATTGCCAGACATTAGCGGACCTCAGATCGAGGTTTATTTTGTCTACCTCGAAGAAATGAGAAATGCAAAAAGGTTAAATGTACTTCGTGACTTTCTAGTAAAACATGCGAGTCAAAATAAGCTGAATTGACTTAAGCTATCCCATATCTTCTAGTTTAGATATGAAATATCCTAAATCCTCACAAAACGCTCCCTATGCTGTCGAAGTCAAAGCGGGCAGTGTTTACCGTTGGTGTAGTTGCGGTTTAAGTAAAACTCAACCATGGTGTGACGATTCGCATGCTGAAACGGATTTTGAACCGATAACCTTTAAGGCTCCAGTGAATGGCGTCTTCTATATGTGTGGATGTAAGCGGAGTGATAACAAACCGTATTGTTTTGGAAATTGCACCGGTAACGCATCAAAGCGAAAAAACGATTTTTTTGATTTCTAAATAAGCTTCGGTTATCTAATATTGGCCCAGATAGTGATAAATGCCGAAAATAACTTTTGATGCTCTATGGTTCCTCAAACTTTGATAAGAGATTTCTTTTTTGTGCTAAATTTCAGGATTTAGGCGTAACAGAGCTTTTATTTTGTTGTTAGAATTCGAACTACACAATACAAGGAGAATCAGCATTGTCTGAACACATGGGAGAATTATTGTTTGGAGATTTGGCGGAACCAGGCGCGAAATCAAAGTCGCGCCTAATTCAAGAAGAGCCCCTTCAAACAGCAGAAAAACCTCTAACTCCACAAAGTAATTCTAAGCCAACGCCCAACAAAGCTGAATCTGTCAAGACGATTACCCAGGCGCGGCCTAATTGGATTAGTGACCGTTTGCGCCGAATAATGGACCTAGAGGTAGTAGAAAACCCAGTCGAGATTGGAACAATCATACAAGATGCTGTTGGCAACGATGACATATCCAATACAAACAGCGAGGCTAGCAACCCTGAAAATCGACAAGAGGACAGTACAAATAAAGAAGTAAGCAATAGAAAGTTGGACCTTTCAGCAGAAAATACGAAGAATACTGAAAAACCCGCGCTAAAAGATAAATTAACTGGGGCCATTCAAGAATCGCATGGACATACTTGGAAGAGCGATCGGTTACGGAGAATTCTAGGAGAAAACGACCAATTAGACGTAAACTTGGCAACAAGCACAACCGAAACTTTGGTGGCCGCAAATAATAATACAGCAGATACAACAAATAACGTGGCGGTTACGAGAGTTAATAACGGATCAGTAGTAGCAAAACACAGGGGAACCAAAATGAATCAAGCGCAAGACTTAGGATCGAGGATAGCGGACATAAAAGGTGCAGAGCGTATAAAAAGCTTTTGCTACACTTGCCCATGGCAATGTCCAACCGAAGTATTTGTTCGAGACGGAAAAGTGGTTTATACAAAAGGAAATCCAGAATCACCACATAACATCGGGTCAAGGTGCGCTAAAGGCATGGCAAGCACATATATTACTCAAGATCCGGATCGGCTCAGGTACCCTATGTTGCGTACTAACCCAAAAGGAGAACCCGGGGAATTTAAAAGAATAACGTGGGATGAAGCCTTTACCTACATCGCTGATAAATTAAAAGAGATCAAGTCTAATTATGGGGCAGAATCTGTCGTCTATACCTGCCACCACGATCCAAACACTCAGTTTTTCCGTCACCTCCTAGGTGATCTTTATGGATCGCCAAATAACTACACACATACGTCGGGCTGTGAAATGGATAGACGTTCAGCTTGCCTGACACTTTTCGGACATTTATTTCCAATGCATGATTTTGAAAACTCTCGTTATATCATGTTGTGGGGAATGAACATGCTGGGGGCGAATCAAGGCCTATGGGAGAGCCGAGCATTAATTGAAGCAAAGAAAAAAGGAGCAAGACTGGTTGTCGTTGATCCAAATTTCACAGAAACAGCCCAGAAAGCTGATGAATGGATTCCCATCAAACCTGGCACAGATGGCGCGATGGCGCTTGCGATGTGTTATGTCATCACTAATGAAGAACTTTTTGATACTGAATTTGTAAGCCGATACTGCGAAGGGTTCGATGGTTTTGCGGAACACCTCCAAAGTTGCGGTTATACCCCTGAATGGGCGGCTGATATCACTGGAATTCCAGCCGAGACCATTGCTCGTCTCGCTCGAGAATTTGCAACTAGTAAACCGGCTATGTCAGCTATTTTTAAAGGGTCAGGGTATTACACGAATGGTGCCGATGCAGGCCGTGCATGCTACATCCTCAATGCCATTTGTGGTGAAGTAGATAAGCCGGGAAACCTCCATTTGAAAGACTGGGCTCCGTTAGGGCTACCAGTAAGCATTCCTGATGAGGCAAAAGCAAATAACGATGCCCAACCACTGCATGTCGCAATGGGGTATCCGTTAGCCCCTGATCTTCCCAATGCACGACTCCCTGAAGCGGTTATTAATGGAAATCCATATCCCGTAAAGGCGTTGTTTGTTCAAAGCACCAATCCAGTCATGAGTGATCCTGACACGGACTTGATGAAAGAAATGTTCAAACATTTGGAGCTAAGTGTCGCAATTGAGCTTTTCATGAGCGAAACGGCCATCGAGTGCGATATTGTATTGCCGGAAACCTCGTTTTATGAGCATGCTGAAATCCGACAAGGTATGTACATCGACCCAAAGGTAGTGTTGTGTCAACCAGCTATTGAGCCTTTAGGGGAATCGAAACCTCTATACGATATTGTTAAAGGGATCGCAGAGAAAATGGGTTGGGCAGAGCATTTCCCTTATGAAAAATGGGAAGATTGGGCAGAGCCAATGATGGAAAATGTTCCAATGAGTGTCAGTGAACTAAAAGATAAAGGGTTCTGGGTAGGAAATAGAAAATATAACCGAGTGCCTGATGGACTACCAACTCCGTCGGGTAAAATTGAAATTCGGTCCTCGGCCTATGCAGACGCAGGCTTCAGTCCCTACCCGATTTATACGGAAAGAAGTGTAATTCCAGATTCGGAATACCCTCTCCAGTTAACGCATTCCAAACTAAGCATGCACTGCAATATCGTTACTCAAAATAATCCGTTGCTCATGGAAATTTGTCCAGAGAATTGGGTAGAAATAAATAGCCAAGATGCCTCCAAATATGGGATTGTGGATGATACTTACGTTATGATTGAGTCACCCAAAGACAAGATAAGAATCAAGGTGAAAGTAACGGAAGGTTTAGTTCCAGGGTGCGTTAGCGTCCGGCATGGTCACGGATTTGGTCACTGGGCTATGGGTTCCACAGCCAAAGGTAAGGGAGCGCATTCAAACAACCTTATGGAGGCACACACTAGCCCAATTACGGGAGCTAACTGCTATAACGAATGCAAAGTCCGTATTCGAGCGGCAGTATGAACCTAATGCTAATAATTCAATATTTAAAAATTAGCTCCACCGAATATTTAGGAGGATTTTAAAATGCAACACGGTTTTTACTTTGATCATACACGATGTGTAAAATGTCACGCCTGTGAAATCGCCTGTAAAACATGGAATGAAGTAGACGTTGGGCCCAGATGGAGAGAGGTTGTAAAAATTGAGGAGGGCACATTCCCAAATGTAAAAAGCATGAACGTATCAATGGCCTGTATGCATTGCGGAAATGCACCTTGTAAAGATGCGTGTCCTGTGGGTGCTATTAGTAAAGATGCCGAAAATGGAGTGGTGACTGTGGACCAAAACACTTGCATAGGTTGTGGTTTTTGTACCTGGGCCTGTCCTTTTAATGCCCCACAACTCTCATCGGTTAAAGGCAAGATGGAAAAATGCAATTTTTGCCAAACTCCCGGCAAAGAACGTCCGTTAGATATGCCTCGAGCGTGCGAGGAAATATGCCCAACTGGCGCTATAAAATCAGGCCCAATGACCGATTTGGCCGAAAGCGGAAGGGAATCAGCAGCCAAAAGACTTTCGGGCACCGCTATGAAAGGATTACCAGGCCTTATTGTTGATGCCGCACAAAATTTCGGAAGCTAGAGGGGATAATAACCATACAAAATTTTTGTAAGTTATTGTCAGATATTTTTAACAAACATTAAGAAGCAAAGAAAGAGGGGTACAACTTAAAAGATGAGTACAGTAAAAGACTTACGTTGGGCAGGATTAACCCAGAAAATGTCACCATCGTTGAGCATCCTATCTCAAGATCAAAAGCATATTCTGATAAATACCGCCTACGAAATGTTAGAGCGTACCGGGCAACGGGTTGGCAGTAAAGAAGCGCTCGAGTTGTTTCGCCAAGCAGGATGTCGCATAGAACCATTAGACGACGAAGGCGATAAAGTATTCTTTCCTCAACGACTGATAGAGGAATGTTTAAGACTCACTCCAAAAAGACTGCTCCTGTACAATCGAAAAGGTGAACCGAGTCTTTATTGCGAAGGGCGTAACAGTTACTTTTCTCCGACTTCGGCATGTCCAAAAATGTGGGATCCATATACTGGAGAACGACGAGCATGGAAAAAAGAGGATATCGGTAACGCCACAAAAATAAATGACGCACTACCTAACCTAGATGCAATGTTCGCCCTGGGGTCGCTAGCCGATGATTATGGATTCGACTGTTTTGTGCATGAAGTTCACGCCATGATGATGAACACCACCAAGCCTAT
Source organism: Acidiferrobacteraceae bacterium (assembly GCA_002721105.1). Next base: position 29,785 of record PBJL01000022.1, on the reverse strand, counting down.
AATTTACTTGTCAAACGACGTACCTGATACAAAAGCCATCTGCGAGATGGCTGCAGTAATTGCGGGAGGTTGGGACAAACTCCGAGAACGGCCCTTTATCCTGCAATATGACGAGGTGCTATCTCCCTTGAAACATAAAAATCATGCCTTCGACAAATTTATGTACTTAGCAGGCGAAGGGCTACCTGTACGATATGGCGCATTTACCATGTCAGGCGCATCATCACCTGTGACATTGCCAGGTGCCGCCGCACAGTCGTTGGCTGAGGCGTTGGTGGGATTAATAGCGGTCCAATTAAAAAGGCCTGGAACGCCTTTCGTAATGGCGATTTTGCCAGGAATAATGGATCTGAAATTCGGTATTCTATCGTCGGGCGCACCCGAATATCATTTGTTCCACGGCATGTACACTGAATTATGCCATGAACTAGGCCTTCCAGTTATGGCCACAGCAGGCATTACCGATTCTAAAGTCGTTGATGCGCAGGCGGGCGCGGAAGCTTTATGGAGCTATCTTTGTGCGGCATTAAGCGGATGCCATCTCAATATTGGAGCAGGCAGTATGGAATCACACCTCATTGGTTCCTTTGAACACATGGTTTTGTGTAATGAACTAATCTCTTCGGTGCGTAGATTTATGAAAGGCGCCCCAATTGATAATTCAACTCTAGCGATGGATGTCGTTCAAGAGGTGGGCGATAATCTTCCCAATGCGATATTCATCGACCGGGATCACACAACGGAAAACTATTTAACTGAGCAATGGCAGCCAGAAGTTTTCAGTAGAAATAATTTCCAATCGTGGACGGAAAAGGGTGCGAAATACACCCACCAAGTTTGTAACGAAAAAGTTAGAGATATTCTTGAAAACTATACGCCAGAGCCACTTCCACCTGAAACATTACAAACACTAGAAGAAATAGCAAAATCAGCGACAAGTGAGGAAACATTGGCGGTTGGAAAAACAAGCAAAGCGAAACGAAGACGTAAATTCAGATCCCTATAAAATTTTAAAGTGCTAGGAGCCTAAAAATGCCTGTTGACTACGATGTTATAGCGAATGCGATTGTAGAGGCGGAGACGGATACCGCGGTCAAAGCGGTTGAAGAAGATCTCGTAATTCTGAAACAAGAAGGTCTCAACGACCTCGAAGCCGCTAAAGCTATTTTAAATGGCGGTCTTATATCTGGTATGGATATCATTTCTGAATTATGGGTGCAAGAAAAGATTTTCATTCCAGAAGTATTGCTCTCGGCAAAGGTTATGCATGCCTGCATGAATTTATTGAGACCAATTTTGGAGGCATCCAATGAGCCACCACGCGGTATTGTGGTAATAGGAACTGTGAAAGGAGATCTACACGACATCGGACAGAACATAGTATCCATGATGTTAAGAGGAAATGGTTTTGAAGTTCACAATATCGGACCAAACTCGTCGCCTGAAAAATTTATGGATAAATGCCGTGAAGTCAATGCTAATTTGGTGGGTTTGTCAGCACTACTAACTACGACAATGCCAATGCAACGAGAAACGATTAAAGCATTTGATGAGGCGGGACTATTAGAGGATGCCGCAATTATGGTTGGCGGAGCACCAGTAACATCAGATTGGGCTGAAAAGATCGATGCTGACGGTTACGCACCTGACGCAGCCCATACAGTTAAACTAGCAAATCTGCTGGTGGAGGATTTAGTAACCGAAGCTGCTTAAAGCTTACTCCAGGCATCCTAGATATGGCTACTACAACTATAACTCTAGCCATCATGGTTAAAGGATATGTTGAAAAGTTCGAATCCGAATCCTGAGTAACTTAAACATCTAACTGTGGTATTAGTTAAAGGAAGTATTCCCTTTAGTCATGGTATCACCTGAACAAAACATTCATTTTAGGAAAGAGAGGGCAGACTGTGGACTTTGATGTTAAAAAACTAGGCCTTATTGTAATAGGGGAGAATATAAATACCACCCGAAACTTCAGAGCAAACGGCCCAAGAGTTGTAATAGAGAGCGGTAAACCGTTTGTAACTTACGGATTTGATAAAAAGGGTAGATTAGATATCTCACGTACATACCCAAAAGACGAAGCAGACGTGCCAACTGGAAAAATCCCCCATGTCGCTGAAGCTGTTGGCCAGAAAGATATTGGATACATCCGTTGGTTGATAGAATCACAGCTTTCAACCGGTGCNCATATAATCGATTTGTGTGTTGATGCGATGTCGACTGAACCCGAAGAGCGACATGAATGGATGCGTTGGATCGTAAAACTTGCNCAAGAAATATCCCCGGAAACAAGTTTTTCTATTGACTCATCCGATTCAGACACCATTGTCGCTGGAATAGAGGCGTATGACACAAGTAAAAGCCGTCCAGCAATTAATTCGATTAATTTAGAAGAGGGTCGGTCGGCTCTCATACCTATAGCCAAAAATAATAATGCTATCTTATTTGCCAATGCAAGTGGCCGCGACGGTATGCCGCAAGATGATGAAGAGCGGGTGAATAATCTTGTAGTGCTGATGGATATGATGGATAAAGCCAGTATTCCTATGGAAGATCGCTATTTAGATCCGTTAGTGTTCCCAATAGGCGCTGGACCAAAATATGGAAAGGATTATGTATTAGCCGTTAAAACACTTCGTACCATGTATCCTGATGTAAAAATATTTGGCGGACACAGTAATGTTTCTTTTGGTCTCCCTAAACGAAAAATTCTAAATGATTCGTTCGTTACAATGTCAATAATTGCAGGCTGTGATTCCGTGATGATAGACCCTGTGATGAACCCTCCGCAGAAATTTATTGAATTCCGATTTGCTGCTGAAGCTCTTTTAGCCCAGGATGAATACGCAACTAGATATTTAAAATTTATCCGATCACAAAGTTAGAAAACCTCTCTCCATAAACGACAAAAACACGATAAAAAACCAATGGCGCAATTAATATTCACACTATCCGACGATGTAAACGATATAAAGAAAAAAGAAGTCGCCCCAGACGGAGCTCTAACCATAATCAATGTAGCCCATGAAGCTGGAGTTAATATTACGGCTACATGCGGGGAAAGAGGTAGATGCCGCGCGTGTCGTATAAAAATCTTAAGCGGCCAAGTGCCTCCTCCAACAATGCAGGATCGAATACAACTCGGCGAAGAGGAAATTCGGGACAATTTTAGACTTGCTTGTCAAACGCGCGTTATTGGTGACGCTAATGTGCTTTTAGCGCCGCCTACTGAAGAGAGTGGTTATCAAATAATGGGAAGTGATTTGGAGGCTACGGCGGCGGGTTTAAATATGGGAAGTGGGGTTAATAAATACTATATCAAAGCAAAAGCACCGGTTGAAGAACATCACCAAACATCCGATATTGAAGAAGTTTTGAGTTGCCTCCCGGAAACGGTAAACAAGAAACTAAGTTTACACATACTTCGGCAAATTCCAGGTGTGCTACGTGCGAAAGGCGGTGGTATGACAGTTACCACTTTCAATGACGACATAATCTCAATTGAAGCCGACGATACTTCGGAAAAAAAATTTGGAATGGCGTTCGATATTGGCACAACAAGCATTGTAGGAAATCTTCTTGATTTAGACAGCGGAGAACAATTGGCTACGGTTGGCAATGTTAATCCTCAGGCGCAATTCGGCGGGGATTTAATGTCCCGAATTNCCTATGCCATGTTTGATACAAAAAAATTGACCGCACTTCGATCAAAAGCATTGAATGCAATCACAGGATTCATCAAGGAGGCGTGTGAAACTGCCTCTATTAAACCGGAGCAGATACATAAAGTTGTGATTGTTGGTAACACTTGTATGCATCATGTTTTTTTAGGAGTTGACACCACTTACGTGGGATTAGCCCCATACGCGCCAGTAGTTCGATCGTCTCTTGTTTTTCACGCGTCGGAGCTTCCCCTAAAAGGCGCTCCCAATGCGGTTGTCTGTTTCTTACCGATAGTCGCCGGTTTTGTAGGTGCCGACACTATCGCATGTATCCTCGCCACTAAAATCTACGAAAGCGATAAGAAGCGAGCTTTAGTTGACATTGGCACTAACGGCGAAGTCGTAATGGGAGACAAAGAAGAATTAATGGCATGTTCGGCTCCTGCGGGACCCGCTTTAGAAGGAGCTCAAATTCGCCATGGAATGCGGGGGGCTGTAGGAGCTATCGAAAAGGTTAATATAGAAAATGATGTCAATTGCACTGTCATTGGGAACGCCCCAGCAATCGGAATTTGTGGTTCCGGCTTAATCGACGCAGCCGCGGCAATGCTTAAATCAACTGTGATGAATCCATCAGGCTTGTTACAAGCAGATAAAAGAGACAATCTACCTGATTCTTTAAGTCAGCGTTTTTCTAAAACAGATGATGGTAAAGATCAATTTACTTTGGTAAAAAAAGATGAGTCAGGCAGAGATGAGGATATTGTGCTTACACAAAACGACATTAGGCAACTGCAGTTAGCTAAAGGGGCTATCGTGTCCGGCATAATTATGCTGCAAAAAGTAATGGAAATTGCAGATGAAGAACTAGATGAACTGATGCTTTGTGGCGGTTTTGGTAATTACATTAGCATTCAAAGTGCAGTAGATATAAAGTTGCTTCCAAACCTTCCTGTTCNAAAAATAACTTACGTTGGAAATGCCGCTCATCTTGGAGCTCAAATGGCTCTTCTATCAGAAGATGAGCGCCACAGGGCAGATGATATTGCGAAAGAAATTAATCACGTTGCATTAGCTACCCACCCCGATTTTCAAGAGATTTTTGTTGAAGCATTAAAATTCGGTTAAGCCTGATATACTATGATTCTCGGTATCCAGAAAAGGTTTATTTTAATTACCGGTGTTTTAGGAGAATTTAGTTGGGAAAATATCTAGGCATCGACACTGGCGGTACATACACTGATGCAATAATTTTTGACCCTTCTATTGGTGTTTTATGTTCCGATAAATCACTGACCACCAAACAGGATCTCACTATCGGTATTGAGGCAGCAATCTCTAAAGTTTTAGAGAACATACCAAACACAAAGGAAATCGAATTAGTCTCTCTATCCACTACATTAGCAACTAATGCAATTGTAGAAGGGAAAGAAGCGCCCGTTTGTCTCATATTGATTGGTCAAACTAGTGATGTCCTTGAGCGTTATGGGCTTGGATCAGTCATCGGTTCCGATCCGGTTATATTTGTGGACGGAGGCCATACCTATTCAGGAGAAGTTAATACTCCACTTGACGAAGAGACATTAACCGCCGAAATTAAGCGAGTAGTTTTTGAAGTAAATGCTTTTGTAGTCGTGAGCACCTTTGGAGTTCAAAATCCGGAGCATGAGCTTCGTGCACGGGAAATACTGAGATTGCACACCGAAGTTCCTGTGACTTGCTCTCATGAATTAACCAATAGATTGAACGCTCCAAGAAGAGCGGTTACCTCGGTTTTAAACGCCCGATTAATTCCTTTGATAGATCGATTATTGAAAGCAGTCACTGAGATTTTGATTGACCGATCAATAGAAGCACCTCTGATGGTAGTCCAAGGAGATGGTTCCCTTGTTTCAGTTGATGTTGCGCGCCTGCAGCCCATTCAAACAATCCTATCAGGGCCCGCTGCAAGCGTAGTCGGGGCATCCTACCTTACGAAAGCTAAAGACGCAATCATTGCAGATATTGGCGGCACCACTACTGACATCGCGCTTTTACAAGATGGCAAGCCTGGAACTCATCCTGATGGCCCTGTTTTCTCTAATTACAGGATGATGATAAATGCGGCCGCTGTAAAAACTATTGGGTTGGGAGGGGACAGCGAATTCTCGCAAGATGGGAATGGCAATTGGTCTATCGGACCGAATCGCGCTGTACCTTTAAGTTTACTAGGTCTCCAGTACCCACAAATTGTCTCGACTTTGAAGCGACAGTATGAAGCGTCTGAACTAAAAAAACATTTTGGGTGTTTTGTCATCAAGGAAGATATCCTAGGAAATGAGGAGCGCGAAATAGGTAACGCTGCTATAGCACTTCTGGAGTTTTTGGGAGATCAACCAGTCGCGTTACAAGATGTTCTCGAGAGACGAGAATTTTTTCTTCCGTATAGAGCACTAAGAAAAAGGGGCGTCCTTAATATTGCAAATTTCACTCCAAGCGACGCAGCCCATGTTTTAGGAATACACGAACAATGGAATACGGAAGCCGCAGAAATTGGAGCTAAAATCGCTCTTAGAAAGTTGCATAACACTAATGGCCTCCAGAAAAGTGTTGAGGAATTTTGTAGCGAAATTGTTGAGTTTATGACTTATCGTTGCGGTCAAACATTAATCAATTTTTGCTTAGAGCGAGAAGGCTCAGTTAGAGGTTTAGTGTCCGGGGACAACAAAGAAGATTCAGTATTCTTGCGAAAGGCGCTAAAAACAAATTCCACATCAAAAGCGCTTATTGATATTGCATTTCATTTGAAGATTCCCGTAATCGCGGTCGGCGCTCCNGCCAAAGCATACTACCCTTTGGTGACTAACCGAATGAACGCAGACGTGATAATTCCTGAATATGCAGACGTGTGTAACGCAGTTGGGGCGGTAGTCAGTGGTGTCGTCCAAAAATCAGAAGGCAGGATAACTGCTCCTGTTCGTGGCGTGTTTAGATTTCACTGGTCGGAAGGAATTGAAGATTTCTCTCGATTGGAGGATGCTGTCGATTTTGCTTCGAAGATTCTAGAGGAATTAGCTATTCAAAAAGNAGAAAAGGCTGGAAGTTCTGGAGTGGACGTACAAATCACCAGAGATGATAGAGTGAGTCGTCTATCAGAGGGAGGATTGGGGTCTATTGATGGCTCTGGTACCCTTTTTATTGAATCTAAGATAGTCGCTACGGCTGCTGGAAGACCATCACTCAACTAAAAAGAACGACAGGAAATAGCTTTCTAATCTTGGCGAAACACTGTGTTAGAATCGATCTCATGAAGATCAATGTAACAATTCAAATTTTTTGTACCTTCAAATGATAGTTTGGGATAAAAAATAGCAATGACAATGACGCTTGATATAAATGCCGAATTGTGTACTGGTTGCTTGCAATGCGAACTTGCTTGCAGTTTTGAGCATACCGGAAGTTTCAACCCCGCGGTATCTAGAATTAAAGTGTTTGATTTCGAGCATGGACGGCATACAGTGCCCTACACATGCACCCAATGTGCCGAGGCATGGTGTATGAAAGTTTGCCCCACCGGAGCCATTTTGGTAAATCCACAATTAGGATCAAAGGAGGTAATCAATACAAGTTGCGTTGGATGTAAAGCATGTACATTAGCATGCCCATATGGCACTATTGAATTTAACCCTTTAAGCAAAAAAGTGGAAAAATGCGACCTCTGCAACGGCGAACCAAAATGTGTCGATGCATGTCCTACCCAAGCAATAACCTATAATGAGATGAGACCATGACCTGGCAGGGACAAATACTACGAATTAATTTAACATCCAAAGCGGTCAATATAGAGCCACTAAATACAGATTGGGCAGAGGACTATATCGGAGAGCGAGGTTTGGGCAGTAAGTACCTCCTTGAAAATTGTGATCCAAAGGTAGACCCGTTGAGCCCTGGAAACCCGCTAATTTTTGCAACCGGGCCATTAACTGGCACCATGGCATCAACCAGTGGTCGTTATGCTGTTATTACAAAAGGGCCGTTAAATGGCGCTATTTCTTGCTCTAATTCAGGAGGTAAATTCGGAGCGGAATTAAAATTCGCCGGTTACGACTTGATGCTAATCGAAGGCTGTTCTAGCGAACCGGTATATTTATATATTCAGGATGATCAAATAGAAATTCTGTCCGCAGCGGAAATTTGGGGTACTTCGGTCTGGGAGACCGAAGATTGGATCCGTAGGAACCATCAAAATCCTAAACTACGTGTCGCTTCAATTGGCGTGGCTGGCGAGAGAGGTGTTCGGTATGCAGCAGTAATAAACGATTTGCATCGGGCGGCTGGGCGATCAGGCGTCGGCGCTGTGATGGGTTCCAAGAACCTTAAAGCAGTTGCGGTCAGAGGTACAAAAGGCGTGACTGTAGATAATCCCAAAAAATTTATGGATGCTGTCCAAAAAACTAAAACTTTATTGGCTAACGATAACGGCCGAAAAGACATGACAGCCCACGGCACAAACTCGATGCTGACTACAATGCAGGAATATGGGAGCTTACCTACGCGGAATTTTCAGGAAGTTCAATTTGAAGGTTATGATAAGGTAGATGCTACGGCGATGGAAACAACAGATGAAGCTGGACATCGAAACTTGATTACGAATAAAGCATGTTTTGGATGCACTATTGCTTGCGGAAGGATCGCACATATACGGCAAGACCATTTTACAATCGTAAATCGACCCGAGTATTGGCATGCGTCAGGAGGATTGGAATACGAGACAGCCTTCGCTTTCGGGCCAGCGGTAGGGGTGGATGACATTGATGCTCTAACTTTCGCTGGATACATGATGAATAAACACGGAATGGATCCGATCTCGTTTGGTGTAACGTTAGCAGCCGCCATGGAGCTTTTTGAGCTAGGCATCTTAACTACGGATGATACAGATGGCATTGAGTTGAATTTCGGAAATGCTGAGGCGCTGACTATAATGGCGGAGAAAACTGGTAAATTCGAAGGTTTTGGCCAAATTCTCGGCTTGGGGTCCAAGCTATTGTGCGAGAGATACGGCCGACCAGACCTTTCAATGACGGTAAAAGGACAGGAATTCGCAGGGTATGATTCTCGATCCTTAAAAGGGATGGGTCTTGGTTATGCTACAAGCAATCGAGGGGCATGCCATATGAAACATGATGTTTTCGCTGAAGATTACGATGATAGCAAGCCAACCGGAAAAGCAGGCCCAGTAAAAGCATCACAAGATAAAATTGCCGCAATGGATTCGAGCGGTCTTTGTATATTCGTAACGTCAGCGTGGGGATTGGAAGAATTTGCTATACAAATTGATGCTGCATGTTCGAGTGATTGGACTACTGAACGTATGTTAGAGGCGGGAGAACGTATCTGGAATTTGGAACGACTATTTAATATGGAGGCGGGATTTACGGCGTCTGATGACACCTTACCACCTCGTTTATTAAATGAACCAGCACCAAGCGGTATACGAAAAGGGCAGTTAGCCGAGCTTGATAAGATGCTGCCGGAGTATTATTCTCTTCGAGGTTGGTCCAAAAACGGCGTACCCACTAAAGAGACTCTTTCCCGATTGGGGTTAAATTAACCAAACATGCAAATCCAAATTAAATTGGTAGGCCGATTAAGCGAATATCGTGATAGTAAGGAGCCTTTAGAGGTGCCCGAGGAAACCAGTGTGGAGGAACTTGTTCAACTCTTGGGAATACCAAACGAAGAAGCCGGCATGGTTGCCGTAAATGATGACGCTATCCCCAGAAAAGACAGAGCGGCTACAAAAATAAATGATGGAGATTCCGTCGTCATGCTAGCCCCAGTTCATGGTGGATAAGGTTACAAGCACTGTTTACTAACAAAATATAGACCTACTTTTTGAAGCTACACGAATACCAAGCAAAAAATTTACTGAATCAAACAAACCTACCTATACCTAGAGGCTCTGTTTGTTCTTCCCCTGAAGAGGCAGTTGAAATTGCTAATGCGATGCCGCAAACCCAAGGATGGGTCATAAAAGCTCAGATTCATGCCGGTGGGCGAGGAAAAGGCGGTGGAATCCAAATAGCAAAAAGCTTAGAAGATGTAGACGCAGCGGCAAAAATGCTAATTGGCAAAATGCTTGTAACGCCCCAAACAGGACCTGACGGAACATTAGTGCGTAAAATACTTGTAGAAGAAGCAATCACCATTATNAATGAAATTTATGTAGGAGTGACTGTCAATCGAAACACTCAAAATATTGTTTTCATTGCGAGCGTGGAAGGAGGCACTGATATTGAAGAAGTAGCAGTTAACAATCCTGATTCAATTCACACCTTAGAAGTTGACACGTCGAATGGAGTCGATAATTTAGCAGTACAACAATTGGCAAAAAACTTATTGTTGAGTGAGTCTAAACTCCCAGAGTTTTTTTCATTACTCTCAAACTTATACGATATCTTTATAGATATTGACGCAACGTTAATTGAAATAAATCCACTTGCAATCGTTGAAAATGGTGAATTCATGGTGGCTGACTGTAAAATAATCATTGACGATAGCGCGCTATACCGACAGCCTAAAATGGAGAGTTTACGAGATTTACATGAAGAAGATCCGGTGGAACGTGCAGCTTCTGACTCTGGCCTAAGTTATATAGCTTTAGGCGGTGATATCGGTTGTTTAGTGAATGGGGCGGGGTTAGCTATGGCTACGATGGACATAATAAAACTGCATGGAGGAAATCCTGCTAACTTTTTAGATGTAGGTGGCGGAGCTACAGTTGGTCAAGTAACTCATGCTTTAGAGTTAATGTTAAAGCAAGGGGGAATCAAAATAATTCTAGTCAATATTTTTGGCGGGATTATGCAATGCGATGTTATTGCATCCGGAATAGTTAATGCCGTGAAAGCAATCGACCTTAAGCTCCCATTTGTCGTTAGGTTGGAAGGCACCAATGTTAAAGAAGGCCAACAGATACTTAGATCATCTGGAATTGATTTTGTCTTAGCAACCACGATGGATGAAGCCGCTAAACTAACAANCAATTCTATTGATATTTAGTCAGATGGCTATCCTTGTTAATAAATATAGCCGTGTAGTAACTCAGGGTATGACTGGGAAAACTGGCAGTTTCCATACAAAATACTGCCTCAGTTATGCAAGCGGGAAAGACTGTTTTCTAGCCGGTGTTACCCCGGGGAAGGAAGGCCAAGTATTTGAAGGGATTCCAATATTTAACTCAGTAAAAGATGCGAAACGCGCTATTGAATGTAATGTATCAGTAATTTATGTCCCACCAAGGTATGCTGCCACTGCAATTGAGGAAGCTGTAGAAGCGGAAATTGAATTAATCATATGCATTACCGAAGGAATTCCCGTCCTTGATATGGTCAGGGTGACAGAAAAAATTAAGGGTAGTAAAAGCATCCTTCTTGGGCCGAACTGCCCCGGTATTATCACCCCTGGAGAGGTAAAAATCGGAATAATGCCTGCATATATACACAAGAGAGGTAGTGTAGGGGTTGTTTCAAGATCAGNAACCTTAACGTATGAAGTNGTGGATCAATTGACCAAGTTGGAACTGGGGCAATCAACCTGTGTTGGGATTGGCGGAGACCCAGTAAATGGGATTAAGCACAAAGAAATACTCCAAGCATTTAACCAAGACCCCCAAACCAATGCTGTAGTTATGTGCGGCGAAATTGGAGGCACCGATGAGGAGGAATGTGCTGAATGGATTGCAGATAACATGCAAAAACCAGTAGTAGCCTTCATTGCCGGATTAACTGCGCCATCAGGTAAACGAATGGGGCACGCCGGAGCAATAATCTCCGGAGGCAAAGGTACCGCTCAAGGAAAAATTCATGCACTTCGGGCCGCTGGTGTGCATGTTNCTGAAAATCCAGCCCACATTGGCGGCTTGATGAAAGAAGTGCTTACTACACTTTGACTAGAGTTCAGAGAGTACTGACTCAATGCTTTCTTTGGCATCTCCGAATAACATGCGAGTGTTGGCTTTATAAAATAAAGGATTATCAATACCAGCATAACCCGTTGCCATACTTCGCTTCAAGACGATTGCTGTTTTTGCGTTCCAGACCTGCAGAACTGGCATGCCTGCTATGGGGCTATTTGGATTGTCTTCCGCATCGGGATTAACAATATCATTAGCACCGATCACTAGCACCACATCAGTTTTATAGAAATCAGCATTTATTTCATCCATCTCTAGAACAATATCATATGGAATTTTCGCTTCAGCAAGCAGTACGTTCATATGACCGGGCATACGACCGGCTACAGGGTGAATTGCAAATCGTGCATTGACTCCAATTGCTCTCAGAGCTTTAATCAAATTTGAGACACTGTGTTGTGCATGCGCTACAGCCATTCCATAACCCGGAACGACAATTACAGATTTAGCATTGGTAAGCAAACTGGAAGCCTCTATCGAACTAATAGGGGCGACGTTTCCACTTTGATCCAAAGGAGAAGAGTTACTACTAGTAGTGCCAAAACCACCAAGTATGACTGCTAGAAAGCGTCGATTCATTGCTTTGCACATGATGTAGCTTAAAATAGCACCACTACTNCCGACTAAGGCCCCGACAACTATCAAAAGATCATTTGCTAACATGAATCCCGTTGCAGCTGCTGCCCACCCAGAATAACTNTTGAGCATGGAAATAACCACAGGCATATCCGCGCCCCCGATTGCTAGAACCATATGGACGCCAAAAAACATTGCGAGAGCTGCCATCAAGAGGAGTAGCGTTATCGGAGGCAACAAATCAGTAGACACTACAAATAAGTAGCCAAGAAGAATACAGCCAATTGCTAGAAAAATGTTGAGTATATGACGGCCAGGCAATAACAATGGGGCACTTGTAATAACGCCCTGCAATTTTCCGAATGCGGCGATTGAACCAGTGAAAGTTACTGCTCCTATAAATATTCCAAGATATATTTCAATATCATGAATATTTTTTTCAACGCCTTGATATTCTATTNCAGGTTCTAAAAAACTTGCTAGCCCAATTACTACTGCAGCAAGACCGACTAACGAGTGCAAGATAGCAACCAGTTGTGGCATCGCTGTCATTTCTACCCGTCTTGCAATTAACAAACCAATGACTCCACCAGCTAAAATCATTAACAAGATTAATATGTAATTACCAGCTTGCGTGCTGAAAATTGTCGCCAGAATAGCGATAGCCATTCCTGAAATACCAAAGATATTCCCCCGTTGAGCCGATTCTTGGTTACTCAAGCCGCCCAAACTTAGGATGAAAAGAATGCTCGCTCCAATATAAGCTGCAGAAAGTATCCCTGCAGACATCAATTTTGCTCTTTTCGAAACATACGAAGCATTTTTTGTGTTACAAAAAAACCGCCACTAATATTAATACTTGCTATCAATATAGAAAACGCAGCAAGACTTAAAACGAGGTTCGAGTTTGCATTTGTTTGTAACAATGCACCAATTACGATGATCCCACTAATAGCATTTGTAACGCTCATTAGTGGCGTGTGTAAGGCTGGTTTTACATTCCAAATAACTTGCCATCCGACAAAAATTGAAAGAATAAAAACTGTGAAATGCCCCATAAACGAGGGTGGCGCAATCGCACCAAGTGCTAAAATTAAAGCTACAGTAATCGCCATCCCGACTAAACTTCGCCAAATTTTTGTAGGTTTTTTTGAATTAATGTTGCTCGTTTTTTTCTCTACTGCTTGAATACTGTCAGATAATGCCTCCGATTTTTCAATTTTTTGGACTGTTTCTATTTTGGGCGGCGGCCAATTTACTTGGCCGTTGTTTACTACTGTGATTGCCTTAACAACGTAATCTTCAATATTTAGGTCAATTGACCCGTCTTGGTTTGGGCAAAGATCAGATAACAAGTGAGCGAGGTTGTTTCCATAGAGTAGGCTTGCCTGCGCCGCCATTCGACTTGGGAGATCTGTATATCCAATGATTGTGACGCCATGCAAGCTAATTGCTTCACCTGGCTTTGTTACTTCACAGTTGCCTCCTTGTTCAGCTGCTAAATCCACAATTACACTGCCTTGCTTCATATTTTCAACCATATCTTCAGTTATAAGCTTCGGAGCAGGTTGGCCAGGTATAAGAGCGGTTGTGATAATTATGTCTACTTCTTTAGATTGTTCGGTAAAAAGTTTTTTTTCAGCAGCTATAAATTCATCGCTCATGACTCGAGCGTAACCGCCACCTCCATGTGTATCTTCCTTGATATCAAGAAAAAGGAATTCACCGCCCATGCTCTTAACTTGATCTTCGACCTCGGGACGAGTATCAAAAGCTTGCACAATTGCGCCCATGCCCGCCGCAGCTCCAATCGCAGCTAGACCTGCAACGCCTGCCCCAATAACAAGGAACTTTGCAGGAGGCACCTGTCCCGCCGCAGTCATCTGTCCAGTAAAGAATCGCCCGAAATGGTGAGCGGCCTCTATTACGGCTCTATAGCCCCCGATATTGGCCATTGAACTAAGTGCGTCAAGCTTTTGAGCGCGGGAAATACGAGGTACNGTATCTATCGCCACCGCATTTATACCCTTTTCGGCAAATTCACTTAAGAGACTAGTGTTTTCTGACGGATATAGAAGCCCTATCACTGTCTGACCCGACTTTAGCTGTTGAAGTTCGTTTTTAGTCGCATCAATTCCATAGATGGGTGGTTGGACTTTAAGGAGAATATCAGCTTGTTCCCATAGGTCAGTAGTTTCGGAAACGATAACAGCTCCTACCTCAAGGTAATCATTGTCAGATATTCCGGCTTCAATCCCAGCATTTTGCTCTACTGACACCTCAAAACCAAGGTCTACAATTTTCTTTACTGCTTCAGGGGTAGCCGCAACCCGTTTTTCGCCAGGGAAGTTTTCCCGAGGGACACATACTTTCATGTTTTAGTGGAATAAAAAGTGTATCGATTTACTTTATGAAGTACAGTAACTGCCACCTTCGAATTGTGACTGATACAAACAAAAGACGCAAGTAAATCACGAGTTTTTAATCAATAAAATATAATATTTATGTTACTGTAGGTCATAAGACCTACGAAATCCGGTATCCTTTTAGGATAAAATTAGCTCACTAATTGCAGCAGGAATTTTTATGGACGGCATCAATGACCTCCGACGGACACTAGATAGTTTTTTCCAGAGAATTGAAGCTCTGAGGGGGTATCTTTGACTACACTGGTCAAAAAGAACATTTAGAGGAAATTCTCTTACGTTTAGAAGATTCTTCGGTGTGGAAAAATCCTGATCTCGCTCAATCACTTAACGAAGAGCGATCGAGGCTTGAAGCGGTAGTGCATACATTGGATCAGCTAGAGAATCAATCAAACGGAAATCTGGAATTGGTAGAGCTTGCAGCAGGTGAAAATGATTTAAATCTCCTAGTTGAGATACAAACCGATATACAACAACTATCGAATGAGATAGCGCGCTTAGAATTCCAACGTATGTTTTCTGGTGAAGCGGACAAACTCAATTCATTTTTAGATATTCAGGCTGGATCAGGAGGTACTGAAGCTCAGGATTGGGCTGAGATGTTGCTTAGAATGTATGCAAAATGGTCCGAATCCAGTGGATTCAACCAACAAATTATCGAAAAAAGCCAAGGAGATGTCGCTGGCGTTAAGAGTGCCACCATAAAAATCGTGGGAAATTATGCATACGGCCATTTGCGCACCGAAACAGGTATTCATAGATTAGTGAGAAAATCTCCATTTGATTCAGGCAATAGGAGACATACATCGTTTGCTTCAGTATTTGCCTACCCAGAAATTGACGATACTATAGAAGTGACGATTAATCCGGCGGATCTCAGGATTGACACATACAGAGCTAGCGGCGCAGGAGGGCAGCACGTTAATCGTACAGATTCTGCTGTACGCATCACACACAATCCTAGTGGAATCGTAGTTCAGTGTCAAAATGACCGATCACAGCATCGTAACAAGGCAGAGGCAATGATAATGCTACGAGCCCGTTTATATGAAAGCGAAATTCGAAAAAAAAAATCCGAACAACAATTACTTGAAGACTCGAAAGCTGATATAGGGTGGGGCCACCAGATACGCTCTTACGTGTTAGATCAGTCTAGAATCAAGGACCTCAGGACAGGGCATGAAACCAGAAACACTCAGTTTGTGTTGGATGGGGGTCTAAATCAATTTATAGAAACTAGCTTGAAAGCGGGGCTTTAATTGCGTGAACGACACAAACAATACTAATGATTTAAATGAGCAAGAACTTCTGCGCCGAAAAAAACTCAATCTCCTCAAGGAAGGCGGCGCTAACGCTTACCCAAATAATTTTAAACGAAGTCATCAGATTTCGAACGTTTTGGAAGAATACGTTGATTTAACTTCTGATGGCACTATCGAACAAAACACAAATATCTGTTTAGCCGGGCGACTCGTGTCGCGAAGGCTAATGGGAAAAGCAAGTTTTTTCAACATAAGGGATGGTAGTGGGGAAATTCAGGCCTATATCCAAAAGCAACAGATTTCCCAAGAAGTCTATGATATTTTTAAAGAATACGATCTTGGCGACATTATTGGTGTCGAAGGGACAATGTTTCGAACACGCACTGGAGAATTAAGTCTCAGGGCAGAAAGGGTTCAATTATTGGTCAAATCCCTCCACCCATTACCGGATAAATATCATGGCTTAAATGATATTGAGACGAAATATAGACAGCGCTATATTGACTTGATCGCAAACACTGAAACAAGAGAGGTATTTCGCACTAGGGCATTAATCCTCAACGTTTTTAGAAAGTTTCTGGTTGACGAAGGTTATCTAGAAATCGAATCGCCNATAACCCTACCGATACCAGGTGGAGCAAATGCGCGGCCTTTTGTCACATACCATAATTCTCTCGATATGCAACTATACCTTCGAGTTGCTCAAGAGCTTGCAATTAAGAGATGTCTTGTCGGTGGATTTGATAAAGTTTTTGAACTAAACCGTAATTTTCGAAATGAAGGATTAAGCAGTCAACATAATCCAGAGTTCACTATGCTCGAATATAACGAAGCGTATCTTGACTATTTCGATTATATGGATTTTACAGAGAGGATGATTCGCTATGTAATAAAAAATGTCCGTAATAACTTACTAATCGTATATCAAGATCAGGAACTTAATTTTGAGACAAAATTCCAAAGAATATCTCTACGGGATGCTGTCATAAAATTTAATACTAATATTACGGAAGCAGATACCAAAGATGTATATGCATTAAAAAATGCATGCAATAGATTAAATCTAAAACTAACTAATGTCGATGAACTTACGGCAGGGAAATTGTTAATTGAAATTTTTGATTCAACTGTGGAACCAAAATTAATCNAACCTACTTTTATAACTGACTACCCGATCGATGTGTCTCCATTAGCTCGTCGCAGTGATTCGAAACCTGAGATTGCTGACCGCTTCGAATTGTTTGTTGCAGGCCGAGAAATAGCTAATGGATTTTCTGAATTAAATGATGCTGAAGATCAAGCTGAGAGATTTAAAAAACAAGCCCAATCCAAGGAAACAGGCGATCATGAAGCTATGTTTTATGATGAAGACTATATTACAGCATTAGAATACGGAATGCCCCCTAATGCTGGAGGAGGAATTGGAATTGATCGATTTGTCATGTTATTAACGAACCAACCCTCTATACGTGACGTATTATTATTCCCACATATGCGCCCAGAACGGTGAGGAGCAAACAATAATTAAATGCTTTCCCATTTTTTTGATCTAACTCAATTTCGATGAAATACTCTGTCGAATTATTAATAGGATTTCGTTACTTAGTTGCTAAAAACCGAGATGGCTTCGTTTCATTTATCTCTTTTATATCAGTGCTAGGAATAATTATTGGTGTTTGGGCTTTGATAACCGTTTTGTCGGTGATGAATGGTTTTGAAAAAGAACTGAGAGAGAGAATTTTGACAGTTGCATCTCATGTCACTATCACCGGAAATCAACGGATGTTGGTTAATTGGCCGGATATAGCTGACCAAGTTAAGGATGTCGAAGGCGTATTGGGCATCGCTCCTTTTATCAATTCACAGGCTATGTTGGCAAACGGAAACATTACAGCAGGTGCATTGATTCAAGGAATAACACCTGTGCTTGAAAAAACAGTTTCTAATATCTTTGATAGCTTAATTGAAGGAAATGAACAAAGCCTTAACCGGGAAAGATGGCAGATTATTTTAGGTTCTGATTTAGCTGAGAAGCTTAATTTAAAGGTTACAGATAAGGTCACGGTAATTACGCCAGAAGCAAATATAGGTATCGCGGGGATGTTACCAAGATTAAAGCAATTCACAGTCAGTGGAATTTTTGAACTTGGAATGTACGAATATGATAATACGTTAGCTTTCATCAATATTGATGATGCAGCAAATTTACTCCAAACACAAGGCACCGTTAACGGTTTAAGAATATCGTTAACAGATGTTTATACTGCACCGGTTATTAATGCAGATTTAGGCCGAATTCTTGGAAATGATTTCCGTTTAAGTGATTGGACTCACGAACACCGTAACTTTTTTAGAGCTCTCCAAGTTGAGAAACGAGTAATGTTCCTAATTCTTCTTTTAATTGTGGCAGTGGCTGCATTCAATGTGATTTCAACTTTAGTAATGGTCGTCGTTGATAAAAAGTCAGATATCGCGATATTGAGAACCCTTGGACTTAGCAGCCAAAGTGTTATATCTATTTTCGTTGTTCAGGGTTCACTCATTGGCTTCATTGGCACAGTAGTTGGTGGCATTGTCGGAGTTCTAACCGCTATAAATATTGACGCAATTATCTCGACGATAGAACAAATTGTCGGAATTGAATTTTTTCCTAAAAGTATATATGTTATATCTGATTTCCCCTCCGACTTGAGATGGAGGGATGTCTCGCTCATTCTAGCCACATCATTTTCGTTTAGTCTTTTGGCTACACTTTATCCAGCATGGAGAGCTTCGAAAACACAACCCGCTGAAGTTTTACGCTATGCGTAAGGATGTTGACCAAAAAATTGTGTGCTCTGGAGTGACCAAGGAGTTTTTTGCAGCAGGAGCCCCTGTAAAAGTGTTAAAAGGGGTCGATTTTACTATTGATAGAGAGCAAGCTATTGCTATTGTCGGAGCGTCTGGATGCGGGAAAAGCACGTTATTATATTTGTTAGCAGGTCTTGAGTTACCAACAGGAGGAGAAATCAAAGTCGCTGGCGTTTCTTTGAAAGATTTGTCGGAAAAAGAAAAGAATATTATGCGCAACAAAACTTTTGGCTTTGTCTATCAATTCCATCATCTATTACCTGAATTTAATGCGGAGGAAAATGTAGCAATGCCACTCTTCATTGCCGGAATAAATCGAGTTTCAGCTATAAATCGATNAAGGCAAATATTAGCGAAAGCTGGTCTTTCTCAAAGACTTAAACATAAGCCGAGTCAAATGTCAGGCGGTGAACGACAAAGAACCGCTATTGCTCGCGCCTTAGCGTGTCGACCAAATTATCTTCTTGCAGACGAACCGACAGGTAATTTAGATCAAGAGAACGCGACTATAGTCCAAGCCTTACTGTTTGAGCTTAATAAGACAGAAGGTGTTCGACTAATTGTAGCAACACACGATCACAGTTTCGCAAAAAAAACTGATCAGGTCTATCAATTAAAGAATGGAATTCTTGAATCAATATAACCTTACCCCTAAAATACACGGTCTAAATGCGAAATTATAGAAGATTGCTTTCGTACGCATTACCCTACAAATGGATCTTCATTAGTGGGATTGTTGGTATGGTTGTTGTAGCTCTTTCAGAAGCATCTTTTGCGGCTTTGCTTAAACCAATCATGGATGGGGGTTTTGTTGAACGTGATTCCAAGGTTATTGCTTTAACACCGCTGTTGTTGATCGGGGCATTTTTAGTAAGGGGGTTAGGCTCTTTCGCTGACCAATATAGTATCGGTTGGATTGGTCGTAGAGTAATATATGACTTACGAGCGGAAATGTTCAGTAAAATCCTAAGGCTTCCAACACAATATTACGACGCCAATTCATCCGGCCAGCTAGTTGCAAAATTAATATATGATTTAGAGCAGATTGCACAAGCTACTACGATGGCGCTGAGAGTGCTTATTAAGGACTCGATCTTAATCGTGGCGTTGCTTGGTTGGTTAGCTTTTCTTAATTGGCAATTAACTACAATTTTTATCGCGGTGACGCCCATAGCGGCATTAATTATTCAAATTGCTAGTAAGAGATTCCGAAGTACAAGTAAAAAAATACAGTCCTCAGTAGGTCAAATTGCACGCGCGTCTAAAGAAAGTTTCGAAAGCCAGAAATTAGTTAAAGCTTTTGACAGTTACCTACATGAGCAAGCAAGATTCCGCAAACATAATCTTTGGAACCGAAAGGAATCAATACGTAAAGCAGCTATTGGGGCAGCTAGCGTTCCACTACTACTTATTATTGTAGGATTTGCGGTGTCAGGAATAATTTATATCGCAATGACTAGCCAAAGCAAAGAATTAGTAACTCCAGGAACATTTGCTTCTTATTTAGCGGCTATTTTAATGTTAATGGCACCTATCAAAAGATTGGCGATGATTAATGAACTTCTCCAGACAGGAATCACTGCGGCAACAAGCGCATTTGAAATTCTGGATTCAGAAGTTGAAGATAGAGTTGGCTCTTTAAAAGAAGGCAACATAAGAGGATCCGTAAACTTCCAAAATGTATCCTTCAGGTATTCAAAAGATAAACCATTAGTGTTGTCAGAAATATCATTCAGCCTTAATCCAGGTGAAACTATCGCATTTGTAGGGACTTCAGGAAGCGGTAAGACGACCATCGGATCTATTTTATTGGGATTTTATTCCAGTTTTTCAGGCGATGTTTTAATTGATGGGTCGCCAATTAATGACTATGAGCTCGCCTTTTTACGCAAGAATATTGCTTATGTGCCTCAAGACACAATATTGTTCGATGATACTATTGAAAACAACGTGCTTTATGGTAGGGATAAATATAATGAGCGTTATGACACAGTTACTAAAATAACTCAAATCGATAAGTTGGCCAAGGAATTACACAACTCACAAAGCACGATTGGAGAACAAGGCTCCAGACTTTCAGGTGGACAAAGGCAAAGAGTATCTATAACAAGAGGCCTATATTCAGACGCTCCGATATTAATCCTTGATGAAGCAACGTCGGCATTAGATAACATTGCGGAAAATCAAATCAGGACGGCAATTAGTAGTTTGTCTAAGAAACAAAGTGTCATAATTATTGCTCATAGATTGTCTACAGTAGTTGATGCGGACCGAATATATGTGATGAAAGATAGCAAGATTATTGAATCAGGGACACATAGTAGTTTGATATCTAAAAATGGATTTTACGCTGCCCTCTATCATGAACAAGATAGAATTGGTTTATCCACCGATTCACGTTCCGAATGATCTTTCGATTAATTGAGAAAATTTGGTATAAAAAGAGCATTTTTCTCTATGCCCTCATTCCTTTAGAATTTATTTATTGGTTATTGGTGCAAACAAAAAAATTACTTTTTCAGGTAGGATTATTTAAATCTGAAAAATTAAATATCCCTGTGATCATTGTAGGTAATCTCACTGTTGGAGGAACCGGAAAAACGCCTCTTGTAATTGAAATTACCCGTAATCTTGTTGAAAATGGGTATTCCCCGGGAATAATCTGTCGAGGGTACGGAGGAACAATACAGGATCTACCTCATTTAACAAGTGCAGAAGACAGTTTCTTGTTGACTGGAGATGAGGCTTTACTTTTGTCGGAAGAAACAGGATGCCCGGTGGTAGTCGATTCAAATAGAATTCGAGGATGCCATTGGCTTATAAATAACGCGCCCATTGACATAATTATTAGCGATGACGGCCTTCAGCACGCTAGATTAGTTGGTGATATCGAGATTGCTGTTATAGATGGAAAACGACGATTTGGTAATAGACATCTTCTGCCAGCAGGTCCGCTCCGTGAATCAACCACTAGATTAAAAACAATAGATTTAGTGGTAGTGAATAATGGTACCAAAATGAAAAACGAGTATTCTATGATCGGGACCCTTAAATATGCTGTTCGTATTCTTGATGGCAAACAAAAAGAACTATCCACTTTCAATAAAATAACGGTTGACGCAATTTGTGGTATCGGAAACCCTGACAGTTTTTTTGATGATCTCGCCAACGCTGGAGTGAAAATTCAGAAGCATTATTATCCTGACCACCATCCATATAAACCAGAGGACTTGGCAATATTTAATTCATCCACACTATTTATGACTAGCAAAGATGCGATCAAATGTAAGCAATTTGCCCAAGCTGATTGGTGGATAATACCTCAATCAATTGAAATTGAGAGTGATTTTATAACAGCACTATTCGGAAAACTTCAAAAATCGGTTTGATTATAATGAAACTACAATTTCATATTCTAATACCCGCTAGATTAAAGTCCACAAGGCTTCCGAATAAACCTCTCCTCGATATATGTGGCAAAACAATGATGGAACGAGTTTATGATTGTGCGATCAGAAGCTCAGCGACATCTATCACTATAGTTACAGGTGATGATCTAATTATTCAAGAGGCAAATTCCTTTGGAGCTAACGTTTGCAAAAGTAATTCTGAACATAGATCTGGAACTGATCGTATTGCTGAAGCGGCAAAATTAATGGAATTTGATGATGATGATATTATTCTCAATCTACAAAGTGATGAACCAGGTACGCCCATCGAAATAATAGAACAAGTCGTTGAAAAGTTATCAAAAACACCAGAAGCTACAATTTCTAGCGTTTGTGAGNAAATAACAAATTTTGAGGATTACCAAAACCCTAACGTAGTGAAAGTTGTGCGTGATATGAATGATTTTGCATTATATTTCTCTCGAGCACCTATACCGTTTAATCGATCTGCTTCTAATAGTAATCAAGATAGGGATCGATCTCTTAACGCATTCCGCCATATTGGACTTTATGGATATAGAGTTCACTGTCTGAAAAGGCTCGCTCGTAAAGATTCAATTTCTATGGAAAATATGGAAATGCTTGAGCAATTGAGAGCCCTTTGGTATGGCGAACGAATTATCGTAAGTGATGCTGTTACCTCCCCAGGACTTAGTATCGATACCAAGGAAGATTTAGAGAAAGCGAAACATTATTTCGCTTCACTGTAATGCTATATACAGAAAATTATGCCTGATATATTGTTTGTTTGTCGTGGTAACACATGTAGATCAATTTTAGCGGAAGCTATTTTTAAAAGATTGATACAAATTAGACAATTAGGGGGAACTTTCAAAATAGCATCGGCCGGAACTCATGTCCATCACATTGGTAGAATGCCACATAAAAATACAATCCAGGTTGGGAATGAAAACGATATTGATCTTTTTGACTTTTACGCAAAACCAATTAACCCAAATAATCTTACCGCCCACGATTACGTTATAGCAATGGATAAAAAAAATATTTCAGACATTCGGACGTTATCTACTACAAGCTTCATAAGGACTCATCTTTTTCTTGAATTTTCACCACAACTAAAACAAGATGAGATTGTGGATCCGTATGATTTGAATATTAATGATTATAGGCATGCCTATAATCTGATAATGATTGCTAGCATGGGATTACTTGATTCAATTGAGCAATGCAAAAGGTTAAACTAGTCCGCCCGTTCTATGTATTCATTAGTTTCAGTGTTTACACGAATCTTATCTCCTGGTTGCACGAAGGTTGGNACAATGACTCGTAGACCAGTTTCTAAAGTTGCAGGTTTTCCAGATCCCGATGCTGTTTGGCCTTTTACAGATGTTTCTGTCTCAGATACGGCTAAAGTCACAACAGAGGCAACTTCAATATTTATTGGCTGATCATTATAAAAATTTATTTGAACTTCTTGATTTGGTAGCAAATAATCTGATTTAATATCGATGGTTTCTGCGTTCAAGTGAATTTGCTCATAAGATTCCAAATCCATGAAAACATAGTCAGTTCCATCCGGATACAAATACTCCATCTGTCGAGGCTCTACTCTAGCCTTTTCAACTTTATCTTCCGATCTAAATCTCTCATTAAGTTTAGATCCACCACCATTTTCCTTTAGCTCAAGTTGAACGAAAGCGCCGCCTTTGCCGGGCTTAACATGATCTTTTTTGAGAACTCGATACAATTTTCCCTGGTATGCTAATAAGTTCCCAATACGCACATCGGATGCTGAAATCTTCATGCCATTGAAATAGAATGTCTGGGAAAATGAGTGTAGTAGGTTGTTAACCTAACAGCAAGAGATATCCTAAATAATGCCCAAAAAAAAACCGGAAATTACTTTTGACAGTCAAACGTTTCTTCAAAATGTTAGTCGTAATTCAGGAGTCTATATCATGTCGGATACAGATGAGAATTGTTTGTATGTGGGCAAAGCAAAAAACCTAAGAAACCGTTTAAGGACATACTTCAGTACTCGTAATTTGCCAGGAAAAACTAGACTGCTAGTAGAAAAGATAAATAAGATTGATATCATAAATACTCGCACCGATCATGAGGCATTGATAGTAGAGCATCGATTAATTAAAGAGAAACGACCTCGATACAACATTGTGTTTAGAGATGATAAAAGCTATCCCTATATAAATGTCTCAACAGATCAGCCCTATCCATCAATCACTTTTTACCGTGGCCGGATTAGAAAGAATGGTCAATATTTTGGGCCCTATTCAAGCGTAGGAGCAGCCAGGGAAATTTTGTCACAAATTCAAAAACTAATTCCAGTCCGCCAATGCAGTAATAGTTACTTTTCAAATCGGAGCCGTCCTTGCCTCCAGTATCAAATTAAAAGATGCTCAGCTCCCTGTGTCAACTTCATAACAAAAAGTGATTATCGCCAAGATGTAAACGAAGTCATAATGCTATTAAAAGGACAAAGCAATCTCTTATCTGAAATATTCGAACAACGTATGAGGAAAGCATCTAATTCATTAGATTATGAAACAGCAACTAATTACCGGAATCGTATTTCAGCACTTAGAGAGCTTCAATCGCGGCATGGAAATCTTTTTCCACAAAATAAAGATATTGATGTTTTTGGTTTGGACGAGATGGATGGAGTAGTGGTAATTTGTATTTTATTCATTCGATTTGGCGATATTAATGGCCACCGATGCTATACATTTCGACCAACCTTGGGAGAGGATTCTAGAATGATTTTGGAAGCTTTTATTCCTCAATTTTATAGTAGAAATACGGTACCTCACGAAATTATTGTTCCCTCTGTTGGAGAGATTAATCGAGAAATACCGGAATATCTGACTAAAATATCTGAACATAAAACAAAAATTAAAACCAACGTTCGAGGTAAACGGGCTAAAGTTTTAGCGAATGCACATAATCAAGCGATGGATTACTTGGAACGTTACAGGGAAAGTCGAGAAAATTATAGCAATAAGTTTAATGCTTTATACAAAACACTTGAAATTAGAGGGTCAGTGGAAAGTATTGAATGTTATGATGTAAGTCATATCAACGGTAAGGCTATCGTCGGATCGAAAGTAGTGTTTACCAAAATGGGACCAGACACGTCTCAATATCGACGCTTTAATATAAAAACTGCAAAAAGTGGTGATGATTATGGGGCACTTAAGGAGATGCTGACTCGGCGACTAGAAACAGGGTATCTCGATGAAAAAATAAATACATTACCAGGTCTTATTTTAGTAGACGGTGGCAAGGGGCAATTGAATATTGCGTACAAAATTCTTGACGAATTAAACTTAGCAAAAATATCAATAGCAGGGATAGCGAAAGGCCATAGCCGAAATCCTAAATTTGATAAAATCTACATTCTCGTAAATAGAAAACCAAAACTGAAAATATTAGATAGAAGCACAATGAATTTTGTACAAGAAATAAGAAATGAAGCGCATAGATTTGCTTTGACTGGGCATAGGCGAAAACGGTCGTTAACTAATAAACATTCAATTTTAGAAGACATTGAAGGGGTAGGACCAAAAAGACGGCGATCTCTGCTGATCCATTTTGGCGGTCTATCGTCTGTGCAGAATGCTAGCGCTGACGAACTTTCTCAAGCAAAGGGGATTAGCGCTAAATTAGCTCACACTATTTATCAAACTCTTCATAAATAACAATCAATGATTCGAAATATCCCTAATATATTGACATTTTCACGAATTCTTATTGTGCCAGTAATTATTGGGTTATACATCATTAGGGTAGACGGATTATGGTTAGCATTGATATTCATAGTTACTAGCTTCACCGACTACTTAGACGGATATCTTGCTCGACGATTAAAACAAACTTCAAAGCTAGGAACGTTTCTCGATCCGGTTGCAGATAAAATTATGGTGACTGTAGTGCTCATATTACTAGTCAGTGATTCGTTCGTTTTAGACGCTTCTATCAATTCGCAAGCATTCATCGTTGTTGTGACACTTATAATTAGTCGTGAAATCACTGTGTCAGCCTTAAGAGAATGGATGGCTGAAATAGGTCAACGATCAAAAGTTGCAGTAGGTACAATTGGTAAATTAAAAACAACTTCTCAAATGTTAGCTATAACTCTATTGCTTTATGCAAAAGATATTGGCTGGTTTCCAACATTAAAAGTAGGTGAAGTACTTTTATATATAGCAGGCATACTGACATTTTATTCTATGCTAGTTTATCTTAATACAGCATGGTCTAATTTCAAAACTTCAAATCCACAAAAATAATATTTATTTCGATCAATCTTTAAAAACGTAGGCTTATGAAGTGGTAGCAAGATTCTAAAGTGAACCGATATTCAAAAATATGGTCTCGAATTTTGAATGGAGAAACAATATTTATAGACGGAGCAACAGGAACTGAAATTGAACGTCGAGGTGTTCCACAACTAGACAATGCGTGGAATGGAGGCGGCGCTTTAAGTCACCCCGATATTCTCCTAGAAGTCCACGAGGATTACATTAGATCTGGTGTAGACATTGTGATTTCTAATACTTTTGCTACTTTGAAGAGCGCATTGGTCGACGCAGGTCTGGAACAACAATTCGAATCTTTGAATCAGCGTAGCATAGAGTTAGCGTGTACCGCCCGTGCTAATTTAGCCGCTGAAAATGTGGTAGTGGCTGGTGGCATTAGTCATTGGTCTTGGTCAGGACGATATCCAACCTTAAAACACCTGTGCCAAAACGCAACACAACAAGCACAAATTTTGCGAGAAAGTGGGGCTGAATTAATCATGCTTGAGATGATGTCTAAGATGGAACGAATGCTAGCTGTACTAGAAGGTGTTGAACAGGTTGATTTGCCAGTATGGGTAGGTTTAAGCTGTAAGACTGGAAAAGATCGATCACCACGTCTCTACGATAGTAACGAAGCTTTAGAAGATGCAATCAATGTTTTGCACGGCAAGAAAGTAGATTTACTAAGTATAATGCACACTGATGTATCATTAATCGATGAATGTCTTGATGTTGTTCAGGCAAATTGGGATGGCCCGATCGGAGTCTACGCGCATTCTGGCGATTATATCGACGGTAAGTGGATATTCGATAACGTAATTAGCCCAAATAACTATGCTGAAATCGCTAAAGGGTGGCATCGGCGTGGCGTTCGGGCAATTGGCGGTTGCTGTGGTATTGGGCCAAATCACATTGATGTTTTAATACAAAAAATCCGAACTTCTTAGTTAGGGGGGTAATCTATGATCTATTAACTAGTATGGTTATTTTGCGTTAGAACCCAACGCCAAAGAAACTGGACGCCGAGACCAATTACACCGATAAGCACCAGAAAACCAAATGTGATTACATCATTTTCTCCGTTTCTACCAATAAATACAGCAACCGCCATAAATAAGGCGCTTACCCAAATTGCAATGACACCAAAACGATAAATTATCTTTTTGCCACGTTTCATATCACAATAATACTTTTTTTTAAGAAATTATTCATTTTTTTGTCGATGTTTGGGTTTATATTTCGTTGGATATTACATACTTCGCCCCCGGTTCTAAAAAAAACTGGGATTTAATCGGGGTTTTGCCTTTACTCTATAAGTTACAACTTCACTAATGAAAGAGCCGGAACCAGTGGTCTTAATTGCTATCGAATCATAGTTTCAGGCAACCATGTCGCTAGCTGAGGAAACATGATTAGAAGGGCGAGAACTATTAGATCGAGAACTATAAAAGGCAAAACACCTTTGTAGACATCCCCAAAAGTTGCTTGTCCCTTCACTGCGCTCATGACCGCAAAAATATTGAATCCTACCGGGGGAGTGATCACAGAGATTTCGATAAGCTTCACCAGAACGATGCCAAACCAGATAGGATTGATATCTAGCGCTACTACTGTCGGAAATAAAAACGGAAGAGTGACCACCATCATTGAAGTGGTATCTAAGAAGCAACCAAGAATAAGATAGAGAATCGACGCGAGAATCATAAACTTAAGCGGCGTGTCAGCAACACTGGTTATTGCGTCTACCATATGATCAATAACCCCAGTCGCAACCAGCATACGTGAAAGAAGAAGTCCACCTACGAGAATCATGAACATGATACTGGAGATAAATGCAGCGTCCTGCAGGGCTGCCGGCAACCATCTGCGCAAGCCTTTCATTCGGTATGCACCAAACAAGAGAGCACCGAATGCGCCAGCAGCACCCGCTGCTGATGGCGGGAATATTCTAAAGTAAATACCACCAAGCACTAAAAAGATTAACAAAATAATTGGCCATATTTTTCCGAGCGCACGTCTTTTTTCTTTCCAGACTGTCGGTTTAGCTTTTGTTGGTGCTAGTTTTGGGTTAATGCGGACCAGAAGATTGATTCCGGTGAGATAGACAGCCGCTGTTATTACGCCGGGGATCAAGCCGGCCATTAGTAGCTGGCCGACTGACTGCTCGGTCATAATTGCATAAATAACCATTGTTATAGAGGGCGGAATCATTGCGGCGAAGCTCCCGGCACCGGCAATTGCGCCTAACGAAAGACTTTTGGAGTACCCGAGATCCATCATTTTTGGAAAGGCGATGCGGGTAAACACTAATGCATTCACCAAAGTCGAACCGGAAATTGCCGAGAATACTGCAGATCCCACAATAGTGGCTTGATAGAGTCCACCTCGGAGCCGTCGCAGCCATATGTCGGCTGCTTTGAAAACATCTGTAGTGATACCCGAAGCCTCTGCGATAACTCCTAAAAGAACAAATAAAGGTAGGACGGCAAGACCATAGGAACTAACGGTCGCAAAAGGTAAGGAACGTAATTGCCCGATGAGAAAAAATTCGCTTACCCCAAAATACATCCCAACGATACCTACGACCCCCATGGCCACTGCCACGGGAATGCCAAGAGCAAGAAATAGAAACAGCAGGCCAACTCCACTGTAACCAATAATAAGTGGATCAAACACGAATTTCACCTGAGCAAAGCGGGGCACCACCGCCTTCGCCTTGAGAGCTGAGATCGCTTCGCCCTACAAGAAGTGCTATCGCGTCCGCCACGCATTGGATTGTCATCATTAACGCACCCAAAAAAAGGAAAAAACGTGCCGGCCAAAGCGGCCAATTGATAATCCCAGGTGCTATCTCAGCTTGTTGGAAACTAATTATGCCAGCTCTCAAGCCGTAAAAAGCAATGAGCGCATAAAAAATTATGTTTAAAATGTATCCAAATAGATCGGAAGAAACCTGCAAAAATTTGGGCATGTGGTTATAAATCAATTCGACTCGAATATGTGCGCGCTGTGATTGAGCCAGAGGTATCGCAAAAAATGCCACTACTACCAACATAGTTTCGACAAATTCAAACGTCGCCGGAATTGGTTTCAAAAAGGCATAGGTAGTGATGATGTCCAGAGCCGCAACGCTCATCATCAGCAAGGTCGCCACTCCAGACAGAAATGCGAATCCTAGGCAGAGTTTTCGAAGCCACTCCCACCATATTGAGAACCGATCAGACACTCAGCGCTCTAACACAACAGAAAAGTTTGAATAAAAGAGTTATCAAGATAAAATATAATAACGAGGGTTTTATAAATTTAAAAAAACAACTGGC